>CAZYAZ010000085.1:0-20813 GCA_964646205.1 uncultured Planctomycetaceae bacterium | reverse complement strand
CGCGAGGCTCATAACCTCGAGGTCGCAGGTTCGAATCCTGCCCCCGCTACTTGAAGTCCCGGATCGAACTCAAATCGACCTGGGCGGCATGTCAGAAAGCCGAGGCGCAATGCCTCGGCTTTTTGCGTTGGATCGGGATTCAACCCGTCAATTCGTGGCGAACCTGGCCGTCGCCCGCGATCGGTTGAGGTTGCCCGGCGTGGTCGGGCAACGTCGTGTGCGGGTCGATTCCCAGCAGGTGGAACGTCGTGGCCAGGACATCCTTCGGCGAGACGGGCGTGTTCTCGACATCTCCCGCGATCGAATCGGTCCGGCCGACGACCTTGCCTCGTGCGAAGCCACCCCCCGCGTAGACGGCCGAGTACGCCCGCGACCAGTGGTGCCGTGCGGCTCCCTTGGGGCCGGAGTCGATTTTCGGAGTGCGACCATGCTCGCTGATGCATAGCACGGCGGTTTCGTCGAGCAGCCCGCGTTCATCGAGATCGAGGATGAAGTTGGGGAACGACTCGTCGTAGACCGGCAGCAGGTAGTCCTTCAGACGCGGGAAGTGGTTGGAGTGCGTGTCCCAGCATGACGCGCCGAAAAGGCCGTACGGGTCCCAGTAGACCGATACGAATCGGCTGCCCGCTTCCACCAGGCGGCGGGCGGCCAGCAGGGACTGGCCGAACAGCGTCATCCCGTATCGGGCACGGACCTTGGCGGGTTCCCGTTGGATGTCGATTGCCTCGCGCATTTCGCTGGTCGTCAGCAGGGAATACGCCCGTTGCTGGTGCTTGTTGAAGACACGCACGTTCTGGTGGCTGTCGAGCGAGGTGCGGGCCCGGTCAAACTGTTGCAGCAGAGAACGGCGGACATCGAATCGCTTTCGAGTCATGCCTTCGGGGAGTTGGCAGGCGTCGCCCAGCCCGAACTTCCCACCCGGTTCCACGCCACCGAACGGGTCGTAGACCTTTTCGGTCTGCGTGTCGGCGTTGAGTTTCGGGACGACACGGGTTCCCTTGCCGTCGAAGTCGGTCCAGATCGGATCGTAGCCGGCACCCAGGAAGGAGGCATATGGCCCGGAGAGCCGCTTGGAACTGCCGGTGCCGTACTTGCCCGATCGGCTCCCGAACAGCCAGGGCAGGCCGATGTTCCTGGGGATCCGGCTGATCGCGTCACCGGATTTCTGTTCGTCGAGGTAATCGACAACCGACCCGATGTAAGGTCGTTGTCGGGTGTCGCGTGGCAGCGAGTTGAGTTCGGCACTGGTCATCGGCATCGCCGATGTCACGTAGCCGACCCCGTGCAGGGGAAACGGGTGCGTCATGGAACGCACCACCGTCACGCGGTCCATGATCTTGGCGTGCTGGGGGATTCGTTCGCAGAGGCTCAGTCCCGGCACGCTGCTGGAAATGGCCTGCATCTCCCCCTGGATTTCGGCCGGCGCCAACGGTTTCGGGTCGAAGGTCTCGTGCTGCGGAGGAGAACCGGTCAGGAAGACCAGGATGCATGCCTTTGCCTTGCCGAAACCCGCCGACTGGCCTGCGGTGGCCGCTTGCGTTTCCTGAAGACCGAACCAGTCGGCGACATTCAGTCCCAACGTGCCCAGTCCACCGACCTGCAGCAGGTCACGCCGAGACAACCCGTCGCACAGCTTCGACTCTGAGCCGAAAATCCGCAGCATGGAACTGTCCCTGTTTCCCGGGGCGGTGTCCAGACGTCACCCTGCCAAAACGTGCAGGTGGATTGTACATGCTGGGCGGCAACGATACACAACGACCTGAAATATGTCACGGAAGTGTGCTGAGTCTGCCGCCGGCTGATGCCGCTGGACAACGAGGCTCAGCCGATCGCACTCTGCTGCAGTTTCCGGTTGCCATGGACGGTAACCGGGATCTGAAGATCGGCACGTTGCGGAGTGTTCTTCGTGACCTCGACACTGTTGGTGGTCTCGTCGTAACCTGCGAAGACGAGCATCAGGTGATTCCCCCCGTTTTCGGATGTGACGATGTTGTGTTTTCTGGTGATCTCATTGGGCAAACGCATTCGTCTGGTGCTTCTCGTTTCAGCGGCGGTTGGGTTGGTGCTGTCGGGGTGGCTTTCGCCTGACAACCATGCGTCGGCAGAAGACGACTTGCCGAGCGAACCGAAACTGTCGATCGCCGAGATCGTGAAGGTTCAGAAGGACGACGAGTGGATTCTCGTCGACACGCGGGCAACGGACGCTTTCAATGGCTGGGCGTTGAACGGGGTGAAGCGAGGTGGCCACATTCCCGGTGCGGTCGACTTTCCGGCCAGTTGGCTTGAGAGTGCTCAAAAGGACAAGACGGAGAGATTGGCGACAGCACTCCGCACGAAGGGAATTGACCCCGACAAGCACATCGTGCTTTGCAGCACAGACCAACGAGATTGGCGTCGGGTGTCTGCTTATCTACGAAAAGTCGGTTTCCGGAAGCTCTATTCCTTTGATCTCAAGGACTGGGCCGCGGACAAGAACAGGCCGTTGGTGCGGTACAAGAACTTCCAGATGCTGGTGCCTGCATCGATCGTGAAGCGGCTGCTGGATGGACACTTGCCGGAGACGTTTGCTGACGCAAAACGGGTCAAGTTCGTGGAAGTCAGTTGGGGCGGCGCGGCCGCGTCCTACTCGAAGGGACATGTTCCCCGTAGCTTTCATGTCAACACAGACCACTTCGAGCCGCCGCCATCCTGGAAACTCGGCAACCCGGACGTGCTCAAGCGATTTGCCACCCGATACGGGTTCCAGGCCGACGACACCGTCATCATCTCCGGCAAGGACCCGACAGCCGGTTTTCGACTGGCGATCGTCCTGCAGTACATGGGTGTCGCTGATGTCCGAGTGCTCAATGGCGGCTTCGCTGCCTGGAAGGCTGCCGGGTACGTCGTGGAGACCAGGAGTCACCCGGCACCGAAGGTGAAGTCGTTCGGCGTCAGGATTCCCAGGCGTCCGGCGTTGATTGATGACACCAGGCGAGTGAAGGCCCGGCTGCTCAAGCCCGGCAACTTCAAGCTGGTCGACACCCGTACCTGGGCCGAGTTCACCGGCAAGACATCCGGTTACAAGTACCATTTCCGCAAGGGGCGAATACCCGGCTCCACTTATGGACAGGCCGGTTTCACCGGTGCGAACTCGCTGACACCCTATCGCAACATCGACAACACGATGCGGAACGCCGACGAGATCGTCGCACTCTGGAAGCAGGCGGGGATCAGCACCGACAAACACCTCACGTTCATGTGCGGCGGCGGATGGCGGGCGGCCGAAGTGCTGACATTTTCTCGGGTGATCGGCGTCCCAAACACATCGCTCTACAGTGACGGCTGGATTGGATGGAGTAACGACCGGAGGAATCCGATCGAATCGGGCGCCACCGTGAACTCCCCCAGGTCCCCTCGGCCCCGGCGGTAAGCTGCGGGGTGACTGCCTCGACCATCGTCGGCCTGGTCGCGGCTTCCCGTGTTGGATCGAGGCGTGTTGTCAGCCTGCATTCTGCAGGAGCCGTTGCTTGAGACCGCGGAAGTGCTCCCGCGGGTTGGTCAGCGCGGCCTCGCTCAACAGGCCGTATTTGCGGGTGCTCTCTGCGACCTGGTCCCAACCGGCGGACCGTGCGTAGTCATAGGTTTGCAGCCCCTTGTTGATTCGTTCGTCCTTGTTGTAGAAATTCCGGAACCACAGGAAACGCCACCGTGGAAAAAACGAAAAACGGACGATCGGTTTCGTACACAGGCCACGCATGAACGGGCAGTCAAAGGCCTCGATGGCGTTCTTGACACCGGGAGCCACCGTGAGTTCCTGCTCCCAAATGAACGACTGTCGAAACACTTCCTGTTTCTCGTCGGGGCTCATCGTCCGGCCGGCTGCGGAGCATTCGTGAACCCGGTTGAGTTCCGCAAGCAGGTCGGGATGAATCAACTGGTCGGCTCCCGACTCGCGGCCAAATCGCTTGCTGAAGTGGTAGTTGGTGTACGTGTCGATACAGACCAGGCGGTTGATCCGGCGAAAATCCTCAGCGAACGTCTGCAGGATTCCAAGCCGGTAGGCACGTTCCTTGGAATTGTAGAAGTATCTCCTGGCGATCAGCCGTCCCAGCCGGCCACCGACCTCGAAGAAACCAAATGCCCACAGGGCTCCATGGAGGGCAATCTGTGGAAAGGTGTGATTGCATCCGGAATCGAGGTAGATCTCGTTGAGCACCGTGGCCCGCTGGGGAATGTCCATCAAACCACCGGCGAGTATTTCAGCGTCTGCTTTGATGGCGGAAAATTCTGTTGAGAGATCGAGTTGGCTCATGGCTAACTGGCGCAGTTGGAAGTATTGGAGAATCGGGATTGGTCATCGGCTGGAAACACGTTGTTTACCGTTTTGCGTGTGACAACGTCGACAGAATCCGGTGAGCCGTCGAAATTGCCCCGGCGTGGTTCACCCTCAGGAGTTGTCGATGCCCCGAGGTTCGGGCATGGCATCGGTGATGATCTTCCAACTGGCTCCGTTTTCTCGCAAGGCCTTGAACGACCGTGGTTTGTAGGCGAAGTGCAGTTCGGGTGTTTCGAGCGATCGTCCGGGATGGACGGCCGCCCGCATCATCGCGTCGGTCAACCCGGTGGTCATCAGCGTTCGCTCGAGCGGGTAGGGAGAGCGACCGTTGCGGAAGTGGTCCTGGATCGAATGGACGAGTGCCTTGAACAGGTTTCGGTTTTTCCAGGGGCCGACGTTCAAGGCCGTGCTGCGGGGCTGACGTTCACCCACCAGGCGGCAGGCAAAGTTCCAGCGGGTGTCGTTCTTGCCGATGTTGAGCATCGTGGCTTTCAGGCCGTCGGCGTATTCAATCAACAGCCCATCGGAGTCGACCCGGGTCTCGCCGGGAACCTGTTGAATCGATCGTGGAACTGTTCCCAGTTCGGCTCGCATCGCGGCCTCGGCGAGTTTCAACGACCAGCGTCCCTGGCGAGCCGCGTTCCACAGTTGTCGGCCACGCAGGTACTCGACACTGACGATTCCGGTTTCTCCGCCGGCTCGCGCCTCGACAAACGACTGCAGGACCTCCAGTGCGTGGAATCCGTAAGCTTCCAGTGGTCCACCGTGAATCGAGACGGCCTCGGCAATCCGGGCGTCGCGTGGCAACTCGATCGGTGGCTGTCGTTGGGCCAGCGGGCAGGAACTGCCCGCCATCAGTGGGATGTTCAATTCCCTTGCGGTTTCGTACATCTGCCTGGCCCAGTCGAAGCGGTAGCAGAGGTGCTTGTCGTTGAAAACGGGGATCGTTCGGCCGCTGTTGCCGATCACCTGGGCGATCTCGTCGAAGAATCGCTTGCGCGGATAGCGTTTTTGTCCGAGGCGGTTGAACGAGTAGGTCCCGTGTTCCCCGATCGACAACACCGCATCGACCGCCAGTTGCCGGCCACCCTGGCAGAGAGCCTTGGTGATGGTGGGCTGGATCTTGATCTTGTAGTCACGCGCGACGCCCCGGGCCATGTCGACTTTGGGGAACTGGTCGACGTACATCGAAACCACGCGGAATTCTTTTCGAGGGTCCAATCTTTTGCCCCGGAACAGGTAGGGCTCCAGGAAGTTCTCGAGGATGACATTGGCGTGAGACCTGTGTCGAAAACAGGTCAGGATGGCGGCAACCTTGATCGGCATGGATTCAACATCCGGATGGGCGGGATCGGGGGGCGACGTGTTTTCCGGTCGGCGTGGTTCGTCGACGAGAAACTGTCGTGCATGTTTGCGTGCTCGTGTGGTGGTGACAACCGCACAGCAAGGTAGACTGGCCCTGGGACACACCGAGAACCCGGAGCATGTATCTCATGAGAGATTCGTTGTTGCAGAAGATCCTGGCGTGGACAGTGCCGTTGGTATTGGTCCCGTGTTTGCTGGCTGTCGGTGGTGAAGGCTGGAAGGTCGAAGTCGACATCCTGCATGGAGCGACCTACGGTGGAAAATACGGGAGTTTCAGCAAGGGGCATGTGCACGTGGACAAGAACGACCGGTTGTGGCTGCCGGTCCAGGTGTTTTTTCCCGACGAGGAAGCCAACACCGATGCGTATGCCCCGCGGGTCTCGTTGGTGGTGATGATCTCTGATGACCGTGGGCGGACCTGGTCGATCACGAAACAAAAACCCCCGGCCCTGAAACGCAATCGAGTGACATTGCCCAACGGAACGGTCATGGAATTGGGGTCCAGTGGCTGGATTCGTTATCCGAGGACCAGGATCAAGTCGCTGCAGCAAAAGGGGTATCACGTCTGGGACCTGGGGGCCGCCAACGACTACTGTGCGATCATTCACGATCTCTGGCAAAAGACATCCGTCGATGGAGGCAAGACGTGGCGAAAACGCGAGATCCACAAACAACTGCCGTTCTTTGCCCATTTCGTGGCTCGCGGCCCCCTGCGACGATTCGATGACGGGGGGCTCGTCTTCCTGGCCTATGGCTACGGCAAGGATGATCGGTCGGTGGATCCCAAGACCAAGGGAGTCGGGATGACGCTGGGGCGGAGTCACGTCTACTGCATTCGGTCCGATGACGACGGAGAAAACTGGAAAGCAGTGCGAGCTGCAGATGGGTCACTGTCACCATTGGCCACGGGATTCTCCGAGACATTTCCGGTGATCGACGGTGACGGGCGGATTTTCCTGATGATTCGAACCGGGTTGGGCAGCCCGGCGTATGCCGTGTCGTCGATGGACGGTGGTCGCACCTGGTCGAAGGTGACCAAGACTCCCATCAACGCAAAGCACCCACTGCCCTGGAAGCTTTCCGACGGTGCAGTCGTCTGTTCGTACCAGCGACGGGGAGCGGTTCCCTATGGAGTGCGAGCACGATTCACCAGGGACATGGGAAAGACGTGGAGCGACGAGGTTGTGTTGAGAGACGACGTGCCGATCTCCAATGCGCTGGCCGAGGCCAACACGGTGCAGTTCTCCGATGGAACACTGTTCACCGCATTCCAGGCGGTCAAACTCGACGATCGGGGACGAGTGCAGCCCTTCATTTCCGGGTGCCATTGGAGCCGAGACTACCGCGGAGCGTTCACGCCCCGGTTGCCGGTACCACCAAGGCAAAAGAAGATCAATTCGAAGAAGACCGGATCCTAGGTGACGCCAACCGACGTTGTGGATGTTCCGGTCGGCGTTCTCTCGCTCGTCACCGATCGAGGGACAAGCAAAATGGATGTGCGAGTGACTGTTCACGAACTGCGAATGGCAATTTGTTAGAATGAGATCCTCAGGTTGTCGCTCAGATTTTGGTGAAACCGGTTGGTCCTATGATGTTGCGGTATCACCTGTTGTCCCTGGCGCTGCTGGTTCCCGCGCCGGTTGCGGTTCTTGGCGCCGAGCGGGCCGATCCCCGGTCAACCGCGTTTTTCGAGTCCCGGATTCGCCCGCTGCTGATCCGACGTTGCCTGCGATGTCATGGCTCGGTGAAGAGTGGCCGGGGGCTTCGGCTGGATTCTCGAAAGGCGGTGTTTCGCGGAGGCAAGAGCGGTCCGGCCGTTGTCGAGGGCAAGCCGGAGGCCAGCCTGCTGATCAGGGCTGTGCGGCATTCCGGTGATGGCCTCAAGATGCCACCCGGCGGCAAGCTGCCCCGGGATGAGATCCGGAACCTGGAGCGTTGGATCCGCGAGGGGGCACACTGGCCGTCCGCCACGCCCGTGGGGGACCTTTCCGATGCTGCGACGCACTGGTCGTTTCAGCCGATACGGCCGTTGGAGCCACCCGAGGACCCCGGCGGCTGGTCAAAGAATCCGATCGATCGGTTCGTGGTATCGCGATTGAAGAACCGGGGCCTGGTGCCGGTCGGCCAGGCCGATCCGTCGACGTTGATCCGCCGGGTCTACTACGACCTGCTTGGCTTGCCACCGGGCTGGAAAGAGGTCCAGGCGTTCACCGGCAACCCGTCTGAGGAGGCCTACCGGAAACTGATCGACCGGTTGCTCGACTCGCCGCAATATGGCGAACGCTGGGGCCGTCACTGGTTGGACCTGGCCCGTTACGCGGACACCCAGGGGGGCAGCGTCGACTGCCCGATTCCTGCGGCCCGACTCTACCGGGATTACGTCATCGACTCGTTCCGGGCCGACAAGCCATACGACGAGTTCATTCGCGAACAGATTGCCGGTGACCTGATCGCTGCCCGGGAGCCGGGTGACCGGTTTGGTGAGCGGGTGATCGCGACGGGATTCCTGGCGTTGTCGATTCGCAATGGCATCTTCAAGCACTACCACCCCGAATTGATCATCGAGGACACGATCGACACGATCGGCCGGTCGATTCTCGGAATGACCATCCGATGTTCACGTTGCCATGACCACAAGGTCGAACCGATTTCGACGGCCGACTATTACGGCCTTTACGGCATCTTTGCCAGTAGTCGCTATCCGTTCAGTGGTTCGGAATTGCCAGGATTCTCGGCCGGGGAATCGGTCCTGCTGGTGTCGCCGGCCGGGTGGGCCGGGTTGCCGATTGAGCATCGGCGGGGAATCGAGGGTCTGCGAGCCACGATCGCCCGGACGCTGGCCAACCACGCGGCCCAGAAAGATCTGGATCGCAAGCGTCAACGATTGGCCAAAGATGTCCGGCGATACCATGAGCTCCGTGGCCGTGGAGAATTCGACGTCGCCTTGCGGACCAGTATCGATGACCAGGACATTCGAATTCGCGAGGAGGTGTCCCGGCTGGACAACAGCGTTCGGAAGCTCTGGAACGATCTGAAAGGGGCCGAACGGTTGGCGGGGCTCGAGCGGGCCTACGCCATGCGCGAGGCCGAACCGCGAGATGCCCATGTCCAGGTGGCCGGCGATCCGTTCGACCCGGGACCGCTGGTGCGTCGCGGGGTTCCCTTACGGCTGGCTGGTGGTCAACAACTCGAGATTCCCGATGGTCAGAGCGGTCGCTTGGAACTGGCCCGGTGGTTGACCAGTCCGGACAACCCGCTCACACCACGGGTGGCGGTGAATTACATCTGGCAGTTTCACTTCGGCAAGGGAATCGTCAGCACCTCCGACGACTTTGGCCTGGGAGGTTCGGCACCGACACATCCGGAACTGCTCGACTGGCTGGCTCGCCAGTTCATCGACAATGGCTGGTCGGTCAAGCACATGCACAGGCTGATCCTGTCATCAAAAACATGGCGGTTGTCGAGCGTCAGTCGGCAGAAATCGCTGGCGATCGATCCGACCAACCTCTGGTACTGGCGATTTGATCGACGGCGACGGGATGCCGAGTCGATCCGCGACGGTGTCATGCAGGTGGCCGGTACGTTGAAGTTGGACCGTCCTGGCCCCCACCCGTTTCCGCCGGAATCGAATTGGCAATTCAGCCAGCATGGTCCCTTCAAGGCGGTCTACGAGTCGTCTCACCGAAGCGTGTACCTGATGACACAGCGGTTGCAGCGGCACCCGTTCCTGACCCTCTTTGATGGTCCTGACACCTCGAGACCCACCCCCCGCCGCAAAAATACGGCGAAGGCTCTGCAGGCGCTGTACCTCAGGAACAGTCCCTTCATACACCAACAGGCCCAGTCGTTGTCGCGGCACCTGATTGCCGTGGAACCCGATCGCCGGCAACGTGTTCGACGGGCCATCCAGAGAGCCTGGTCGCGGGAACCGATGGCCGGCGAGGTCGACGGCGTGCTGGCTTACATCGACCAGTATGCTCGGAAATGGCAGCAGGATTCCGAGAAGCGGTCCGGCGGGGCTTCCCAACTGGTGCTCGAGTACCGGTTCGACGGCGACGCGAAGGACAGCTCTGGGAAAAAACGCCATGGCAGCCTGGTCGGTGATCCAACCTTCATCGCTGGGCATACCGGGCAGTGTGTCTCGTTGGATGGCGACGGAGACTATGTGGACAGTGGCGCGATCCTGGATCTCGGCGACGCATTTGCAGTCGAATGCTGGGTGCGGCCCGGTCCCACACAGGCTGTCTACGCCGACATCTTCGGCAACCACCTGGGAGGAGGCAGTCGAGGATTTGTGCTGCAGCAAAAAGGCACTGCGACCAACCAGTTCACTGGCTCGTTTGGGGTTGGTGGCGAGGCCTGGGTGATCAGCGATCCAATTGTGCTGGCAGCCGGCAAATGGCAGCACGTCGCCATGGTTCGGACGCCGTCGAAGTTGCAGTTGTTTGTCGATGGGAAACTGGGAGCCGAGGTGGCATCGACCGCCGCCGTACGCCCCAGCGAATTGTCGTTCCGGGTGGGGTTGGGGATCACCTTGCTCAAGAGGTGTTTTCGAGGCGACATCGACGACCTGCGCGTGTTCCGCGGTGTGCCTGACCGGTACCGGTCACGGATGACTCCCAAGCAGATCGAATTGGCGGCGTGGTCGAGTTACAGTCGTCTGTTGTTAACAGCCAACGAATTCCTGTACGTGGATTGAACGGAGAGACCGGCGCGAGGTTCGCTGGTCTTGAGGTGCTGGATGACCGGAGTGCATTTTTCAAGCCGTCGCGGTTTCCTGTGGTCCTCGGTGGGGGCCGCGGTTGGTGCCATGGGTGCGCCAGCGGTGTATCGGGAGAAACTGCTTCAGGCGGCCCGGCAGGAGGGGGGACATCCGCTGGCTCCCCGGCGTGCTCACGTGGCGGCCCGGGCCACCAACCTGATCGTCGTCAACTTGACCGGCGGTCTCTCGCATATCGACTCGTTTGACTACAAGCCGCGCTTGCAGGCCGATCACGGCAAGACGATCGACTGGCGTGGCCGGCCATTTTTCCTGAACGCGTCACCGTTCCGTTTCCGCCGGTATGGCGAGCAGGGACTGCATGTCAGTGAACTGTTTCCTCACCTGGCGCGTCGTATCGATGACCTGGCTGTTGTTCGTTCCATGGTGAACGACCACATCAGCCACGGACAGGCGACCCTCGCCATGCACTGTGGGTTGACCACGGTGCCGATGCCGAGCATCGGTTCCTGGATCAGTTACGGCCTGGGAACCCGGGAACCCAACCTGCCACCGTTTGTCGTGCTGGCCTCGGCTCTGCCCTACATGGGCAACCAGGTGTGGGATGCCAGTTTTCTGCCGGCTCATCACACCGGCACGCGGCTGGTTCCCGGGCAAGATCCCGTGCCCCACCTGAAGAGCCCACTGGCGTCGGTGTCGCTGGGCCAACTCGAACAGTTGATGCTGCGGACGATCAACCAGCGGCACGCCGAGGACCGTCAGCGGGATCCGCGGCTGCAGGCCCGGATGTCATCATTCCGGACTGCTGCGGGAATGATGAAACTCGCCCCGCAGGTGCTGGATGTCAGCGGTGAAACACGGTCGACGTTGGAGCAGTACGGTGTTGCCGCCGGTGACCAACAATCGATGGCCTGGCAGATGCTGGCGGCTCGTCGACTGGTGGAGCGGGGTGTCCGTGTGGTGGAGGTGGTTCACACCGGCTCGGGAGCCAACTGGGACTCGCACGGCGACATGCAGCAGCATCGCGCCCGTGCCGGGGAGTTGGACCGGCCGCTGGCAGCCTTGATCGCTGACCTGAAGCAGCGTGGCATGCTGGACCAGACACTGGTGGCAATCTGTACCGAGTTCGGACGGGCACCCGCCGGAACGGAAAACGAAAAGGGCCGCAACCATCACAATTCGGCCTTCACCTGTTTGCTGGCCGGTGGGGGTGTGCAGGCCGGGACCGTGCATGGACAAAGTGACCAGTACGGCAACCTGGTCGCCAGCGATGAAGTCCACGTGCATGACCTGCACGCGACGATCCTGCACCTGATGGGGTTGGATCACGAGCGGTTGACTTATCGCTTTGGCGGTCGTGACTTTCGTTTGACCGATGTGCATGGTCGGGTGGTCACCGAGATCATCGCCTAGCGTGTGGCTGGAACCCGGGCCGGCGCGATGTCCGAGCGTTTGCGTGTGACCGGGGGGACAGATAGTGTGAGATGGTGTGCCGAGAACTCGGCACCTGACGTGTGGCCTGCGGGAGAGATCATGATGAAACGGCTGATCTGCTGGATGGTGGGACTGGTTCTGTTGACAGGCCAGGGCCTGGAGGCGGCTTCCCCGCTGAAAATTCGCCTGGATGTCCGGGCAGGAAAACACGATCGGACGCAAACGCCCCTGGTGGCCAGCGTGCCGTTGTCGGCCGCGAAGATTGCCGCTTCGGGAGTCGTGCTGACCGATGCAAATGGGAAGCGGTTGCCGGCACAGTTGACCGCGTCGAGCCTGTTGAAGAGCAAGAATGCCAGGGCCGAATTGCACTGGGTTCTGCCGGCACTCAAGGCAAACACGTCAACCCATTTCACCGCAACGATTCAATCTCGACCTGGGAAAACCCAGCCGCCACGAACCGGCTTCTCGTGGAAAAATTCCCCCGGTCGGTACACCGATGTGCTGCATGGCGATCGCCCGATCGTGCGGTACATGTACAAGGCGTATGACAACGACCCGGCCAAACGGGATCTCGACAACAAGCCGTTCCACCACGTGTTCGACCCGGCCGGAACCCGGTTGTTGACCAAGGGGACCGGCGGTCTCTACACCCACCACCAGGGACTGTTCTATGGATTCACTCGCTGCACGTTCCCGGGTGGGAAGTGCAACACGTGGTATTGCCACGAGGGCGAACACGAACTGCACCGGAAGGTGTTGGCCGAGGAGGCCGGACCGGTCGTGGCGCGGCACCGCACGGAGATCGACTGGAATGATCTCGAGGGAAAACCGTTCTGTCGGGAGAATCGCGAGTTGGCGGTGTTCGCCGTCGGTGGCGGGACATTGATCGAATGGAGTTCCCGGTTGTGGAGTGTTCGTGGCACGGTGACGCTCGACGGCGACGCCCAGCACGCCGGATTCCAGTTCCGGGCTGCCGACGAGGTGGCGCAGCGACAGAAAGAGAAGCTGGTCTACTACCTGCGTCCCGACGGAAAAGGCGAACTCGGAGCGACCCGAAACCCGATCAAGGGCAAGGGGGCTGAGGATCCGGTCAACAAACCGATGGTCAATATGCCCTGGAATGCCATGTCGTTCGTGCTGGGACCCCAGAGATACACGGCTGTCTATCTCGACAGTCCGCGGAATCCCAAGCCGAGCTTTGCGTCCGAGCGGGCTTACGGCCGGTTTGGGGGATGGTTTGGCAAGCAGACACTGGTCGAGGGCAAGCGTCCGATCGAATTGATCTACCGGGTGTGGGTGCAGCGTGGCGAAATGGCGGCCGGCAACGTCAATCGGCTCGCAGCCGACTTTGCTTCACCCCCGACAGTGGCCGTCTCGGTTGTGGGCGAGAACGGGAACCGACCGGTTCAGAAGAAGCCGGCGAACAAGAAGAAACGCGCCAGGAAGAACTCCCCATTCCAACAGGTCACTGACGATCCGACGCTGCCCCGTGTCCTGCTGATCGGGGATTCGATTTCCATTGGTTACACATTGCCATTGCGTGCGGCGTTGAAAGGACAGGCCAATGTCCATCGACCGGCGACCAACTGTGGCCCAACCACGCGAGGCATCCAGGAACTGGACAAGTGGCTGGGATCAGGGGACTGGGACGTGATCCATTTCAACTGGGGACTGCACGACCTGAAGTACCTGGGAGCCGATGGCAAGTCCCTGGCTGATCCGAAGTCTCCGGGCAGTCGCCAACAGGTGCCAATCGAAAAATACGAGAAGAACCTGCGGCAATTGGTGGCCCGATTGAAGAAAACCGGGGCCACGTTGATCTGGCGAAACACCACTCCGGTCCCTCCGGGGGCCAAGGGCCGGGTCGTGGGCGATTCGGTGAAGTACAACGCGGTGGCGGCCCGGGTGATGAAAGACAACGGGATTTCTACCGACGACATGTACACGTTCGCCAAGGCACGGCTGAAAGAGATTCAACGTCCGGCCAACGTGCATTTTTTTGGCGACGGGTCCAAGGCGCTCGCCGGACACGCGGCGGCGATCATTCGCAAGTCCGTCAATCCTCGAACCGGTCTGCGAACGATGATCCAGGAGTTGACCAGGCTGCTGGAAGAAAAGGAATTCGCCGCGGCTCTCAAGATGTCTGTTCGGCCAGAAGACCTCAGGCGGATCCTTGAAAAGCAGACGTTCGAGAAATTGGTCGAGGGTTTCTCGATGAAAAAGGCTGGCCAACTGCTGGCCGTGCTCAGGTCGATCAAGGATGCCACGCCGGGGTTGGGCATGGACGGTCGCATCGCGAGTTTTCCGTTGGCAACCTCATCGAGCGGTAAGAAATCGATCGTCTTCGAGAAGATCGGGCGGTTCTGGTACGTTCGCAACTGAATCGTGGACTGATTGTCCCGGGGAACAGACGGTCTGCTCAAGATCACCGGCTCAGTGTTTCCGGGATGGGCACGCCAGGGCTCAAAGGCAAAACCAAAATCGCCGTGAATTTGGCAACTGGTTGTCTCTAGGGTGTCCTTGCCGGTTCGATCACATCGATCCGGCGTTCAAAGAGGCTGCGGGATTGTGGCAACCGGCCGAAATGCGGCGAGAGTACGATGCAGTTGCGAGTCGATTTGGCCTCGAAGACCCGTTCATA
This sequence comes from uncultured Planctomycetaceae bacterium, assembly GCA_964646205.1. Lineage (GTDB taxonomy): Bacteria > Planctomycetota > Planctomycetia > Planctomycetales > Planctomycetaceae > UBA8437. The sequence goes on along the minus strand of CAZYAZ010000085.1, from coordinate 6,338 downwards.
GCCCGTTACGTATGCGAGTTGTGCCGTGACAAACGCATCGGCGTGTTTCTGCTGGATCGGGATCCGGACGTGTTCGGTGTAACAGCCGACGACATCGTTGACGCTTCCCCGCTGTACCGTCTTCTTTCGGGCCGGACAGAGATCGAACTGGTAGCCGATGTCGCTGCTTTCAATGACCTGGCCGTGAAACACGTTTCCCACGCCCAGGCAGTGGACCGCGACCTGGCAGGTCGAGATGTGGCCGCCGTAGATCTGGTTGGCATTGGCCGACTGCATCTGCTCGGGCTGGTCAAAAGTGAAGTTGAAACCAATACAGCCGTTCCGGGTGTAGTCGGCAGTTCCGGCCACGTGACAGGCTGTGAAAACGTTGTAGTAGGGCGATTGGGTGTTGCCGGGGCCGTAAAAACCGGACGTGTTGGGTTGCCGAAGGTGGACGGTGATGTGATCGAACCGGCTGTAGCTCATGCCGCTGAGATCGACACCGTAGGCCTCCTCGGTCAGCACCAGGATGTTCAGCCGCGAGATGGCCAGTGAGATGCTTTTCGGTTCGCCAGGGACTCGCAGACATCCCGTTCTGGCCGGACCGGAGTAGTGCAGTTCCGATAGCAGGCCGGTGCCGACCAGGTGCACACCCTGTGGGATTTCGAGTGGTCGACTGACGTGAAATGCTCCGGCCGGAATATGGACTTCACCTCCACGACCGGCCGCGGCCAGGGCGGCCTGGATCGCCTGGGTGGCGTCCTGGGTTGGGCTGGCGCCGAACCAGCGAATGTCCAGCGGTCCCGAGTCCACTCGACTCCAGCGTCCGTCCTTGTTGTCGTTGTCGGACGCCGCCACGACCATCCCGTTGTCGTCGGGATTTCGAGATGAGGAGTTCCAGTAGAACATCCCACCCCCTCCATCGCCGGGGCGGGAGTGTCCCAGGATGAAGGCCGATTGTGCCGAACCGGGCATCACGTCTCGAAGTTCTGCAAGAGATTCAACGGTGAACAGGTGATCCATGGTGCGGGGCTCTAAAAGAACAGGGTGTCACGGATGTTGTCTTGAATCGGGACCTACTGTAACCCGTCGGAGTGAAACCGATACCGTGATGCACACGGCGGACTCGTGCGGACACCATCCGGGGAGTTGGCGAGGAGATTCCTGTCGCGATAGCATGAGTCGGAATGACGAAACCAATTGGCCTGATTCAGAGACCATTCGAATGCGAGTCGTAAACCCCCTGGTGGTTGTGTTGTGGTGCTGGTTCGGTGTGACGCTGGCCGTTGCGGATGAGCCCGAACCTGGGCAGGTCGCGATGCCCGCGCGTGGAATCTGTGCCCATCGTGGTGCCAGCGACACCCATCCGGAGAACACGATCAAAGCGTTTCGCGAGGCGATTCGGCTGGGAGCGCAGATGATCGAGTTTGACGTCGCGCTGTCGCGTGACGGTCAACTGGTGCTGATGCACGACTCGACCGTTGATCGCACGACCAACGGCAAGGGACCGGTCTCGCAACTGACGCTCGAGGAACTCAAGAAACTCGACGCCGGGACCTTCAAGGCCAAGCATTTCGGTGGTGAGCAGGTGCCGACACTCGATGAGGCCCTGGCGATGATGCCCGAGAACATCTGGCTGAATGTTCACCTGAAGGAAGTGCCCGGCCAGGCCGAGAAACTGGCCGAGCAGGTGACCGGCCGAATCGTCGCCCACCGGCGGCTGCACCAGGCGTTCCTGGCCTGCGGCGCCCAGGCGGCGGCCGCGGCCCGTCGCGCCGATGCCAGGATCAAGATCTGCAACATGGAACGGCAGGCGAATTCTCGCAAGTACGTCGACGAGACGATTGCCAACAAGAACGCCTTCATCCAGTTGCTGGGAGGTGAGACGGTTGACCCGGCTCACACGCGGTTGTTGAAGCAGCACCGGATTCGGATCAACTACTGTTGTGCGAACGAGGCCGGGAAGGTGGCCCGGCTGTTTGAAGCCGGAGTCGAGTTTCCCCTGGTCGATCGGGTCCGGGAGATGATTGCGGTCGCCGAGCAACAGGGCGTGGCCCGGTTGTTGCCGGTGTATCGATCGCGGTTGAAACACAAGGGGCTCAAGACACCCCTGGCCACGTTGCTCGAGCAGAGGGCCCTGGGCAAGGGGGCGGCCAACCAGGGGTTGGCCCTGGGTAAGACGCACAACTTCTCGTCGAATGCCAGGACGATCTGCCGGTTCGACAAGAACTGGAAGTTGATTGAACAGAAGACAATCCGCATTGAGGGGGTCAACCACTTCGGGGCGATCGACTACCACGACGGTTTCCTGTGGGCCGGCCTGTTGCATGGTCCCGAGGGGAACAAGTACGACAAGACGCTGGATCGGGGGAAGGTGGCCAAGATCCGGGCCAGCGACCTGTCGGTGGTCCGCACCTGGGACATCACCAAGGATCTCACCTGGATCGACCCGGTCTGCTTCGACGGCACGCACCTGTGGGTCGGTGATTTGCGGGACCTGGGAATTCACAGGTACCGGTTTGAGGGAGACCGGATCGTGCGGGACGGGACGTTCCGCTATCCCGGTGGGATGCACTTCTCGCAGGGAGTCCGGATCGCCGGTGGCAAGCTCTACTCGATCCACACCTTCGGCAGCATGGATGGCCTGTTCGAGTTCAATTTGCCCGCGACACTCGACAAGACTGTCCAGCAACCGACACGTGTCTGGGAGATTGCCGAGACCCGGATGCACCTGGAGGGCTTCGATTTTGTCCCGGGGCATCCCGACCAGATCTGGCATTGCCAGGGCGGGCAGGTCGATCGCTACCGGTTGGACGGGTTCAAAGGCCTGGCCGCCACCAGTCCCCAACGATCGCTGTTTCCGGTCGTCTTGCGGCAGGAGCCTGGCACACGGGTCCGGGTTACCGACCTGGGGGCGGTGGCCGATGGCAAGACAGACTGCCTGGCTGCGATCCACAAGGCGATCGCCAGGGTGGCTGCTGCGGGAGGTGGCACCGTCGTGTTTCCTGCGGCCAAGCAGCCGTACCTGGTCAGCGGCACGATCCGAGTCGAGGCCAGTGGTGTCACGCTCAGCGGTCCGGACGCCACGATCAAGTTGGCAGACGGGGCCGCCAATGGCACGAAGGGCGAGAGGACGACCGCCAGCCAGGTCCACGTGGTGTTGGTGTCAGGCAAGCCGGGGAAACCGGTTGAGGACGTCGAGATCCGTGGATTGACCGTCGATGCCAACATCTACCACCAGAAAGATTATTACAATCCCCGTGCAATCGTGATCGAACACGGGCATCGCGTGAAGGTGCGCAATGTCACGATCTTGCGACCGTTCGTCGGATTGGACATCGGAGCCGGTTCGAGTGATTGCGAGGCGCGAGGCTGCGTGATCGAGGACTGGCTCGAGGACGGCTTCGATGCCAGTGGCGATGCCGACAAGGGGTCCGGTGCGATCACGACCAACATCAGGTTCATCGATTGCCATGCCCGCAATGCGCCGAAGTCAACGGGCAACGCGTGGGAGATCGAGGACGGTGTGCGACACATTCGCGTGGTGAATTGTTCGGTCACCAATGTTCCCAGGGGCAACGCATTTGGACTCAGAAACCACTGGAAGGATGGGCCGGTGGACATCTCTCGCGATATTCAGCTCAGGGGAGTGCGGATCGAGAAAGTCGGCGGCAAGTATGGCATCTACAGCCACAGCGCTCCCCGTGACAGGTTTCCACGCAACCGTGTTCTTGATGTCAGCCTGTATGACGTTCGGTGCCCGGCTCCGGTGATGCTGGCCGGACCATTGGGCAGTGTCCGTGTCGTGGGCGGGCACTATGGAGTGATTCACCTGGGGTGGGACTACGGTTCGAAGTCCAGTCCCGAACCGGGTGGGCCGCTTCCGCTGTCGGACACCCGCATTTCGGTTCGTGATGCCCAGGTTCGGGCGTTGAATATCAACGCCAGCGCCGGTCAATTCACGCTGAGAAACGTGCTGGTGGATACTTCGGGTGAGCCGGCACTGCCGTACGGAATACGAATAGTCGGAGGCGCGGACCGGGTTCGACTGTCCAATTGCACGATCACCGGTGCAGGGAAGGTGGGGGTGACGTTGCAGGGTGACGCCTCACCGCGGATCGTGGACTCGATCATCTGGGGCAATCCGCTCGCAGTGGGTCTCGGCACCGGGCAGCCCACATTCTCGCATTGTTGTGTGCAGGGAGGAGTGCCAGCCGGTGGCGGTGACCGGGGCAAGAACCTGGCATCGGACCCGTGTTTCCAGGTGGTTTCCAAACACCGCTTTTTGTTGCGACACAAGGCGTTGGGCGATGTGGGGGCGAGTCCTTGTGTGAATGCCGGCTCGCGGTTGGCTGCCGACAGCGGGCTGGATGAACGGACCACTCGATCCGACCGGGTTCGCGACACGCTGCAGGTGGACCTCGGGTTTCACTACCCACTGAAGTCGGTCGACTGAGGCGGTTGGCTGTGATCAGGGGGGGTGGTGGCGAGGCGATTGGGAGGCGGTTAGAGTTGTTGAGCCAGTCGGTAACGGTCCGGATTTATGAGCGGGGCCAACCCAAGATTCTCAAAGAGAGGTCCGAAGATGGTGCATAATTTCTCGAGACGTGCCTTATTGGTGATGGTCTGTGCGGCTCTTCTGGTTGTACCAGCATCGCGTGTCCATGCGGCCCAGAAGTCGGCCTTGCCGGGCATCGAGTTTATCCCAGCTGAAGCCGTGACGGCTGCGGTGGTGAATTTCAGAGAATTGAAGCGTTCACCTAGCCTGGAGTTGATGCCCTGGGAGGTCCTCACGGCCGGAGGCATTCAGGAACTGGGATTTGATCCGCTGAAGATCGATCAGGTAGTGGTGATGGCGGCACTTCAAGGTCAGGCTCGGGGCTTCAGCCTCGGAGCCGTCGTCTCGCTGTCATCCCCGGTGACGTTGAAACAGGAATTCCTTTCTCGGGCCCGGTCGAGTCTGGTGGCAGGGCACCAGGCGTTTCAATTTTTTCGCATCAACCCTCCCGTGGAGTTGGCCCAGGTCAACGGAAAGACACTGGTGATGGGGACACCGGGTTTCCTGGAATCGATGCTCAAGGCGGCCGCCGACAAGACGGGGCCAGCGGCCAGGTCGCCGCTGAGACAGTTGATCGGCACCCAGGCGCTCACGGACGACATCGCGGTGTTCCTGGCCGTTGAGCCGCTGCGGCCGATGTTGAACGCCAACCTGCAGAACGCACCGCCGTTTCCTCCTCCATTGGAATTTGTCCGCGGTTTGCCGGACCAATTGCAGTCGCTGCGTCTGAATCTCAACCTCGATAGGAGCACCCTGGCCCAGTTGGTGGCGACGGCGACGGATGCCGAGGCGGCGACCACGATCGACCAGGGTGTGCGGGGCAGCCTGGGGATGGTCAAGAGCATGTTCCTGGCTAGCACGCTGGCGTTGACCGCCGGTGACGGTCAGGTTCAGCAGGCAACCCGGTCTTACTTCACCCGGCTGGCCAATACGCTTGAGAAGCGAATACAGCCTAAGCGTGATGGGTCGACGGTGACGCTGGAAGCGGGATTGGACTCCACTGCCAGCCTGGGCGGCGTGGCGACCCTGGTGGGATTGCTCTTGCCGGCGGTGCAGCAGGCTCGCGAGGCAGCACGACGGGCCCAGTCCCAGAACAACATGAAGCAGATGATGTTGGCCTTTCACAACTACCACGACACGTACGGGCATTTTCCGGCTCGAGCTAACTACGACAACAACGGCAAACCGCTGTTGAGTTGGCGGGTGCACATCTTGCCGTTTATCGATCAACAGGCACTGTACAGTCGGTTCAAACTCAACGAGCCGTGGGACAGTCCGCACAACAGGAAGTTGATTCGATTGATGCCCGGAACGTATGCGAATCCGAACCTGCCAGCCGGCAGTGTGACCAATTACCTGGCAGTCATTGGTCACGACTCGGTGTTTTCCAAGACCGGTATCAGGATCCAACGGATCGCCGATGGCACGTCGAACACGGCGATGATGGTCGAGGTGAATGCCGACCGAGCGGTGCCGTGGACCAAGCCGGTTGATCACGAGTTCAACGAAAAGGCCCCCAAGGCGGGCTTGGGAACCCTGCGACCCGGGGTGTTTCTGACAGCCTTTGCTGATGGCTCTGTGAGGGGGGTACGGATCACGGTCGATCCCAAAATTCTGAGGGCGTTGGTCACCAAGTCGGGTCGGGAAGTTATAGGCGCGTTTTGATGACGAGATGTGCTTCCTACTCCGGAATCGGTCCGGTTGCCGCTGCCGTGCTGGCCTTGGTTATCGCCGAGCGGGGTGCTATTCCGGCCCGGGCCCAGCACGATCCTCAGCGGAACGCCACGCGATTGATCGCGAA
>CAZYAZ010000084.1:0-21263 GCA_964646205.1 uncultured Planctomycetaceae bacterium | reverse complement strand
ACCAGGTCGATTCCGGCAAGGATCACGTTCCCCAGGCTCGCCCCGCGCGGATTCCCCGCCATGCGTCGCTCGGGTTCCACATCCACCTTCGCCACCGTGTGGCCACGACGCGCGGCGCGGATCATTCGCTCGGCCTCGATGAATACCCCCCGGGAGACCAGGGGAATGTCCTCGACCAGCGAACGCCGACGACACTTCGTACTACCCGGGTCAAACAATTCGACACCAAAGAGCCACCGCGGCAGCAGGCGATACAATCGCGAGACAACCCGGCGATACAGCGTGTAGCGTTTGAATGTCCTGTTGCAGACGACAATATCGAATTCGTCCAGCAAGGGTACAATCCGCCTCAATGCCTCGGGAGGATACTCTCCGTCTGCCGGGATATCGAAAACCCATTCCCGGGTTGCCGCCCGATTCAGTTCCTCGAACGTGATGGCGATTCCCTGGTTGCGAGAATGGGTCAACACCCGCACCACGTCAGGACTCTCAGCCGCCAACCTCGCCGCAATCTCACCCGTTTCATCGGTGCTCGCATCGTCCAGGATCACCACCTCGAAATCGTCACAACACTCCTCCAGCATCGACATGCAACGACGATACACCGACTCGAGCGTGGCGGCCTCGTTGTAGGCGGCGATGACCAGTGAGATCGAAGGACGAGCCATAAGACGAACGCAAACCAGATTTGATGATGAGCGGACAGAGTCCCGGACCAGGCATTGCCTAGAGCGCCGACACGACCCATCCGACTTGGTCAGTGGTCAGCCCCGGATAAATCGGCAGTGAGAGAATTTCATCGGCGAGGCGATTGGCAACGGGAAATTGGTCGACGGCATAGCCCAGGCCGGCGAGGCTGGGTTGGCGATGCAGGGGGACCGGGTAATGGATCGCTGCTCCAATCCCCGCTTCGTGCAAACCCTCCATGACGCTGTCTCGCTCACCAACGCGGACAACGAACAGGTGATACACGTGCTGCCCGTCGGAGAGATCCGCAAGACAACTCACCGAATCCTTCAGTTCCAGGGCGACCCGGTATGACGCGGCAATCTGTCGACGCTGCTCATTCCATCGGTCAAGACAATCCAGCTTGGCCCCCAGCACGGCAGCCTGGATGCCATCCATTCGGTGACTCCCTCCCAACAACTCGTGACAGTACTTCTGACGGGACCCGTGATCACGGATCATTCTCAGCCGGTCGGCCAGCGTCTGGTCGTCGGTTGTCACCGCGCCCGCGTCACCCATGGCCCCGAGGTTCTTGCTCGGGTAGAAGCTGAAAGCCGCCGCATCACCAAGGCTGCCGACGGGGCGACCGTCGATCCGTGCTCCATGAGCCTGGCAGGCGTCCTCGATCAGCAACAGTCCGTGACGAGCCGCCAACTCCTGCAGGGGCTGCATCCGGACAGGTTGACCATAGAGGTGCACGGGCATTATCGCCGACGTGGCCGACGAAACGGCCGCCGCGACCGCGTCGGGATCAATCAGCCCGGTCGGTTCGACACAATCGACAAACACCGGGGTCGCTCCCGCCAGTAGAACCGCCTCGGCATCGGCCACGAACGTGTTGACCGGGACGATCACCTCGTCGCCCTCGCCGACCCCGGCCGCCCGCAGAATCAACTCCAGGGCCGCCGTTCCCGACGAGACACCGATACAGTGTCGGGTTCCACATTTCGCCGCGAATCTTCGTTCGAAAGCCTCCACCTCCGGCCCACCGGCAAACGAATTCTCTTCAATCACGCGGCGGATCGCCGAACCGATTTCCGAATCCAGGTCACTGTGCACCAGCGAAAGATCGACCAACGGAACGCGCACCGCACCGTCCTCCTCACGAATCCAGCGACACGAATTCGCCACCGGCGGCCATCGACCGATCCGCCGCCTCCAACAATTCGACGACCGCCAGTCCCTCGGCTCCTCCCGTCAGTGGCCGACGGCCTTCACGGATGCACTCCAGGAAATGGGCCGCCTCGACCTGCAACGCCTCGGTCCGATCCAGCATCGGGATGTGGACGTCACCAGCACGGTAGATTGGCTTCAACGCGGTCACTTCCTCGCCGGCCAAATCCAACGCCACCCCCTTGTCATACACCCGCACCTTCTCGGTGGGCTCGACATCGTCGAAGACCACCATCCGACGACTGCCGCCAATCAACGTTCGACGAACCTTTACCGGCGAGAGCCAACTGACACGGATCTGGGCATGCAGTCCGCTGGGATAAACCAGGTTCAAGCTCGCCATCTCCTCTCGCTCACTTCCCACATGTCGGAAACCAACTGCCTGCAGTCTCACCGGTTGCTCCTCGAAGAGATACTGCAGAATCGAAAGATCGTGCGGCGCGAGGTCCCAGACAACATTGATGTCCTGCTGCAGCAATCCCAGGCTGATCCGTTCCGAATCAAAGTAATAGGGCGTTCCCAACTCATCGGCATCGATCAGTTCCCGGATCTGCCGCACCGCACCGGTGTAGAGAAACGTATGATCCACCATCAACACCACGCCTGCCGCATCGGCCAGGTCGATCAACTGACGCGACTCGTCGGCCGTCGACGTCATCGGTTTCTCGATCAACACGTGCCGACCGCTCTCGATCACCCGCCGGGCCAACTCGAAGTGACTCGAAACCGGTGTGGCGATGGCCACGGCGTCGATGTCCTCGTCGGACAACAAATCGTCAACACTGTCGGTCACACGAATCGCCGGATAAAGCTGCGATGCCCGCGCCAGCGCGGCGGGGTCCCGATCACAAACAACCATGACCTCGCAACCGTCGAGACCACCGAAGTTCCGCACGAGGTTCGGCCCCCAGTAGCCGTACCCGATCACGGCCACCCGGATCGTCTCGCCGGCGGGATTACCCGGAGGATCAGGCGAATTGGCCATGGGACTTCAACTTGTGACAGGCGGGAACAAAGAAACTAGGTCTTGAAGAACTTCTCGTACGTGTGTGCCGGCAGGATGTGCAAACGGCCCAGCAACCAGATCAGGGGACTCAGCAACTTCAATACAGGATAGTAAGTTGGATAGTCGGTGAAATACCTCGGCTCGGTCGCCAGGATCTGTTGCCACTCCTCATCATCGATCCCCTGTTTCTTCAAGCCGTAACCGACAATCTCTTCGCTCTCGATCGCGGGGATCTCCTGCAACTCCTCCAGGGCCGCCTCGCGGGTCATTTCTCCGGTCCGAACCCATGCGGCGAATTCCGGAATCCGCCAGTCGATACCAAATTTCACCCTCGAATAATGGCACGCCAGGCCAAAGATCTCGTTGTCGAAGTGCCACCCCCCGGTGGATTGCCACCCGTATTGTTCACCCAGGAACTCGTCAATCTTATTGCCCAGGTCATCGTAGTAATTGGTGATCGTGAAAGTCTTGATCCGCTTGACGAAGACCCACCAAAAAAAGTGCCGCAACTCGACGTTCTTGAAGAATTTCAACTTGATGCGACAGAATCGCTTGATGATGTGATGCACCAGGCGGCCATCCATGTAGTTCCATCGCAGCGGATTGATCCCCTCGGATCGAAACGAGTGGCTGTGAATAATCCATCCGACTCCTTCACGGGCCGCCGTGCGATACAACGCACTGACAATGCCAACGTCGTCGGTCATGTCGATATACGGCAGCGACGCCCGGATCGTGCAATTGGTCAATTCACGCGATTCTTCCCAGTCGGCCACCACCGTGTGCAGGTCGACATCAAGTCCCTCGAGCACCCGTCTCAGGTTGGTCTTGGCGATCTCCGAATCCCACCCGTTGTCGAAATGCACCGCCAGCGGCCTGAGCCCCAGTTCCTTGCACTTGTACAGGCAGTAACATGTGTCGCGTCCGCCGCTGATTCCGACAATACAGTCGTAGGTCTTCCCGCGACCGTCCCGCTTGATCTTCTCGACGATCGTGAGCAACTCGGCATGCCCCGTGTCGGTCAGGGGGTAGAGCCGGTCGAGTTTCTCGTGAAGATGACAGTGATTGCAGACTCCCTCGGAATCCAACACCACCCCGGCAATGCCTTCATGCATCACGCAACGAGTGCAACGACGGATTTCACCCGAGATCCCAGGCGGCTCCACGACGTCGCTCATACCCTCTCCCGCACGCTGTCGGAGCCCAACGCATCAGCGAGTTCCTGTTGAGTGGGAAAGGTGATCAGGATCCCTCGACGCCGACCGTGATAGACAAACAGGCTGCCGGCCGATACCGCCGACGCCCCCGCCTGTTCGACGGCCAGGCCCAGGTCCGTCACGCTGCCGGCACCACCCAGGGCGATCACCGGAACGCCGACCGTGTGGGCGACACTCGAGACCAGTTCCAGATCGTACCCCTCCCAACTTCCATCCCTCGGGATCGAGTTGATGAGAATTTCTCCGGCCCCTTGCGATTCCAAATCAACCGCAACTTCCCGGGGAGTCCGTCCGGTGCCACGGCTTCCACGACGGGTGAAGACCTCGAAGTCGTCGCCAACCCGGCGCGCGTCCAGCGAAACAACCACGCACTGGCTGCCAAATTTCGCGGCACACTCGGCCACCAGGCCGGGCACTTCCAATGCCGCGGTGTTCAGCACCACCTTGTCGGCACCGCAGGCCAGCATTGCCCGAACCGCCTCGACATCCCGCAATCCACCACCAACGGCCACCGGCATCAGGCTCTCGTCACAAATCTCCATCACGCGTCCGGTGTCCGGCGAGCGTCCCTCCGCGGTCGCCTCGATGTCCAGCAGAATCAACTCGTCGACATTGTTCGCATTGAAAACTCGAACGGCGTTGACCGCGCAGCCGATATAGGTCGGATCGTCAAAACCAACGGTCTTGACGATCCCGCGATCGGTCAGAAGCAACGTGGGGATGACGCGGACGTGTGGCATCAGTCAGCGACCCGGTGGTTGGATTTCTCGAGGACAAACGGGCCGAGCACCATCGCATCGAGTCCCGTGGCAAAAAATGTTCTCAACGCCTGGTGCGGTTGGCAGGCGATCGGATCGTTGTAAGCGTTCAGGCTCGTATTGAGGACCATCGGCAGATCAGTGCGGCGGCCCACTTCAGCAATCAATTCATCGTACGCCGGGTTGGTGGCCGAATGCACGCTTTGTAATCGGCTGGTCCCGTCGGCGTGCACAACCGCGGGTGCATCTCGTGCCGTCTCGTCCGTCGCCGAAAAACACTGGGTCATGTATGGAGAATCGGCATAGTCACTAAAAAAGCGTGAACCATCCGCGTGACGGACACTGGGAGCCAGGGGGCGAAATTCCTCGCGGAACTTGATCCGGGCGTTGATCTCATCCTTCAGCTCAGCTCGCCGCGGACTCGCCAGGATACTCCGAGCTCCCAACGCCCGCGGACCGTACTCCATCCGTCCCTGGAACCAGCCGACAATCGCTCCGCGGTCAATCAATTCCGCTGCCGCGGGCACCGGATCCTCAACGTGCCGATACGACGCACCGGCACGATCGAGGACCTCTCGAATTTCGCCGGCCGAAAATTCCGGCCCCCAGAACGCATGGCGATAGGTCACAGGCACCACACCGCGATTCCTCGACTCCAGCAAGGCGCCTCCGAGGGCCAAACCTGCGTCACTACACACTGGTGGGACGAACAGGTCCGCCACGGCCGTGTGCTGCCGGATGGATCGGTTCATCAGGCAATTGAGTCCGACGCCACCAGCGATGGCAACCTGGTCGAGTCCGGTGGCCGCCAGGTGGTGTTCCAACAGCGAAAGCACAGCACGCTCGAGTTGCTGTTGAGCCGAAGCGGCCAGGTCATAGTGAACCTGCTCGATCGGCCCGCCCGGCGACCGTGGTGGAACCGGGATCGGCAACTCACCAAAAAGACGCTCCTGTTTCGACGGAGATGGCTGGTCGGGCGTGATGCCGCGGACGAATTGATGCTGCAGTTGGTAACCGTCGGAGGTGATTGCCAGCAACTTGTCCAGTTCGAACCGGGGTTGGCCGTAAGCCGCCATCCCCATCACCTTGTACTCATCGCTGTCACGTTGAAACCCGAGATACTGGGTGATGGCCGAGTAAAAAATCCCCAGCGAATTGGGCTTGTGAATGGCCGCGATCTCGACCAGTCCATCCTCGCCGGCCCGACTGACCGTGGTCGCCTTGCGGTCACCAGAAAAATCCATCGTCAGCACCAGGCCCTCGTCCCAACCGGTGCCGTACCAGGCACTGGCAGCATGAGCCGAGTGGTGATCGACCAGCACGACCGGTGGGGCGTGGCCAAACTGGAAGGCGAAGTAGTCGGCCAGGATCTCCTCGAATCTCTCGTAGGTCGCCCCGGCAAAGACCACCGCGTCGAGATCCTCAACCGACAAACCGGCCCGGTCCAAACAAAAAACGATCGCGTTGCGTGGCAGTTGGCCGTTGGCAAACTTGATCCCCAGAAAACGTTCCTCCTCGGCCGCAGCCACAAGCTGACCGTCGACCAGCAGCGCCGCAGCACCGTCCTGATTGCCGATCTTGATTCCGCCGGAGAGCCCCAGAATATTCATCGCGACGCGTCTCCTCGACCGGCATCGGAAACCACCGGCTTGAGATGCCGATGCACGAGACTGGCCAGGATCTCGTGCCCCTTTGCATTGGGATGCAAACCGTCGTGGGACAGGTCAACCGCTCCGACCTCCTGGCCACCAAATCCATCGAGCAAATCCACGACCGTCACACGCCGACACGTGGAAGCTTGCTCCAGGACACGCGAGTGCAATTCAGCATGGGCGTACGCCTGGAAATGACGATCGAAGGCCGGAACCAGGAACAGGTGGCATTGAAATCCACCGGCCCGGGCCATCGACTCCAATCGCTGCAATCCCTGCCGAACCGGTGTGCCCAGGTGACCCGAACGGCTTTCACGCCGCCATTCCAGTTCCAGGAACGGCTCGAGACTGCTGGCCCGATGGTAGGCAAAAAAGCACAATCGGGATTTCGACAACAGGCCACTGGTCCAGTTGGAACTCCGCCACCCGGTCAGCAACACGCTCTGCTGACCAGGGCGCAACTGGCTGCGAAGTTCCTCAAGCACCTGCCCGTCTGCATCCCACGCGATGTCGTTGACGCAGAAGGCCACTACCACGTGGTCGGGCTGGTATCGCAATCCTGACACCAACAACGTCTCGGCTTCCTGCAAAGTGTGATAGCCACCCACGCCCAGGTTGATGACCTCAAAAGAGACCGACTCGCCGTCATCGTTGAGCAATCTCTCGAGTCGCCGGGTGAACACCGCGTCCAGGTCCTCGATCCCCACACCGGCAGTGATCGAATCGCCCAGGACGACGATGCGATAGCAGCCGTGGGGCTTGGCCAACGAATGCTCGACATCGCGAAAGCCGGCCGAATTGATCCGGAACCCGCGATGGTCGCCCGGATCGGCAACATCCTTGGAAGTCATTCCAGGACGGAAGCGGTATTTCAGCAGGCGATTGGGCGACAGTTCGTAGAAACCCGCTTCCAGGGGAGGAAGTGGACGTGGTGGCAGGTCGAAAGCACGCACCACCACCTCGCCGACGATCAACGCCACGATCAGCCCGACCAACAGGCCCAGTCCCCTCTGGAGCCACCGTCGCCACTTCGCCGTCGGATTCTCCAGTCGACCACTCACCAGCATCGCGCCCCATTGCCCAACAGTCGTGTCCCGGCCAAGCGGCCCTGTTTTCGTTTCCGAATACGGTGGCAAGAAAAAGATCACCCTGCATCACCGGTCGGCCCAGAGGTTAGGATAACGGATTCAAACACTCCCTTGCATCAGCGGTTTTCCAAGTCGCTCGAACCACCCTCTCAACCCGGTGTGACTCCACGTCGAGATCCCTCCAATGAGTGACAACCTGTCATCTGCCATCCCAGTGAAAGACACCGTGCCGAAACGACACCGATGGTGGCGGTACCTGGCGGTGACGGTCGGCATTCTGGTCGGGTTGCTCCTGGGCGAGTTCGTCGCACGCATCATGTTCACCAGCGGACCGGCACGGTCATTGGAACCATTGCGAGCCGCCCTGGCCGGTGAACTGCTGCCCGAGGCCGTCTTCCAACGCTCGATTCCTCAACCTTACCTGCTCTATTCACCCGCGCCAGGGCACCGTGGGAGCACCGGTGAGGTCGACCACAACATGCAGGGCTATCGCGGATGGCCGGTGCAACTGGCCAAGACGCCGGGCATCATCCGGATTCTCTGCCTGGGCGGTTCCACCACCTACGGCTGGAGAGTCTCCAGCGGCGACGAGGCCTATCCTGCCCAACTCCAGACAATCCTCAACGAAGGTCCCCCGGGAGGCGGCCGGGGGTTCGAGGTGATCAACGCCGGACTCCCGTTTGGCACCTCCGCCGAATTGCTCACTCACTATCACTTCAAGTTTCACTATTACCAACCGGATATCGTGGTCATCCACACCGGAGGCAACGATGCCCTGGCGGTCGATCGAGACCATTATCACCCCGATTACAGCCACTGGCGCAAACCGATGACGATGCCCGAACCATGGGGCCCCGGCGGTCGACGACTGTTGCAATCTCGCCTGGCCGCACTGGCCCTGCTCCCACTGGTGGGCGGCAAACCTCGTGGCTCCCAAACCCTGGAAAGACCGGCCGACACCCCGCCGGAAAGTTCCTGGTTCCCCTCCGAGCGATCCGACCGCCCGGCCTTCCGACACAATATCGAGTCACTGGTGAGGCTGGTCCGAGCCGACAACGCCGTTCCATTACTGGTCCCGTTCCGACTCGAACCGCGACACGCGCTCACCGCCGATGAGGCCGGACAAATTGACCGCCATTCCCGGATCCTGGAAGAGATCGCTCGGAACAACGCTGTCTCGCTGGCCGCCTTCCCGGCGTCGACGATCTCTCGGGAAGACTGGGTCGACGACTGTCATCTCACGCCGGAAGGCTGCCGCAAGAAAGCTGCCTATCTCGCACCATTTGTCCGCAAGCTGGCAGAGGATGAATCGGTCGACGACTGATCCCGCTCCGCCTTCCAACGCTCGTATTCTGACTCGCAGTCGGCGGCGCCGGCGAATCTTTTCCAGACCAGCCGGCCACTGAATCCGTAACGACGGCCAGCTTCGACCTGGCGGATCACGTACTGGAAATCCCAGGCGGGCCGACGTGTCTCCTGCTTGACCTGGAACCGGTACATCGCGAAACGAATCTCGTCCACCGGTGTCGCCATCCGATCGAACATCATGATCAGCACCATGTCATGGTCGGCGCGGGCGTAATAAAACGGCCGGGTGAACCGCGGGTACTGGTAACTCGCCACGTTCCACGGCGACTTGTGATCGTCGTCGAAAGGCAAACGTTTCGCATCGCGACCACGGTAAACCCCGCCGTGGCGATGGAGAAAGTCGGTGCGAGGAGCCTGCACCGACACCCACTCTTCCTCCTCGTCCGGACCGGTGACACCTCGAAAGTGCATGTCGATTTCGGTCAGCGGGTTCATGTAATTGGCCCAGAACAAAACCGCATAACCGTGTTCACCAAACAGCTTGGCATCACGGGGCGTGCACGAGAAACGAAAGTCGATCGCGTTGGGAGCCGACAACCTGGCCCGCATCGTGCTGTCCAGCTTCCACGGACTGTCCTCCGCTCGGCGGACCCACTCGACGCTCGTCTCGGCGATCTGCCTGAGACGATAGGGTCCGTGCCTTGGACTGAAATCGTTTGCCGGTCGATTGTGACCACTGATGACATGCTCGAAATTCAATGCCACGCCGAAAGCGTCATAATCCGGCGCATCACGGAGGTTCAGTAGCGACCGCAGGCCGCTAAGACGGCCGGGCGAGTACGTGTTGTCCCAGGCGGCAACTCGCAGATCACCAGCCGACATTTCCAGCATCTCAAAATCACCACTGCCATCCTCCCTGGGAACCGCCATCAACGGCCGCGGCACGGCATCGCGACTGACGATGTCGAGCGGTTTCACCGTTGTCCCTGACGCGACCCGGCCCAGGTCCATCTCGTCCTCAACTCCGCAACCACACGCCCCGGCCAGGACCACCTGCACCGCCACCAGCAACATGGTGCGGGCCGTACGTGATGACCACCGATTCATGAGGAAACGCTCCGGGGACCGGAAATCCGTCGCCTCAGCGGGCCAACCAGCAACAACACCATGCAGACTGCCAATGCCCCCAGTGACACCATCGACCCGCGACTGAAACTCTCCGATTCATAATAGACACTGATCGTGTGTTCACCGGCTGGACACGGCACGGCCCGCATGAACAGGTTGGCCGGAACCACGGTCTCGGGGCGACCATCGATTGTCGCCTTCCAGTCCGGAGTCCAGGTGTCACTGAAGACGACCAGCCCAGCCTGGTCCAGCTTGACCCGGACAGTCACACGATGGGCCCGTCGTTCAACCAGTTTCACGGACTCGCTGGTGCCTCCCGCGGTGCTCCCGGCAACCGTCGCCTCAGGACGCGGCAGATCCACCTCGACAAACGTCCCACCGTCGAATCCCTTTTCGACCAACGGCCGCAGCAACTCCTCCAACGCCACCAGCAATTTCTGAGGGGACGGATTGGCCGACTCGAGACTCTCCAGCGACTCCACCTTTCGCCAATCGTGCACGATCACCACCCGCCCCTGGGCCGTGGGATTCTCGAACAGGTCGTAGTCCACATCGCGATACGTGAACACCGGCTCCTTCACGGGCCGATCACCGGCCAGGTCAACCGCGTAACCCTCGTGGGCTCCTCGAGGACAGACATAGTACCGGACGCCCAGAAGGTCGAAAAACTGTCGCTTGACCGGACGTGGCGTATCGGGACCAAAGGCAAACACGTGTTGCAGGAACGGCGGCTGTCCCGAGATCGCGTACAGGAAGTTGGTGTACCGCCGCGGGAGCAGGTCCTCGGCGCCACCGAGGGTCCGGAACCGGTCAATGGCAAACCGGTTGAACAACTTCGATGACTCGTCGCACAGACAAGCCAGGCGATAATCACCGGGACGATCGGCCAGCGATTCAGCAACGCGGTGCGACGGAGCGGCCTTGTCGCTGACTCTCGAAGTCTCCAACCACGACGACCCCACGACGAACAACTCCACGGCCACCATTCCCAGCAAGCCGGCCACACCCACACTCGACTGTCCCCGCCATCGGGCCAATGCCAGAGACACCCCCGTCAGCAGGACTACCAAAGCAACGACGACCAGTTCCCTGGCGACCTCGGCAAAACGTTGGATCTGGAGTTCGGGGTTGTTGGCCAATTCACCGGCCCCGACCGACATTCGCACCATCCCCAGCCACCATTCGGGCGGACCAACCAGTCCCAGCCAGCCCATCACTCCGTAGGCCACTCCCAGTACACCCAACCCCGACGCTCCAGCCATCACCCAATGGGCACCGCAGCGTTTCGATTCTCGCCTCACCGCGTCACATCCCAGAGCCGCCAGCATCGCGACCGCAAACAACAGGAAAAAACGCAGGACCATCGGACGACGGAACAGGCTGAAACCAGGCAGATAGAGATAACAGATCGAGAAGACCACGCCTCCCAGGCAATACGAAACCAGTCCCATCGCCAGCAAAGCCCACCAGGCCATCTCCAGGCGACGTCGGCTGAACAGACCACACACCGCCAGCACCAGACCGACAGCACCAGCGTGAAACAACACGCTCCAGTGCTGCGGATCACCCCAGTAGGTCTCGGCTGTTGGGTCACCAAACAGCCGGGGCAAAACCGCCCTCCCCCAGTGAGCGGTCGGAATAGAATGCGACTCGGCCAATTCCAACGACAGCATCCCACGGTGCGCCTGGTCCAGGAAATCAACAGCCGGCCACAACACGGCCGCCACCAGTCCCAACGCCAACACGGCCGATCCCATGGCGGTCGCCAGGCGGCTGGCGTTGGCCGTCGAGAACCGCTGCGACCAGTCCATGGAGAAAACCAGCAGATAAACCGGAACCAGCCACGCCATCACCAGGGTGAAGATCGGGAACCCGACCAGGAACTGCAGTGCCAGAATCAACGCCAACCGGACCAGGCCACCCGCACTACGACTCTCAGCCAGCCGATCCACCTGCCACAGGATCCAGGGCCACCAGGCAATCGCAAAGACGACCACCGTCTGCCCCTCGGTCAGGTGAACCAGCCCGGTGCCGCCGCCGACGAATATCATCGCGGCCACAGCGGCTGCTTCTGATGAACTTCCTCGATCCCGGCAATACCGCCAGGTCCCCACTCCGGCCAGCAAACTATGGCCGACGATCAACAGGCAGAAGGCCCGTTCGGTCGAGAACAACAGATGGATCCAGTTAGGAGGATACAACACGCCTTGTTGCACACTGACCAGCAACGGCACACCACAATCGGTGTAGGGATTCCAGTGGGGAATCGTGCCCTCGCCCAGCATCTCGAAAGCCACGTCCGCCAGCGGGTAGGCGAACAGGAAGAAATCCCCGTCGCGTTCGGCTGGAGCCACGCCGTCGGCCGCGAACAGGAATCGTCCAAAGAACGCCAGCCACAGCGCCAGCGGCACAATCGTCACCAGCCAGTCGCGACGTGCCATCAACGATGAAATCTCCCGAGGCCCATCCCGGTCAAACCCGGATGGTTATGAACAACTCACTACGCCGTTTGTATGAATGCCTCGTGCGTCATCCCCAACGACTCGGCCACCGCCTGGTTGGTCAATTTCCCCTGGTGAACGTTGACCGCTTCGGCCAGTCCGCAATCGGCAGCGACAGATGCATCGAGACCCTCATTGACAATTCGCCGGATATAGGGAAACGTCACATTGCACAGTGCGTAGGTACTGGTCCGGCCAACCGCACCGGGCATGTTTGTGACACAGTAGTGCACGATGCCCCTATCGATGTAGGTCGGTTCCGAGTGGGTCGTCGGTCGAGCAGTTTCCACGCAGCCACCCTGGTCAATCGCCACGTCGATGATCACCGCCCCCGGTTTCATACGACCCAGATCATCGGCACTGACCAGCCGTGGCGCCCGGGCGCCGGCGATCAACACCGCCCCAATCACCAGGTCGGCCAACCCCAGTTGTTCGCGAATCGTGTGGCGGTCGCTGAACATCGTGTTCACGTTGGCCGGCATGATGTCCTCCAGGTACCTCAACCGGTCGACGTTGATGTCCAGGATTGCCACATCGGCCTGGAAGCCCGCGGCGATCTGAGCGGCGTTCTTGCCGACCACACCACCGCCAAGGATCACGATGTGAGCCGGTCCGACCCCGGGGACCCCGCCCAGAAGAATTCCTCGTCCCTCCTGTGGTCGCTCCAGATACTTTGCCCCCTGCTGAATACTCATCCGGCCGGCGACCTCGCTCATCGGGGTCAGACAGGGCAGATCGCCATTGCGACCCCGCAGGGTCTCGTAAGCGACCGCCGTCGCACCCGATTCCAGCACACCTCGCGTCAAATCCTCATCAGCCGCAAAATGAAAATAGGTCATCAACAACTGGCCGGACCGCAACTGCTCGATTTCCGAGGGCTGAGGCTCCTTGACCTTGATCACCACTCCCGCCTCCGCCCAGACCTGCTCGCACGATTCGACAATCTCGGCCCCACACGCGAGATACTCGTCGTCAGGAATCCCGCTGCCCTGGCCAGCTGCTGTTTCGACGAGCACACGGTGCCCGCCCTGCACCAATTCCTCGACACCCACCGGCAACATCGCCACGCGGTATTCGTCCTGCTTGATCTCACGCGGTACGCCCACGATCATGACTGCCACTCCTTACCTCAAGCACCTCAACGTAATCAAACACCAGTTGCCGTCCCGCGACAAGGCGGCTTGATCGAACACGATGAACTCAATTCCCACCCCCTCGGAAATGCCCGACCAGACAACGGCCAGCCCCAGCTTCGGATCAATCGAGACTGAGGCGGCCGCCGAGTTGATACGCCTGGCCCTGGCCGAGGATCTGGGTGAGATGGGCGATCGGACCGCGGACGCCCTGATCGATGCCAACGCAATCGGCTCGGTCGATATTCGCTGCCGCCAGGGAGGCACCGTCTGCGGCCTACCCGTCGTGACACAACTCTTCGAGCGTTTCTCGCCGGAAGTCCAGGTCACTCATCACCTTCGCGATGGCCAAGCCGTCGACGCGGCCACTCAACTGGCCACGCTGCATGGCCCGGTCCGCAGCCTGCTGGGCGGTGAACGCACGGCACTCAATTTCCTGGGCCACCTGTCGGGCATCGCCACCCAGACAGCCGCTCACGTCGCCGCCGTCGCTGGCACCAGCGCCCAGGTGCTCGACACCCGGAAAACTCTTCCCGGCTGGAGGCGACTGGCCAAGTACGCCGTCGCCTGCGGTGGAGGAACCAACCATCGCATGGGCCTCTTCGATGCGGTCCTGATCAAGGACAACCATCTGGCCAGCCGGGGGGACTCCCTGGATGTGGCATCGGCCGTCTCCACCGCCAGGGCCGGAGTCGAACCAGATGTCCCCATCCAGGTCGAAGTGGACACCCTCGAACAACTCGCCGACGCCCTGGCCGCCGTTCCCGACATGGTCCTGCTGGACAACATGTCGACTGAGCAACTGACCCGAGCCGTGGAGATCCGCAACCGGCAGGCTCCCGGGGTCCTGCTAGAAGCCTCCGGAGGGATCACGCTCGGTTCGCTCGCCAACGTCGCTGCCACCGGAGTTGACCGCGTCAGCATGGGAGCACTGACCCACACGGTCCCCAACTGGGACGTTGGCTTCGACTGGGTCGACTGAATGCGGCGGTGCTGTCCGGTCCTCGGAAGCAACTACGCCAACAGCCCCGAAATCGGCTCGGCCTGGTAAATGTGATGTGGCCGGTCCTGGGAGTCGTGCCAGGCGGCCGTGTGGGGAATCCCCAGCGCATCGTAGATGGTCGCCGCAAACGTCTCGGGCGTCTGCTTGGCTTCCTTGGGAAACCCACCGATCTTGTC
The DNA here is from genome assembly GCA_964646205.1 of uncultured Planctomycetaceae bacterium. Classification (GTDB taxonomy): domain Bacteria; phylum Planctomycetota; class Planctomycetia; order Planctomycetales; family Planctomycetaceae; genus UBA8437. Next base: position 6,394 of record CAZYAZ010000084.1, on the reverse strand, counting down.
GCTGGCCCCGATGACCGTTCCACCGCGGACTCCACCGCCGGCGAACAACACGCTTTGCACCGCACCCCAGTGATCCCGTCCGGGCAACTCGTAGAACTGCGGCAACCCGAACACCTTCGGCGTTCGACCGAATTCACCGGCCATCACGATCATTGTTGAATCCAACAAGCCCCGATCATCGAGGTCGGAAATCAACCCGGCAACGGCCTGATCCATGGGCGGCAACAGGCTGTTCTTCAGGCTCGGAAAAGCGTTGCCGTGTGTGTCCCAGGTCTCGTTGCGGCCCATGTTCACCTGGACCAATCCCACTCCACATTCCACAAGACGTCGGGCGAGAAGACAGGACGAGCCATAGAGATTGTGACCGTAGAGGCTTCGGACCGGTTCGGGTTCGGTTGAGAGATCAAACGCCTTACGAACCCCGCTGGACGACAACAACGAAATCGCACTCTCGCGATACCGGTCCAGGTCGTTGACCGACGCCAGTCGATCCAGGTGCTTCTGCTGTTGTTCCACGACGCCCAGTAGTCGGGTGCGATCGTCGAGACGTCGCTGCGTGACTCCCTCGGCCAGGGCCAGGTTCGGCGGCTGAAACTCGGTACTGCCAACATGCTGGGCCGGACGTCGCTGGTGATCGAAACAGTTGGGGCACGCCCCGTACATCCGACACTGCGGAGCGGCGTTGATGACCCAGGGATCGTGACGTTCCCCCATCACACCACCAAATTGTCCGGGAATCACTCGCCCGCTGTGATGGGTCAGCATGTCGGGGATCACCGCAGCGCCAGGCAGGCGGCTTCGATCTCGCAACAGGTACCCGACCTGCGAAACAATCGCAGGATGATCGCTGGCCTGTGGCTTACTTCCCGAAAAACCACGAGGCGAGTCGCTCCGCCCGGTCAGCATGATGTGATGACCCAGCGAATGATCATTGGTCGAGTGGGACAGTGACCGCACCACGGCCCACTTGTCGCTACACGCAGCCAGGCGCGGCAGGTGCTCACAGATCTGCAATCCGGGTGTCCGGGTCGACACCGGTTCGAACTCGCCACGGATGTTGTCCGGGGCCTCGGGCTTCATGTCAAAACTGTCGTGCTGGCCCAGTCCACCCGAGAGAAACAGGTAAATCACCGACTTCAGCGGCGCCTGGCGGTTCTCCACCCGCGCGGCTTCAACATCGGCTATCGAGAGACCCATCAGGCCAATAGAACCGGCCTGAAGCCACTGCCGGCGGGACAACCGGGGATGGGACAACGCGTTTGCGCTCGAGGTACTCATCGAAGTGATCCTACCAGATTCCCGATACAGGAGGCAAATTGTGCCTGGCAATTCAACCACCACTGTGAATCCCACTCCATGAAACCAACCCACAGCCCTTGACCGCTGTCGGACCATTCCAAGAATGGAGCAAGTGGCGGGGTCGCCAGTTCGATAACGGCCCCTAATGTTTTCTTCGGTTACCAGGCGGCAGCAGCATTATGACGGGCTACACGGTCCACACCGGTTCCAACGACAATTTCCGCAGTGGCTGGGACGAGATCTTCAGCAACGAGAAGCAGAAGAAAAAGAAACCGGCCAAGTCGGCAAAGAAGACCGGTAAGAAGAAAGCTCGGACGAAAAAAACGTCCGGCAAAAAAAGACGCTAGTCACCCGCATCGCGCCACAGGGACCTTGACCAGTGCAGTCGACCGAGGCGCGGTTGAAACAGGCGGTCGTCGCTGGCCGGATCGACACCGATTCGGCCGAGCGCGCCAGTCGCTGGCTGACCGATCCGGCACTGTCGGAGTTCTCCGGGGATGTGGCCGGCCTGATCGACTCAGAGGAATTCGATCGCCTGGTCGAACTGTTTTGGGAAGACATCCCGTTTGGAACCGGCGGCCGACGCGGCGTGATGGGGCCACTGGGAACCGCCACGATCAATGCCCGGACCATCGCCGAGAGTGCCCACGGGCTCGCATGCCACCTCAAGGAGTCCGGGCACGACGGAGGACGTGTGGCCGTGGCCCACGACACGCGACACCGATCTCACGAATTCGCCCGCCTGACAGCCACCACCCTCGCAGCGCACGGATTTGAAGTCCTCGAATTCGACGACTACCGTGCCACCCCAACGCTGTCTTTCGCCGTGCGACATCTCGAGTGTGTCGCGGGTGTCGTCATCTCCGCCTCACACAATCCCCCCAGTGACAACGGATTCAAAGCCTACTGGTCACACGGCGGACAGGTGCTGCCACCCCATGATGCCGGAATCGTTGACTGCGTGGCTCGCAGTGCGACCATCCCCACACTGGATTACGACGACGCATTGGCCGACGGCCGGATTGTCCGGCTTGGCCCGGAAATCGACGAGGCCCATCGCCAGGCGGTGCTCGACACGCGGACGACAGCGACCACCGCAGTCGAACTCCAACCCCAGGACCTCCCGGCGCTCTTCACTCCATTGTGCGGTGTTGGCGCCGTTTCGGTCATGCCGGTGCTCCGGGAGGCGGGTTTCACCGGTGTTACGATTTTCCCGACGCAGGCCAAGCCCGACGCCGATTTCACGAATGTCCCCGACCAGTTGCCCAACCCGGAACGCCAGGAGGTGTTTGAACCGGCAATCCTGGCCGCCCGATCGGCCGGCCAGGTCCTCGTCATGGCCACCGACCCCGACGCCGATCGACTCGGTGTTGCCGCCCCAGACGCCTCGGGCAACTGGCGAGTCATGACCGGCAACCAACTCGCCACAGTCTTGCTCGACCATCTCTTGCGAAACCGTGAATGGCCCACCAACGCCTACGTCCTCACCACGCTGGTCACCACTCCCTTGCTGAGAGTTCTCTGCCAGTCTCACCAGGTCGAAATCGTTGACAACCTGCTGGTGGGATTCAAACACATTGCCGGGGAAATCGAGAACCGCGGCCCCGAGGGCTTCATTTTCGGCTGCGAAGAATCGATCGGATACCAGGTGGGAACCTACTGTCGCGACAAGGACGCCGCCCCCGCAGCGCTGCTGACAGCCGACATCGCCCTGGAACTCCACGCCCAGCACAAAAGTCTCTGGCACCGCCTGGATCGGATCCACCGGGAACACGGACGTGTCGACGAGTTTCAACATTCCGTTTACGCGGAGGGTCCAAGCGGCCGACAGAAAATTGACACCGCCATGCACGAGTTGAGACACCGCCCCCCCGCCACTCTTGGCAATCACAATTGGCAGCGGGTTCGTGACTACACCACGCACGAAATTCGTAGCCTGCCCGACCACACCCCCGTCGAACCGCTTCCGGACCCCACGAGTGACCTTTTGATCTTCGAGGCACTGACACCGGACGACGTGGCCGTCAGCCTCGCTGTCCGTCCGTCGGGAACCGAGCCAAAGATCAAGTTTTATGGATTTGCCCGGCAAACTCGGCCGGGCGTCGGCGACACACAGGCCGCCATTTCCCAACTCCACAAGGGACTCCAGAGCCTTCTCGAAAACCTCATCTCCTGACCTGGCCGACACGTTGAAATGACCGCGTCCCCCCCCACACCGCAGCCCACCACGTCTCCCTTGCTCCCCTGGCTGCAACTGGTACGACTGCCAACGGTTTTCACCGCGTTGGCCGACATCCTGCTGGGCAGCCTGCTGGTTCCGCCGGCCGCCGGTGTTGACCGGTTGCCACTGCTCGGGCTGCTGCTGACCGCTTCGGCCGGATTGTACCTCTCGGGCATGGTCTTCAACGACATCTTTGATCGAGATCGCGATGCCGTGGAACGGCCCGGTCGCCCGTTGCCATCGGGACAAATCCGAACGGGAGCCGCCGTCTTTCTCGGAGTGTTGCTGATGTCCGGTGGCGTGGTTGCCGCCTCCATCGTCTCCCAGCGGACTGGTTCACCAGCTAGCCTTTGCATCGCCGTCGCATTGGCTGCATGTGTGCTGGGCTACGACGCGTGGCTGAAATCGACTCCCCTGGGGCCAGTCGCCATGGGAGCCTGCCGCAGCCTCAATGTACTACTGGGTGCCACAATCGCCGGTTCGTTCCAGGCACTCGACCAGGGGCCACCACTGCACGTCGCCGTCGGAATGGGCCTCTACATCGCGGGCGTCACCTGGTTCGCGAGAAATGAGGCCGGGACGAGCAATCAACGGCAACTGACGGCTGCGGTATTGCTGATCAACATTGGACTGGCCACCCTGATCACGTTTGCCGGACTGGCCACCACCGACATCGATCAAAACGCCACGACATCGGTGCTGATGCTGATGGCGCTGATCGTCGTCTCGATCAATCGGCGATTGATCGCGGCAATCCGAGATCCTCGACCGGAACGAGTCCAATCCGGTGTGGGAATCCTGTTGCTCTCGCTCGTCATGATCGACGCCACTCTTGCCCTGGCTGCTTCCGGTGAAACCGCCCCCGCACTGGTCATCGCCTCGCTTTTGATCCCCGCCCTGGTGCTCCGACGATGGGTTCCAATGACCTGAGCCGGGGCCACCCTCCGGCCAAATGAACAACAGCTCTCATCCCACCATTTTCCGGAAGGACGAGAGCTGATTGAAGTGACCCCGAGGGGATTTGAACCCCTGTTGCCGGAGCGAAAGTCCGGAGTCCTGAGCCTGACTAGACGACGGGGCCTCAGTGGTTTTGGGCCACACTCTAGGTACATCGACGGGAATGTCAACCCGTCATACCGGACACATTTTCCACGCCCACCCCCTCACAACCGAATCGCGAAACGACCTCGACAGCCGTATTCGCGTTTCAGCCTTCCGGCGTCGTAACCGTCTCAGCGTCCGCGTCCGACTCTTCCACAGCAGACTGCTCGATGCGAATCGCATCATGCACTTCACTGCGGTGAATCGGAATTTCCTGCGGAGCCTCGATCCCAAGACGCACCTTGTCACCGCGGACCTCGACCACGGTGATCACGATGTTCTCGTCAATCACGATGCTCTCGTTCCGCTTGCGGGACAGAACCAGCATCAGCAGGTCTCTCGTGAGGATGCGGCCAAACCGACTGCCGAACAGTCTGAATGACCGCCTGGGTCATTACATGCCCCTTGTGGTCCCTCATCCCGCATCCCAATCAGACCCCCAAAACAGGGTCATCCGCTTGATCAGACCGTAGAATGAAGCCCCAACTCGAGGCGCAAAACATTCTAAGGAGCGGGGATACGTCGGTCAACTACCTGACAGCCCGACTCTTGATGCAATTGGCGCAGCAAAAACCGGCAGGAATGACGTGCCTTCGAAAGATTTTCTATCCTAACTAAATACGGAGCAACCACTTACGGTGATTTAACTGCCCCAGATAGTCCGGAAGACTCCAATCGAGCGCGCGCAAAACCAGACTGGCAAAAAATTACCCAGGGGCGGATCGGCCGAATAGTCCCGACCGTCCGCCCAGTCCAACAGTGGACTCTCTAAAACTGCGGACTCGCAGCAGGAGGAGCTTCTGGAGCCGCAGCAGGAGCCGCCACAGAATCCTTGAGTCCCTTCAGCGGGCGGACTTTGACGATGGTCTGGGCCGGCTTGGCTTCGCCCATCTTCGTCTCGCCCGTGAACGGGTTGGTCCGTGGACCAGCCGGAACGGCCGCCTTGACTCGGGTAGTGACCTTCATCAAGCCAGGCACATTGAAGGGGTTCCCGGCATTGAGTTCGCTTCCGATCAATGATCCGAGCGCCTCAATAAAATCACTGACCTGACCCTTGGACAGGCCTGTTGATTCGGCCAAGCTCGACAGAACTTGGGTTTTGGTCATCGCCTTACCAGCCATGTATGAACTCCTCTCTCGTTGTCTCGACATCCGTGTGGGCTGCCAACGCACCCCACATGGTGGCGTAGTAAACTCACGAAGCCCAAGATTGTCAACGAATTCTCGACGTTTTTCCGCGACTTTAATCCGGTTGGCTCCATATTCGGACAATCCAGACCGGCACCAAATCTCCTCCTGCCCCGCGCGACAGGGGCTGGATATTCACACCCGGCGGGCTTGCTGAGCGTGCCAACTCCCGTCACCTTGGGGTATTCATCACCCCGACAGCAGGAGAAACAGCATTGAGAATCGTGGCCGGACAGTATCGACGCCGGAAGATTCTCTCGCCACCGGGCAATACCACCCGGCCGATTCCCGATCTGCTCAAGGAGATCCTCTTCCAGCGACTCGAGGACCTTGACCTGGTGGCCGGCCGAAAGGTGGCCGACCTGTTTGCGGGAACCGGAACGATCGGCCTGGAAGCTCTCAGCCGGGGAGCCCGTTCGGTCGTTTTTGTCGAAGCTGAACGGCGAGTTCACGAGGTGCTCAAGAAAAACGTCGAACGAATCGGAGTGGTCGACGACTGCCTGTGCTGGAGAACGGACATGCTCCGCTGTTCGTTTCGGCCAAAAAACGTTGATCACCTGCTGCCATTCGACCTGGTCTTCTGTG
>CAZYAZ010000083.1:0-21299 GCA_964646205.1 uncultured Planctomycetaceae bacterium | reverse complement strand
GAGAGGCGCCGCCGGGATTCGAACCCGGGATGGCGGATTTGCAATCCGCTGCCTTAGTCCACTTGGCTACGGCGCCCAAAACCGGAAAGGTCCGCCGGTGACGTGGCCTAGTCCGGAATTCGCCGTCGATCCTACGAGTGGTATTTCACAGCGTCAAGAGAGCCTCTCGGGCCGCACCTCGCCAACAACTCGACACGGGGGACAACCACTGATTGACACTCGAACCGCTGAAGCTAGGATGATACCGCTCCACTTCATGAAGAGCTGGCCGGTCCAATGAGCGACGACACCCCCATCCAAATCGACTCGGAAAACGACGTCACTGTCGTGACCTTCGGTCAATTGTTGAAACACCTGGACGATCATGCCGTGATCGAACACCAGGAACTGCTGGTCACCACCGCACGGGACGCCGTGCCTCCTCACGTCATCTTCGATCTCTCCAACGTCCAGATCTTTGGTTCCACCTTCATCGAAGTTATCTTTCGGGTCTGGAACCAACTCGACACGGCAAACGAGGGCCGCTTCGCACTCTGCGGTCTCTCGGCACACTGCCTGGAAGTGTTGCAAGTCACCCACCTGGACCAGCTCTGGCCCATTCACTCCACACGGGCAGAGGCCATTCAGCAGATTACTGCCGGATGAACAACTCCAGCACGCCCAGTTCGACGCTCGGCCCACTGACATTCGAGCCTCTTTTTCGGCGCGCCCTCTGGGGTGGCACTCGACTGGCTTCGCTGCTCAACAAGGACTCCGGCCACCTCGAGGATTGCAGCGAGAGCTGGGAGATCGTCGATCTCGACGATGACCAGAGCGTGGTCAAGGATGGTCCGTGGAACGGCTGGACACTGCAACAACTCGTCCAGAAACACGGCAAGGCTCTCCTGGGCCGCCATGCACCGCGTGACACGTTTCCACTCCTTTTGAAATTCCTCGACGCCACTCGCCGCCTGTCACTGCAGGTCCACCCCGATCCCGCAACGGCGGCACGACACTCCCCGGGCTGCCGCGGCAAGACCGAGGCCTGGATCATCCTGGCCGCCAAGCCGGGCAGTCGACTGTGGGTCGGCCTCCAACCCGGCACCACCCCTGAACAACTCGCCACCTCCCTCGCCGACAACAGCATCGACCGCTGTGTCAGCAGCTTCGAGGCCGTGGTGGGGCAATGTGTTGTTGTCCCCGCAGGAACCATCCATGCGATTGGAGAAGGGATCGTCCTGGCTGAGATCCAACAGTCCAGCGACACCACGTACCGACTTCATGATTGGGGCCGGACCGACAGCGATGGCACTCCGCGACGGATTGATCTCGATCGTGGCCTCGAGGCCATCCACTTTGATGCCGACCCGGTCGTCCCTTCACCGCCTCCTCAAAACACTGTCGACGAACCGGTCACCCTTGTCGATCGTCAAGAATTCCGCGTGCTGCAACGCCGCGTCTCTGGTGAGTCCACCCTGGACAACGACGATCGCTGCCGGGTCCTGGCAGCGATCGACGGAACCGGCTCGCTGGAGATCAACGGTGATCGCATCGATCTCGCGACTGGCCAAACCGTGTTGATCCCCGCAGCCGTCCAGGCCATGCGACTGGACAGCAGCGCTGGGCTGACCCTGCTCGACTGCCATCTCCCCTAGTTCCTGAGTTCAACCACCGAACTCAGGAGTCGTCGGACGATTCCTCGATGGCCTGCTCCTCGGTCGCCGCCACCGCACTTGCGGAAAGCCCATGATTCTGTAGGTGGGCAATCGCCGAGCCGAGCCGACCGACAATCTCGTCCCGTCTCGAGCTGTCCTCGATCTTGTTCCCGTCTCGATCCACCACGTAAAACACGTCGACCACCTGGTCAACATGCGTGGCAATCCGGGCCAACTCGACCGACAACCCCAGTTGAAACAGTGTCCGCGAGATGATGTAGAGCAGGCCTGGTCGGTCATGCGCGAACACGTCGACGATTGTCCGGGTTGGAGAGGACTGGACATCCACAACAACACGAGTGGGATGGTCGGAAACGGGCTCACCGCTTCCGATCGCACCGAACACCCGGTGGCGTTTGGAGAGTTCCCGAACTGTGACCTGGCGACGGACCCCCTCGCAGATCGCCTGGCCGATCTCGCCGATCCGAAAATCGGTCACCGGCCCGTCGAAGTCATGGTCGACGACGTTAAACCGATCGATCGCGACATTCTCCAGGCCGGTCGAAATTTCGGCAGCCAGCACTTCCAGACGCAAAGCCGCCAGCGTCCCGGCGATCCGGTGGAAACATCCTTTCGAATGATCACCCCCGACCAGCACCCGCAACTGCACCGTTCCATTTTCCGGCTGAAACGTCCCATCGATCTGGACGTCGTCGGCCTGAAGTCCCCTGACCGCCACGAGGTCATCGGCAATCGTCTGGGGCTGGGTCGAGACGAGATAGTGAGACGAAATTTCTTCGAGTTGACGAATGGTCCACTCGCGAGAGGCATCGGCTTCCGGATCGGCACCAGCAAAAGACGAGCATTCCAACACCTGTTTGCGGATCGATTCGAGCCGTTCCTCCAGGCGGAAACGTGGGCGTTCTCCGCCCAGAACCACCAGGGCCCGATCAAACAACGCCGTCAGCAACTCGGCCTTCCAGTCGGTCCACTTGCCGGGCCCCACGGCAATGATGTCGGCGGCTGTCAATGCGTAGAGCATTCGCAGTGTCTGTGGACTCCCCACCTCGTGACTGAAGTCCATCACCAGCCCGGGCTCGGAGATGTCTCGCCGCGTGGCCAGTTGCTCCATCGCCAGGTGACGGTGGACCAGGAACACCAGGCGATCAGTGTCCGCCTGGTCCAGCCCCAGTCGTTCGGCGGTCTCCAGGGCGATCCGACGGCCGACTTCGCTGTGGTCTTCGTCGAACCCCTTGCCCAGGTCATGCAACAGCAGGGCCAGGTGCAGGAGATCCTTTCGAACAATCGCCCGGTACGTCGCCCCCACCGGCCCCTCCTCTCCGGCCAGCGACTCGGCCGCCTCGACAGCACGAAACGTGTGCTCATCAACGGTAAAGCTGTGGTACTGGTTGAACTGCATCAGGCACCGCGCGTGGCTGACAGCCGGCACGAGTTGATCGAGCACCCGGGTGTGGAACATCTGCCGCAAGGTCGTTCCAACACGGCCGGTCTGGCCAAGGATCGCCAGGAATCGTGCCTGGTCTTCAGCGGTGATGTTGTCCGTCCACTCGCCGACAGCGTCGGTGAGCACGTCGAGCAATTGCGGGGACGGATCCACTCCATGCCGGGCTGAAGTTTCGAACAACCGGAGCCCATCGGACAACGTGGCGGTGACCTCGTCCCGCATTCCCTCGGCGGCATCGATCATTCGACGCGTGACCCAGAATGAACCCACCCGGCGAGGAATGCACCACCAGTCGGCCAGAGTGTCGATCAGCCTGGGTGGTCGGTTCCGCTCGGCAAACCGTTCGGACACACGAGCCAGTGCAGTGGTGTGACGAAAGTGGTCCTGCATGAAACGTTCGACAGGACGCTGCGCCGCATCCCCTTCAACACCTCGTTTTTCCGCCAACCGCAACTGCTCATCACGGGTCAATACATCCTGGCAACGAGCAGCTGAGAGGTGCAGATCGACGCGAACCTCCGTCAGCCACTTGTGTCCCGCGACCAGCGTGTCCCGTTCTCGAGGCAACAACGCCCCCTCATCGACCAGTTCGGAAAGATCGGTGGTCCCGTATCGACAAAATCCCAGCCAACGGACCAGGTGCACGTCACGGAGTCCTCCGGGCGATCGTTTGACGTCGGGCACCAGTTCACTGGCCGAGCGACCATGGCGTGCCCATTCGGCGCGTCTTGCTGCAACGCAATCACGATAAAACCTCGACGGCCGCCGGCTGACAACACGTCGCCAGAACGTCTGCCGAAACGTCTCGGCCAACGTCCGGTCGCCCCACAACCAGCGGGCCTCAATCGCCGCCGTGGCGAACTCGATTTCCGAACGAGCCAACGAGATCGCCCCGGGAACCGTGTGAACGCTGTGCCCCAGTTGCAGGCCCACGTCCCAACAGTCGCGTACGGCCTGCGAGGCGAACCCGGAAAACTCCTCGCCCGAGTCTCCATCGAGAAACAACAGGTCCACATCAGATCCGGGAGACAACTCGGCCCGCCCGGATCCACCAACGGCCAGGACCGCACCACAACCGGACAGTCGATCTCCGGCAGAGAACTCCTCGGCCGCCTCGTCAAACAACTCGACCAGGAAACCATCCGTCTGCAGGGCCAACGACTGGACCAGGTCGACCGCGTCGACGCCCTGGTCGAACCGTTCCTGCATCGACTGCCGCAGCCGCTGGACCCGTTCCCTGTGCCGCTCCAGCCTCGATTCAGAGGGCGCTTTCACCGGATTCTCCGGTGCGGATGCGGATCATGTTCTCCAGGTCGATCACAAAGATCTTGCCGTCTCCGATCTGGCCGGTTCGAGCTGTCTGCTGGATCGCCTCGATCACCCGCACCGTGTCATCGTCTCCCACCACGACTTCCATCTTGACCTTCGGCAAGAAGTCGACGGTGTACTCGGTCCCACGGTATTGCTCCTTGTGTCCCTTCTGGCGTCCAAAGCCACGGACCTCCGACACGGTCATGCCCTGCACACCGATCTCGGTCAGAGCATCCTTGACCTCTTCGAGCTTGAAGTGACGGATAATTGCTTCGATCTTCTTCATCGGTCCCGCCGTGTGAGTTTCGTTGAGTCGCCTTCATCGGCAAACAACCAACCGGGTTGCCAGGCAGTGAGGCAAGTGTCCTAGATTATTCTAAATTCGGCAGCAATGGACTAGAGAAAGATGTATCCCTCTTCCCCATGCTGGTTCAAATCCAATCCCTCCCGCTCCGCATCCGGATCGACTCGCAACCCGGTCGTGGCCCGGACCACGAGCAGCAGCACCCACGTGCCGACGACCGCCAGGACCGTGGTGACCAGCAGGCCCACGAGTTGGTTCACCATCTGGGTGGTGCCACCGTGGATCAGCCCGTTGAGCTGCGGCTCGCCGGTCACCGCCGGCGAGGACAACACTCCAGCCATCAGCAGGCCCACCACGCCACTGGTCCCGTGCACACCGAAGACATCCAGCGAATCATCGTAACCGAGTCGATTCTTGACGTTGGTGCACATCACGTAGCAAATGATCCCAGCCATCAACCCGATCAACAGGCCCGAGAGGGGGCTGACTGATCCACAGGCTGGAGTGATGCAGGCCAACCCGGCCACTCCACCGGTGCACGCCCCCAGGACCGTCGGACGCCCTCCCTGAATCCACTCGATCGCCAGCCATCCCAGCAGCCCGGTCGCTCCGGCCAGGTGAGTGGTCACGAACGCGTTGGCTGCCAGCGGATTGACCCCCAGGGCACTTCCCGCGTTGAATCCAAACCAGCCGACCCATAACAACGCCGCTCCGATCGCCGTGTAAGTCAGGTTGTGTGGGGGCATCGCTTCGCGGGCAAAACCCACCCGTGGTCCCATCACGACGCAACAGACCAGCGCCGCGACGCCGGAACTGAGATGGACCACCGCTCCGCCGGCAAAATCCAACAGGGGAAACGTCGCCTCGCTATTGGCCACGCTCAACCAGCCGTCGTCGGCCCAGACCCAGTGGGCCAACGGACAGTACACCAACAGCCCCCACAGAACCGAGAACACGCACATTGCCGAGAACTTCATCCGCTCGGCAAACGCACCACAAATCAGAGCCGGCGTGATGATGAAGAACATCATCTGGAACACCATGTGAATCAACCTCGGCAACGACCCGGCCATCGGCACCACCTGGATGCCATCGGTCCATTCCGCCAACACGCCATCCAGCAACAGGTAATCGGTACCGCCGACAAAACCACCCAGCACGCTGCTGCCAAACGCGAAGCTGTAACCGCACACGACCCACACGACCGACATCAATCCCACCAGGGACGCACACTGCATCAGGACACTCAGCACGTTCTTTTTTCTCACCAGCCCACCGTAAAACAGGGCCAGTCCGGGTGCCGTCATCATCAGCACCAATGCCGAACAAACAAGCACCCACGCGGTGTCAGCCTTGGCCGCGGGATTGTCCAACGACACCGGTGCCGTCCCATCGGCAACCGCCGAGGCGGGCGCCAGGGTCAACAGGAACACCAGGGCCAGCCAGTGGCTTCGGGACATGACTTTTTTCTCCTGGAAACAGTGGCCGGCTCGGACACGACCCACGGCAGTTCTTGGCCAGACCCCTCTGGATCCTCAACTCGACGTCCATTAGGATTCGGCTCGGACCTGCCACTCGCCTGGAGCGCAGACCCCATCACCAACCCTGTGCAAGTTTTGTGCCGTCACCCGGCAGAATCGGCCGGCCAGAGTTCACTCTCCGAACCCCACACGGTCAGCCGATCCACCAGGTTGAGCGATCCCAACAAGGAGCGTCGGATCCACGATGCCGTTTAGCCAACTGGGGTTACCACTGGCTCTCCTGGTCATCACCACCTCGGGTGTCCTGGGGGTTTTGTTTGCCCCGAGTCTCGACGCGATGGTCGTCCGCGTGGGTGCCGATCGTCCCACCCGGGCCTGGATGGCCACCGGACTGGGGCTGGGCTGGGTTCTGTTGTCGATGGCAGTGGTCCTGGGCGATTGCCAGCAGATTCCCTACGTGCAGCCGGACCCGATCAGTCTCTGGATCCGATTGGGATACCACGGCGTGCTGCTCGCGTTGTTGCTGATGGCAACCTGGATTGACCTGCGTCACACCGAGATCCCCGACGGGATCACCATCCCCGGGACACTAATCGGTGTCGCCGCTGCGACCCTGTCCGGCGACCTCCAGATGATTCATCTCTGGATGGACTGGAACCCGGTTTCCGAACAGCTCCACGGCGGCAACGTGGTGATCCCCGAATGGATTCGTGAGCACCGGCACTGGCACGGACTGGCCTGGAGTACGGCGGGAATGGCCTGCGGGGGCGGGCTGACATGGTTGGTCCGGGCGGTCTCCAGGTGGGTGCTTGGCCGAGAGGCACTGGGCCTGGGGGATGTCACACTGATGGCAATGATCGGCAGTTTCGTCGGCTGGCAACCCGTGTTGTTCATTTTCCTGCTGGCCCCATTCTGCGGGATCGTTGTCGGTGTGCTCGCCCGGATGCTGACCAACCGCCCGTTCATCCCCTACGGTCCGTTCCTGGCCACCGCAGCAGTGTTGGTCCTGCTGGCCTGGCGGTGGATCTGGCTGTTTCCTCACAACGCGCCCCGGGGTGGATTCGCCGTCCGCAATCTCTTCGGGGACGCCGTGAGCCTGGCGATCCTGGGTGGCTCGTCCCTGGCGGCCTTCTGCGGATTACTGGCCATCGTGCGGCTGTACGGAACGATCCCCGTCCGTGGACGCCGCCTGCGAGACCAGGTCCGGCGGCAGGACCACGCCGCTCACCCCGACGACTCCTCGACCTCCGATTCCTCAACGTCGTCCGAGGCAGACGAGGCCAACCCCAATCGCCCTGCGAGTTCCTCGTAGTCCACCGGTCGATCGGTGCTCGCGGGCACCGCCCCCGTGGTCAACTCGTCCACCTGCGACTGGGCCTGGGCCCGGGCCTCGTTGTAGGCGCCCGGGTTCAGCCGCCTGAGAACATCCAGGAACGCGCGGGTGGACGGATCGATCGACAACTGCCAGCCGGCCGACCACCGCGAATCACTCGACACGGGAAGGGAAGCCACCAACCCCATCGAACTCCCTCCAACTCGGACGGTTGGAAATCCGAAGCTGCGGCAGCGGTTCGATTCCGAGTGATCGGGTTGCCACCAGACAGGGCCCGCGACTGTGCGCGACATATTCGAGGGCGGCAACCACCAGTGTCAATACGACACGGAATGGAATCTCGTGGAAACGAAAAACGCTCCGCCGGCGGCTAGATCATGTCCAGCTTCGGATGTCGTCCCTCCGGGGGACGACAACACGCGTCGCATGTGCCGTAGACTTCCAGCCGGTGCCCCCGTTGGCGGAACCCGTGGGAGGCCGACACCTCGGCCACCACCTTGGAGATCTCTGCCGCGGGAAATTCGATCAAGTCTCCACACTCGTTGCAGATCAGGTGATCGTGCTGCGGGTAACCATAATCGTGCTCGAAGACGTCCCGGCCATTGGCCCGTGCCACCTTCCGCAACAAACCCGCGCGTTCCAATTCCTGCAACGTTCTGTACACCGTCGCACGACTGACACGACGACCGTCTGTTCGGGCCGTCAATGTCGACACCAACTCCTCGCGATCGAAGTGCTCGTGAGACGAGAAGACCTGTTCGAGCACCAATTCCCGCTCGCGGGTCAGCCGCTTGTTCCTGGTCGAGAGATACTCGCCGAACTTGTCGCGAGGCGACACGGCCACCGAGACATTTTCCAGGTCACTCACGCCATCTCCCCGAACAATTGACACTCACCGTGATTACCCCGTCGCTCTCAACTGATCGAGAGTTTCCTGGTAAGCGTCCAGGTGCGCCGTCACTTCTTCTGCACCGTAGCCCTGGGAGACCCAGAAGCGTCGTTGCCCCTCGAGAATCGCCGACGACTCGGCCGGAGACTGCTCGGCCAGCCAGTTGGCGTGCGCCGGATCAACGGCCAACGGCGGCAGCGCCGTCCCCGTTGGGGCAACCTCACCAACCGCCCCTGCACCTGAAACCGGAACTCCGGCCTCGACCCTCGCCTGCGCCTCGGGTGAAAATTCCACCCGGTCGACTGCATCCGCGGGCGCCACGTCACTGGCGGGTGTCACAGTTTCGGGAGGTTGAATCGGCTGCAGCGGCTGGCCGCCTCCGATCGGTGCGGGACCTGTCACTTCCATGTCGACGTTTCCTGGTGAGTTTCGTCCATCGGCCCATCAGCAGGGCAGGTGTAGGCAAGATCATACCGGAACCTGATTCGGCTCGGCAATACCTTGTCGACCAGTCGTCGATTCATCCACGGCTGTACGGGCCCGTCGCCGATCCGACAAGATCACCCACCCCCGCCTCAACACACCGGCCAATGATCGCCGCGGCCTCCAGCACCTGTTCACGATCAACGTCCAGGTGCGTACAGGCTCGGAGGCGATGGGATCCGCTGGCCCCCACCTTGACCCCCATCTCCAGTGCCTTGGCAGCCAGTTGGGTGGCGTCACCAATCTCTGGATCAATCTCAAAAAAGACCAGGTTGGATTCCACGTCATCCGGATCAATCCGAACTCCATCATTCCCCGCCAGCGCCTCGGCAAAGGCCCTCGCATTGGCGTGGTCATCGGCCATCCGGTCGACATGGTGGTCCAGGGCATACACGGCTGCCGCGGCCACGACACCCGCCTGCCGCAAGGCACCTCCAAAGAGCTTGCGGGATCGTCGTGCCGCCGCCATGTCCTCGGCCGACCCCACCAGGATCGATCCCATCGGACACCCCAGTCCCTTGGAGAAGCAGATCGAGACCGTGTCGTAGTGTCGCGTGGCCTCGGCCGCCGAATAGCCGCCGGCGACGCAGGCGTTGAACAATCGGGCCCCGTCAACATGGGTTTTCAGGCCGTTCTCGTGAGCCCACTGGCCCACCCGGTCGAGTTGATCCAGCGGCCACGGACGACCTCCTCCGGCATTGGTCGTATTCTCGACGCAGACCAGCCGTGTACGGCACAGGTGCTGGTTGTCGGCCCGAAGTTTTCCTTCCAACCCGTCGACATCGATCATCCCGTTCTCACCGGGCAGCAATCGGCAGGTGACCCCCGACAGCACCGCGGGACCACCCGCTTCGAAATTGGCGATATGGCCGGTATCGGCGATCAACAGTTCGTCGCCGGGCTGGCAATGAGTTCGCACGCCCATCTGGTTTGACTGGGTACCGGAGCAGGCGAATACAGCCGCCTCCTTCTCCAGCCGTTCTGCGACCATCGCCTCCAGCCGGTTCACCGTCGGGTCGTCACCTGACATGTCGTCCCCGCACTCGGCCTCGGCGATCGCCTGGCGCATCGCGGGTGTGGGACGTGTCACGGTGTCGCTGTACATGTTGATAAACGGGTCACTCATCGCCGATCCTCAGTTCTTTTTTCGTGGAACGCCTGCAATTCCTCCCCTCACTCTAGTCCTCCTCTGGTAGCTTCTTCAACGGTGTCCGAACCATCGATCGTGTGGTCAGCCTGCCGGGGAGCCACTACGATAGCCCTGCGGCGGTCCCCGACATCCCAGGTCGCACCCGATGACGCTCGAAATCACCACCTGCAACACACGAGACGAAGAAGCCGGAGCATTGATTGACCGGCTCCGCGAGAGGCTCAGTCCGCAAGGCGATATCGTCTCGGAGGCTGGCCGCGCCCGCACCATGGAACTCTTTGGCGAGCCGCTTTCGCCTCAACAGGTCGTCGACCGCATCTGCCACGATATCGCCTCCAACGGTCTCGAAGCCCTGTTGGATTACACCCGCCGACTGGACGGCACCGACCTGGACGCCGACACAATCCGGGTCACGGCCGACGAGTTCCAGGCGGCTCACCAGGCTGCTGCTCCCGGGTTCTTGGACACAATCCGACGGATTCGCGACAACATCGCCGAATTTCAGTCGAGCCTGCTGCCGGCCAACGTGACCGTATCGCGGCAGCGATCCACCGGGGCAGGGGAGGGGGGCGTCGTGGAGTTGCAACAGCGATTCCGCCCCCTGCGGCGTATCGGTGTCTGCGTCCCCGGTGGAGCCGCCGCCTACCCCTCGACCTTGCTGATGACAACCGTCCCGGCCCGAACGGCCGGCGTGGAACAGATCGCCGTCGTGGTCCCTCCGACCGACTTCGGTGGCTACAACGCCGACCTGTTGGCCGCCTGCCACGAATTGGGAATCGACGAGGTCTACCGCGTGGGTGGGGCACAGGCGGTAGCGGCGTTGGCCTACGGAGTCGAGGGGATCGAACCGGTTGACAAGATCGTCGGACCGGGAAACCTGTTCGTCGCACTGGCCAAGCAACGCGTCTTTGGCGAGGTGGACATCGATTCAATCGCCGGCCCCAGCGAGGTGGTCGTGATCGCCGACGAAACCGCCGACCCACGGTTTTTGGCCAGCGACCTGATCTCGCAGGCCGAACACAGCCCCGGCGCGAGCGTGCTGTTGACCTGGCACGAACCACTGGTCGCCGAGGTTCACAGGGCACTTGAACAACAACTGGAACAACTGCCACGTGGAGACCTGGCCCGACAGAGCCTCAACCAGTTCGGAGCCCTCATCGGGGTGGCCGACCAGGACGAGGCGATTGAACTGGCCGAACGGATGGCCCCGGAACACCTGCACATCTCGACGGCGGACCCCGACGCCGTGCTCTCGCGAGTCCAGAACGCCGGGGCGATTTTCATGGGACATTTCACACCCGTCGCCCTGGGAGACTACATTGCTGGCCCCTCGCACGTGCTGCCCACCGGTGGCACCGCCAGATTCGCCAACGGGCTTTCGGCCAACGACTTTCTCAAGCAATCAAGCGTCATCAGGTACGACCGCCAGTCATTGGCAGCCGATGCGGAGGACGCCTGCCGGATGGCCGAAGTCGAGGGCCTGACCGCGCACGCGGCCAGTATCCAGATCCGCCTGGACACCCCGGACACCGACGGATCAACCTGAAGTGGGCGCCATGCTCGCAACCGCGTCCCAGTCGACGTCGACCCCCAGGCCCGGACCGGTGGGAGTTTCGATCACCGGCCCGTTCACCACGATCGGATTGGTCGCCACGCGAGCCTCGTGATAGTCGGGCCCCAGGATGTCACCGGGGTAGGTCTCGACCTCCATGTTGGGACACGCCACCACCAGGTGGCACATTGCTGCAGCCGCCACGTCCAGTTCCAGGTTCGACCCGATACTGCAGGCGACGCCGTGTTCGGCGGCCAACGCGGCAATCTCCCACGCCTTGCGAATGCCGCCATTCTTGCCGGGATACAGGCTGATCACGTCACACGCCTCGTTCCGGATACACTCCATCGCGTCGGGCAGGTCGAAAACGATGTCGTCAGCCATCACGGGACAATTGATCGCGCGGCGAACCTCGGCCAACGCGTGAAAATCACCGTTTGTGGTCGGTTGTTCAAACAGGCCAACATTCAGATCGGCCATGCGTTCCATCGCGGTGATCGAGGTGCGAGCATCCCAGCCGGCGTTCGCATCGATGACCAGGTCACGTTCCGGCCCGATCGTTTCTCTCACCACGGCCACCCGCTCCACGTCCTCGTCGATGTCGGTGCCAACCTTGACCTTGATCGTCGTGAACCCCTCCTCGACCAATTCCGCTGCCCGCTGGCGGGCGCGGTCGATCGGGTAGGCTCCCATCGAGAACCGGCACGTGATCGGCAACGGTCGCACCGCACCGCCGAGCAACTCGAAAACCGGTTTTCCAGCCTCCTTGCCACGGATGTCCCAGCAGGCCATTTCGATCGCGCTCTTGGCAAACCAGTTTCCCGCTGCCGCCCGATCCATCAGGTGATCGACGGCGGGGATGTCCAGTGGATCACACCCGACCAACAATGGAGTGAACACGTGATCGATGATCGCCTGCGCACCCCACGCCGTCTCGCCGCTCCACCGGGGCATCACCGTCGCTTCACCGACTCCCTCGATGCCCGCATCGGTCTCGACCCGAACCAGGACATAACGCGAGACGATGTGTTGGCCAAGCGAGGAGATCATCCGGCGAGCCGGCTTCAACGGGATCTCGACCTGGTGACTCGTGATTCTCGTAATCTGCATCGACTTCCCCGTTTCCCCGCGCATCGCGTATCATCATCAGCAGCGACCAGCATACCGCCCGCGCCCACCGTTTCCAGAGCCCCGCGCCCGAGACCGTGAAAACAATCTTCCTGCCACTCTCTGTCATCAGCACGCTGTTGCTCAGTGGCACGCTGCTACTGGGACTCGTCATCGAGGACGCTGCCGATGCGAAATTGAGCTACCAGGTCGACTATCACCTCTGGACCTCAATCGGTGGCATGCTGTTCGCCACGCTCGTGCATGGCCTGGTGATGACCTACTTTATCGGCACCGGACGCTGGTTCGAAGAAACGGCACGAGCCTATTCGCTGGACGACGACTGCTTCCACGCCAGCAAGAAGTTGAAGTACCGCACGATCATGACAATCGTCGTCGGCTTCCTGTTGCTGCTGTTCGCCGGCACACTCGGCGCCGCCGCCGACCCGGCCTCCCCGGTGGGCTTCACCGGCTGGCTGGGACTGTCGCCGGCCACGCTGCACCTGCTGGTCGCGGTGGCCGCCGTCGCCGTCAACACCTGGACACACCTGCTCGAGTACACCGCGCTGGACGAGAACGCAGGGCTGATTGAAAAGATGATGAGCCAGGTGAAGCGCATCCGTGACGAACGCGGCCTGGACAACTAGCGCTGGCGAAACGGCTGCGCCCCGATGAAAGCCGGGTTCTTTGAGTCGCCGGCCCCGCGACGGGGCAGTGACCCGGCACGCGGTTCAAGAAAATCGGACACCGTGGGATCGGTCGATGAAAATTCCACCGACACTCCCCGCTGTTTTTTCAGCCCCGGCAACATCAGTTCACGTTCCCCTTTTTTCACGTCCGCTGCCTCGGTCCGGGTCGACCAGTTGTCGCCAATCGCACCGGCGGTGCTGAACATCTGGCTGAACTGCAATTCCACGTATTTGTTCTCGACAAGACACTCCGGCCCACTCACCTGAAAGAACAGGTTGCGGCGGATCGTGACGTTGTCTGAACTGTCCATGGGCATGTGCTCGAACACCAGGCCGCGGCCCACATCCACAAACGTGTTGTTTTGAATCGTGATGTTTCGCCACCGGCGATTCTTTCCGGAAAACAGAATCGCAGCCTTGGCCGCCTGCACCATGGATTGCTGGACAGTCAGGTCCACGGCGTTTTCGGTCAACTCCAGGCCAACTCGCACGGGACCGATCACTCGACACTTGTGAATCCTGATGTGCGTGTTGGTGTCGTAGGGGCCCGCTGAGAATTTCAGGCCCACGGCCCCTGGACTTCCAGACTTCAGGAACAGGCCGGTCATCTGCAGGACATCCTGGCTGGGATCCCCGGCCACGCCCTGGGCGTCGACGCCCGACTTGGTGAAACCGCTGATTCGAAGTTCCTCCAGTTGCACCCGATCCTGCACACCGACCAGAACAACTCCCGAGGGTTTCCCATCGACCGCGATCTTGAATCCAGCAATCCGGATGTGCTCAACATGGGTCAACTGGATCCCCGGCTTCTGGCCGGTCGGAGCAATCACGGCCGGTTCGGCACCGGTGCTGACAATCTCGATCCCCGTCGGCCATTTCTGCGCCATACCGTCGATCTCGATCGACTCGGCATAGGTCTGTCCGCCCAGAACATTGATCGTGGCCTGGACACGTCGCGAACTCTCGCGATAGCCCGACTTGTGCTCACGAATGTGTCCCAGGGCCGCGGCGATCGTCTTGAACTCGGCGTCGGGACCAACCTCCAGTGTTCGCTTGGCCTTGGCCACCTGTGGCGGTGCCGCCTGGCCACCGGCGCCATCATTCTTGTCCTCTCCGCCTTTTCCGACACCGGTCGCGTCATCGCCACCGGTTGCCGCACCGCCGGAGTTGCCTGGATCGCCACCGTCACCGCCAAGAGACGCCATCACGATCGCCACAATCACCACCAGCGCGACCACACCCAGTCCGATCTTTATCCCGAGGCCGGAACCACCACGGCCAGCCGCCGTTGAACGACCACGGGTCTGCGACCGGGATGCGGTGACACGAGAGGATGTGTCGAGTTCGGGAAAACCGCCCGGTGGCTCTTCGCCCTCGACGGCGGCCGCAATCGGTGGAGCAGGGGAGGGGGGGGCTACCGCTTCCACAACCGGTGGCAACTCTTCGACCACACGCCCCGCCTCATCCTCGACATCACGCTCACTAATCGGCGCCGCCGGAGATTCTTCTCCGAGCGATGACAGAAAATCGACCAAATCACGGTCGCCCGACGCAGCCACCGGAGATTCGGTATCAGAGGCCACTATTTCGGCAGTTTCTGCCGCCTCGAGGTCATCTATGGCGGGCGTCGCCGGCTCGACAGGTGCAGCAACAGGTGCAGCAACAGGTGCAGCAACAGGTGCAGCAACAGGTGGTGCAACAGGTGGTGCGACAGGTGATGCGACAGGTGGTGCGACAGGTGGTGCGACAGGTGGCTCGACAGGTGGCTCGACAGGTGCAGCGACAGGTGGTGCGACAGGTGCCACCGTGGGGTTTGCTGCTGGAACCGTGGTGGAGGCGTCACCACCATCCAGCCAAACGGAAAGCTGATCTCCGACTTCCGTTGCTGTCTGGAACCGGTCATCGGGGTCCTTGGCCATCATCCTGGCCACCACCTCGGCCAACCGACCGGGAACATCCGACCGCGTCTCCACGATTGCCGCAGGTTCTTTGGTCTGGTGCCACATCAATCTCTGGGCCAAAGTCCCCTCGTTGAAGGGAGGTCGCCCGGTCAGCAGGAAATACATCGTGCAGCCCAGGCTGTAGATGTCCGCTCGCGCGTCCACCTGGTGGCTGTCCAGGGCCTGTTCAGGAGCCAGGTAATCCGCGGTCCCCAGCACCTTTTCATCGTGCCTCAGCGTGATCGGATTCTCGTCATTCTCTTCAAAGAACCGTGCCAGCCCCAGGTCGAGAATCTTGACGACGCCGTCGGTATCAACCAGCAGGTTTCCCGGTTTGATGTCCCGGTGAACCAGCCCGGCCTCGTGGGCGTGGGTCAATCCCTGAGCCGACTGTCGGATGAAATCAGCCACATCGCGAAATCCCTGGGGACCAGTGTCGGCGACCAGTTCCTGCAGGCTGTGGCCCTCGACATACTCCATCACCAGGAAATGAATCTCGGTGGTGCCGTCCACCTCACGGTCGACATCGTAGGCCCGGACAATATTCGGGTGATCCAGCGACGCGACCGCCTGGGCCTCCCGATGAAATCGCTCGAGATAGCTGGTGTCATTGACCTTCTTGTGCGGCAGCACCTTGATCGCGCACCGCCTTCGCATCAAGACGTGGTCGGCCAGGTAGACCGAACTCATGCCGCCCTTGCCCAGCAGAGACTGCAGGCGGTACTTGCCAAGGAAAAACCCCTTGTGCTTTCCCTTGAGCAGTTTATCGACCTGCCATTCGGTCAACGCTCCGGATGCGACGAGCATGTCGGCAACCGATTGCGAATCGGCATCCGCCGGCAAGTCGACCACCAACTGTTCGAGCCGTTCGGCATCGATCAGTCGGCTCTGCCTGACCAGGTTGAGAAACGACTCGACGGTGAACTTCAACGCCATCCAGCCTACCTGCTGCCAATCCTCAATTGCCCGCCTCACATGCCCTGTTGCGAATCTAACATATGCCCCCACCCTTTGGTATACTCCCGCCCGCTCGCACGCCGAGTTGCCCCGTCATGAGGTTTGTTCTGTCCTTGGCGGCCACCCGGGCCGTTTCCACCTCGCGGTCTTTACCCGGCGCCCGAATCGAACACAAACCACCAGCCAGCGTGGCCGTACTGTTGGACAACCTGTTCCAAGTGGAGCCAACCGCATCGTGACCGCATCCCCAGACGATGACATCCGTCACCAGTTGGAACTGGAAACGGGCCAGATCGACGGATCCTGGAGACCCCGGCTGGGATCGGTTCTGCTGGCGGTGGCCACCGTGCTCTTTTTCTTTTCAGCGATCGCCGGCCCCGCCCCCCTGGACATCCCCCACGCCGGAGCCTACGGCCTGTTGGCAGCCCTGGTCCTGGCGGTCTTCGCCGTCGTGCTGCTGCGGCAACCCGGGGAGGCACGGGATCTCGGCTGGCAGGCACAACGCCCTGGTCTGCGGTTTGACTCCGTCGTGCTCTACACCCGCTCGTCCTGCCATCTCTGCCACCAGGCTCGTGAAACGCTATTGATGCACGTCGAATACCTTTCCGAGATCTCCGAGGTCGACATCGACGGAGATCCCGAACTGATCCAGCGGTACGGTGAATCGGTCCCGGTCGTGGTGATCGACGGCCGCGAACGCTTCCGCGGACAGGTTGATGTCCTGTTACTCAGACGACTGATTGACGCCACGTCACCGCGGGGCGGCACCGCCTGAGTCCCGGGACAGGATGGAATCACCACGATGAACACGCTGGTGATCATGGCCAAGCAACCCGTGCCCGGCATGGTGAAGACACGACTGGCCGCGTCACTGGGCGCGCAGGCCGCTGCCGGATTGGCCGGGGCATTCCTCGAGGATCTTGTCGTTCGCCTGGACGGCAGTGCCGACCGCCAGGTCCTGGCCACCTGGCCCGACAACGACGCGGCCGCAACCTACTTCGAAACCCTCTCGGATGGGCGTTTTCAACTGTGGACACAACCCGAGGGATCACTTGG
The DNA here is from genome assembly GCA_964646205.1 of uncultured Planctomycetaceae bacterium. GTDB lineage: Bacteria > Planctomycetota > Planctomycetia > Planctomycetales > Planctomycetaceae > UBA8437. The sequence continues at coordinate 3,948 of CAZYAZ010000083.1, read as the reverse complement.
CAAACGACTCGCCCACGTCATCTCCGACCACCTGGCTCCCGGTAGCGACGACCGGGTGGTCGTCATCGGAAGTGACAGCCCGACACTTCCCACTGAAATGATCCCCGCGGCTTTCGAGGCACTCGAGCAGGCCGATGTTGTTGTGGCCCCGGCCGACGACGGTGGTTACGTGCTGATCGGCCAGCGACGGGAGGTCCCGGGCCTGTACGAACGTATCAGCTGGAGCACCTCGCAGGTGTGGCAACAAACGCGAGACCAGTTGATGGCCAGCGGCACATCATTCGTCGAGTTGCCCGGATGGTATGACGTCGACACGCTCGATGATCTTTCCCGCCTCGACCGGGAACTCGGCCCCGGTGACCGGCAGGGCAGGGCAGGGCCGTCGACCCGGCAACGGATCGACGCCTTGCCACCGGGCTGGGATACCCGCCCAACCGACGGTTGACTATACTCTCGCCGTTGGGTTCCTCAGGCCCTTTCCCTTGCGGAGATCGTCCCGCCCGTGTCCACGCCAGGCTCCTCATCCGACCGTCCCCCAAAACTGCTGATCGCCGACGACAACCAGCAAAATCGCGAGTTGCTCGAGGCGTACCTCGTCGGGGAGGGATACGAGATCGCAATGTCCGCCGACGGACAGGAAACGCTCGACCAGGTCCAGGCATTTGAACCCGACCTGGTTCTCCTGGACATCATGATGCCGCGACTCAGCGGCTACGAGGTCTGCCAGCAACTCAAGGAAGCCGAGGCCACCAGCACGATCCCGATACTGATGGTCACAGCCCTCAACGAAATGGGCGACATCGAGCGAGCGGTCGAGGCCGGATGCGACGATTTTCTAACCAAGCCGGTCAATCGACTCGAACTGACCACCCGCGTGAAGTCATTGCTGAGAGTACGGCAACTGACCAACGAACGGGACCGACTGCTGGCTTACCTGGCCGAGGTCGATGGCGGCGGCATCCCCGAGTAACCAGTCGACCTACTTCTTCGACGATTTCTTCCGGTTCGCACGGATCAACTGGATGAGCAGTTCGTCGAGTTGCCTCAGGCCCTCGTCGGCCTTGATCCGGTAAAAGCCCACCTTGTAATTCACCACCTTGCCATCCGCATCGATCACCACCCACAACGGAAGCGTGGCGTCGAGTTCCCGCGGATCGCCGAACATATCGAGCACCTTGCCACTGTCGGTGGCGATCGGGTAACCAAGATTCATGAATTCGCGCAGCTTCTTGACGGATCGCAACGAAGCCCTGGCCGTCTGCGGGTTGTCGAATGACGGATTGACCGCCACCCCAACCACCTCGACCCCCAGTCGCCGTCGTTTTCCGTAAAGGAAATCAAGGTACCCCACCTGGCCATAGGGCTCGACCAACTTGTCACCCTTGTAGTTCCAGAAATGCAGTACGACGATCTTGCCAGCCAAGCCCTTCGAATCGATCGACTTGCGATCAATGGTCGAGAGCTTGAACCGGGGGGCCGGCTTGCCAATCCGCTGCTTGGCCAGTTCATCCACACTGGCGGCTCGTTTTGACTGCCCGTCGATATCCTTGGCGATCACGGCGACCAGCGAGGCAAACGGTGTCGACCGCGCCTCACCAGACAATCGGCCAATCTTCGCCTTGACCCCTCCAATCTGGCCGGCGGTCAATTCGGGCCGGGTCGTATTGGGCTTGCGTTTCAATCCCTTCTGGATATCCAGCAGGGTTGTCCAGGGCTTCTTCAGTGACGCCAGGCGATCCGAGTCGACCGGTTTCTGTGAAACGATCTCCATGTCGAGCTGGAATTCGTCCCCGCGTCCCATCACGATTCGCCGCGACGCAGCCACAACCAAACCGGTCGACTTTTCGACCCAGATCGACCCGCTGCGACCAAAACGATTCGTCAATTCAACCCGCCAACACTGTCGATTTTTTTTCGTCTGCGAACCGGCCACCGCATATTTCGTCCGCTCGACCGCCCAACTGGTACCGGGCTTGAGCTTGCCGAGGTACTCGAATACTGGCCTCTGCAGCACCTGGGGATACAACGTGCCGTCGTGATCATAGAGCAAACGGATTCCCGGTTTCGCCGCTCCAACCAGGCCCACGCGACCATATCGCTCCGGCCACGACCATCGCCCAGGCCCCTGTTCCTCGATCACGTAATCGGCCGTCGCCGCCGATCGATCAACCAGGCAATAGAGGGTGAATTGTTTTTCGGGAGCCTTGAGCGTCGATCTCCGGGGAGACAGCGTTCCCGTAAACCTCAGTTCAATCACCTCGGCTCGTGCCGAAGACAACAACACTGAACACGCCAGCCCCAGAGACAACAGTCGACACTTCACGGCTCATTCCTCATTTTTGTGGCCTGGAAGCCTGATCAACCATCCACCTTCGGAAGTTGAAGGCCAGATGCAGTCTCACACATCATCGTGGAGTCCGCCGGTGTTCACAAGGCCGTCACGGAACCTGTTGACACGTTTCCGAACCGCTTTTAAGCTGGTCTTCTCTGTGGCCAAAGATTGTGCCGACAGTGACTTAGGTCACTCCACCCGATGCCAATGGCAGGGCAGGTTCAGTGTCTGACGAAGTATTCAAGATTGATCAGTTCACCGTCATTGGTGACATCGCCGCCGGCCAGGTCAGCGATGTGTTTGAAGTGATCGAGGACGGCACGGGAAAAAACTTCGCGCTCAAACTGATCCGTGAAGAAATCCTCAACACCGCCACCGAAAAGAGTTCGAAAACAATCCTGTCCCAGTTCAAACAGGAATTCAAACTCGGACAGTTGCTCGAGCACCCCAACCTCGTGCAAGTCTATGAAATGAAATTCAAGGCCCAGACACTTCTGCCGGTGAAGGATCCCATCGCGTACTTCACCATGGACCACTTCCGATCCCAGAACCTCAAGGTCGCCGCGACGCATGACCCCGAGGGAACACAACGCCAACTGCAGAAGATGCTCGAGCAGATCTGTGAGGCACTCGGATATGTCCACTCACAAGGATGGGTGCACCGCGATATCAAACCCGACAATCTTTTGCTGACCAAGTCGTCTGAAGCTCGATTGATCGACTTTTCCCTGGCATGCAAGATCAAAAAGAAACACTCGATCATCCAGGGCACCCGGACCTACATCGCACCCGAGACGATCAAGAAGCAAAGGGCGGTTCCCCAGACCGACATGTACAGCCTGGGCGTGACCCTCTACGAGGTCCTGGCCGGTCAACCGCCATTCACCGGTTCATCACCCACCGACTTGCTCAAGAGGCACCTGGCAACCAAGCCACCACCACCATCGCTCCTCAACGACAATGTCGCCCCCGAACTTGACCGGCTGGTACTGAGATTGATGGGCAAAACGCCCGCCGATCGTTTCGAGAGCATGGAGGACCTGGTCGCTGAAATTCGGAACACCCGGTTCTTTCTCGAGGAAACCGAGGAGCCGACCGACGAGGGAGCCGACGAGGAGGACATCAAGAGTCTCGTCAAGACCCTCGACAGCCGCGCCGACGCCGCACGATCCAAGCTGTTCGCCCAAAATCCCGAACTGGCCCAGGAGCACGAGGAAAAACAGAAAGCCGAGGAGGCACGTCGTGCCAAGACGAAGGCCGATCAAGCCCTCGCCGTCCAAAACTCCAGCAAATCAACCGAAACGGCCGCACCCGCGCCATCAGCACCCGCGCCAGCAGCACCCGCGGTAGCCCCACAGCCCATGGCAATGCCCGGAATCACTCCGGCCGCGATGATGCCTGGCATGCAAGGAATGCCAATGGGCATGCCCGGGATGCCAGTGGCCCCCATGATGCCTCCTCCCGGCGTACCGATGGCCCCCATGATGCCTCCTCCCGGCATGCTCCCCATGCCTGGGACAGCTCCCATCCCCGGTGCAATAGTTCCCGGTATGCCACCAGCAGTTCCCGGTATGCCACCAGCAGTTCCCGGTATGCCACCAGCAGTTCCCGGTATG
>CAZYAZ010000082.1:19015-21473 GCA_964646205.1 uncultured Planctomycetaceae bacterium | reverse complement strand
CCGGTTGCTGAGCCGGTTGCTGAGCCGGTTGCTGAGCCGGCTACTGGATTCGGTGCCGGGCTGGAGCCCGAGCCCGACGCCGAGCGAGCGACTGATTCGGAGTCGGTTGAGAATTCGAGCGAAAAACCCAGTGGATCGGGATCCAGGAGACGGCGCGGACGTGGACGACGCGGCAAACGCAGGTCGGGCCGACAGGGCGACTCGGTCGAAACATCCGGTGATCAACAGAAAGAGTCCGGTGATCGGACGGATGGCTCCCAGAGCTCTTCGACCGTCAAGAAGGAAATGTTGATCAACGCGTTGCAGCCCGAAGAAAGCCGAATCGCAATCACCGAGAACGGTGTACTCGAAGAACTTTACGTCGAACGCAACAGCCTCGAGAGTTGCGTGGCCAATATTTACAAGGGGCGGGTGGTCAATATCGAACCGTCGATCCAGGCTGCCTTTGTCGATTTCGGTATTGGGCGCAACGGGTTCCTGCACGTCAGCGATGTTGAGTACCAGTACTACAAGCACCTGCTGACCGATAAGGAACAGGCTGCCAGGAACGAGGGCAAGCGACGAGGTGGGGCAGGCAACGACCGTGGCCAACGCAACAAACCACCGATCCAGGACATCTTCAAGAAGGGCAGCGAGGTCGTTGTCCAGGTGATCAAGGAAGGCATTGGCACCAAGGGACCGACGCTGTCGACATATGTCTCGATTCCCGGTCGTTACCTCGTGCTGATGCCGGCACTGGGTCGGGTCGGAGTCAGCCGTAAGATCGAAGGCGATGAGCTCCGTCGAAAACTCCGCAAGCTGATGAACGAACTTGAGCCTCCGCCGGGAGTCGGTTTCATCGTTCGTACTGCCGGTAGTGACCGCACCAAGCGAGACCTGCAACGCGATATGAACTACCTGATCCGGCTCTGGAAAGTGCTCGTCGGACGAATCACCTCCTCGCCCACGCCCGCGGCAATCTACGAAGACAGCGACATGGTCATCCGCACCATCCGCGACATCTACAACAGCGAGATTGAAGCGGTGTGGATCGACGACCAGTCGGCCTACGAACGGGCCCAGGAATTCATGAAGATCTGCATGCCGCGACAGACCAAGCGAGTGCAGCTCTACGAGGAGAGTGAACCGATCTTCCAGAAATGGAATATCGAATCCGAGATTGAAGCGATCCAGGACCGCACCGTCGTTCTCAAGGGTGGCGGATCCATCGTGATCGATCAGACCGAGGCACTGGTTGCCATCGACGTCAACAGCGGGACGTTCCGCACCAAGGACGACGCCGAAACCTCGGCCTACAAGCTCAACCTCAAGGCTGCCGAGGAGATCTGCCGCCAGATCCGCCTGAGGGACCTCGGCGGTGTCATCGTCAACGACTTCATCGACATGCGGGAAGAAAAACACCGCCGTGGAGTCGAGAGGGCACTCAAGGCCGCATTCAAGCGAGATCGAGCCAGGACCAAGGTGCAGAAGATCAGTCCCTTCGGACTGCTCGAAATGACCCGGCAGCGAATTCGACCGTCGCTGAAACGCAGCGTCTACGAAGACTGCCCATGCTGCGACGGGACCGGGTTGGTCAAAACAGCCGAGAGCGTGGCCATCGAGGTGATGCGACTGGTCGCCAGCAACGCCAGCCGCGACAACGTCAAGTCGATCCGGCTCGAAGTTCACGAACGTGTCGGGGAATACCTCAATAACCGTAAGCGAAGCAGTCTCAATGAGATCGAGCAGGATTGCGGTGCCACCGTCTCAATATCGACACTCAAGGACTGTTCTCCCAACCACCTGAGGGCTACCTGCAAAGACCAGCACGGCAAAGAGCTGCGGATTTCACAGCCCGGTGGCTCGAAATCGAAAAAATAACCCTCTACAATTGACGATTCTCCACGTTTCAACCTTCTCGCGACGCGAAGCGGAAATACGGCCATGTTCGCTGTCATTACCGACGGAAATCATCAGTACCGCGTTTCAACCGGTGACGAGCTGACCATCGACTACCGCAAAGGTTCAGAGCCAGGCCAAACCATTGAGTTTGACCGGGTACTGCTGGCCAACGGTGGTGGAACCAGTGCCATCGGTCAGCCGGTCATTGACGGCGCCACCGTCACCGCCGAAATCATCGAGACTGAGGTCAAAGGCCCCAAGCTCGAAATTCAGAAGATCCGACGACGGAAGAACTCCCGACGTCACACCGGCCACCGCCAAAAGTACACCGCGATCAAGGTCACCGACATCAGTGTGCCCGGACTGGAAATCGTCGAGACACCCGAGGAAGAGATCGAAGAAACCCCCGCGGTGACTCCCGAACCGGAAACAGCTGAAGAAACAGCTGAAGAAACAGCTGAAGAAACAGCTGAAGAAACAGCTGAAGAGACAGCTGAAGAGACAGCTGAAGAGACAGCTGAAGAAGAAGACGCCGACCAGGAATCGGACGAATAGGCGTTCCTCGTGAGTGGCCTTC
>CAZYAZ010000082.1:0-18915 GCA_964646205.1 uncultured Planctomycetaceae bacterium | reverse complement strand
GAAGAAGACGCCGACCAGGAATCGGACGAATAGGCGTTCCTCGTGAGTGGCCTTCATGATGGCCCAGCTTGATCTCGACGCTGTTCGCAGCCAGTTTCCGGCTCTGGGCCGGACCGTCGGAGATCATTCAGCCGTCTTTCTCGACGGAGCCGCCGGCAGCCAGGTTCCGCAACGCGTCGCGGATGCCGTCAGCAGCTATCTGACCGGCACCAACGCCAACCACGGCGGCCCATTTGCCACCAGCGTCGAGAGTGATGCGGTGCTTGAGTCAGCCCATCAGGCCGCTGCCGACTTCCTGGGCGCCTCCGACCCCGACACGATCGCCTTTGGGGCGAACATGACCACTTTGACCCTGGCCATGTCGCGGGCCCTGGCCCGTACCTGGAATCCCGGCGACAGGATTCTCGTGTCACAACTCGATCACGACGCCAATGTCACTCCCTGGAACTTGGCCGCGAAGGATGCCGGGGTTGCCGTCGACCACGTGGCAATCCACCCGGACACCGCCACGCTCGACCTGGACGATTTCCACAGGCAACTCGGCAATTCAACTCGATTGGTTGCTGTCGGTGCCGCCTCGAACCTTTCTGGATCGATCAATCCCGTCAATGAAATCGTTCAGGCCGCACACCAGGTCGGTGCCCTGGTTTTCGTCGACGCAGTGCACCTGGCTCCGCATCGGCTCCTGGATGTTGCCGACTGGGACTGCGACCTGTTGGCCTGTTCGGCCTACAAGTTTTTCGGGCCTCACGTTGGGCTGCTGTGGGGAAAACGGGAGATCCTCGAATCACTCACCCCCTACAAGCTGCGACCGGCCACCGACACGCTGCCCGGCAAGTGGATGACCGGGACAGGAAACCACGAGGGCATTGCGGGTGTACAAGAATCGATCGAGTACCTCGCCGACCTGGGACGGGCGGTCGATCCCGGATCTGCATCACGACGGCAGGCACTCGAGACGGCATTCGTGGCGATTGGCGATCACGAACGCGGACTCTCGCTGGCACTACTTGATGGCCTGGCAAGCCTGCCGGGAACCATCGTTCACGGGATCACCGACCCCGAATTGATCGACCATCGCGTGGCGACCTACTCGATCACACACCGGAACCTGTCGCCCGCATCACTCGCTGAAAACCTGGCCCGCCGAGGCATCTTCACCTGGCCGGGCAATCATTATGCTCTGCCAGTCACCGAAGCCCTGGGACTCGAACCGGATGGCACACTGCGTATCAGTGCGCTGCACTACAACACGCTCGAGGAAATCGAACGCACCATCCGGGTCCTGGGTGAACTGCTGGTGGAATAGCCCTGGCGAGTACGCGGTTGCCGACCACCCCGCCTGGCCCGTCCTATTTCAACGTCTCCAGAAATGACAACAGGTCCCGCAACTCCGTGATCGCCAACCTGTCGATCAACTTCTCAGGCATCAGGGATTTCTTCTGCGGCGTCCGCATTTCGACCTCGGTGTTGGCCAGGTTGGTTTGCTTGCCATCGGCATCTTCGATGGTCAATCGATCCCGATTCTCGTAGACAATCACTCCATTGAGCACTCGACCATCAATCGTCACCAGCGTCCACGATGTGAACTGTGGAGCGACCTCGCGACTGGGCAGCAGGATCGATTCGAGCAACTGCCGACGGTTTCTCGATCGCGCGATCAGCGACAAGTCGGGCCCGACACGCCGGCCGCGCCCATTCACCATGTGACAACGGCCACACTGTGGACCGGCGTTGTGAAAGAACAACCGGCGGCCCGCTGCCACGCTGCCTCCTCCGGCCACGCGTCGTTCCCAATCCGCCAGGTTTCCGGGACGTGCACCGGCAATCCTGGTCAACTCCGGCTGCGAGTTGTTCCCGGCGACCACCAGGGCTGTGGCCAATCGGTCAGCAAGATCTCGCTGTGCCGTGGTCGGTTTTCCTGCCTGTTTCAAACGATCGACCATCCCGGTCACCAGGGCCTGGCTGTCGCTGTCGGCTGCCAGTGCTGACCGCAACGATCTCAGAGCTTCGCGACGCAGCACCTCCTGCGGATCCTTTGTCCACTTCCGGAGCGAAGCCAGGACGCCCGCCGTGCCGGTCGAACGCCCGAGCCCGGCCACCGCATCGGCACGAACCTCCAGCGGTCGCTTCCGATCACCGGCCACGCCCAGCAAAAGAGGCGGAGCGAAACCGTGGGAAGACAGCCCGAGCGTCCGCACGGTCTCGGAGACCAGCTTGGGATCATCGCTGGCCAGCAGGTCTTCAAACAGCCGGCGGTCGAGGGCCTTGGACGACGGATCGACCAACTGCAGCGCCAGCGACCTCACGGCCGAGGGACGCTGCCCGTCCTTCAGCAAGGGAAGTGCCAGGTCGGCCGGAGCCGTGTTGTCGATCTTCTTGGGATCACCTCCGTCGATCATATCCAGCGCCGCCAGGGTCGTATGGAACAGATCGGCGGTGATCCTGGTGTCGTTCAGGATGGCAGCGATCTCGGGTCTGAATTCTTTCTGACCCGACTCGGCCACCCACTGCACGACCAGCCGTCGCGCGACCGGATCGACCTGCCCATCACTGAGCATCTGCCTGGTCAATTCCGGAGTGTTGAACTGCCTGAGCAACGACAGCACCAGCAACAACCGGATTGTCTGCTGACGACGAGCATCCCGGGCGGCTGCGCCGAGTGCCCCCCGAACGGCCTGCAACAATTTCGGCCCGGTGACATCATCCCGCATCGTTCTGGCCAAAAGAGCTGCCATCAGGAACGGATCATCGGGTTCCAGGAACCCGATGGCCTGCTCCAAATTCAGCAGTCTCATCGCTGCGGCCGCCCAGCGTGCCCGGTGTCCCTGTGACGCCCCCGGCAGGTCCAGTGGATCCGGCACCCACAGAGTTGCCGCCACCTGTTCGTCCTCGAGAAAGTTTCGTTTGGCGACATCGAACGGAAACTGTGGAGACCCGACGAGTTCGATCAAGGCAATCTCCACCTCCGTCGAACCACCGGCCAGTCGGGGCCTCTTGGCTCCCGGACGCAAGAAACCAAAATCCTCGACCCGTGGATCGACAAGAGCCATCGCCCACAACACCTCGACCCGGGTCCGCGTGCTGCTGCGATGGTCGGAAATCAATTGACGCATTCTCTGGCGACCGGCAACGGTTCCGGCCAGGGCCCGGGCCGCAGCCCGACGCAGTGCCAGGCGTGGCGAGCGGACCAACTGCACCAATTGATCAACGCCTGTTTTGGCGGTCACTGTCGCCACGTCAACAACCGGCCGATCACTGTCGCTGGACTTGCGACGAATCCGCCACACGCGACCACGACCATGAACCTTGTAGTCCCGCAAAACCCAGTCGGTACAAAACAGGCTCCCGTCGGGTGCGGTGGCCAAGCCAACGGGCCGGAAATTGACCCCTCCCTGGATCAACACCTCGGCCACCGACTCGTAGGACGCTCCACGTTCGACCAACCGGAACCGGTCGATCCGGTGATCTCCCCAACTGGTCACCAGCAGGTTCCCGACGTACTCGCCTGGCAACCCGTCGGATTCGTAGGCGACGATTCCCGAAGGCGCCTCCCCTGTCCCTGCCAGCATCGGCAATGTGCCGGGAATCTCACCGTTCCAACTCGTGAACGGATGAAACCCCTTACGACCATTGCGGAACCGGTAACCGTAATCGCCACCGGCAACAATGTGCATCAATCGGCACGGCGGCAGGCTGTCCGGATCATTGTCGACACTGAAAAGACGCCCAAAGGCGTCGACACAATTGGCATGGGGATTCCAGAATCCCGTGGCAAAGCGTTGCAGGTGCGAACCATCCAGTCGACAACGGTAGATGTTTCCTCCCTCACCACCGCCGGACAACGTCGTCTTGTCACTGCCGATGAGTTGGTACTTCGCACCCAGGTTCTCTCCCAGCCCGATGTACATGTGGCCACGTGCATCAAAGGCAAATCCAGCCAGCCCGTTGTGCGGGTAGTTGCCCGGCGTCTCCAGGTGCAGAATCCGGCGGCGGCGATCGGCCACCAGGTCACCGTCGTCGTCCCACAAAGCGATCACGTCCTTCCGAGTCGCGATCAGCACAGTGTCGGGGCGGTCCGGATCAAACGAGGTTCGGACGGCAACGCTCATTGCGTGCACGAATCCGTCGGCAAACACGACCGGCTTCTCCGCGCGACCATCACCGTCCTGGTCCCGGAGCACCAGCAGCCGGTCGGTGGGATGACCGGCGTAGCCCTCGGGTGGAAAATGCGTGTTGCTCTCGATCATGAACACCCGGCCGGCATGATCCACATCCAGTCCAGTGGGTGTGACGATATCCGGATCGGCAGCAAACAGTTCAATCACCAGTCGGGGATCACGACTCTGGGGCAACGGGTCGGCGGCGGCCAACTCGCCAGCCAGCATGGCAACGCCCAGCAACAGGACAGGGAATGAGTGCAGTCTCACGGTGGCAATCTCCGGCTGTCACCCCGATTCAGGGCGATTTGACTTTTCTTTGCGGGTCACTACGGTAACCGGTTCGTGCCAACGGGGGCAAACAGGTGGGCGACCGGTCGGTCGATCGCATTGAGGATGCAATGACGACATTGCGGCAATCCGATGACGGCAGCCAGCCAGTCGGCCCCTCCTCGGCCACGCTGGCGATCCTGACCAGTTTTCTGTGGGGTGGCACGCCGGTCGCGATCAAGTACTCCCAGGACGTGCTACCACCCATCGGGGTAGCGGCCGCCCGATTCTTGCTGGCAGCCGGTTTCATGGTCGCGTGGTGCATGGTGCAACGGGTCGGATTGGGCCTGGAACGTGGACAGCGTCGTCCCGCGCTGATCTGTGGCCTGTTGCTTTACGTCCAGATCTCCCTGTTCCATCTCGGGCTGCACTCGTCCAGTCCTTCCCACGGCTCACTCCTGATCAATACCTTCGTGCTCTGGGTGGCGGCCTTCGAACACTTCATCACCCGGACCGACCGGCTCAATACCCGCCGACTGTTCGGGCTGGTCGCCGCCGCGTCGGGAGTCGTCCTGGTGCTGGTCACTTCCGGTAGCAATCCCCAGGAAGCGGCAGCTGGCCTCGACCAACCCTCGATGACCGGTGACCTGCTTCTGGTCGGGAGCGGGTTCCTGCTGGGTGTGAAGATCATTTACACCAAGCATGCGGTGCGAGTCGTCCCACCGGCCCGGCTGATTCTCTGGCACGACCTGGTCGGGGTGGCGCTGTTCACGGCAACCTCCCTGTTCCTGGAGGCCGACCAGATCGACCTCGACAAGTTCCAGATGGCCGCGGGCCTGGGCTTGTTGTACCAGGGCCTGGTCGTTGCCGGCTTCTGCTTCGCCGTGCAGTGCCAGTTGTTGAAACGACATCCGGCCGCACGCCTGAGTGTTTTCGCGTTCTCCACGCCGGTGTTCGGGGTTCTGATCGCGTGGGCATTCCGCGAAGCAGCACCGTCGCCGTGGCTGCTGGTCGCTGGAGCCCTGGTGGCCGCGGGAATCGCGATGGTCAATTGGAAGACGGGCCCGCGGTGACCGGCACCAGCTTCGCCTGGAGCACCTCGCGAGTCGTCTCGTCCTGGACCACCGCGATCACGTACAACGATTTGAAATCGAGAGGTTTGACCGGGAAATTCATCCCCTGCAGCCGCTCAAAACGAGACAGGTCGTCGAGGAGTTGTTTGCGAATTTCATCGACCGAAACCACTTCGCTGGCAGCGAACTTGCCATCCTTCGGAGCCAGTCCGTCGCCCCCGTCGATCTGCCACCGCATGATCATTTCCTGCACCCGGATCCCATTACTGGACGTCGGCATCACCACGCTGTCCTCAACCAGCAGCAGTCGAAGTCGGTAGTCGCCGTCGCCCGGCTTGCTGCTCTTGGCACCGGCCGTCACCTTGATCGAATCCCCGGTCCGCTTGGCCGCAAGTGTCACCGTCCAATCGCTGGGAACCGACAACCGATTGGACGTCTCCTGAGTCAGTCGACGGTGGACCACGGAGGTGTCAGCCAGCAACCCGTCGACTGCGGAAAGCGGACGGCCGTCAAGATACACCGAGGGGATCGTCCGGCCCCGGTAGTACGCCAGTCGCGTTAATGCGGCATCGTTGGCCAACGGATCCCCGTTGCCCTGGTTGCGACTGGACACCTCCAGGGGGTGATACCGGACCACAATCAGCTTGTCGGTTCCCAGGCGACGCACCAGGGCTGCCGTCGACATCTCAGCCGCCACCGCCGAGTCCGCTCGGACACTCGTGAACAACTCGCACAACACGCTGCGATTCGACGATTCAGACACCTCGATCTCGGTCGACTTGGCCAGCCCCTTGATGGCATCCGCATAAACGCCGTCCAGGTAGGCCGGCAGTCCCTTGGTGTCTCCGTGTTTCTGTTTCCACAGCTTTGCCAGCGTGTCGCCTGGACGGACCGACTTGACCCCGGCACTTGCCCACTCGAACTCCAGCAATCGTTCCAGCAACGGCAGAGCGACGATCTCGCCATAGAGCGAGATCGCCTCGTCAATGCTCTTGGCCTTTTCAGCCTCCTCGGCCAATCCGAAAGTCACAAAATGACTGTGTGGAAACTTCTTGTGGAGTTCCCGGAGCTTGGCCATGGGCGTTTCGCGATCGGTGGTCGACTTCGAGGCCAACTGCTTCAGGGCCTCCTCGGCATCCATTCGCGCCTGCTTGGCGTGACAACGGTCGAGCAGTTCTTCGAGTCGCTGTTGGAACGGAACACTCCACGATGCATCGTCCAGTGACTCGGAAAGCCCTTCCGAGAGCGAGACGGTGGCGGCGGGTGGGTAGCCGCGAGTGAAGGCAACGTGTGACAGGACAAGCCTGTTGACCAGCGTCATCCGTGGTCCCCACCGCTTGGTGAGTTTCAGATGGTCCTCGACAGCCGACAGGTAAGCCTTCAACGGCATCTTGGACGGATCGGCGTGCCCAATCAGGTTCTTCAGACTGACATCCAGGGCCAGTGACGTGTCGGAATGCTCGGTGCTGAACATCCGGTAGGTGTCGTAGAGACTCAACCTCTGCGCTTTCGCCTTGTTCATCACCGCGTCAAGCTTGGGACGATCGAGCGTCGACATCACGGCGATCTCGCGATCCAGTTCGGACTGGTCCGTGGGCATCAGCCGGGCTGCCAGGCAGATATCGCCCCGAACCACGTTGCCATAGACGATTCCGTCACTGAGCAAGTTGCCCATAAAATCAATCCGCTGCGGCCCTTGTCGGAAAACAATCCTGGCCTGCTTGCCACCGGCCGAGGTGACGTCGCTGTCGAGTTTCGCATCGGGAAACACCTGGGTACGAAACGCAAACCGGATCGTCATGTCGTCCAGGTTGCCACGCCGTGGGGCCAGGATAAACAGGCCCGAGCAAATCTCGTCAAACCGGCGTTCCTTGTCGTCAGGTTGGCTGATCACCAGTACCCAGTTCCCCTCGAGGTTCTCCCGTGGAGGCCCGGTCGAGATAAACGGATTCCGGCTCTCCAGAGTGTCAGGCCCCAACTGCTGGGAGGGATCACCCGTGGCCGCCCCTCCCTGGGGATCGGTCTCTTCCGCTGGTTCCGACAGGACCACGACAACCCCGATCACCACGATCAAGATCAAGACGCCAACCAATCCACGCATCATCGGGTTGGGACCGGACATCGACCCGGGTGAAGTGGCGACGGGAGCGGGAGCCTCGGGAGACACCGACTCCTGGGGAGGAGCCATCTCCGGCTGCGGTTCCATCGAACCCTGTTCGTTAGGCAAATCGGGGGTTTCGCTCTGGTCGGTTGAATCGAACATGAGAACTCCGGGTGGAGAGAACCTGTCGGTGCCCTGGGGATTGTCGCTCCAGAAAAACTCTCTCTAGCTTACGTCACAAATTACCCTGAATGGGGGACTTGAGTCTGCAATAACACGTCATCCATGGGGATTTACTCGTCGGTCTGAAACCCGATTTCTTCTCCAGATTCCGCACCCGTTACGATCCATCTGATCGCTGTCAAACATCCCCGGGCCACCAGGGTCAGGAATTCGGGATCGAGCGTCTGTGGGGTGTCACTGGACCGGTGGTAGTGAGGATTTCTCATGAAACTCGTGTCGGTGATCATCAACGCCTCGAATCCCGCATCCCAGAACGGACTGTGATCGGAAAGACGGATGGCCTGCAGGGCTTCGCCATTGGCAGGCACCGTGAGCGTTTCAACCGGCAGTCCCTCGACCTGACGCATTCCCTCTGCCCAGAGATCAATCAGCAACTCAGATCTCTGGTTGCCAATCACCGCAATGAAGTCACCCGTGTCGGGATACAGCCCCTCGAGTTGCCGTGGCAACGACTGGGCTCCAGGCGTGGGATCCCGGTAACCGAGCATCTCCAGGGAGACCATCCCCAGCAGATCGACCCCCTCGTGCTGGAACTCCTCTGCCCGTTTCGCGCCACCAAGCATTCCGTTTTCCTCGAGATCGAAAGCAACCAGTTCGAGGCTGACCGGGCGGGATGACCTGTGCTGGGAACCAGCAACAAGTTCTTCGCCAAGACAACGAGTGAGCTCGAGCAGGACGGCCACCCCGCTGGCGTTGTCGTCGGCACCGGGAGTCTGGGGCAAAGAGTCCAGGTGGGCGCCGACGAGCAACCGGGGAGCGGACGGATCGAACTGGTCGGGCCAGTGTGCGACCAGGTTGACTCCCTCGACCCGGTTCCCCCAATCGTCATCCACGCTGAATGAACGCCGCTCCACCAGGCATCCGGCTGCCTCGAAGTGTCCGGCCACGTACCCGCGGCAGTTCTCGAGAATTTCGCTTCCGGCCGGACGCGGCTCGGCCGCCAATCGCTCGACATGATTCCACAGGCGTTGCGGATCCACCATTCTGCGAGTCACTCCCCTCCCGGCTCGCCACTCTCAACCTTTCGCTCTCCCACGATCAATTGAAAATCGGCATCGTCACGAAGGCTGTCGAAATCTGTTTCGTCGGGAATCAACTCACGCAGGGAACTCTCCATGCGGATCGCACGCCCCAGCCAACTCAATGCGTTCACCTTGTCACTGGCCAGCGTGAAATAACAGGCCAGGTTGTAGAGCACGATCGGTTCTTCGTCGTGGAACTGGTAGGCGGCCATCATCACGTCGATCGCCTCCTCGAGCCGGTCTGTTCGCTTCAGGCACCACGCCAGCCCGATCGAGATCTCCAGGTCCTCGGGAGCAAAATGCTGGGCAACCAGGAA
Source organism: uncultured Planctomycetaceae bacterium (assembly GCA_964646205.1). Classification (GTDB taxonomy): domain Bacteria; phylum Planctomycetota; class Planctomycetia; order Planctomycetales; family Planctomycetaceae; genus UBA8437. The sequence goes on along the minus strand of CAZYAZ010000082.1, from coordinate 9,729 downwards.
CTGACGCACCCCTTCCTCGAAGTCCCGTTTAAGCCGAAACGCCTCGCCACGCAGCCGGGCAATCGCCGTGTGGTGCGTCTCGGTGGTGCCCAAGCGAGCCTCGACCATCCGGAGTTCCCGCAACGCCTGGTCAGGCATCTCCAGCATCAGGTACCCCTCGGCCGCTTCAATGCGGCGTTCGGGCGAACTGGGCGAAGCGTTGGAGGACTGTGGAACCAACATGGGCCAGTGTGGGTTCAAGGGATTTCGTTTCGACACGGTCCATCGTGACAACTTCCCATCGGTCCGTCCATGTGCATCAGACCACTTGAGTTCCAGAACACGCCCCCTCAGGTGTCAGGCGAAGACACACAATGTACCGATTGCTAGAATCCTGAGATGTGCACACCTTGTGGCCCTGCTTGCTGCTCGCTGCGAACCATTTCCGCGGTAGTGGCTTCCGTGTTCCTCGCCTTGGGGTCGGGTCCTCTCGGGCATGCCGCCGGGAAGGCCATCACGCCAGCCCAGTCAGAGTTCTTTGAGAAACGGGTGAGGCCGCTGTTGGTCAGTCGTTGTTTTCAATGCCACAGCGGCAAGTCCAAGGTGCTCAAAGGCGGACTGCGACTCGACAGCAGCCAGGCGGTACTCGCCGGTGGCGACAGCGGCACATCGGTCGTGCCCGGTGACCCCGACAAGTCGCTGTTGATCCGATCGATCCGGTACCAGGCCTACGAGATGCCACCCTCGGGAAAATTGAAGCCGACCGAGATCGCGGTGTTGGTCGAATGGGTCAAGCAGGGAGCGTTCTGGCCCAACGAAAAGCCCACAACGGTCGCCCGTACCTCCGAGGGAAATTATGACTTCAAGACGATCCGGGCCACGCACTGGGCCTATCGCCCACTGGGAAAACCAAAACAACCAACCGTCAAACGACCCGGCTGGGTTCGCCAGGACATCGACCGGTTTGTCCTGTCCCGGCTCGAAGCCGCCGGCCTCAGCGGAGCCCCCGCGGCGGAACGACGGATACTGATTCGCCGAGCGTCACTTGATCTTCTCGGATTGCCTCCCAGTCCCGAGGACGTTCAGGCATTTCTCGACGACGACAGGCCCGATGCCTGGAACAGGCTGATCACCCGGCTGCTTGATTCACCACACTACGGCGAACGCTGGGGCCGTCACTGGCTGGATGTGGCCCGCTACAGCGAGGGCTTCGGTGGTTACCTGGACAACACCGCACTGCCTCATTCGTGGCGCTACCGCGACTGGGTCATCAACAGCTTCAACCGGGACCTGCCCTACAACGAGTTCGTGCGTCAACAGGTGGCCGGGGATCTGATGCCGGACAAACCCGAGGCGTGGCCGGGCAGCGGGTTCTTCGCCGTCGGCCCGACCTACAAATCCGACGGCGGCGACCCCGACAGCAAGGCCCAGGCCCGTTCCGAGACTCTCGACGATCGTGTCGATGTCCTCTCGCGTGGATTCCTCGGCCTGACTGTCTCCTGTGCACGGTGTCATGCGCACAAGTTCGATCCGATTCCCCACGCAGACTACTACTCCCTGGCCGGTGTCTTCAACAACACCCGAGTGATCATCAAGGCCATGGCAACTCCCGTGCAGCAAAAGGCCTACAACGACCACCAGGCTGCGATCAAGCGACTGGATGGCGAGGTCAAGAAACTGGCCACCGAAATTGGCAAGGCGGGAAAAAACGCCACCGCAGCCCAGAAGAACAATCTGACGAAACAGCGGGGCGAGCTGAAACGACTTCGCGAAACGGCGCCTCCGGCCCTCCCGCTAGCACACGTGCTCGGTGACACCGGTGACAGGGACATGCCGTTGGCACTGCGAGGGAATCTCCGCAAGCCCGGACCCATCACACCGCGCCGTTTCCTGCAACTGCTGGCGGGAACCAACGCCAAGAATTTTTCCCGGGGCAGTGGACGTCTCGATCTGGCAGACGCGCTCGTCGCTCCGTCCAACCCGCTGACTCCCAAGGTCCTGGTCAATCGCGTCTGGGATTGGCATTTCGGCAGGGGGCTGGTCGGCAGCCCGAGCAACTTCGGTTCACTCGGCGAAAAACCCACTCACCCGGGGCTGCTGGAATGGCTCGCCGCCGATTTTGTCGAACACGGCTGGTCGATCAAGCGGCTGCATCGCTCGATCATGCTCTCCTCCACCTACCGACAGAGCTCTGCAATCAACACCAGGGCGTTTGCCGTCGATGGCGACAACCGGCTGCTGTGGCGATTCACGCCACAGCGGCTCGATGTCGAGGCCTGGCGGGATTCCCTGTTGTCGGTCACCGGCGAACTGAAACTCGAACTCGGGGGGCCGTCGACCGAAGACCTGCGGGGCAGTCGAAGACGGACCCTGTACTACAAGATCAGCCGCAATGGCGATCGATTTGCCACCGACGTCTTCCTGCGACTGTTCGATTTCCCCATCCCTCGGGCAACGATTGCCAAGCGTCCGCTCAGCACTGTTCCACAACAGTTCCTCTTCCTGCTCAACAGCCCGATGATGATCGACCGTGCGCGGGCACTGGCCACACGGCTCAAGCAGCATGCCGGCGATGATTCGACCCGGATCGATCGAGCCTATCACCTCCTGTACGGTCGATCACCGACTCCGGTGGAGGCCCAACTCGCTCACGACTTCCTCGCTTCCCGTCCGGCCACGAAGGTGGCCGACAAAACATCCCCGAACCGCAGCGACATTCTCATCAACAATTTCGAGGGTGGCGATTACGGCAAGTGGACGAAAACCGGCGAGGCATTCGGACCCAGGCCGGCCCCCGGCACACTGCCCAACCAGATGAACGTCAGCGGATTCCGTGGCCGTGGCCTGGTCAACACGTTCTTCAATCACGACAAGACAGTCGGCACCTTGACCTCGCCGCCGTTCACCATCAATCGCAAGCGAATCGCTTTCCTGGTCGGAGGTGGAAACCACCCCGGCAAGACCTGCATCCAGTTGCTCGTCGCGGACAAGGTCGTCCGATCCACGACCGGCCAGAACAACGAATTGCTCCAATGGAGCAACTGGGACGTCACCAAGCTGGGGGGCAAAACCGGGAGGATCCGGATCGTCGACCAGGTCACCGGTGGCTGGGGTCACATCAACATCGATCACATCGTTCAGACCGACAAGCAACAGCCCACCACCCCCACCGAACCGGCCCTGGACCGTTGGACCCAGTACACCCAGGTCCTGTTGGGCAGCAACGAGTTTATGTTCCTCAGGTGATTTCCGTCGTTCGACCAATTCCAGGCGACCGCCGCCTGTACTGGCACCACAATCAGCCCACAGTTTCCGCGTGACCCAAGCCGACAAGTCCATCACAGACCGTCACCCGGCCGAGAAGGCAGGATCATCGATGCATCACGTCAACCCGCTCCCACCACTGTCCCGACGAGACATGCTCGGCCGCATCGGTGCCGGTTTTGGCACTCTCGGCCTGGCAGGGCTGGCCGCCCAGCCTGCACTGGCAGCCCCCGGCAACTCGCTCGACAACCGCCTGGCCCCGCTGGCCACTCACTTTGCTCCCAAGGCCAAGTACCTGATCCAGTTGTTCATGCCCGGAGGTCCCTCGCAGGTCGACACCTTTGATCACAAGCCGTTGCTTGCCAAGCACGCCGGACAAAGACCCCAACTGGTCAACCGCAAGTCATTGAGAAACACCAAGGGCGGACTCTTCCCCAGCCCATTCGGTTTCAGACAGTACGGCGAAACGGGCAAATGGGTCAGCGATCTGTTCCCGCATGTCGGCCAGCACGTCGACGAACTCTGCTTCATCCATTCGATGCACACCAACATCCCCGAACACGCCGGGGCGATCCTGATGATGAACCTGGGACACCTCCAACCCTCCCGACCGAGCCTCGGATCGTGGCTGGTCTACGGACTGGGGACGGAGAACCAGGACCTGCCGGGCTTCGTGGCCATGAGTCCTCGAGCGCAGCCTCGCGGCAAACTCGCCAACTGGGGCAACTCGTTTCTCCCCGGCGCCTACGCCGGTACGTATGTGAATATCGCTTCGATGAAGCCCGATGCGATCCTGCGGGACTTGAAGAACAAGCACCTGGCCCGGGCTGACCAAAAGCGGCAGGCTGACCTGCTGGCACGGCTCAACCGTGTGCAACTCGAACGCGTCAAGCAGGACCAGCAGCTCGAGGCAAGCATCGAAGCGATGGAGATGGCCTTCCGGATGCAATTCGCCGTCCCCGAGGCGTTTGACCTGTCCAAGGAATCGAAGTCAACGCTCGAGATGTACGGAGGCAGCGAGTACGCCAAGGGGTGCCTGCTGGCCCGGCGACTGATCGAGCGAGGTGTCCGCACCATCCAGTTGTCGCATTCGATCGACGGCTACGACATTGCCTGGGACACCGGCCACAACGACATCGTCGGTGGACACACGCGGTTGGCCCGGGCCTGCGACCAGGGCATCGCCGCGTTGTTGACCGATCTGAAACAACGCGGACTCTGGGACGAGACGCTGGTGTTGTGGACCGGCGAATTCGGACGGGCTCCCACGTCGGAGGGCAAAAAAGGTCGTGATCACGACCATTACGGTTTCACCTGCTGGATGGCCGGTGGTGCGGTCAAGCCGGGCTTCAGCTACGGAGCGACTGACGAATTCGGGTTGACCGCCGTCGAGAACCGCGTGCATGTCCACGACCTCCACGCCACGCTACTGCACGCCATGGGGCTGGACCACAAGCGACTGACCTACCGCTACAGCGGCCGGGACTTCCGCCTGACCGATGTCCACGGAAACGTCGTCCACGACGTGCTGACCTAGCCATCCTCGCGACGCGGACCACGAGCGTCACCGGACCTTGGGGATCTCGGCGGGAACCCGTGATTTCGTACCCGTCGCCCAACGGATCGAGGTTCCGATCATGCTCGTCAGCCCCGTCGTCGCCTCCGGGTGAGGACTGATCGAGACAACCCGACCACGGCCGAAACGGGCCGTGACGATCGCCGGCGTATTGACCATGGTCCCCTTCTGGGGAGGATACAGTCCGACCTCGCTGCGGAAGTAAGCCAGCACGGTGTAATCGGGCAACAGTGGGTCGTTCATTGGTGAGACGATCGGACCGTTGTGATAACGGACCATGGTCTTCTGTGGCAGCCCCTTGAAAAACGTCTTTCCGTCGGCCGTCAGTTCAAGTTGCACCTGGGCCGATTTCCCCCGGTACCACATCTGCTTGGACCCGACACCTTCGATCTCGCGCGCGCCGGTGAACACCGACGTGTCCACCACCTTCAACGACCACGTGTAATGGGCCGAGCAGAGAAATGCGCCGGCACAGACTCCCACGCACCCCTTGCCCTTGGCGAGAAAACTGCGGACAGCAGCCCGTCCGGGTTCGCCCAGCGCATTGCCCTGACGTGACCCACTACCGCCCGGGAACAACAGCACGTCGAACTGACGAATCGCCTCCGGCCGGATTTCGCTGGGACCAATCACCGAGGATGTCATGTCAGCCTCGCGACCAATCAGCGCAATGAAACGGTTCACTCCCCCGGACGAGGCACCCGGCCCATCGAAAATCCCAACCGAGATGGCATCCGACCGGGGGTCCAGCAACGTGTCGACCTGTGACTCGTCGATCATCGCCAGGGAATCCAGCACCTCGTTGACCATCAATCGATGTTGCTGAGTTCTTCGTGAGAGCGGTTGATCCTTGAAAGTGGTTTCCAGGATCATGCCCGGGATCTTCAGATGATGCAGGCAGCCGCGGACCCAACTCCCGATGATCGGTCCCCGCCCCAGCGGCACAAACCGACGGTCCTTGTTGGTGATCGTCAGGTTGACCGTGTTCAGCAATCGATCGACCAACGGTTGAATGTCACCGTTTCGCTTGTAGATCACGCTGGAGCCCACCGATTTCTTTTTTCCTTTCACCGGCTTGTGGCTGACATTGAATTCGTAGCCCTCGTGCAGATCGAGCACCCAGTCGGGGTGCACCTCTCGGGTCAGCTTCCAGATCTCCCCGGCCAGCACACCGCGTGTCGAATCCGTGGTCGGAGTGGGAAAATTCCGATTCAGATCCCGTTCTTCCATGGGGCGATCGGGCAGATAGCGAATGTTGGCGGCCCGCCCCCGACGATTGGCACACGGCAAAACAACCAGCGTCCCGCGGCAGATTGTCCAATGACGAATCTGTTCGGCCGCGTAGGCACCGGCGGGTTCGTTGCCATGCATGCCGCCAACGATCATCACCGTCGGACCAGGCTTCCCGGATTCGATCTTGTAAAAGGGCGTCTCCCATTCGGTTCCGACCGCTACGGAACCCGACGATCGGCGGGGCTGGCTCGCCGCGTCAGTCCGAGTGGACCAACCGCCGGCAACGACAAAGGCGACAAGCGAAACAATGCCAAGCAGGAACTTGCGACGCGGAACCGAACTCATGGTTGCCCCTTCAATCCGTATCAGACCAAAAAACGAAAGCTCCGGCTGGTCGACAAAAACTCGTGGAAGCCCCGTGTCCGTATTTTCCCGTTTCGAGGACCCGATTTCACGCCTGATCACCGCCAATGCATCGAAATTGACTAATCCCGAACAAGCGATTCGCGATCGCCCAACCAGGTCCCGCGTCACTGGCGTGGCATTGTGTTCCAGCTACCGTCGGGCGACGGCTGTTTGTCCAATCCGCACCAGTTCAGCTCTCAATGCGGCAAGCACCTCGACATGCTGCCTGGACGTCGCCAGGTTCACGTACTCATTGGGGTCCTTCTCGAGATCATACAGTTCCTCACCGTCAGGCCAGAGGGCGTACCGCCAACGTCCAGACCGGATTGCCTTGCCCAACTTCTGTCCACGGCTGACAACCGTGTAAGCCGCCTTTTTCCCCGGCGACCTGGAATCGCGGAGCATCGGAACGAGGCTGCGACCCTGCAAATCCCCGGGTGGTGTCACCGAACAAAGCTCGGCCAGCGTTGGGAAGAGATCGACCAGTTCGACCAGCCCATCGCTGGATGAACGCGGACGCGTCAGGCCGGGAACCCGAATCACCAAAGGCACACGGTCGCAGACCTCAAACAGTGTCACCTTGCCCCACATGAAATGCTCTCCCAGTTGATAACCGTGGTCGGAGGTGAGAACAACGATCGTGTTGTCCCTCAGGCCGTTGCGTTCCAGGGATTTCAACAGCAGAGCAATCTGTGCATCAATGAACGAAATACAGGCGTGGTAGGCCTGGGTGTATTCGCGTCTCAGCGAATCGTTCTCTTCTCCCAGCTTGAAACCAAACCCCTGGAACCGCTTGACCATCGCCGACCGGGGGGCCTGGTCCCAGAATCCTCCCGGCGTCAACGAGAAACGGAGTTCCTTCTCAGGATACAGCCGGAAGTAACTGTCGGGAGCCAGGAAGGGAACGTGCGGCTTCTGGATTCCACAGGCGATGAAGAAGGGACGCTTTCCGTGGCTCTTCCGGTCGAGCCAGGAGACGACCTGTCGCACATTCTTCCCGTCCTTGTGCTGCTCGTCACGAAGTCCCGACCGACCGAACCCGGGACGCTGCTGCCCACGTGTCTGTGTCGAGAGGGTCTCGAGGTGCTTCTTCCACAGCCGACGTGTCTTTCCCTTGTCCACCGGACCGTGCTTGGCCTCAAAGGCCTCCCTGGCAATTCTCACATGAGGCATCTCGTCATTCTGGAATCGCAGGAACTGATTCCAGGCGACTTCGCCGGGCTCGTGTCTTGGAGAATGGAAGATCTTGCCAACCGATGCAGTCCAGTAGCCCTGCTCTCTGAAACACTGTGGCAGCGTCTGGGTTCGCGGGCGCGTCTGGCGGATATCGACCTTGTTGTTCAGCACCCCGGTCGATTCTGGATAGAGTCCACTGAGAAACGAGGCTCGGGAGGGACCACAGACGGGGTACTGGCAATACGCCCGGCCGAATCTCATCCCGCCGCGTGCCAGGGCATCGAAAGCCGGGGTCCGGATGTGTCGGTAGCCGGATGTCGACACGTGGGTGTTCAGGTCGTCACAAACGATCAGCAGCACGTTGGGTCGAGTCGCCGGATCCGCCGCGATGACCGAACCCACCAGCCACCAGCCGGCAATCCAGAGGACGATGATGTTCTTCATGACCCCTTCGGTCCTTTCTTCTTTGCGGTTTTCCGTTGAGCCCGCTTGCTTCCCCCGGTGATCGGATCGGCCATCTGTGCGATCCAGCGATCAAACGCGGATTTCAATTCCTTGACCTGACCGGGGAACTTGGCCGACACGTTGACCTTTTCCGCAGGATCATCGTCGAGGTTGAACAACTGGATCTGCTGGTTCATGGCATACAGTTTCCAGTCGCCACGACGCACGGCCCATTCGCCGCGGCTGCCCTCGCTAAAATACAACGTGTCGTGATGAGTCGTAACCCGGTCGGTCAACAGTGGCAAAAGGCTCTTGCCGTCAAACGGCTTGGCCTGGACAGACCGGTCCCCGACAGCGTCCAGGACCGTGGGCAGAATATCCAGCGAGATGACCGGAGTTGAAATCGAACGGCCACCGCCAAATTTTCCCGGCCAACTCACGATCATGGGTGTGCGAATGCCTCCTTCGAAAAGGCTTCCCTTGAATCCACGGAGCGGAGCATTGTTGGCAGTCATCGCACGGGAACCGCCGTTGTCGGTCAAGAAGAACACCAGCGTGTTGTTGAACAGGCGTTCCTTGCGAAGCTTGGCGACAACCGAGCCGACGCCGTCGTCCAGGTGCTTGAGCATCGCCATCAGCGTCACGCGTTTTTCGGACAGTCCGGGGAAGCGACGGCGGATGCTCTCGATGGTCTCCCGTGGTGCTTGCGGCGGTGCGTGCACGGCGTTGTAGGCGAGGTACAACAGAAACGGTCGCGACTTGTTGCGGTCGATGAAAGCGACCGCCTCCTCGGTCAGACGATCCGTCAGGTAGCCCTTGTCGTTGATCCGCTGCTTGTTGCGATAGATCGGGTGAGCGAACTTGCCTTGGGAATCGGAACGGAGGTCAAAGTAGTCGTGGCCACCGCGGCCCATGAACTTGTAACACTCGTCGAAACCCCGATTCATCGCATGCCATTTCAAAGTGGGATAGTCCGCGTCGAGACCCAGGTGCCACTTGCCGATCGCGGTCGACACATACCGGTCGGGCAAGAATGACGGAAAAATCGGTGTGCTCGGGTCAAAGCCGCGGCCGCCGTCACCGGCCGAGTACACGCCGACCCGTTGCTGGTACCGGCCCAGCATCAATCCCGCCCGCGTCGGCGAACAAACATTGCCACTGGTGTAGGCCTGCGTGAACCGGACGCCATGCTTGGCCAGAGCGTCCATATGAGGTGTTGAGACTTCTTTCGGATGATGGGGATTCAGGCCGATATCGGCATAACCCTGGTCGTCGGTCAAAATGACCACGATGTTCGGCCGAGACGTGTCGGCACCAGAGACCAGGCCACAGCAGAGCGTCAGGACCACGATTATCGGCAACAGGCTCCTGAAAATGATCATGGTGTCTTCTTCTCTGAAGGTGGGATGTCGCCCGGGTCCGAATACGGCCACACGGTTGTCGGTATGCCACACCCTGTGTGGCCATCAACCAATTCCGGCGCACCGGAACCCCCGGCTCCGTGCGATGAGGGATCCCCCGATCCCAACCAACCGGGAAACGGGTAGTAGAAAAGCGGAGAGAGAGGGATTCGAACCCTCGGAGCCGGTTAATTCCAACTCACCGGATTAGCAATCCGGCGCATTCGGCCACTCTGCCATCTCTCCTCCAGA
>CAZYAZ010000081.1:15397-22413 GCA_964646205.1 uncultured Planctomycetaceae bacterium | reverse complement strand
CACCCCTGCCCTGTGTTCATCCCGGTTTCTAGATTCTCGGGACCGCCGACAAACTGTTGTGCCGAAAATGGACTGCTTGTCCTTTTTTCTTCCAGTTCCTGACTTATTCGTCACTGGGTTCCACGAACGGCATTCAAATGTCACCCTTATCGCAAACCGTGAAGGCCCACACCGAAAAAGACCGTCGCACCGGCCAACACCCGCCCCAGGTCTCATGAAGAGATGACGCCATGCTGGCATTCCTGTTTCTTGCCGCCACGATTGTCCCGGAACACTCGATCGAATTGACGGTCACGACCCCGCTTCCCCCGGGCAATGTGCCGATCGATCCGGTGATCGACTTCGCGAAGATCATCCAGCAACGCAAGATTCCTGGCGTGTTGGATCCCAATTCGATCGATGTCGTCAACCTGGCAACCGGAAAAGTCGTTCCGCACGCACGGACATCCGATTTCGCCTATGGCGACAAGGGGCGTATCGAGTGGGTGATTCGTGATCCACAGCACAAGCGGTACCTGGTTCGCTTTCGTACGGTGCAGCAACGACCACCTCTGCTTCCGCAATCCCATGTGCCGATGATTGGCAATGGAGACCTGCTCCGGTACAACGCCACACAACCCCGCCCCATCGCATTGATTTACCACAGTGGGCTGATCGATCTCACCGGAGACGGCAAGCCCGACCTGGTCGGTTGCTGGAACTACGCCTATAGGCCGGGAGAACCGTGGGACGGAATTGTCTGCTACCCACGGGTGGGCAGCACCAGCCAATTCGAGTTTGGTGACCTGGTACGCATTCGCTACGTCGACGACGCGTCTTCTCGCGACTTCAAGCACTTCGACAAGCAGGTCTACATGTGGTGCGACTTTGTGGACCTCAATCGAGACGGAAAAGTCGACATTGTTTACTCGCCTCGAGGAAAAGGAGTCGTGCAGTTCTACCTGAATTCCGGTCAGCGGGACGGAGGTGGAATGCCCGTCTTTGTTGCCCAGAAAAGTCTGGCAATGCCGAGTTGGCCCGTGCGAGCGGCCGACATCGACGGTGACGGAGACATCGACCTGGTCGCTGGAAGTGGGGCCAGGAATTCCGAGACCGGGGTTGTCAGCCAGGTCAGGCTCCATCGCAACATTGCCGCAGCGGGCTGGCCCCTGGAACTGGACCAGGGGCAGCGGGTCGAACTGGGCACATCTCCCTGTTTCTTTGACGTTGATGGAGACGGACTAAGAGATGTCGTCTGCTTGCAGGCCGACCCCAGGGACCCGGGCCTCAACGGCTTTCACGTCGGCTGGAAGAAGAGGCTGGGCAAAGAGGAGTTTCGTTTCGGCCCGACTCGCCTGCTACCGGGCGTGAACAGGAAGATCTTCCAGCCTCGAATCCTGGCCGCCGTCAACAACGGTCCAAACCCTGGGATCCTGGTCGGAGGCAATGTGTTCGAGACGGTGTCCCTGTTTGTGAGGAACGCCAACCAGGACCTGAGGAAGGAGCATGGCAAAACCCCGCGGCATCACTTCCGTCTCTTTGGCGAGGCTGTCTCGAGTTCGGCCGTCATGTCGCTGAGTGATCAATCGACACCATTTGTTTGCGACTGGGACAACGACGGCGACAGCGACCTGCTTGTCGGCGGGGGGTACGGTTGGCCACGAATCGTCATCAACCAGGGAACGAAGCTTCGACCGGCCTATGGGAAAGCCCAGTTGATTCGATCCGAGGGAAAGCCCATTCGCTTCCTCCGCAACCAGATTCTTGGCCCCCCCAGTTGCTGGCACGACATGGGCTATCCGTTTCCCGTCTTTGTCCGTTGGGACGAGGACGAGTTGCCGGACCTGGTTGTTCCCAACGAGACGAATCGCATCTTCTGGTACAGGAACACCGGCACGCTGAGCAAACCGCGATTCGGCAAACAACGCCAGGTCATCGTCGACGGATACCCCGACTCGCAAGAGAAGCGATCACACACCTCGCAACTGGTGTCCGGCTCACCGCACGTTTACCCGTCAGACAAGACTCAACCGTTCTACTGGCGCTCGGGGGCGGCGTTTGGAGATTTCAACGGGGATGGACTGGTGGACATCGTTCAGCGAGCCTGGAGCAAGTACAGCTTCACTCGCTTTCTGCGTTACCGCAACCAGTCCGGAGAGTTGCGACTCAAGGCAGAGCAGACCCTGAAAGCTGGCGGTAAGCAGTTTCACGGCGCGAGAGTGAATGTTGTGGACTGGAATGGCGATGGCCGGCAAGACATCGTGTACAGCGCGGCCACCAACAAGCGGGGAAGCGACACGATCTTCCTGGTGCTGAATCGTGGCACCAACGCCAAGCCGGACTACGACGAAGTGAAGCCCCTGCGCCATTTCGGCAAGCCCATCTACATCACTCGGCATGGTCCCCACCCGTGGGCCGGTGACTTCGACAACGATGGAAAACCGGACCTGGTTTGCTACACCGAATGGAGTGTTTACCCCTTCTACACGCATGCAGCGCTGACCATGCCGGACAAACCCCAATACCGTCTCGGCCAGCCAGAAACCGGCAACAAGAGCCGGTGACCCGTTGCAAGGGCAAACTAGTCCGTCGCAAGACGGTTTCGCCGCAGTTCACCCACCGTCAGTGGCCGATCGTAAATCCGGATCGCGTGCAAGTCGCCCTGCACTGCCCCGCTGACTTCGGCATTTCGGACCAGGGCACCGATGCTGATGAACAGCTTGTCCTTCGCGCCGCCCTTCTTGACCGTGTAGTGAAACAACGATCCACCGTCGCCGGTTTCCGTTTGCTTGCTGAAGCGGCGACCGTCCCGATAGAACACTCCGTGCCCGGAATTCATCACGTACGCGATCTGCTGGAGATCGGTGGTGAAAGGACGTGGATCACTTTGGGCATTGACCTGGATGGAATACTCCAGGCGATCCAACGTCACTCGTTGATCGCTGTAGAGTACCTGGTTGGACGAACTGATATCGTTACGCTGGTCGTACGCGATGCGAAATCCCTCGACGCCGTATGCCGCGCACGCGACGAGAATCGGCATGCCGCCTTGTTGCTTCGGCTTGAAGACAAGCTCGATCGTGCCATTCTTGTCCAGGGCCGCCAGTCGCTTGTCGAGTGGGATCTGGATCCAGGCCTGGCCCGTCAGCACCAGAGAATCCCGCTTCACCTGGTAGTCGACCTTGGGACGAGCAACCTGACCCAAAATGGCGGACGAGGCAAACCGTTTGAGACGCTCCACATCGCGTTTCACAGGCGTGGCCGGGCGAGCGTCCGGATGCCACTTGATCAGCACGGCGGCCCCCTTCAAGTAGTGGCCATAGGCAGAGATGACACTTCCATCGCGAAGTGCCACCGCAGCGATGTGCCCACATTTCCCGTCCACCCAGTAACCGTCTCCTCGGTCGTAACGCCAGGCGTCGAGTTCGTAGCGACGATCGATGTTCCAGGTTTGGCCGTTGTCACGACTGATCAATGCATCGCAACCACGGCGGTCGCCGGCGCGTTTCAGGCCATCGAAGTCGCCACGCACGACCACAGTGCAAACCAGGTCGTTGTTCGGCAGTCGTTGCAGGTTGGCATGGTGCCGGCCGGCGTAGAACAGGATGTTCATCTTCGACCACGTCTTGCCGTCGTCCTTCGAGATGCTGATGGCGGTTCCTTCGAGGCTGTCGTCGTGCGGCCCGTCGAAGAACACCGGCGGCATATCGCTGCGGAGCGCGGCAACCAGGTCACCGTTGGCGGCGCGGACAATCGCGCCCTCACTCACACCACGCAGCCACGACTTGCCGGCATGTCGCATGGTGAACTTCCATTGCGGCGGGCTCAGTTCATCGATCCACAAACGACCTCCGTCGACAGAACGACGAAACACGACGCTGGCGTCGTCGCGAGGATGCTTCTTGCCGGGGGCATAATGCCAGCCCAACTCCAGAATGGCCCTGGCCTTGCCGGCTTCATTGAAATCAACCCACGCGTTTCCTTCGAGATGAAACGGCCGCCCCTGTCGCGTCTGCGGATGCACGACGCTGTCGGTCCACGTGCGACCGTAGTCGTGACTGAAGAACCTGCGGCCCGCGACAAACGACAACTTGCCGCCGCCATGATAAGTCAGCAGCATCGGCCGACCGCTGGCGCCAGGGATCTCGACAAAGCTGGTCCACGTGTCGCCATCGTCGCGACTGAAGGCAATCACCGGCCTGGTCGGCTTGCCCTCGGCACTGCATTGCAGCGCGAGTTCACCGTTGTCCATACGCACGAGACCAAACGGCATGGTCATTTTTGCGGTGGGATGCCGGACCGCTTGAATCTTCGCGGGGCGAGAAACCCAACCGCCGCGACCGTCTCCCTGCAACACGCGGTGTTCCAGCCAACCCGTGCGTTTCGCGGGCGAAGGCGTTGCCGCCGTCGGCCGAATCACCGCATTGATGCCGCTCGGCGACAGGTCCTTGATACGTCCATTCGTGTCCGGCAGGCTGCCACGCCCAAAATCGTAATCGAGCAGAAGACCATCTGATGCAATCTTCTCATCAGCAACACCCACACACCGCGAACGTTCCAAGTCGTCGCAGCCGCTCTCGGTTGCCTCGCTCCGTGCCAGCGTGCCAACAACCAATCCAAGAAAGGTCGTCATCAGGAGGTATCGCATGCTTGATCTCGGTTCTCCAGGGACTTCACTCACCTGCTATGTCCCGCAGGACGGTTGAGGTGACCGGTATCAATGACGATGTGCCGAAGCGATTGATATCTTTCACCAGGGGAAAGCGTGGCGCCGTATTCTCCCAGACTCCAACCAAGTTGCAATCACCGTCGTTTGACAGGTTTGCAACACTCTCACCAGGGCAACACCATTTCGCCGTTCCCAGAGTCGGCTTCCGGCGGGAACTCATCATTTTGCTGGACTGATCCCGTCACTGGTTTGAGCACAACCCCCATCGATATCATGCGACCACAGGCACCATTCACGGCAATGAGACACCCCATGCCCGCAAAGCCCCCTCAACACTACTGCCGGTGGCCGTTTTCACTGACAGTGATCGCGTGTGGATTCCTGCTCGGCTGCCAGGAATCCAACCAGGCTCCGATCGCACCGCCGGCCAGTCAACAGGCAGCCGGTTCCGCTGTGAAAGCACCAGAAGACACTCCGGCGACCGTTCTGGCGGCAGAATCAACAGGAGTTCCAACCGCGTTGTCCTCGCAAGAGGAAACGAGCCGGGAAAAGCCACGAAAGTGGATTTTGCACGCGTGGGACGGGGTCACAATGTGGGCCACGATCCTGAACGTGAACTATTACGCCACACCCAATCGCGAGATCCCCGGACCGCCGGCGAAGTTCAGCAAACGGATTCTCGAGGAACTGATCGATGAAGAGGCGGCGGCGAATGTCGACGCGATCAGCTACTGCCTGTTCACCGCGTTCTGGAGTGACATCCCCTCGTCGAAGGTAACCGAGTTGTTTCCCTGGCGTCCGCCGGGAATGGACAAGGCGGGCGTGGATTGCCTGGAAGTGCTGATCGACCGCTGTCACCACCACGGCATGCAGTTCATCGCCGACATCCGCATGAACGACCGGCACGGTGGACCTCGCAAGGGACTCGCCAAGGAGCACCCCGAGTGGGCACTGCTCGGATCGGGAAACGACTTCGCCATCCAGGGCGTCCGCGATGCGATGTTGACCTTCAGCAGCGAGGTCCTGGACACCTATGACGTCGACGGCCTCGAGTACGACTACATGCGCTGGTGCCACATGTTCCAGCCCGGCCAGGGCAAGCAGAACGCCCACCTGCTGACCGACTTCACCCGGCGGACCCGGAAACTGCTCGACGAGGCGGCAAAGCGACGGGGATGCAAGAGACTGGCGCTGGGCGTACGAGTGCCCCAGAACATCGAGGAGTGTGATTACCTGGGGTTCGACCTGGCGACCTGGATCAAGGAAGGGCTGGTCGACTACGTCGTACCGTCCGACTTCTTCCACTCGGACTCGAACATGAAGACCGAGGATTTCGTCAAGCTGGCCGCGGGCACCAACTGCAAGATCTATCCCGCCATCCACCCGATGATCTCGATGGACGGGCCCAACGAACACTACCGCCTGATGAGCCTGCCCAACTACCGGGCTGCGGCGCAGAACTTTTACGGCTTTGGTGCCGACGGCATTTCTCCCTACAACTACCAGCGGGCTTTCGGCAGACGTGCCACGGCTCACCGGGCGTCGTCCAGCCCGGCCTGGATGTGGCCGGCCTCTTTGGGCTGGCTCCGCGAACTGGGGAACCCAAACGAGGTTCAGCAGCGAGACCGCCACTACCTCTTCTATTCGATCTACAAGAAGCCACGGAAATCGCCGACCGGCTTCTCCAACGATGACAACATCTACCTGGACCGCAGCACCCCCGTACTCGAGGGACAACGCCGTTTCCGAATGGCCGAAAACTTCAGCAATCAGAAGCTGCGGACAACGATACAGTTCAAGGCAATCGGCCTGTCGCGAGATGACTCGTTGAAAATCCGTATCAACGATGTGGAAGTTCCCATTGATTACATCAGCCGCGTGCACGACCGGAACGGGCAGAACGTTTTCGAGGGCGACACGCTTCCCCCCTTCGACCTGTTCGTGATCGACATGAACTGGGAAACGACTGGCCGCCAACAACCTCTCACCTTCGGCGACAACCGGCTCTCGGTCGAGTTGGTCCCGGCAGACGGTGTGACGGGATCCACGCCTTTCCGATTTGTCGAGATGGTCCTGGGTGTACAGGCCGATGACCAGGAGGGGATCAGCAACGTTGACCTCAACGGGTACCTGGACGACTTCGCAACGTGGTCACGAATTCTCAGCGACACCGAGATCCGGGCGGTCCGCGAGCAGGGATTGCAGGGAGTCGGCATTGGCAGTCTCAAGCCCGACGCACCCAACCTCGCCCAACTCGCCAACGATCTGCAAGTGCTCTACGAATTTGAAAAGGCTGACGACCCGGGGTGGAACAGTGCCACGAACGGAAAGTCCGCCAGCCAGGTCGGCCCGTCGGGGGCCCTTGTCG
>CAZYAZ010000081.1:0-15297 GCA_964646205.1 uncultured Planctomycetaceae bacterium | reverse complement strand
CTGGCCACGCAGACGATCGAGGCGGTGACTTCAGGCCAGGCCCTGCTCGGGCTTGTCAGGCCTGGCGAAAACAAAACGGCTCGAACCGAAGCCTCGCTCATCGACGGCAAGTGGCATCACCTGGCCGTGACAATCGACCAGGACCCTGGCCGCGGCCAGGTCACCGGGCAGATGTTCATCGACGGAAAACCTGGCAGCAAGGCCGTCCTGGGAAGCCAGTCCACGCGTCTCGGTTCCCGCCGGGTGAGCATCGAGGAACTGGAGTGCTACGTGTACGTCCGCAAGTAAACCGTCGTGCGCAACGGAACAAGCATGCCGGAGCATTCCCCCTCGGTGAAGGCACCACGGGTGATTGACCTGTCATTCGCTCTGGACATGGACCGGAATCCAGGTTCCCGGATTTCCACCAGCAATACAGACCCATCCCAGGACCACTCGCGTTGAGCGGCTGCTGCCTTCAATTGGCCGACACACCACGTCGTCCAGGAAAAACTGCGAGTCGCCACCCACGGATTGGACGCCGACAAAAGGTGTCGACCCGGCCACGACCGAGAACGACATCGTCACCCTGGTCCATCGTGAAGCAGACGCCGTTGTTCCGTATTTCAGTGTCTTCCCATCGTTGACGATCAGGCGGCTCGCCCCCTTGGCTACAAAAAGCCAGCCACTCAACCGGTAAGTCTGTCCGGGCGACGCCTGTCTGAGGTACTGCCGAACCCCTGCCCCGCCGCTTCCGACCACCTTGAGCGCGTGCCGGCCGCTATGAGCCTGTTCCAGGCTCTTCTCGTTCAACCGTGGCGTGCCGTAATTTTTCCAGGGTGTGGCCGCCTGTTCCATGCTTCCGTTCTGGATCACGTCCTTTCCCAGGAGGGCCGTTTCCGAGATTGACGGCGATCGATTGAACCGAAACGCCCCGCGAGGCCAGCGACCAACCTTGGGTGGTCCATTGCTGGTCGTGACACTGCGACCAGCGACAACCGTGCCAGGAGCGTCGGTGTATTCGACGTCAACCAACCCGGTTCCAAACATGCGATGATTCCGACCGATGTGATTGGAGCGACAACCGGGATCCAGCTTGACCCGATCGACCGGTGCCCGCCCATCCTCCCGGGCGACCCAATTGTCGGAAATCACACAGTTCTCGGCACTGACCTTGGCCAACGACCGAACCAGTGCGTGGGCCTTTGAGAGCTTTCCGGTGACGGTTTCTCCCGGCTTGAACACGCCGGACACCTCGCGGAGCATGAGTTTCTTCGGGCGAGCCAACCAGGCCCGGTAAGGTGCGGGGATAGGAAATCCCTCATCGAACAAAGGATCGGCCTGCACGAGAGAAACGACCCCGGTCGCTTTCGACTCGCTTCCCGTGACCGTCTCGCCCAGTTCGAATTCGCCTGTCTTCTGTTCGACATCAATTCGCGTCTCGGAAGCCAGGTGTATCACAAACTTGGGTCGAACAGGCTTTGTGCCCCGGGTCGAAATCCGACACTTGGTGATCATGACACTGCGACTGGTGATGCGAACGGCGTCGAAGATGTGTGGTCCCAACGACACGGGCTTGTTGTTGGTCTCGATCCACATCCGCTCGACGACGACCGGCGTGCCCGCCATGTCTGAAACAACCAGTCCCTCGCGAGCGTTGAGTTCGGCATCACAGTCAAGCAGCCAACAGCCGCCCGAAAGATCCGTCCTGGTCACACAAAAACCACGTCCCAGGTTGGCCATGCTGCGGCAGCATGAAATTCGTGTTCCGTTGCAGTCCGAGATGTAGAACCCGTCGCCACCATTTCCCTCCGCGATGCAGTTGGAGATCTCAAAGACCTGGCTGTGATCCAGGAAGATCCCGTGAGACCGGGTACGGCGAACTCGCAGGAATTCCAACCGCGAATCCTGCTCATTCAGGTGAAAGGCATGAATCCCGTAGGTGGCTTTCTTGTTGCCATCCAGTGCCAGTCTTGAAATGACCATCCCCGTCCCACGGAGATACAACAGCCTGTCCATCTCGGCCCCGGCCTTCAACACGGTGTGCTGGGCTCCGGCTCCGACGATCTTCAGCCCGTGAGCCGTCACGTGGATGGGTGCCTTGATCAGGAAGGTCCCCCTTGGGAACAACAGAGTTCTTCCGGACTTGATCGCGGCGGCCACACCAGCGTGAACCGCGACCGTGTCATCAGCCATTCCGTCACCCCTGGCACCAAACGCCCTCACGTCCAGTGGTCGTCCGTCCACCGGATCGGCTGCTGCCACGCCCGTCGGCCCACCGGTACAGATCCAACTGGCCAGGATCGCGAGCAGCGGCACCTTTGACACCAGCCGACCTGTCGACGTCGCGTTCCAATCGGATGTTTGTCTCATCGCTGTCTCCACTGCCTTGAAAGTCTGCCCAGGCCCGCCCCCCTCACAAGACCGCCAATCCTGGTGTGGTGGCCGGACCGACTGAACCCATTCGCCAATCAGTCGTCCACGAAGTCCCAATCACTATCCTGATCGAAACCCTGTCGGTGAAGTCGCGCCACCTTGTACTTGAGGCTGACCAGGTTCAGCCCCTGCACCTTTTTGGGAGGGATATTGAACTGCACGATGGTGCCCGGTCCGCGTTGCACGATGTAGCCATCCACCTCGGACCGCTCCACCGGATGGCCGTCGATCCGAGTGTCATATATCTCCGCCCCTGCGTAGGGAATAAACACACGCATCGCCATTCCGTTTTGAATCGGAGCATCGGTGACCTCACCGGATTTGTATCCGAGTGAATAATGCGGGGGTGTCCGAATGCTCACCGGCAGCCCCCTGACAAAGTCCTCGATGTAGTCGAACTTGATCCTGTTGTGCTTGGCCAGGTTGGTCATGATATCCGCCTTGGTCCCGTAGCCGATCCACTTTTCAGACGCGGCCGTTGTTGTCGCACAAATGCTCAATATCTTGTGGTCTGCCAGGCCGGGGGACCGAACGTTGGTGATGCTGCTGAAGTGAATCTGGTTCATTTTTCTCCAGAGTTCGACACGGCTCTTTCTTCGTTTTTTTGCCGTGTCTCCCCAGGCCGCAATGCTCATCGAACCCCATCGCCCCAATTGCCTGCTCGGGTATCCCGGATAAAACTCGTTTCGCCAGGTTTCCGTCCCGATCTCCAGGAGCCTCCGCGCCCGGGCAACCACCGCAAAGTCAAAAGCTGCCTCGCAGTTGTATGCCAGGGTGTGGTACCGCAGATACAGGTGGCTCATGATCGTCTGCTTGTCATTGATCCGGTAGTAGTTGTGCTCCCGGCCCGGGATTCGAGACCCGATCTTTATTCGTCCGGCATCCATTGCGGGCCTTTCGGCCAGGCAGCCCGCTTTCTCCATGGCCCGGTTCATCTCTTCAACGATCAGTGGCTGGAAGCTGTGAGCGTTGAAGTCGCCCCACGAAAAGCCCGTGCTGTCGGGCATGGTCCCGCCTCTTTGCGTGGCATGAATATCCATCGAGGCATCCGGGTGGTACTCCTCAGCGACACCCAGAATCGCCAGGCCCTCGGGGTTCTCCTCGGCCGCTTGAGCACCGAACCAGAAACTCGTGTCATAGATGTTGATGCCGTACACATTCCAGGCGGTGTTGGTTTTGCCCCGGACAGAATGGTACGGCCTGCCGCTTCGCCTCCGAGCATCCCAGCCATCGGGATTCACGCAGGGCATGACCAGAACGATGATCCGTTCCCTGATCCGCTTGACGCCCTTCCCTTCTCCCAGCAGCCATTTTGTCAGGTGGAGAAGGCTCGTCGCCCCAATCTCCTCGCCCCCACAATGTGTTGATGTGAACAACACGATGGACTTGTTTTCGTCAGAGGTTTTCTCGTCTGTGATCTTGACCAGGAGGATCGGCTTCCCCAGGACACTCTTTCCTCGTACCGAGACATCCATAATGCCCGGATGTCTCCGGGCCCACGCTTGGAGCCCCTTGTGCATCTGGGCCGAGGAAGGATCCCTGGCGTACAGGTTGTCCTTTATCGGAAACGGCTCCAGGCCCGCCAGCAGCGCCTTGAGCCTGGTTTTCACCTGGTCGCTCTTCTGGAGTTGGAACAGCCGCTTCAACGATTCGACAGACGCTCGATTCACGACTCGTGTCAGCTGTCCCAATCCATCAACAGCCCGCTCCTTTGCAGTCGGGCTGAACGAATCGTTCTTCAAAACCTCAAAGAACACCTTCTTGGCCCGTTCATCCTGCTTTTGAGCAAGCACATCCACCAGCGCCTCTCTTGCAGACGGACTTTTTGTGCGTTTCACCGCTCCTATTATTAGAGGTGTTGATCGCTTATCGAGTTTCACCAATGCCT
Source organism: uncultured Planctomycetaceae bacterium (assembly GCA_964646205.1). GTDB lineage: Bacteria > Planctomycetota > Planctomycetia > Planctomycetales > Planctomycetaceae > UBA8437. Next base: position 10,994 of record CAZYAZ010000081.1, on the reverse strand, counting down.
CGGCCGCTTTCTTTCGCAGACCTGCATCCTTTTCCCGCTCCAGGGTGTCTATCAGGGCACCCACTTTTTCAGCAACAGTGTCCGGAGCCGCGGCAACTGATCCGATTCCGACCAGCAGAAATGCGATCAATGCTATTGGAGTAACAATCGTTTTCATGACAGGGTTCGCCTCTGCAACGCGTAAATCATGACACCACAACCAACACCAGAAGCCGGCTCTGTCGGACCAGGTGGGCCACGCGCGGATCGAGGTCAAGCATCCTTGTCATCGATTTCTCACGTTCGCCCAGGCTGTTTCGTGTAACGAGCGTTGACGACACCCACCACCGACGGATCGGCTATTGCCCCATTGTCAGGTAACTTCTCGCCGACACAATCCTAGCCGTCATCTTGACCACGAGACTCCTCGACGACATATTGCCTACCATCTGAAACCACCGGGCCTCCCTGGTGGATATCGAGATCCGCAAGAGGCCGGAGTGCCGTTTGTGGTGGTGACCAAGGAGCTCGCAAGGTTTTGTCTCGAGTGAAGTCCTTTCCATGGCTCGCGGTGACGATCGTCACCGCCTGGACGCTCCCGGCCACCGCCGAGGTCGTTCTCAGGCGTTCCAACGACGCGGTCGTCCTCGAGAACGGGTTGGTTCGTGTCGAACTGCATCGCAAGCAGAACTTCCACCCGGTCGTCCTGGTCGACAAGCGCAATCCACGGCCTTCGCTGATTGATGACATTGGCTTCATCGCGTGGGATGTCGCCAGGGCCGACTGGTTGAGGTCCACTACAAGTGACTGGCAGGTCAACATCGAGTCCAGCCAGGACAAGCACGCGGTCTCGTGCCAGACGACACTCTCGCAAGATTCACCAGGTGGGATTCGCAGCTTTCTCAAACTGCGAACCACCATTCGAGACGGCTCTCCGGCCGTCGACCTGGTCTTCGACGCGAAATTCCGGACCGACCACATTCAATCCGTGGGACTGCAGATACAGGGGGCCGGATTCCAGCAGGCGGAATGGACCACCGCCTGGGGCACAAGGACACTCGGACTTGTCGGTCGCAAGAACAGCTTCCACGCGATGCTCGGTTTCCAGAATGGCCTGGCACTGACGCGGAAAAAAGACGACCCACCGGCCGGCATGCTGCTGTTCCACAACACGGCCTGGAACACCGTCTTCCCGACGCTCCGTGAAAAACCGACATTCGTGCGGTTTATGCATTCGACCCTGGCCAGTCCCGCGCGTTGCAACATCACTCTCGTTCCGTTCGTGAACAGGCCGGACCTGGTGGCCGCCACGAAACAGTTTGGCCGCCCAGATGGAGTGAAACTCCCCGTCCCACAACCACGTTCGAAGCCCAAACGCCCGACGAGCCGGTACACTCTCACTCCGGCCGACAAGCAACGGGGACTTGTCGTCTTTCCCGTGCCGCCATTCGAAACTGTCTTGCCCGATTTGCTGCCTCCCGCCCAGGCGATTGGCGAGGCCGTTCGAATCCGGGCCTGCGCGGGTGAGTACGAACCGGCGAGTTTCGCGATCAGGGCCTTGAAACCGCTCCGCGACCTGACGCTCAGGTTCGACAACCTGGTCCAGGGCGACCGGATCATTCCAGCAAACGCGATTGACGCCCATGTCGTGAAGGTCTGGCGGCAGGCCGGCCCTTCCACGATGGCAGACGCCACGCTCGGTTCCGGAGAGGTCGTTCCCGAACTCCTGTTGAAGGACGACGGTGTCTCACTGGCAGGTCCGCGACCGGCCGTGCGACTGGACGGTCCGGTCAAAACGGCCGTCGACGCCAATTCCACCAAGCAGTTCTGGTTGACCGTGCACGTGCCCGACAAGCTCCCGGCCGGCCGTTATCTTGGAAATGTCGTTGTCAATTCGGCCGATACTCAACCGCTAAAGATTCCACTGGAGGTGGACGTCCTGCCGTTTTCCCTGGCGCCGTCCCGAAAGAAGCAGGGCATCTGGTTCAAGGCGGAACGGCGGCGCGACCAGCGCGAGTATGTCGAGCCGGACGTGTATCGAAGACTCCTTCGTGACGTCCGGGCTCACGGGATGCAATTTGTCACGATCCGCGGTCGCGGACTGGGAACTGCCCAGGACGTCCTGAAAATCCACGAGGCGGCGGGCATGAGTGGCACGGCGATCTGGTCGAGCTGGTTTCCCAGCAGCGCTCGCGATTTTGCTCCACTCCGTGCCAGCCTGGAGAAGGCGACACGGAAACACGGTTACAAGAAGCTGTACTTCCAGGCTGCCGACGAACCCAACAGCGAGGCGCAAATCGCTCGAGCATTGACCTATTTCACCAGGGTCAAAGCTGCCGGCGGACGGACCTTCTGCAACATCATGCCCGAATACGCCATCCGCCTGGGCGACAAATTGGACGTTCCCTGCGTGGGATATTCGAACTTCTTTGGCAGCCTGGAACGGCCGGAACCGGTGCCACGAGAATCCTCAATGGCCCTGGCCAGTTTGCTCAAGACGCACGACGACGTCTGGTATTACTGGCAGTGTCGGGTCGAGGATCCCCGGATCAACCGTCTCCTGTTTGGCTTTCTGTTGATGAAGTCGCCCGCAACCGGCGCCATGCCCTATACCTACGGCACGCTGGAAGCGGAAGATCCGTTCAACGACTGGTCGGCTCTGCAACGGGGCCAACTCAGCCGTGCGGGAGGCGGGGCGGTCTACCATGTTCGTGATGGATCATTACCCACCATCCAGTGGGAAGCCGCTCGCGAGGGAGTCGATGACGCCCGCTACGTGTCCACCCTGGAAGCCCTGGTCGACCAGGCCCGCCTGGACCCGGGATTGTCCGCCGCCGTTGCCCGGGCCGGCAAGACACTGGAAACCGTTTACTCCCGATTGCCAGATCACCTTTACGACACGATGGCCACTGTCTCGCCCGGGGTTCTCGATGACCTGCGATCGGAGATCATCAACGAGATCCTGAGGCTCCGACGGAGCATGTCCGGTCGGTGAGACAGTCACGCCGAACCGGGCGCTGCCGGGAACAGTTCCGCAATGTGCTCCCCGGACAAGGGACGTGTGACGAGTGTCACCGGAGGTATCAATCATGCGGAAAACAATTCCTGCATTCAAACCTCACGGCCGATGTCCTCGACCATTGCCCAACGAATCGCCCGCGGCCCAGGGAATCGACTGCACTCCCGTGCCAGTGATCGGGTTTTCGTCGGAAAATGAAACTTGTTTTTCGATATGATCTAGCGAGACCGATCGAAAGAGACCATCGAAATGAAAAAGATCGCTGAACTGGGTTGTGCTCTCTGTGTCGCGTTTGGCATTGCCGCAGCGCACGCCGACGACACGTCGACACGGACCGTTCATTTCAACCGTGACATCCGGCCAATTCTGTCCAGCACCTGTTTTGCGTGTCATGGCCCCGACAACGGAAATCGCGAGGCGGACCTGCGACTTGATACCGAGGCGGGGCTGAACAACGCCCGTGCTACGGGAATTCTGCCGTCGAGTCCTGGTAAGACCGGCGAGTTGCTCGATCGAATTACCTCGAACGATCCGAAACTGAAAATGCCGCCACCAGCCTCGCGGCACAAGTTGACTCGCCAGCAGGTGACCCTGCTGCGTCTCTGGATCAGCCAGGGGGCTCCCTGGCAGAAGCACTGGGCCTACATTGTTCCAACTCGCCCCCGTGTCCCGAAAGGACCAGGTCTTGACGGTGCATCGAGTCCGATCGACCGATTCGTGCTGAAACAGATGCAAGAACACGCGTTGAAACCCGCACCGACGGCAGACCGTGCGACACTCATCCGCAGGCTTTCACTCGATTTGACCGGGTTGCCACCGACGCTCCAGGAAGTCGATTCGTTTTCGGGCGATCAATCGCCCAACGCGTACGAGAAAGTCGTTCATCGTTTGCTGGCGTCGAAACACCACGGCGAGCGATTGGCGCTGTATTGGCTCGACCTGGTCCGGTACGCCGACACGGTTGGGTACCACAAGGATTCTCACCGCAGCGTGTGGCTTTATCGCGACTACGTGGTCGACAGCTTCAACGAGAACAAACCGTTTGACCAGTTTGTTGTCGAACAGTTGGCCGGAGACCTGATGAAAGGCACAAAATTCGAGCAGTACCGGTGGAAGGTCGCGTCCGGGCTGAACCGGATGAACCAGACGACGAGCGAAGGTGGGGCACAGGCGAAGGAGTATCTCGCAATCTATTCAGCCGACCGCGTCCGCAACACGGCCGCCACCTTTCTCGGTTCCACAATGGGCTGCGCTGAGTGTCACGACCACAAGTACGATCCGTTCACACAGCGTGATTTCTACAGCTTCGCCGCGTTCTTCGCTGACCTGAAAGAGCGAGGAGTCGGGCACCCCGGTGAGACGCCAATTCCGTCGAAAGAGCAACTCGAGAAATGGCAGGCACTGGAAACACAACTCGCGTCACTTCGCAAACAGGATCCAAAAAGCGAGAAAATCAAAGCGGTTGAAGCCGAGTTGAAACAGATCAGCGACGCCAAGAACTGGCCCAAGATGGTCATCACGATTCCGGGCAAAGCCCGCGATATCCGGATTCTTCCTCGTGGCAATTGGCAGGACGATTCGGGGCCAATCGTCAATCCGGCGATTCCCGCGTTCCTCGGTTCACTACCGGTCAAGGGCCGTGCAACGCGATTGGACCTCGCCAACTGGATCGTGAGTGGCGACAACCCGCTGACTGCGAGAGTCTTTGTGAATCGCCTCTGGAAACTGCTGTTCGGCCGTGGTCTCAGCCAGACGCTTGACGACCTGGGAGCCCAGGGACAATGGCCGACGCACCCGGAACTGCTCGACTGGCTGGCGGTCGAGTTCATCGAGAGTGGCTGGAACGTGCGGCACGTGGTCAAGCTGATCGTGATGACCGATGCCTATCGCCGCAGTTCGACACCGACTGCTGATCAGCACAAGCTCGATCCGGAGAACCGGTACTTCGCCCGCCAGGCACGCTGGAGACTCGACGCCGAACTCGTCCGCGACAACGCGTTGGCGGTTAGCGGCCTGCTCTCACGCAAATCTGGAGGACCGAGCGTACGGCCCTATCAACCAGCCAACTACTGGTTCCGACTTTACAAGGACGCCAATTACAACCAGGACCACGGCGAAAACCTGTATCGGCGCGGCCTGTACACCTACTGGCGGCGCAGCTTTTGGCATCCCAGCCTCAGAGCATTTGACGCTCCGGCCCGCGAAGAATGCGTGGCAGAACGTCCACGGTCCAATACGCCACAGCAATCGCTGGTGTTGCTGAACGACCCAACGTACGTCGAGGCGGCTCGCGTCTTCGCGGCCCGGGTGATTCACGAGAGTGGATCGTCGGACAAGGATCGCCTGGGGTTCGCGTTTCGTTTGGCGCTTTCGCGCAATCCGACCAAACGCGAACTGGATTCCCTGACCAGATTCGTCTCGCGGCAGATGAAGCGGTTCGCGACAGACAAGGCGGCTGCCGAGAAGATCGTCAGTGCCGGGGAATCCCCACAACCCAAGGACATCCCTCTCACCGAATATGCCGCCTGGACGACTGTCGCGCGTGTGGTGCTCAATTTGCATGAGACCATTTCTCGCGAGTAGCAACGCAAGCAATCCAAGCCCGGCCCCGCTTGTGGCCAAGTTTGAAGACCAGACTGGAACCGGTCATGTCCCTCCAACCAACACAGTTCTGCCGACGATCGTTTCTCGGCACATCCGCATGCGGTCTCGGCATGACGGCTCTCACGTCGCTGTTGGGCGACGACGCCCACGCTGAATCGTCGGCCGATGTCGCGAATTGGACTGGCCTCGCAAGCCCGCGACACGTTGTGCCCAAAGCAAAGCGAGTCATCTTTCTTTACATGGCGGGAGGCCCCTCGCACCTGGAAACGTTCGACTATCGGCCGCAACTCGCAAAGCTTCACGGCCAGCCGATGCCCGAATCCTTCACCAGGGGACAGCCGATCGCGCAGCTTCAGGGCAAGAAGCTGACCTGCATGGCACCGCAGCACCCATTCCGGAAGTGTGGCGATTCAGGAATCGAAATCAGCACCGCCTTCCAACATTTGCCGCAAGTTGCTGACGAGTTGTGCGTCGTTCGTTCGCTGAAGACCGAGGCGATCAATCACGATCCTGCTCACACGTTCATGAACACCGGCACGTCGATCAGCGGCCGGCCGGCGATTGGATCGTGGCTGCTGTATGGACTCGGCAGCGCGTCCAACAACTTGCCGGGTTTCATCGTGATGACATCAACCGGTGGTGGTCAGAGCCAGCCGATCTCCGCGAGGCAATGGCACAGCGGTTTTCTCCCAGGCCAGTTCCAGGGCGTTCACTTCAATTCGACTGGCGACCCGGTGCTCTACGTTCGCAACCCCGCGGGAGTCACCAACAGAGACCAGCGAGACGTGATCGACACCGTCACCGAATTGAATCGCCAACGCCAGGCGATCACCGCCGACCCGGAGATCGCGACTCGCATTCGGCAATACGAATTGGCATTTCGCATGCAGACCAGCGTGCCGGCATTGATGGATCTGTCCGACGAGACACAAGCCACGCTCGACATGTACGGCACAAAGGGAGCCGACGGAACCTTCGGCGGAAACTGCCTGCTGGCCCGGCGACTGGCCGAGCGAGGTGTTCGATTCATCCAGTTGTACCACCGCGGCTGGGATCATCACGGAAAGATCAAGAATGGGATCGTCCAGACTGTCCGGCACGTGGACCAGGGAATGACGGCCTTGCTCAAAGATCTCAGGCAACGGGGCTTGCTTGACGACACGCTGGTCATCTGGGGTGGCGAATTCGGACGGACGCCAATGGCCCAGGGTGACGGACGGGACCACCACATGAAGGGCTTCTCGATGTGGATGGCAGGTGGCGGCATCAAGGGCGGAACAACATACGGGTCCACCGACGAACTCGGTTACAACGCGGCCGAAAACATCGTCGAAATCCACGACCTACACGCAACGATGCAGCACCTGCTGGGAATCAATCACGAGCAGCTCACCTATCGCTACCGGGGCCGCGACTTCCGACTGACCGACGTGGCCGGCCACGTTGTCGATCCCATTCTGAGCTGAACTGGAACTGGCCCGGTTTCGTTCCACCACGCAGGCTGGCAACATGAAACTCGTTCATTTTTCGACCGTCCTGCTCCTCGCGCTGTTTTCGACGGCCCGCGCCGATCAAGGCGGCCAGCAATCGTTGCCCATCAACGATGTCCGAAAATGGAAGATCGTGACAAGCGACAAGGTGACGTCCTGCCAGAAGTACGCCGCCGAGGAATTTCAGCGATTCTTTCAAACGGCAACGACAGTCAAACTTCCGGTCACCCAATCCGCCTCCGGGAAGACTGGTAATGTCTTCATCGGTCCAAGCGATGCGCTGAAGACCAGTCCGCTCGGTCGCGTGATGCAACGCAAGTACGGCGAGGAAGAACTTCGGATCGTCGTCGCGAAAGACAACATCGCCATTCTCGGCGGTCCGCGTGGGACGCTCTACGGGGTCTATTCGTTTCTGGAAGACTATCTCGGCGTGCGATTCTTGACGGCCCAGCTGACACATGCACCAACCGTTTCCGACGATCATGCGATTCCCGTGATCGATCGCTCGTACAAGCCACCCTTCGCGTATCGCTTCTACCTCAAAACGGAAGTGATGAAGGATCCGGTTTTTGCCGTGCGACGTCGACAAAATGCGGCCGGCCAACAAGGGCCGAAAGAGCAGCGGATCAGTGAGCGACTGGGGGGCGAGGCAACCGGCGGCGTTTTTCTGCACAACAATTTCAACGTGTCCGCGTCATTCCGGGATCATCCGGAATACTATTCGCTTCGCGATGGCAAACGGACCAGGCATCAACCCTGCCTGACCCATCCGGAAGTCCGTCGGATCGTCACCGGCCAGATCCTCCGCAATCTCGACAACTACAAACCAGGAACCACGATTCCACTGGCACAAAACGACAACGGCAATCCCTGTCTCTGTCCGCGTTGTTCGGCTGTCCAGCGGGAAGGAGCCGCACCGGGGTCGCTGAAGGTTGGCGAAGACGCAATGGCCGCTTCGCCCGTGAATTATCGCAACGGTCCGCCATCGGCCGTGGTGGTAGACTTCGTGAACCACGTGGCAGCCGCAATCGCCCAGAAGCGGCCGGACCTGTGGGTCGGGACCGAGGCCTATGCCTATTCCGTCATGCCCCCGCGGAAGACCAGGGCCCTCCCAAACGTCAAGGTGCAAGTGGCGACCTATCACTGCAGCGTGGTGTATTCGCTCGACGACCCGCGCAGCCAGATCAACCGTCAATTCGCCAAGTACCTCACCGGCTGGCGAAACACGTGCGATCACCTGCTGATCTGGACTTACGATATGAACCCTCGCGATTACTGGCTGCCGTTTCCCAACATGCGATCACAACCGGCCAACCTGCGGACTTTTGTCGCGAACAAGGGCCGTGGCATTTTCATGCAGGGTACCAGCGAGCATACAGAATTCAGCGATCTCCGGGCCTATGTGATGACCGCGCTGATCTGGGATCCGTCGCAGGACGCCGACAAGTTGATCAACGAATTCCTCACGCTCTATTACGGTCGCGCCGCCAATCCGATTCGCGAGTGGATCGACCTGGTGCATCAACAGGCCGAAGCCTCCGGCAGCGAAGCGAACATCAACGCACCGGCCCGGGCGTACGGTCTCGATGCCGCACTCGGAAACCGTGGACTGACACTGTTTGAAGAGGCGATGGAGCTTGCCGACAACGACACGATTCGCCAGCGAATCGAAAAAATCTCGATGACCGCGGTGCGATTGGCACTCGAACCCGTCTGGTGGAACTCGATCGAGGCTCCGCGAAGGGCCCGGGACCTCAAAACCACGCTTGAAAAACAGCAAGTGCGGATCGCCGGTGATGAACTGCCGCGATTCCGCGATCTGGCGCGCCGGCTCTTCACACTCGCCAAAAAACACCAGACTGGCCAGCGGGAATCAGCACGAAAAGCCGTGTTCTCCTACCTGAAATTGCCACCAGAACCACAAAAAGACAAGACGGAATGATCAGCCAATCGACAACACGGCCCCCTGCCCCGTCGCTCCAGAGGGCGATGGTGACGGCGTTGGATCGTTGCCACCGTTTGTTGCTTCAGATCGCATTCGTGTCCTGTTGCATCCTTTGTGGTGATGCCGTCGCGTCCAACCTTGTTCCCGATCCCGGATTCGCACACGTCAGCGAACTGGGCACAAAGGCGACAAGCGACGGGTGGAATTGGCAACGTGTTGAAGAACCGTGCAAGGTCCACGTCGACCAGAAGTCAGCCGTATTGAACGGTGGCAAGGTGTTCCTGCACTCGGCGGCCTTCCCTGTGGCCGCCAGCACGATCTACGAAATCCAACTCGACGTGTCCGGCGATGCGAGTTTCTCGGTCGAAATCCTGTGGTGGAAGAAAGACGGTTTGCCGACGCAAGGGCACCGATCGATACTGGTGAAACCCAACCGTCTCAGCACGAAAACCGCAATCGTCACAGGCAGCACTCGTTCACCAAACGATGTGTCGACGGCTTACATACGCCTCGTGGCCGAAGAAGGGCGTCTCGTTGTCAATTCGCCCGTGGTTCGCGTGGCCACGGGAGAACTGTTGCTGAAACTCGACGCAGCCGCACCCGGTCTCAAGCCAACTGCGAAGTGGAAAGATTTGACCGGACGCAACAATGACATGGCGGTGCAGTCGGTCCGTCACTCGATGGAAACAGCCAGTTATGTCTTTGAAAAGCCCGGAGCTGAGTGCGTCGGCGATCTCCGGGACGCCGCGAGATTTGACTTCGAGACCGACCGGGCGACCGGGAATGGTCGAGGCGAGTCCTTCACTGTCGTGCTCTACGCAAAGCTCAACGGTCGGTCCGGAAGCGGCATCGTGAACAAGTTTGGCAATTCGACCAGGGGCGGTTGGTCGATTGGGCTGGAGTGGGATGAATTCGGACTCGATCGAATCGCGACACTCCAGCAATCCAACAACAAACAGGACCGAACCATCAATGGCTTTCCAGGACTCGCCGGTCACGGCGGCGATGTGAAGCTGGGTGCAACCGACCGCAAGTTTCACCTGTACGTCATCCATCTCACCGGAAGTGGTAAACGCGACGGCACGGTCTATTTCGACGGCAGTGAAAAGTCGCTACCGCTTTGCTCCTGGCCGTTTGGTGCTCTCGGATCAAGTTCGATTCGCAACAAGGCCCCCCTGCGTATTGGGTCATACAACAAGAACGGTTTTCGTGGGGAAATCGGTTTCGTCGAAATCTGGTCCGGAACCCGTTTGCAGGACGGGATGACGCCCGCGGCGTATTCGAAGCACCGATTCAATCGAGGCGCACCGGCCCGGGCCAAGGGACAGTAACTGTCCATGTGGACCGAACCATGGGATGTTTTGCGAACGAAATGACAATCGGAGCCTTGTTGAACTCGTCCGTGCTGAACGGCCCCGAGCGGCATAAACGGTAGCCCCCTGCAAGCAGAGAGGGCTTATGCGAGACCAATTCAGGTTGCGACTCCGGGTGCTCGGGTCGGACCGGAGTGGTCACAACATGGTTCAGTTCGCTTTGAATTCCCAGTCCGTTTCCTGGTCGAACCCTTGCTTGTGAACTGTTCCCACCTTGTACGCGACACTCACGAAGTGCACTCCCCGCACTTTGCCCGGTGGAATATTGAATTGCACAATCGTGCCTGGGCCTCGGCGAACCATGTACCCATCGACTTCTGACTGGTTCACTTTATGACCATCTACACAGGCCTCGATTATTTCCGCATCCTTGTACTGCACCCACAAACGAATCGACATCCCGTGTTTGACAGGTTCGTCTGAAACCACCCCGGTCTTGTAGCCAAGCGAATAATGCGGAGGCGACGTGACAGCCATAGGGACGCCGCGGGCAATTTCTGCGACCTGGCTGAAGTTGACGTGCTTGAGACCGGCTGCCCTTGTCAACAGGTCCTGCTTGGTCCCATTGCCAATCCATTTCTCCG
>CAZYAZ010000080.1:0-23997 GCA_964646205.1 uncultured Planctomycetaceae bacterium | reverse complement strand
GCCTCAGGCAAGCCGGACCATGCGACACCTCGTTGCCACCGCTGATCGAGTTGACCACACAGATGTCGTCGATCACCGAACCGATCCGGGGAAACAACTCGCTGATCCGCAGACCACTTTGACCATGTGAATGAAATTTCCAGGGCGACCCCAGCAAATTCCCCGTCACGGCGAACTCAAAATCCGGCTTCTCGAACGGCACGGCCTGGCCACTACGCCTGCTCAGTTCGGGCTTCTCGTCGAACGTGTCGACGTGAGAAATCCCGCCATGCAGGAACAGGAAAATCACCCGCTTGACCCGCGGCGCAAAATGGGACCGCCTGGGAGCCATCGGATCGACGCCCGCGGCCACCGACTCTTCACCCAGCATCGCAGCCGCCGCCGTGGCACCAAAACCACAGGCGATGCGACCCAGCGCCCGACGACGATGCAGCATGGGGATATTTGGATTGCGTGTCATCACGACTACTTCAGGTACAAGAACTCGTTGCGACAGAACAGCGTCTGAGCGAAACCGGTCCAGGCGACCAGCCGTTTCTCCTTTGGGGTCCCTGTCTTCTCACCGTCCACGCTTGCGGCCAGGAACCCGGACACACGCTCCAGTTCGGCAGGACGCGGGTTCCGCCCCAATGCGAGACGGTAGGCCAGGGTGATCCGCGCCCGATCGTCAACCACTGACGCGGCCAGGACCCGACCGGCCAGGGCCCGCGAATTTTCGAGTACGAACGGATGGTTGAGTAGAAACAGTGACTGCGAGGGAACGGTGGTGTCGTTGCGCCGGGCCACGATCCCGTTGGGATCCGCGGCGTCGAACAGCGAGAGAATGTCGGGCATCGCGTTGCGGACCACCGGCAGGAAGACACTCCGTCGTCGAGACTCAGTGTAGAAGGGATCATCGGACCGGACACGGTTGGGGCGGAAGGTCGGTCGTTTCGCGTCAATCACCTCGCCTCTCTCGTAAAGGAACTCACCGGTTTCCGAGCCACCCGGGGTCAATTCCAGTCGGCCACTGACGGCCAGGACAGCATCCCGCAGCGCCTCGGCATCCAGTCGTTCCAGCGGCATCGTCCACAACAACCGGTTGTCCGGATCGATTTTTCGTGCAGCGGCTGACACGGCAATTGCTCCGCGACTGGCCTGCATGTAGGTGCTCGACAGCACCAGCCGGCGGTGCAGCGACTTGATGCTCCAGCCGTTCTTGACGAAATCGGCGGCCAGCCAATCGAGCAGTTCCGGATGACTGGGCAAGGCCCCCCGGTTGCCGAAGTTGTCGCTGGTGGCAACCAGCCCGGTGCCAAAGTGATTCTGCCAGACACGATTGACCAGCACCCGAGCTGTCAGGGGATTCTCTGGCGAGGCGATCCAGCGGGCCAGTTCCAGTCGACCGCTCTGGGAGGTCCGCAACGGCTTGTGTCCTTCCCCGGCGATCACCTGCAGGAATCGCCGTGGGGCAAAGATCCCGGGATTCTTGCGATCACCGCGACGGTGGACCCGCAACGTCACCGGCCGAAACTCGACCGGGGCCATCACCATCACCGGCTTGAGCCCCTCGACCTCAAGATTCCACTCCTGGAACATCGTCGCATTGCGATTCTCGTCCTGGAACACCTCGGTGCTTCGAAAGATGCTGGCCAGCGAGTAGTAGTCGACGGTGGGAATCGAATCGAACTTGTGGTCGTGACACCTTGCACACCCGATGGTCAGCCCCAGGAAGGCACGGCCGGTCACGTCGAGTTGATCGGCGACGATATCCAGTCGTGACTGTTCCTTGTCGGTCTCGGCCAGTGCCTTGGGCCCCAGCATCAACAGGCCGGTGGCCACCACCGCGTCGACGCGAGCCTGCCCGGTCTTTCCCGGCAACAGGTCGCCGGCCAACTGCTCGATCACGAATTCGTTGTACGGCTTGTCGGTGTTCAGCGACTTGATGACGTAATCGCGGTACCGCCAGGCATACCGCATCACCGCGTTGCCATCGTTGGCCGTGGATTCGGCATAGCGAACCACGTCGAGCCAATGACGGGCCCAACGCTCGCCGTAGCGGGCCGAGGCCAACAATCGGTCCACGACCGCACCCAGCGCCTGGACGTCACCTCGCTTGTCGGCCAGGAACGCGTCAATCTGTTCGGGAGTCGGTGGCAACCCGCTCAGGTCAAATGTCACGCGACGGATCAAGGACACCCGGTCGGCCCGGGGCGACGGTTCCAGGCCCGCGGCTTCCAGTCGAGCCTGGATGAACGGATCGATCCCGGAGGTGGCCCACCTGGGGTTCCTTGGTTTCGGCGACGGGGGTGTCTTGACCGGCCGAAACGCCCAGTAGTTCTTCTCCGCATCGGTGAACTCGCGTTTGGATGCCTGGAACAACCGCGGCATGACCACTCCATGCCGCACCGAGAGTTCGGCCTCCAGCCCGCGTCGCTGCCGATCGCTCAGCACGCGGTCAAACACGATCACCTCGGCCAGGTCGCCCCGGAACCCGGCGGACCACTGCTGGGGACTGCCCAGGGCCACACCATGTTCGGGTCGCATCTGAATATCGGGCAAGACCGAGGTACCCACCGGGTCGCGGCCCCACACCTGCTGGGACGATTCGCCGTTGAGCCAGAAACGGGTGCCCGGGGTCCAGGGTCCCTTCTTGCGAGTGATGACCAGGATGTTGGGCTGGTCATAAAGAACCTGGGCTGAACCGGGCCCCATCGAGGCGTCGTGCGAATGGCCCCCGGCCAGGTCGAGTTGCTTCTTGCCGGTCTCCAGTTCGATGAGAATCGACAGGGGTTTCCCAGGATTTCCCACGTGCGCCGGATTGCCCACCATCAGGACGCTCTCGTAGCGCTGTGACTTGTCGTAATCGAACTGCCCGACCAGGACCACGGTGAAATCGGCATCACCGGTCAGCCCCAGGCTCCGGTCCGGTGAAGCGGCCAGCCCGTTGCCATGAACAAAACGAACGCCAGGTCCACCATTGATCCGGCTCTTATGGACCAGGACCGGGGCGGTGCCGGTTCCCCCTTCGCGGACCCCCCTGGTGACAGTCAGATCATGTCCACGGCCGCTGGAATCGGGCCAGACCACCACGGCGCCGCCATCGTCCACTCTCAAGCTGTCGGCCCGCAACCACAGTTTCAGCGACTTGAGCAACTCGGCAGCGTTCGGAGCCAGCACCTCATCGACGCGGTCCGATCCGTCCTCGCGACGCGACCCGGTTCCCGTCGCCTTCGGCCAGGTCGCTCCATCGGCCACCCACTGCCGTAGCGCCGTGATCTCGGCGTCCGTCAACCGTGTCTTGGGAGGCATCTGCTGGTCACCCCGGGACGTGACCCTCTTTAGCAACAGGCTGTCCCCCGGCTTGCCCGGCACAATGGCCCGGCCCGACTCGCCACCCTGGATCAATCGCTCCCGTTGATCGACTCGCAGTTTTCCTTCCTGCTTCCGGGCTCCGTGACACGCACCACAGCGAGCCAGCAACAGCGGGCGGATCCTGGACTCGAAAAACTGTCCCTTCCTGGCCACCACCGGTTCCCTGTCGGCAGCGGTCACTGCAAGGCCATTCAGCAAAAACGCCAACAGGACCTGCAGCCAGGCGGTGTCGATCATGGAAAGTCGAGATACCATCAGTAGATCCGGTCCGGGAGACCTGTTTTCACCAAGGTACACCAAACACCACGGCCACGCCTTAACCCGACAACCGTCCCCCGCCGACAGTACGCCATGCTCGTAGAAAATTCGAAAAACACTGTCCAGTTATTCGATGAGTGGCGGAATTCCTGTATGGAATCCCGCGATGATCACGAGCGATTCACGCGACTGTTGATCGAGTTCGAACCGCAATTGCTGCGATACGTACTGGTCGTGATCCCTCATCGTAACGACGCACGTGACATCCTCCAGGAATGCTCAGTCGCCCTTTGGCGGAGATTCTCTGATTACGATCCGGAACGTCCCTTCGTCGCCTGGGCCAAGGGGTTCGTGAGAATTGAGATACGGCGGTTCCTTCGCAAGACACAACGTCGCAACCAGTTGACCGGCCGAGCAGCTGAATTGCTGCTCCAGGCCGAAACGGCTCACGAGGCCAATCTTTGCGATCGAGAACACCACCTGAAGCACTGTCTCGAGGCACTCCACGAGCATCACCGGGAGTTACTCGAGAATTACTACTACAACGAGTTGTCCGTTGAGGAATTGTCTCAACGAAACGGCCGTTCCAAGGAAGCCATCTACAAGATGCTCCAGCGGATTCGACACGCCTTACATCAATGCATCGAAACGAACATGCGTGGGGTTGAAGCATGAACAATCGCGATTGGGAATCACTGATCCACAGACATCTCGATGGAATCACGTCGCCCGAAGATGTCGCCGAGTTGTCACGCCAGATCGAGTCGGACCCGGACACCCGACTGCTGTATCTCCAGTTGGCTCGCGTTCACGCAACCCTCTCAATGCCAGAATCCGATGAATCCACGGAGGCCGAATCACGGATTTTCGAGTTGCCGGAACACCACGATTCAGCGAACCGTGGTCGCCAGCGACTCGGCCGTCTGGCAACTGTGTCGATCGCAGCCGTCGTCCTGATCGCCGCAGCCTATTTCCTGCAACCCCGCGACGAACCACAGATTGTGAGAATCACCGGGCTGAGTGGTTCGCTGTCCTGGACAGGTGATGGCGGTCGAGTCGTCGGAGACCTGGACGTTGGATCCGAGTTGGCTGGAGGAACCGTCGAAGGCCGATCCCCCAACTCGTGGATTGAATTGTCGTTCCTGGACGGTTCAACCGTCATGCTCTCCGGCGCGAACTCCATGCTCACCTTCTCGGATCACGGACAGAAGAAGTTTCAGTTGAAAGAAGGCACGTTTACCGCCAACGTGAAATCCCAGCGACAGGACAGGCCGATGATTGTCCGGACCCGGACGGCATCACTTGAAGTCCTGGGGACGCAATTCAATGTCGACGCCGACCTCTATTCCACAACGCTGAGCGTCAGCAAAGGATCGGTGCGAGTCAACCGCCTCACTGAGGACAAAAAGGTCGTTGTCGCCAGTGGGAACCGCGCGGTCGTGGTGCCGGATCACGACATCTCGCTGGCACCGATCCCCGATTCGGTTCACCAGTGGAAGAGTCGACTCCACCTGGGAGACAGTGCACAGCGGCACCGGCTTGGAAGATGGTCGCCGGGAATGGACCAGAAGGGTGCGGAACTGACGACCGTTCCGTATTTCATCAAGAAGTCGGGGAAAACCATCTATTCAGTGGGGTTTGGCGTTTCCTGCGGCGACAGGCAACCCGTTGTACTCCAGGCGGATTCAAGATTGCGGATCCGGGGACGTATTGAATCATCGCACCGCGTGTTCTTCGGCACTTCTGTCAGGCAGGCCAATGGCGATTTCGCAGGAAAATTTCAGACCATACGACCCGCCGGGAAATTCCGAGACGGGCAGGACTTTGAAGTCGTTTTGCAGATCAATGACTTTCAACTCGATCCCTCTCTCAAGCACATGCAGGACAAGTTACCGAGCGACCCATTCGGCCTGGTCGTCGAGTCCTTCTGGTGCCACACCCTGTACGACTCGGTCGGACTGGCCATCACCGAGATCGAATTGATCCCACCCGGTGAATAGCTCCGGTGACTTGCTGGTCCAACCGTCAAAATGATTTCCAGGGGCTTCCGACGAAGCGTAAGCGGGTTTGTCGCTGGTGGATGTCCACCGGCCCCCCCGGAGCCCCCACTCCGGGGGGCCCGCTCCTTTTCGTTCAGGCCATTTGCAGTACACTGCACAGGGATTTCTGCCTCGGCATCAACAGGATCCGTTTCGCCTGAAGCAATTGTGTTTTTTTGTCACTCACCCAGCGAGACTGGAATCAGCAATGACACGAACCGCTATTGCGCTGACTCTCTCGACCATAATTGGCGCGAGCATCTTCCTTGCCCAGGATCGTGCCGAGGCAGAACCAAGAACCAGCAAGGCCTCGACAACTGGTTCCGCTGTGGCCGATTCCAGGACACAGCCCCTGGTCGGGCACTCGTCGTTCATGAGTCCGCATGCGGCCCCGATCGCCTTCAGCGGTGGGCGGGTCTTCGTCGCGAACACGCCGGCCGACACGGTCGATGTCATCGATGCATCCACTCGCAAGATCCATGCCCGCATCCCCGTCGGAGTCGACCCGGTGGGTTTGGCCATGCGACCCGACGGCAAAGAACTCTGGGTCGCCAATCACGTGTCCGATTCGGTCAGCGTGATCGACACCGACTTTGACAGCCCGACCTATTTCCAGGTCGTCGCGACGGTCCAGGATTTCGATCCCACCACCAGGGCCACCCGCTTTGACGAACCGGTTGGCATCGCATTCGCCAACAACCAGAAGGCCTACGTGGCCCTGTCGTCGGAAAACGCCATTGCCGTGGTCAACGTCAGTGACCGCCGGATCACCAGGCGACTGGCCATCACTGCCCAGGACCCACGGGCCATCACCGTCCAGGGGAACAGGCTGTACGTCATCCCCTTCGAATCCAACAACAAGACGCAACTCTCCGGTGGTGCCAAGCCACTCGATGGCAAGCTCAAGACCTTTGATGCCTACCAGCACTCGATCCGTGTCAACAACGTGCTGTCGCTTGGCCATGTCCTGGACATCATCAAGCATCCCCGGGTTCCAGACCGCGACCTCTACGTCTTCGACACCCGAACAGACAAGCTGGTCAAGACTGTCGACACCCTGGGCACCCTGTTGTACGGCATCACGGCCGATTCCAAGGGACGCGTGTACATCGCCCAGGCGGATGCCCGAAACGACGCCAACGGCAAATCGGGAACAAAAAAACACGGGTTGAAGGAACTCGAGAACCGGGCCTTCCTGAACCAGGTGACCAGCGTCACCTTCCGGGACGGAACGCCACAGAAGCCAAAATTCATCGACCTCGAGCCACTGCCACCCAGGCACCCGAAGGCCGGACAGGCACTGGCCACGCCGTACGGGATCCAGGTCAGCGACGACGACACCACCCTGTTTGTCTCGGCTGCCGGTTCCGACAAGCTCTTCACCATCGACGTCGAAACGGGCCAGGTGCTGGGACGCGCCCAGGTCGACGCGGTGCCACGAGGAATCGCACTGGAATCAACCGATGACGGCAAGGCGACCATGGCCTGGGTGCTCAATGCCGTCGCCAACACCGTGTCGCTGGTCGACGTGCACGACCCGACCTCGCTGGAAGTCGTCCAGACAATTCGCCTGGAAGATCCGACCGACCCCGAGATCAAGAGCGGACGGATCGCGTTCAATACTGCGGCCGCGTCCACCACGGGAACGTACTCTTGTGCCAGCTGCCATCCCGACGGACACACCGATCAACTGCTGTGGGTGCTGAACACCCCGATCGTCACCGGTGGCAACCAGATCATGCCACGCTCGACGATGCCGATCCGCGGACTGCGCGACACCGAGCCGTATCATTGGGATGGCATCCCCGGGGACCCCTACGGGGGCAACAACAGTGCCAACATCCGCAAGCGAGTCAAACCCAACAGCCGCCTGGGCGACCCCGAAAGCAGTGCCCGCCACCTGATCGACGGGGGACTGGCCAACACGATGATGTTGGTCGGCGATCCGACAAAGAACGACGAGGGCAAAGCGGGAGAACTGACGGCCAGCCAGCGGGATGCGATGGCCAAGTTCATCCTCAGCGTGACCTACCCCCCCGCCCAGAGACGTGCGTACACCAACGTGGTGTCGCCGCGTGCAAGAAATGGATTCGAGCTGTTCCACGTCAAGGGAGACAACGACCCGGGGAAACGCCGGCCCAACATCTGTGGCGACTGCCACCGGATGCCATTCCTGGTCAGCACCAACACGCCGGGAACCGGGATGGACGCGCCCACGTGGCGCGGAGCCTACGATCGCTGGTTGATCCTGCCGCAGGGACGGCTGAACATCATCGATTTTGACTTTTACCGCCGAATCGCCGAACGGGGTGCGCCCGAGCGCAGTGTCTGGAAAATGTCGTGGGGCAGTCGGCGGCGATTCGACCCCGTCTGGGACATGGTGCTGGAGAACAGCACTGGATTCTCGGGATCTTTCGCACGCCAGGTCACACTCAGCCAGGCCTCGATCCGAAACGAAAGGACCACCGATCTCCTGAACGCGCTGGAACTGTCCGCCGGTGAGGGAGCCGTCGTTCTCCAGGGCAGCGGCGTGTTTGTCGATGACACCAGGGCAACACCCGTGACGCTGGTGTTCAATCATCAGGCCAAGGGCGGACACTACATGGAAATGGGTGGCAAGGGACGGTCGTTCACCCGAAAAGCACTGATCGACCTGGCCTCAAAAGGGAAGTTCCTTGGGACCTTCACTGCTGGTCTTGGCACCGGGGTCGATTTCAATCACCCCCAGCCAGCACTTTGGACTCCCGGACCAATTCACCCACAGCGCGGCCGGCAGAAGTTTCCCGTCCTGCGCGACGGAGCCACCTCGATGACCATCAGCGGCCGGCACATCCAGAAAGGGGCCCAGGTCGTCGTCGACGGACGTCGCGTGCCCGGTTCGATCAAGATCAACCGCGATGTTGTGACAATCGCACTGGCCGAATTTCCTGACGAGGGCATGCACCTGCTACAGGTTCAAAATCCCGGCGGGTTGTTCAGCAACGACTTCATTTTTTATGCATCCAACACGCCCCGAAGTGCTCCGAAAAAGAAGCCCGCCCCAAAGACACAGGGTGCCGATGCCCGAACGAAAACCGGAGCGCGACTGAGAAAGTTGGTGGCGGCGGGTAAACTGACAGGGGCGGAGGCGACGGAGCTCTTTCGGATCGCTTTCCCCGAGCGAGACAGCAAAAGTCGTGGCGACAACAAGTAGCATTCGGCCAAGAGTCCATTGGCAACCCCAACTCATCACAAACACTTGACCCGTGCGGTCTGTCCAAATCCACGAGAAACCGAGGTCCGAAAAATGTCCCGTTTTGCGTTCGTCTTCGTGCTGTCAGGCCTGTTGTGTTCCATCGCCTTCTCACAGGATTCTGAACGCAAGCAGCAGGGTGAAAAACGCGGTGAGGTTCGTTCCCAGCAGAAGCGGAGCACAAAGCGAAGCCGTGAGACCCCAGAGCGGGCTCGGCCTGAGACTCGTTCGTCCGATGCGGACCGGCGGATCGCCTTCCGCAAACGACTTGGCGAGTTGGTCGAAAAGGGCAAGCTGACTCGCGAAGAAGCCGGGCAGCTCTATCTCATCGCCTTCCCCGAAAGAAGTGCCGACCGAACACCTGGTCGCGGCGATCGTGGAACGCAGAAGCAGTACAGGAACGGTCGCAAGGTGGAGGTCAAGGACCCGGCACAATTCAAGGCCGCCGGTGGCAAGCAATTGTTTTCCGGGCCACAACCGGGAGAAAAGATCCCACCCTTCAAAGTCACCGGACTGAATGGCAAGCAGGTCGACAAGGTATTCGATCCCATCAGCCTGGCCGGCGGAAAAACACAGGTATTGATTTTCATGGACGAGAATGGCGTCGGGATCCGTGGCCTTTTCGGTACCGCCAAATTTCTCTCTCAGATCGTCGAGAAGTCGGACAAGGAGATCCAACTCTCGGCGGTCCTGCTCGGCGACGATCCCGCCCGACTGTCACAGTTCGGCAAGCGATTCGGTGGTCGGCTCTCGGGAGTTCAGATGGGGGCGTCCAAGGATGGTCGAGACGGTCCGGGAGCACTGGGCCTGAACCGGACCATCTCGATGACAGTCGTGGTGGCCAGGGACGGAAAGGTCACCCACAATTTCGTGTTCCCACAATCCATGCTGTACCCCGATCCCCACGTGCTGGGAGCCATCGCCGGCGTCATCGGTCAAAAACGCGAGACGGTCGCGAAATGGTTGAACGAGCCCCAGGCCGATGCGGCTCCGACACGCAGGGGCCAGTCACCAAAGAAACGCCCGTCTCGCCAGGAGATCATCAAGCGGTTCGACAAGAACGGCGATGGCAAACTCAGCGAGGAAGAGGGCCGGGCGGCACGCAAGGCACTGCGACGCAAGTAGCCGCCGGCCAACCACGCCGCTTTTCGACCCCGGAACACAAGTGATGAAGTCCAACCACTTCTCATTGATCGTGCTGGCTGCGCTGGCTGGGCTCGGTTCAACCGGATTCGCCCGGGAGACTGTTCCCGTGGCAAGGAAGGCTGCAAACAGGACGATCGATTTCGAGAACGACCTGATCCCGGTCTTCACCCGGTTCGGCTGCAATTCCGGGGCCTGTCACGGAGCGGCCATCGGTCGCGGTGGTTTCAAGCTCTCGCTCTTCGGTGGCAATCCCCGGGCCGATTTCGACGCCGTGGTCCGGCAGGTCGAGGGAAGCCGCATCAACCTCGCTCGCCCCGAGCAGAGCCTGATCATTCTCAAGCCGACCGAGTCGATCACGCACGGTGGCGGCGAACGTTTCGACCTCGACCACGACAGCACCGGGCTCCTGCTGGACTGGATCCGCCAGGGAGCCACGCTGACCACGCAACGAACCCTGGAACGCGTGGAGATCTCTCCCAGGAAACATCTCGGCAAATCACTCAATCAACCTGTCTCGCTGCAGGCCACCGCCCATTTCTCCGACGGGAGCAGCAGGAATGTGACGCGATGGACCGTCTTCCAGCCGGAGGACTCTTCGGCCATCACGATCGACGTCACGACGTCCAGGGCCCGGGTGCTGCGACGTGGCCGACACATCGTCGTCGCCCGTTACCTGACCCAGGTCGTGCCGATTGAATTCATCGTCCCCCTGACAGACTCGCGGGTCCACTTGGCCGGAGAACCCAGCAACGGCTTCATCGACGATGAGATTCTCGATTCACTGACCACTCTCGGGTTGCCCGTCTCCCCGGCCACCGATGACGCCTCCTACCTCCGCCGACTGACCCTCGACCTGACAGGACGCCTGCCGACCACCGCCACGACCCGGTCTTTCCTGGCCGACCCCAATCCGAAGAAACGAACCGTTTTGAGGAACCGGCTGCTGACATCAACCGCGTTCACCGAGTACTGGACCCTGCAGTTGGCGACGCTGTTGCGGATCCGTCCCCAGGCAGACGACGCTGAAGGAGCAGCAACCTACCATCAGTGGCTCGCCGACCAGGTCCGGCGCGGAACCGGTTACGACCAGCTGGCCCGCAGCGTGATTCTCGCCTCCGGTGACACGCACGAGCACGGACCGGCCAATTTCTATCGCACGGTCGGGGATCCGCGAAAACAGGCCGAGTTCATGAGCGAGTTGTTCATGGGCAGCCGGTTGCGGTGTGCAAATTGTCACAACCACCCGCTCGACCGCTGGACGCAGGACGACTACCACGGGCTCTCGGCGATCTTTGCCAGGATCGAAACCGGGCGGGTGATCGAGTTCAAGCCAGGCGGCCGGGTGATTCATCCCAGGACTCTCGAAGACGCGGTTCCCCGTATCCCCGGCGAACAGTTTCTCTCCGACAAAACGGTCGATGGACGGACCGAACTGGCAACATGGCTGACCCGACCGGACAACCCCTATTTCGCCAAGGCGATCGTGAACCGGTTGTGGCAGAGAATGATGGGTCGCGGACTTGTTGAACCCACCGACGACTTCCGGGCCACGAATCCGGCCACGCATCCCGTGCTGCTGGACAAGCTGGCCGACGACTTCGCCAGGAATGGCTACAAGCTACGACACACACTGAAACGGATCGCCGGCAGTGCCGCCTACGCCCGCAGTGCCAATGCGGTCCCAGGAAACCGGACAGACGACCGGTTCTACTCGCACACCGTCCGGCAACCCCTGGAGCCCGAGGTGCTCGCTGACGCCATCTCGGATGTCCTGGGCGTGCCCGACAAGTACGGCGACCAACCTCGTGGCACACGCGCCGTGACACTCATCGACCCAAAAACGAGTTCCCGGTCGCTGGACATTCTCGGCCGCTGCGGTCGTGACGAATCGTGCGAGAGTGCGGCACCGGCCACCGGCGGCCTGCCCCAGAAACTGCATCTCTTCAACGGGCCGTTGATCAATGCCCGCATCGGAGTTCCCGGTAGCCGCTTGAGCAAATTGCTGTCAGCCGGCAAGCCACACACAGAGATCGTCAGCGAGTTCTACCTGGTGGCACTCAATCGCCATCCCAGTGACAAGGAAGCAAAACACTGGGCCAGCCAACTGGACGCCATCACCTCGGTCGCAGGAAAACGAGAATTCCTCGAGGACTTCGTGTGGGGCCTGTTGACCTGCCGGGAATTCGTCACGAACCATTGAAACCGACACCTTGATCAGCATCTGCCTGAGGCGGCCGCTGCCAGACGGGGAAACCATCTCATGAACAGCCTCCAACGATGCGACGGGGTCACCCGTCGTGACCTGCTGCGAGTTGGCGGACTCACCGCCCTCGGATTGGGGCTCGGGGATTTTTTTCGACTGCAACACGCGTTTGCGGACGAACCATCCACGACCCAAAGGGCCAAGTCCTGCATCCTGATCTGGCTCGACGGTGGTCCCAGCCATATCGAGAGCTTCGACCCCAAGCCGAATGCTCCCGAGGAGGTGCGGGGACCACTGCAGACCATCGCGACCAGCGTGTCCGGAGTCCGGATCAGCGAGTGCTTCGAGCGGACCGCCACGATGTTCGACAAGTTGTCGATCATTCGCTCGATGACCTCACCACTGGGCGAACACAATTTTGGCACACACTACCTGATGACCGGTTACAAACCGTCACCGGCCCTGGCCTATCCCACCATGGGCGCCACGGTCGCCCACCTCAACTCGTCAACCGGCGTGCTGCCACCCAACATCGCCGTCCCCAGTTTCACCGGCAAGGTCTCCGGCAACGGCTACCTGCCTGCCGCCACGCAGCCGTTTTCCGTCGGAGGCACGTCCAGGGGACGTGGTGCCAACAGGTCGAATCTTGTGGTCCGCGACCTGGACTTCTACCGGGGCCTCGACCTGACGCGTCTGAACCGTCGCCGGCAGATCGTGCGAGCATTTGACGATTTCAGTCGCGCCCAGGATGCCGCCACCACCGCTGTCAGCGATCCGGACCTCGAGCGGGCGTACAACCTGATTGCATCGCCCAGGGCCAAGCGGGCCTTCTCGCTGTCCGAGGAGCCAGACGCGGTCCGACAGCGATACGGTTTTGGGAGCAATATCGGCCAGAGTTGCCTGATGGCAAGACGACTGGTTGAACGTGGTGTTCCCTTCGTGACCGTGAACAACACCGGCTGGGACTCGCACCAGGACATCATCAAGCTGAAAGAACGATATCCCGGTGACAAGAATGCCCCCCTGCTGGCCCTCGACCGGGCACTCACGGCACTGATCGGCGACCTGGCCGATCGGCGTCTGCTCGACCAGACACTGGTGGTCGTGATGGGCGAGTTCGGTCGCACACCGAAAATCAACCCGGCCGGAGGACGCGATCACTGGCCCAACGTGTTCAGCGTCGCACTGGCCGGTGGCGGCACAAGAGGAGGCCAGGTCGTCGGTAGCAGCGATGTGCTGGGAGAATCTCCAAAAGACCACCCCGTCACGCCGGCCGATCTCGCCGCGACCATCTACACCCTGCTGGGGATCGACCCGAATCGTGAACTGCACACCGCCGACGGCCGTCCCGTCCGCATCGCCCGCGACGGCGCCCGGGTTGTTGACAAATTGATCGGATAGCCTCGCCGTTTCGAGACTGACAAACACGTGCCGCGACACATCATGATCGTGAACTCGAAACCCGGTCCCGGCACGGTGCTGGGTCTCTGCCTGGGATTGCTGGTGAGTTGGGTGGGCGCTGCCGAGCCACCCATCACGTCTGTCGCATTTGCACCCGATGGCAAATCGGCAATCTCTTGCTCGCAAGCTGGATTGCAGGTGTACAGTTGGCCCGGGCTGAAACGGCGGAGAACAATCAAGGCGACAGCCGTCAATCTCCACGACATCGCTTTCTCTCCATCGGGCAATCGATTGGCCGCCGGGGGAGGAGTTCCCACACAGGATGGATCGGTCGAGATCTTCTCCTGGCCGGCAGGCAAATCGCTCGCGGTCCTGGATGGACACGGCAATTCGGTGATGGGGCTGGCCTGGATCAGCGAAACGTCCCTGGCTGCAGCCAGCCTGGACCACAACGTGACCGTGTGGAACACCAGGACCGGGGCACCCGTTCGACGCCTGCAGGGCCATTCCCGGGGTGTCACGTCGCTCTGCTTCCTGAAAAAAGAGAACATCCTGGTCAGCGGGGGCATCGACCGCAGCCTGCGGGTCTGGAAACCCGGCTCAAAAGAATTGGTCCGTAGCCTGAGTATCCACACGCGACGGGTCCACAACCTGGCGCTGCGGCCGGCAGTCGAGGGGTTGCCGATGGTGGCCTCTGTCAGTGACGACCGCACCGTCCGACTCTGGCAGCCAACGATCGGCCGCATGGTCCGGTTTGCCCGCCTGGCATCCCGTCCCCTGGATGCCGCCTGGCTTCCCGATGGATCCCGCGTGGTGGTTGCCTGCACAGACGGTCATGTGCGAGTGGTGGATCCATTGACGGTGAAAGTGACCGGGACGATTGCAGCCCTGAAAGGATGGGCCTACTCGCTGGCCGTCCATCCGTCCGATGGCAGCGTCCTGGTCGCCGGCCAGGATGGGCAGATCAGCCGACATATCCTGCCCGGGAACTCCGACGACCGTCCCTGAACCGGCACGGTCCGGGTCCGGGGAACCACGCAATAGGGCACCGAGACAGGGACGTGGCCAATCCCTCCACGGCCACGCAGCATGTTTCCGCACACTTCGTGCGATCATCCCTGATAGGATCACGGGTGTTGGCGACCGGGATCCAGTTGGCTGGTTGGTACGACATATGAGTTCCACATCGACACGAACACACATGTACCCGGCAACGCGGCCCGACAGGCAGCCGAGTCCCTGGTGGTATTACGGGCGGGCTCTCTATGTCAGCCGCCGTGACTACTTCAAGATCTACTGCGTCCTGATGGCCACCCTGGGAATCCCCATGGTGTTTGTCGCGCTGAAGTTCAACCTGAAGTTCGTGAAAATCGCCGCCCTGGGAGCCGGCACCGTTTCCCTGTTCTACCTGGGCTATTCGCTCATCGTGGGGATGTACCGCATGTACGGCCATCCCGGCAAACGGTACATCCACCAGTTGCTACAGGAATCCGAAACGACCGAAGCGACGGTTGTCGCCGACGTGCATATTGGCACCTACCGCCACAGCTATATCCTGGCCGACCTGCTACCAGGAGCGGTGATCCACAGCGTGGACTGCTGGGGAGTGCCGGGCGAACCTCACGAGATTGCCATCCGTGACGTCCGCGACCTGGAATGTGCTCCGACACACCATCCCCGCATCCATCCCGCTCAAACCGACACCTACACGCTGCCCCTGCCAGACGAATCGTGTGATGTGGTCGTGCTGGGTTTTGGGACCCACGAGATCCCCGACGATGGCCCACTGGAAAGGATTTTCACCGAAGCCCGGCGGGTGCTCAAACCCGGTGGCAAGGCGTTGATGTTCGAGCACGGCGTCGACTTCCACAACGTGATCATTTTCGGCCCGGTGATCAGTCACGTCATCCCGCGGTACGAATGGTCGGAGAAATTCCTGGCTCATTTCTGCGACATCGGTTACGCCCGTGCACCACAGGCGGTGGACCTGTTCTGGGGCACCCGCGGCGAGACCATCGGCTCGACATCCCAGGCACTGCCTCAAGAGGAAAACCGACGCACGGCCCGGGTGTTTGTGGTCATCGGCGCCTTCACGCTGATCTCGCTGGGCGTGGTGGCCTACCTCCCGGAAAAACTGCTGGTGAACATCTACCTGGGCATCGCGATCATGGGTGTCGCCTGGCCGTGGCTGATGATCGGTATCGCGATTCTCGGTGATCGGTCGACACGGACCAAGGTCGCCGCACCACCGGATGAAAGCCACGGGACGTGATCAACCATCCGACGGCTTGGCTGAAGCAATGAACACCCCGGGCATCCGAATCGAGGTCACTCGCAGCCACCGGAAAAAGAGCGGAGAGGGGGGGATTCGAACCCCCGGTTGCTGTTACACAACGCCGGTTTTCAAGACCGGTGCATTCGGCCACTCTGCCACCTCTCCGACCCGGCCGCCAGCCACGCTGTTGCAGCGACCGTCTACTTCTTCTCCTGCTTCTTCTTGCCGTCCTTCTTGTCCTTCTTCGCATCGGCCCCGTACGGCTTCTCCTTCTTCGGATCGGCTCCGAACGACTGGCGCAGTGACGTGGCGGCTGCGGTGACGGTCTTCATCGGACCGGTCAACTTCAGGAAGTAGTTGCCCTTGCCCTTGACGGCCAGGATCACCGCCAGCATGCGGGCCCCCTTCATGGGCTTGGTGCGACGCTGGATCGGGGGTCCCACCGGCTGGTTGTACGTTCCGGTGAGATCCAACAGCAGGTAGGGCCCCTGGGACGACTCGCCCCGCAGGACCTTCATCTTGCGGCCCTCGGACTGGAATTGGCCAATCCAACGGCGGATGTTGGCGTCGGCACCGCCACCGGTTCCGCCAAAGTAAAAGATCGCCAACTCTGCAGCGTCC
The DNA here is from genome assembly GCA_964646205.1 of uncultured Planctomycetaceae bacterium. Taxonomy (GTDB): domain Bacteria; phylum Planctomycetota; class Planctomycetia; order Planctomycetales; family Planctomycetaceae; genus UBA8437. Next base: position 7,468 of record CAZYAZ010000080.1, on the reverse strand, counting down.
TTGTCACCCTTGACCGCCGGCAACTTGAACTGGCCGGCCCGCAGCCGGCTTCGAGGCTTCTCCTGCTGCCACGTCGACGGCACCGTCAGGGTGATGTCCTTCAGCTTGACCGGCTTGGCGACGGCCTTCTTCGCCTCCTTCTTCTCGGTCTCTTCAGCAGAGACCAGCGAGGAAACGGCCAGGGCGAGAACAGCCAGCAGCACGATCGGGAAGCGAGAGGTCATGGAAGAATCCCCTGGATTGGGAGAATGGGTTGGCTTGAGGAGTTGATTCTTGAGCATCGTTCGGGGGTTTGCAACGTTGGCCACCGGGTCAACCGTTGCGCAACAGCTTCTTGAAACGCGACCACGGCCGGGCGTTGGCCACATCCTTCTTTTCCAGGCCCGCCCGCCGGGCCTGGCACACGCCCCATTGCATCACGTCCATCCCGCCGGTGCTGTGCGCGTCGGTGCTGATCACGATGGGTATACCATGGTCGCGGGCCGCCGCGGCGTGCAGGTCGTCAAGATCCAGTCGGCTGGGATGCGCGTTGATCTCCATCATCACCCCGTGATCGGCCGCCGCCTTGAACAGGTCGGGATAACTGAGTTCCGCTCCCGGACGCTTGCCAATCAATCGGCCACAGGGATGACCGATGACGTCGACATGCGGATTCTGTACGGCGGTCAACAGCCGCGCGTCAATCTGCTCGCGAGGCTGTTTCAACCCGTAGTGCAGCACGGCAATCACCCAGTCGGCCTCGGCCAGCACATCGTCGGGCAGGTCGAGTGTCGCATCCTCCAGGATGTCGCACTCGATCCCGCACAGCACCTCGATCCCCGACACGCTGCCGCGGATCTTGTCGATCTGTTTCCAGTGATCCCTCAGCCGCTTGGCGTCCAGGCCGCCAGCCATCGTGACTCGCTTCGAGTGGTCGGTGATCGCAATGTACTTCCGCTTCCTGGCCTTGGCCGCCGCGATCATTTCCTCGATCGTCGCCGTCCCGTCCGTCGCGGTGGTGTGCATGTGCAGGTCGCCACGGATGTCGGCCAGCGTGACCAACTCGGGCAGTTTCCCCGACTCGGCCAACTCGAACTCACTCCGGTCCTCGCGCAACTCGGGTGGAATCCACGGCAGGCCGACCGCTTCGTAGACGTCCTCCTCGGTCCGTCCGGCCACCGCCTTGTCCGTCTCGTCAAAGACACCGTACTCGTTGACCTTCAATCCCCGCTCCTGGGCGCGACGACGGACAACGATGTTGTGTTCCTTGGAGCCGGTGAAGTACTGCATCGCCGCACCATAGGACTCCTCGGGCACCACCCGCAGGTCCATCTCCAACCCGCCCGCCTCGCGTTCCAATAACCTCACTCGCTGTTTTGTCTCGCCCTGGGCCAACACCTCCTCGACCAACTCGTGACCGGCCAATGCCTCCATCACCTCTGCGGAAGCCACTCCCCTGGCAACAGTTGCCAGCACGTCCAGGTCGCCCACGGTCTCCTTCAACCGGCGGCTGCTGCCGGCCAGGCTGACCTGGGTGACCGATTCGAGTTCCGAGAGATCCTCGACGATCCGATCCACGGCGACCCGCGCGGTGGCCAGCCACGTCCGCGTGCTGCCCTGGCGGGCGATCGGAATCCCCTCGAGAATCGATTGTTCCGTCTTCGTGCCGAACCCCTTCAGTTCGGCAATCACGCCCTCGGAAGCCGCCGCCTCCAGAGCGTCCAACGATTCCAGGCCCAGGTCCTGGAACAGCACGCCAACCTTCTTGGGTCCCAGGCCCGGGATCCGCAGCATCGCCACCACGCCGGCGGGAACCTGTTCACGGAGTTCATCGAGTTGATCCAGTTGGCCGGTCTCGACGATCGAGGTGATCTTCTCGGCCAGGTCCTTGCCGATCCCTGACAATTCCTCGGGCGACCGCTCGGGATCCTCGACCAACAACGCGATGGGCTCGGTGAGCGTCTCAACCGTCCTCGCCCCGTTGCGATGGGCGCGGACCCGGAACGGGTTGGCCCCCTGGATCTCCAGCAGGTCGGCCAGGTCAACCAGCACTCTCGCGACATCCGCGTTGCTCATGCCAGTCCCGTCACCATCTAGCGTCCGGCAATCGTGCTGCCGGGAAGTTCCGGACGCAGGGAAGGCTGCACGTCAAACACGTTGCGAGCCACGACGACCGAACGCAGTCGCGAGGCGTGCCCGGAGACCGAACGCCGTGCCAGACGAGTCCGGGACGGAACAACATGATGAGCCACCGTGCCGATGGCCGCATCATCCAGGGCCGTCGGCACTTTTTTGGGTTCCGGCTTGGGGGCCGGCTTGGCTTCTGGTGTCTTGGTGCCGGCCGGCGTGCCTGCGTCAACCGGCTTCTTCTCCTCGACCGACTTCTTGGCAGCGGGTGTCTTCGCGGCGGGCTTCTGGAACTTCGGAATCACCTCTCCCGGATCCGCATCCGGATCAATCGCCGGACGATTGGTCCGGGTGTCAACGCGGACATCACCAGACGCCTGCGGGCCCTCGACAAACGTGCTGGGCGCCGAGGAAGATTTTTTCCAACCGGAGGTACTGGCGCCCGACGACGCGGTTCCCGCCGGCAACCTCACCGGACAACCGCCGTAACCACATGGCGAACATCCCCAGGGTGACCCGTACGGGGAACCGTAGGGCGACGAACACGGACCACAACCAAACAGGCCACCAAACAGACTCGGCAAGAGGTTCGGCAACCGTGGCAGGCACGGTGCACCACAAGGACTGCCATAGGAATTCCCATAGAACGGGGCCCCGTAGCCGGGCGCGAAGTTGACCGGCTGGGCGGACACACGCTGCGGGATGGAATAGCTGTAACCACCCGCTGGTGGACACCCGTAACCCGCCCTGTAGTATCCGTAACCATTACCACAGGCCGCCTGGTAGGGGCTGGACACGGGTCCGAAAAGAGAATCGATCAGCCAGGGGACCACGCCGGCATCGGCCGTAGCCGTGGACAATGACAGGACCAGGGCCAGGGAGGCCCCCAGTCGCAACATTCGTCGGGTTTGTCCAACTGCACTCATCACACTCGTCGATTTCATATCGGTTCATCCTCGGAAGCGGCGTCTTGTCGACATGGGACACGGCTGGATGCACTCGGAAACGTCGCGATCGTTCCCATCGACACAACCGGACCGTTATCCTGCCTACATCCTGTTGTACCGGTGCCCGAAGAGCAGTGTCAACAGGCGGCCCGAACGGGCCGTCTGCCCCCAGTCAATTCGCTGAAAGCCGACCACCTGATGACTCACAGCGAGATCGACTTGTCCGGATTGCTGCGACTCTGGGACGCATCCTGCCAACCCAACGGCCCGGCCCAACCACCATCTCAACCGGGGTTCAGCGGAGCAAATGTGTGGCGGATTGAAACCGCTCGCGGACCACTGGCCGTGCGAGGCTGGCCCCACCCCGGATTGCCCAGGCGTCGGATCGAGGGGCTGCATCAACTGCTGGAACATGTCGGGGCATCTGTTCCGGTTGCGATCCCCATCCCCACCTCGAATGGCGACAGGCTGGCCCGCTGGAACGATCAACTGTGGCAACTGGAACCCTGGATGCCAGGCGTGGCCGATTTCCACGACAACCCCTCACCGGAACGGTTGTGCGAGGCGATCAAGACCCTCGCGAGCTTTCATCGTTCCGCGAGAGAATTCGTACCCGGGGACGAGACCCGTGAATGGTTTGGTTCCAGCGATTCACGGAAGTCCCCGGCAGTGACCGAACGCCTGGAACAACTCGACGGCTGGGGACACCGGTGGAACGAATTGGTCGCCCGGGCCCTCCGGGTGACTGGCCCGGGGGAAGAGTGCTCGCGTGCGATTGAAGAAATCGACAACCTGTTTCGTCGTGGCACAGGCTGGATCGGCAATCAGCTGGCGATGGTCGAGACAACAACGTTCCGGTGTCAGCCATGCCTGCGGGACGTGTGGCACGACCACCTGCTGTGGACCGGCGATCACGTGACGGGCCTGATCGATCCCGGCAGTTGCCGCATCGACAACGTGGCCATCGACCTGGCACGACTGCTGGGCAGCCTGGTCGAGGATGACGTCGACGGCTGGGAACTGGGCCTGTCCACCTACGAGCGAGAAGCCGGTTTGTCACTGGAGGAAACGGGCCTGGTGACGGTACTGGACCAAAGCGGCGTGTTGATGGCCGGGGCGGTGTGGATCGAACGATTGGCCACGGGACGGGTTGAGACCGGCTGGACAACACGCATTGGCAAGAAACTTGCCGAGGTGGCACGGCGGATGCGGGCACTGTCGGACCGTGTCGGCCTGGAGTGAGCCAGGGCGATTCAATCGCCTTCAAACCCACCCCTCTGGAGATCCTCCAGGGCCTCCTCGGCGGCCCGCTTGATCCGCTCTTCCGGATCCGCTTCGATCACTCCCCGTAGAACCTCCCCGGATCGATCGGCCCGCAGTTCTCCGATCGCCTCGACCGCCGCGGCCCGGACACGGTTCTCCGGGTCACTGGTCACCACTCGCTCGAGCACTTCCAGGTTCGCGTGCTCTCCGAGTTCTCCCAGTGCACGGGAGGACCAGACCCTCGGCAGCCACTCCTGGTCCTCGACGGCCATCCTTGCCAGCCGCGGGGCCAACCCCGTGATCGCCGCCGCCCCGACCAGCCGCGCCGCCGGCGACCGGGTCAACGGGACGGGATGATCAAGCAATCCGGCAATCTGTTGGTGAGACTCCTCGGTGAACACGCAGGTCATTGCCAGCAGGCTTCTCTCGGCCACGTTACGGACCTTGTTGACCGGATCCACCAGTGCCGCCAGCAACACCTTGACCGTTCCCGGGTCCGGGTGAAACTCAAGCCCCGAGGCCGCCAGAACCCGGAACTCGGGATTCTCGTGCCTCAGCAACTCTTTCAGTTGGTCCACGCCCACCGCATCAGGCATTCTTGCCAGCGTCTGAGCCGCGGCGGTTCTCGCCGGGGTCCCCACGTCGGGGCTGATCACCAGGCCACCCAACGCCACGACCACAGCCTCGTCACGAGACTCCGACGCCTCGACAATCGCCTCGTTCCGAACTTCCGAATCGTCGCTCGACAGCCGTTCCACCAAGCCCTCACTCATCGTGCTCTCCACCCGACTTTCCCAGCGGCGATTACTGCAATTTCCCCCGTCCGGCAATCTCCCACACCTCCTCGAGCACACCACCCCGGCAGGCAAAGAAGTGATCGTGAAGCACTGTGGTGAAGTCGGCGTATCCGACGATCAACTCGATCTTGTCGCCGATCGTCAGGTCGACGGCATCACCGGCCAACTGCAACTCGCAGTGTTCGGCACTCATGCGGACAACCTCCGTCTCGGGATGATTCTTGACCAGGGGGAGATGGGCATCGGGGCTCAGCGTCTTGCGTCCGCTGTCGAGAACAGCCCGGTGCTTCTCGGGACGACTGACCACCGTCGCCAGCACCGTCAGCCCGTACTCCAGGCCGGTGACACCCATCTGCAACTGGTACATGGGATCGGCAAAGATCCCGCCACCGGCCTGCAATTCGGTGACGGCCGCACAGTCACTGGTGTACTGGTAGCTGCCGGTCCCGCCGGCACTGACAATGTCACAGCACAATCCCTCGCCCCGCATGGCGTCTCGGGTTTCCTCGAGCAGTTTCATCGAGGCCTCGATCTGTGTCCGTTTCTCGTCGGGGTCCTCGACACGCAGCAGGTGGCCCTCGTACCCCATGATGCCGACCAGTTCGAGTCCGTCGAGTTCGGCGGTGGCACGGGCCAATTCGATGGCATCGCGGCCGGGCAATACCCCGACCCGATCGAGGCCCACGTTGATTTCCAGGATCACCCGGCAGGTGACACCCGCCTCGTGGCAGGCCGCCGCCAGTGGCTGGGCCTGGGCGAAGTGGTCCACCGCGACAATCGGGTCAGCCGTCTGACACAGTTGGGCCACGCGGCGGACCTTGGGAGCGCCCACGATCATGTTGGCGATCAGGATGTCGGTGGTCCCCCCGGCGGCCATGACCTCCGCCTCGGATACCTTCGCACAGGTCACACCGATCGCCCCCGCTTCTCGTTGCCGACGGGCGATCTCGGGAGTCTTGTGGCACTTCTCGTGTGGCCGCCACTGCTTGCCACGCTCGGCCATGAACGAGGCCATCCGCTGGATGTTGGACTCCATCACATCCAGATCGATGCAGAGTCTGGGAGTGTCAAGATCGGCCTGGGGGGTCCCGGGAGCGGCAAGAGCGGTCATCGTTCTGAAAACTCGATACGGAAGGGGGATGTGATCACTGGCAAGGCTGCCATGATAGCCAACCGGACACCAAGGTGACATCGTCGAGAAAAACTCAACCGCCGACGGTTGACACTTCATGTCGTCTTGCTACGATGGCCCTTTGCGGTGCTTGTTAGCATCGTGACTGGCGTGTTCGTCTCGACGACCACGCCGATGCCTTCGGGCAGTTCTTTGACAACTTGGTTGGTGGCCCTCGTTCAGCGATTTCAGTCGCTGGATCCTTCGGGATGCGGCTGATTGCACGGGTTTGACCACTCGTGCATCCAGCATCAGACTTTTCTCTGCTAATAACCCGTTCCTCACCAGAACCCTCGAGCGGCTCTCCTCTGCCAGGTCTTTGACCAGGTGGTTGAGAAACAAGAGGCGGATGGGGTGGAAACGGAAAAGCAGTCATATGAAGGGTTTGATCCTGGCTCAGAATGAACGTTAGCGGCGTGGATTAGGCATGCAAGTCGAGCGAGAAGTCTCTTATTGATCCCTTCGGGGTGAAGTAAAAGACGGACAGCGGCAGACGGCGTAGTAAGGCGTAGGTGACGTACCCTGGAGACCGGGACAGCTACGGGAAACTGTAGGTAATACCGGGAGATCTCCCAGGACATGATCGTCCTGGGAGCAAATGGTGAGATTCCGCTCTTGGAGCGGCCTACGTGGTATTAGCTAGTTGGTGAGGTAATGGCTCACCAAGGCTACGATGCCTAGGGGGTGTGAGAGCATGGCCCCCACGACTGGGACTGAGACACTGCCCAGACACCTACGGGTGGCTGCAGTCGAGAATATTCCGCAATGGGCGAAAGCCTGACGGAGCGACGCCGCGTGTGGGATGAAGGCCCTTGGGTTGTAAACCACTGTCAGAGGGGATGAAGTCCTTGGAGGTTATCCTCCTTGGTTGACAAAGCCTCAAAGGAAGCCCGGGCTAAGTACGTGCCAGCAGCCGCGGTAACACGTACTGGGCGAACGTTATTCGGAATCACTGGGCTTAAAGGGTACGTAGGCGGCCAGATTAGTCAGATGTGAAATCCCACGGCTCAACCGTGGAACTGCGTTTGATACTGTCTGGCTTGAGTGAGATAGGGGTGTGTGGAACTTCCGGTGGAGCGGTGAAATGTGTTGAGATCGGAAGGAACGCCGGTGGCGAAAGCGACACACTGGGTCTTTACTGACGCTGAGGTACGAAAGCTAGGGTAGCGAACGGGATTAGATAC
>CAZYAZ010000079.1:0-24001 GCA_964646205.1 uncultured Planctomycetaceae bacterium | reverse complement strand
TTCGCTATACCGATGCCGAATCACAGGTTGATGGTTTTGAATACCCTGTTGGCCCCGTCGACAACTTGTTGAGAAAACTCAAGAACGAAACATTTGCGATGCGGACTCAACTGCGAAACGAAATCTATGACGGGCTGATTGAACAAAAAGTGGGTTTTGGGTACACGAATTTGAATCGTCGTGACACGGATCCCGGTTTCGGGGGCACACCGGCCTACGATGGCTCGACGGTCAAGTTTGACTGGCAAGCCAACGTCTTGTTGTACGAGACAGTCCGGACCCGGAATGTGTTTACGACAGGATTGGAGAACACAACCGAGACCGCCGCGTCGTCCGTTGCCGATCGCCGATCGCTGTATGCCACCGGGTTCTTTTTGCAGGATCACGTCGTCGTTGACGACAACTGGTCGACGGTTCTGGGAGCGCGATGGGACCGGTACAGTGCCGCGGGGCCGGCGAGTACGTACCGTGTGACCAGTCGGTACGCGTTGGATGACAGCGGCACCGCTTTTCGCGGCAGTATCGGCACCGGTTTCCGTGCGCCTGCGATCAACGAACTGTTTGATCCGAGCATTGGAAATCTTGATCTCCGGCCAGAGCTCAGTTTTGGCTGGGAACTGGGCATGGACCAGTCGTTTGACGACGGCGACCTGGTGCTGGGGGCGACCTATTTCCGCAACGACATCGACGATCTGATCGTGTTCTCGTTCGACGGAACCGGCCCCTGGGGTGGTCATCTGTACAACGTCGATCAGGCGTTGACGGCGGGTGTTGAAACAACTGCGACCTGGCAGTTGGGAGAAGGTACGACCGCCACGCTGGGGTACACCGCGTTGGATGCCCGCAATCGAACGACCGATTCGCGTCTTGTCCGAAGGCCATCGAACAAGTTTCGTGTTGGCGGAGAACACCGATTCAATGAGAACGGTGTCCGGGTCGCAATGAATTATCAGTGGGTCGACCGTCGAGATGATTTCGACGGTGAAGGTTTCGTGACGTCACTGGATGAGTATTCATTGTTGAACGCCACGGTGACGTGGGAGTACACCGACAGGCTGCAATTCTTCGCCCGGTTGGACAACATTACTGACGAGGCTTACGAAGAGGCCTGGGGCTTTGCATCGCCGCGGTTTGGAATCTACGCGGGGGCCACGATTCTGCTCGGTGGCGACAATTGAGCGAGTGCCGGTGCCTGCGCCGCGGTCGTCATCGCTTTTGCAGCACGAAACGGAACGGTTTGAGCACTGTGATGGAGATGGCCTGATCGCCCCGCAGAGCGGGTTGGAAAGTCCATTGTCGTGCGGCTGCCACGGCGGCCTTGTCCAGATCGGCGTGGCCACTGCCGCGGTGGACAGACGCGCGAATGACCTGGCCGTCTCGCCCGATCACCATTCGAACGATGGTTGTCCCCTGTCGGCCACGGCGGGCGGCCGCGGCCGGATAGGCTGGAGTGGGATTGTTGGGTAGAGCTGTTGGCAAGGTGCGGGTGGCACCGAAAGAGCGTTCCGTCTGTGGCCGTGCTGCTGCTCCTGGCGGTGGGGCCAATTGGGTCGGGCGAGGCGGAGGTGTTGGTTGTGGGCGGGAATCAACCGCCACTCGGATTGGCGGTGCCGCAGGTTGTGATGTTTGTGGTCGTCGGGGTGAGGGAGTGGGGCGTGGCAGGCGGGTTGTTCCCGGGGGCTTTGGGTGTGGTGTTCGCAACCGGTACGGCCGAGTCGAGCGAGAAGGTGTCGTGGTGGTCGGTTGGTCCGACGGCGTCGAGTCAGGTTGGATTCGCGGTGTGCGGGGTTGTTGCTCGGGAAGGACCGGCGGAGGGTCGGGGCTGATGGCCGAGGAAGCCAACTGGGGGGTGTCTGGCTGAGACGTCACTTCCGTGGGAGTGGGGAGCGAGGGGCGGAGGCGAACGGCGGTGCGGCCGGGACGGACGTCGGCATTGGGCTGGGTGGTGGAAGCCGGCGCGAGCGCAAACACGGCTGCGTGGGCCAGGGAACTGGCCAGCATCGCGATGATCAGGGGGTCACGTAATACGGGCACTGCGGAAACGTCGGATTGTCGTGGGGTTTTGAGTACGGCCGGCGGGTGGACAAGCTTTGCCGAAGACGTTCAGAATAGCACCTTGCCAAAGAGTGTGTCATCCCGAGGCCGGGAGAGACCAACCAGCAACTGCAACGGTGAGTGTTGGATGTGGGGTCAGAACTTTTCTGAATTGTTCGCGCGTGGCGGTCCGGTTATGTGGCCGCTGCTCGGATGTTCGGTACTCGCAGTCGGGATGATCACCGAACGGGTTTGGGCATATTGGCGGCTGAGGGTCTCCTACGGTTCTCTCCTGGTGGAGTTGAAATCGAACATCCAGGAGCGGTCTTTGGGGCGATTGCTTGATCGCTTGGTTGATAGCGATCGGCCTTTGCATCGTGTGGTGGCGGCCTACCTACGCCATCGAAAGTCTGAGAAAACATTTCGAGACCAGGTCGTGGTCCGAGAGGCATCTCAACAAGTGGCCCGCTATGACCGGCGACTCAACTGGTTGGGCATCTTGACGCATGCGACACCGTTGTTGGGTCTATTGGGGACGGTGGCCGGACTGGTGGGGGCATTTCACCAGATCGAACTCAAGGGCGGTCAGGTTCAGCCTGGTGACCTGGCCAGTGGGATCTGGTCGGCGTTGTTGACGACAGTGTGCGGGCTGACGATCGCCCTGCCCTGCCTTGCGGCTTACCATCTTCTGCAGTCAGTGGCTGGCCGTGCCGCGATGCAGATGCAGTGGGTGACGTCGCAGTTGGATGAGTGGTTGTTTCAGGTTGAGTCTGCACAGTTGGACCGCGTGACGCCTTCAGCCGGAAACGCTGCTCGGGAAACGACCTCCAGCCCACAAACGGTCAGCTAGGTTATGAAAGAGATTCCCCGGCAAAGACGGCCGTCGCTTTCGATCGAGTTGAGCCCGTTGATCGATTGTGTGTTTCTGTTGCTGATCTTTTTTATGCTCAGTTCGTCCATGCTTGCTCCGGCGATCGACCTGGACCTTCCTGACGCTGCTGTTGCCAGTGACGTCCGGACGCCAGAGATTGTTGTGACGGTCGACCGGACAGGCCGGGTGCTTTTGAATGGGCAGGACGTGGAAATTGATGGGTTGGCTGCCAGGTTGGCCACGATGGTTCCAGAGACGCGGCACAAGGTGGTTACCTATCGTGGTGACGCCCGGTCTGACCACGCCATGTTCGTGCGGGTGCTGGAGGCCGCTCAGGCGGCTGGTGCTGACCATGTCGACGTGGCCCACGATTATGTGGACGGTTTGGAATCGAGTCGGGTCGCTGACTGACTAGGAGAGGCCAGTTCCGAGCACGTCTGTGACGGCCTTGCCGTGTCCGTCCCTGGTGGCAAAGAAGGGGCGTTGCTCGACTTCGACGTTGTGCCGAGGGGAAATGCCCATTGCGGTCAGGATGGTGGCATGAAGGTCGGTGATCGAGACAGGGTTGGCGATGGTCGTGCACGGACGCTCGTCGGCGGTGCGGCCGTAGGCAAAACCTTTCCGTGCCCCGCCACCGAATAACAGGACGCTGCCAGCTCCGGTGAAATGACGGTGCATGCCGTAGAACTTCAATTCGTCAATGACCGGAGGCTGTTTCACCTGGTCTGGGACGCGTTTTTCCGGTTTCCCTTCCATGATCACATCCCGGCTGAATTCGCTTGCCAGGACCACCAGCGTGCGGTCCAGGAGGCCACTGTGTTCGAGATCCAGGACCAACTGTGCGATAGGAGCGTCAATCAGTTGTTTCATTGCCCGCAACCGGGTGTGGCCGTTGTCGTGAGTGTCGAAACCGAGGAATGGGACATACTCGGTGGAGACCTCCACGAAACGGGCTCCCGCCTCCACCAGTCGACGGGCCAGCAGGCAGCCCTGGCCGAACGGGCCGGTGTTGTACGTGTCAAAACTCGTTCTGGGTTCCTGTTGGAGGTCAAAGGCTTCAGCCGCAGGGGAATTGAGCAACCGAAATGAGTTCTCCAGAGAGTTCAACAGACTCTGTCGTTGAAAATCGTTGGCATCACGTGCCAACGGAGACGTGGCAACCAGCTTGCGGTACGCCTGATAGCGTCTTCGAAATCGAGCCAGGCTCATGCCAGGAGGGGGTTTGACCGCGCGCGTGGCCTGCTGAGGATCGGGGACTCGAAACGGACCGTGTTCACTGCCAAGGAAACCTGCGGTCTGGAATGCCTTCAACTCTTCGGCTTCCCCGTTCCCTTCGTACCGTTGTCCGATGTCTATGAACGCCGGGATGGCAGGGTTGCGGGGGCCGAGGGCTTGAGAGATCCAGGCTCCCAGGTGTGGTGCCGCGACCGTCAAGGGAGGCTCATAACCGGTGTGCCAGTGGTACTGGTGTCGAGAATGGAGGATCTTGCCCAGGTCACCGGCGATAGCCGTCCGGATCAGAGTGCCCCGATCCATCACGGCGGCTGTTTTTTCCAATCCCTGGGAGAACCTCATTCCGTCGACGGCGGTAGGAATCGATGGAAATGTGCTCAGGACGTCTTTGGCAGGCAGTCCTTTGCGGAACGGAGTGTGCCGTTTCGGGTCGAACGTTTCGGTGTGGGCCATTCCACCGGCCATCCACAGGACAATGCAGGCGTCGGCGGTGGCTGTTGGTGGTTTGGATTCGTCGGCAACGGCCTGGCGAGGTGGCCCGGCCTGCAAGGCACCCAACGCCGCAGCCGACGCGGAGGCCAGCAGGTCGCGACGTGTCCACGTGTCCTGGCGAAGATCGAAGCGGTCCATGGTGTGTGGTCCGGATTGCGAATCAGTGAATCAGCTGGAAATCAGGATGCATCACGAGTGTCCAAAGCACATCCTGCAGGCCTTCGGTGGTGAGGGGAGTTCCGGCCAGTGCAGTCAATTGTTGCCGTTCGGATGGAGTGGGGCCGCGGGAGAAACCTGTTTGAAACAACGTGTCGAGTACCGTGTTGAGGTTCCTGTTGGCCGCGGGAAGCCAGTGGGCAGCGCCTTGCTGCAGCGCCTTGTCCAGGGTGGAACCATTGGTCAATTCCATGGCCTGTAGCATTGTGGCCAGCGAATCACGACGGGTGACGATCTGTTCCCGGTTGGGCCGTCCCAGTGCTCTTTGTAACGGGTCAGGCATGATGAAGGCGGCACGAATAAGGAGCGGGCGGGAGTCCTGTTTGTCTTCGTTGACAACGGCTTGCAGTTGTGGCAGTTGTCCACCTTGCCCTCGGCCATCGCGTTTGGCCATCAGCTTGTCGGCGACCAACGGTGTTTGGGTGAGGGCAGCCACCGCGTCGACAAACTGTTCGGCTGTCATGCGGCGGACGTACGGTCCACCGAAAATGTCAGTTTTCACTTTGCGTGGCGCAGCGATTGCCTCGCTTTGATAGGCGCGGGATCGGCAGATGGTCTGGAGAGTGTGTTTGAGATTGAAGCCATGGTCGGCGAGATCTTCGGCGAGCCAATCCAGAAGGTCCGGGTTCCAGGCCGCCCGCTCCATCTCGTCAACCGGTTCGACGAGGCCACGGCCGATCAGTGTCGCCCACAAACGATTGACGATGGTTCGGGTGAACCGTCCGTTCTTGCGTGTGACGAGGAGGTCGGCCAAACGTTTGAGGCGATCGGGCCGGGAATCTGTTGTGGTGAGCGAGCCCAGAGACGGAAACAGAAAGCCGATGCGAGCAGTTCGCCCGGTGGGTTTGTTGCAGCGGTGCAATTCGAGAGGTTTCTCTGCGAAGACGGCGGCCAGGGCATAAGCGTCGTCGAGTTTCCAGTCGTTGATGAAGCTGTCGTGGCAACTGGCACACTTGAGGTTGGTTCCCAGGAAAACCTGCGCGAGACTCTGGGCGGCCTGGACCTCGCGCTGTTGGCTGGCGTTGACCACGCCTCGCCACTTGATGCCCCGAATGAAACCACCGGAACCTTTGACTGGGCTGATTAATTGGTGTGCGAATTTGTCATAGGGCCTGTTTGCGTAAAGCGAGCGGTAGAGCCAGCCACTGATTTGTCGACGGCCATCATCGATAAAGCCGGTGCCGCGGTAGGCGTTGCGAAGACAGTCGTTCCAGAAGACCATCCAATGAGCGGCGTAGCCCTGGCGGTCCGCAAGCAGACGTTTGATCAGCAAGTCGCGCCGTGTGGTGGAGGGGTCGGCAAGAAACCTCGCAGTCTGCGATGCTGTGGGGAGAAGGCCGACAAGATCCAGATGGACACGGCGGGCGAAGGCGAGGTCTGTGAGTGGCCGGAGAGCGGTGGGGCCGGCGGTTCTGGCGTGGGCCCTGACCAGTCGGTCGACGGGGTGTTTGGAGTCGCCCGGGCGAAGCGGGGGGAGCGTGGGCCGCCGCGGGGTCAGGTTGGCCGTTCGGGACGGGACGTTTGCGGCAGGCAAGAGGTCGGTGGCCAGGAAAAGGCAGGCGAGAGTCAGCAGTAGAACCGGGGCGCGAGTCATGTGTGTGGGCCCAGGAGAAGGTCGGGGTTCAAGAGATTGTAACCAACCGGGCCACGTTGAGGGACGGTGGCTCGGGCGCGGATTGTCGACCGTCTGTGCAACCGATACGATGGCGGTTGTTCCCCGTGTTTCAAGTCACTGCGAGCGCGACAATGTCCGTTGCCCTGCCGGTTCCATCAGGCTTTGGGCTGCCGGAGAATTTTGCGGACGTGTTGTCGATCGACAATGCCGCTGAGCGTTTTGCCGAGGGGGCCGAAGTGGCCCGCCTGACGGTCGAGGCCGGTGTGGCCATCGAACCGGCTCCTGACCACGCGGCGATCTTTACCGATCCACCGCAATTGGTGTCCGGGCCATTGAAGTCGATCGGGTACGAGCTTGGGTGGGACACCCGGTGCTATCCATCGCCAGTGGATGGTTGTGACTACATCAACGTCTCGGCGCGGCTTGATCCGGCCAGCGCGGCTTATCAGCAGGGGTGGTTTCGGTATGTGGCGGTGGTGCACCCCGTTGATGAACCGGCCCGTTCTCAGATGATGAGTCAGGGGTACGGAAATCCATTTCTTCATCACCTGACGCTGGGCGTCGTGCCACCCGAAAGAGAGGGCGACGACGAGTTCGGTTACGCTGCCCGGGTGGTGAGGTTTATGGCCGATGCGCGGCAACGGATGGCGGCTGTGATCGGGGAAGACCCCGGGGCACTGGTTGCCGCCTTGCCCCCAGAAGTGGTTGCTGACGAGAGGTTTGCAGAGCAGTCTGTTGAGTGGGTCGGCAGCCTCGACGATACGGAGTACCAGTTCCAGGCAATGCAGGGCGGCGGGTACCTGGTGCAATATTTTGTTCTCTCTGGTGGGCGGATTGAAGTTGCCTTGCGGGTGGACACGGCACAGACGTTCAATCCAACCAGCGTCCACAAAATTTCCCGAGACGAAATCAGTACGATCCAGGATGACGAGCAAGCCGATGCAGATCCGGTCATGTGAGGCCCAGTTGTTGCAGATCCCGCTCGAACGGCCCGTTGTGTCGGGCATGTCGAGTGGAGATCGAGGTTCGGGGCTGACAACGATCTTTATGCCAATGGTGACGGTCACGACCGAGAGTGGTCTGGTCGGTCGCGGTTACACCTGGGCCCTGGCGGCGGGTGGTACGGCCATGCGGCGAGTGTTGCAAGACGACATCGGTCCGGATGTGGTTGGCCTGGATGCCTGTGATCACGAGCAGATACTTCATCGGTTGTATTGGAAGACGCAGGGGGTGGGGCGTCATGGGCTGGTGGCACAGGCGATTGCGGCGGTGGATCTCGCCCTGTGGGATTTGAAAGGGCAATTCGCGGAATTGCCGTTGTATCGGCTGTTGGGTGGATTGCGGGATCGGGCGCCGGCCTATGGATCTGACGGTGGTTGGTTGAACATGAGTGTCGAGGAGATGGTTCAGGCGGGGCACGAATATCTTGGGTTGGGACTGAGGGGTGTGAAGCTCAAGGTCGGGCATGACGATCCGTCGATTGATATCGATCGGGTCTCAGAGGTGCGAGACGCCCTGGGGGCGGAGGCGTGGATCGCGGTCGACGCCAATCAGAAGTGGGATTTGCCCCGGGCGACACGGGCCGGCCGGGGGTTTGAGCAACTGGGGTGCGCGTGGTTTGAAGAACCGATGCTCTGCGATGACGTGATTGGCCATGCCCGGCTGAGTCGCCGCCTGGACATCCCCGTTGCGCTCGGCGAGACACTGGGGTCTCGTTTCGAAATCCATTCGTTTTTGGAAGCGGGCGCGGTGGAGGTGGTTCAGCCGGACCTGGCGAGGCTTGGGGGCATCACCGAGTTTTTGAGAGTCGCCTCGCTGTGTGAGATTTACCGCTGCCCGGTAGAACCCCATTTGATGATGGAGGCGTCGGTCCATCTGGCCTGCGGTGTTCCGGGCGTTGAGGGGCTGGAATACATGCCATGGCTCACACCGGCGTTTTCTGAACCATTGCGTCTTGAAGACGGGAATCTTCTCGCTCCGCAAGGGCCGGGGTTGGGGTTGGAGATTAGCGATTCGTTGGTCGAACAGTTTCGCGTTGCCTGAGGCGGCGTGGGCATTGGATTGAGAAGCAGGCAGGAACAGCGATGACAAGTGGCAGCGACTATGACGCAATTTTGCTGGTGTCCTTTGGAGGGCCGGAAGCCCGGCAGGACGTGTTGCCTTTCCTGGAGAATGTCACGCGAGGCCGACGGGTTCCGCGGGAACGTTTGCTTGAGGTGGCCGAGCACTATTACCGGTTTGATGGAGTCAGTCCCCTGAACGCTCAGGTCCGGGAATTGCGTGAAGCCCTGGTGGGCCACTTGGCAAGTCGCGAGATTGATCTTCCGGTTTACTGGGGGAATCGAAACTGGGACCCACTGTTGCCTGACACGATGGCGGAGATGGCCGCCGAAGGGGTCAAACACGTCCTGGCGGTTGTGCTGGCCGGATACAGTTCGTATTCGAGTTGCCGGCAGTACAGGGAGGACCTCGAGTCAGCTCGTCAGAGCGTGGGAGAGCTGGCTCCAACCGTTGACAAGGTCCGGGCATTTTTTAATCACCCGGAATTCGTGGCTGCCACCGCCGAGTGCCTGCAGACGGCGTTGGGACAGGCCAAGGACGCACACGTGGCATTCACCGCACACAGCCTTCCGGCAAGCATGGCGGCAGGGTGTGATTATGAATCGCAATTGAACGAGACTGCCAGGCTGGTGTGCGAGGCATGTGGTGTTTCCGATGATCGCTGGCAGGTGGTTTACCAGAGTCGAAGTGGTCGGCCGCAAGACCCCTGGCTCGAACCGGATATTCTCGATCACATGCGAAGTTTAGACGGACGGGGTGTGAGTTCGTTGGTGGTGCATCCGATCGGCTTTTTGTCGGATCATCTTGAAGTCCTGTTCGATCTCGATGTTGAGGCATCAGAATTGGCTGGTGAACTGGGCATGCAATTTGTTCGGGCGGCAACGGTGGGGGTTCATCCAGCGTTTGTCGGGATGTTGGGTGAATTGATTGCCGAACGATATTTTGACGAATCGGAACGACGATGTGCGGGTGAACTGCCACCTTGCCTTGACGTGTGTCGGGTCGATTGCTGCCCGTCTGGTCGTCCTGTTCACGCCGGGTGACGACATGCGACGGTTGGTTGGGCTAATATCGAAGTTGGTCGCTCGTACACTTTTTCTGGAATACTCGCCCCGATGGCACGCGAAATTGGGATTGGCGTGATTGCCATGGGCTGGATGGGCATGACGCACAGTCGTGCCTACCAGCAGGTGGTCAATCGGTTTCCGAATTCCGGGGTCGTTCCCAGCCTGAAGATTTGCGCGGACATGGATCCGGCACGGACCCGAGAGGCGGTCCAGCGGTTTGGCTTCGAGCGAGAGACAAACGACTGGCGGGAAGTTTTGGCGGATCCCGAAGTCGAGGTGGTGAGTATCACCGCACCGAATTGGCTGCACCGCGAAATGTGTCTCGCGGCATTGCAGGCCGGAAAACACGTGTTCTGTGAAAAACCGGTCGGCCGTGACCCCGGGGAAGCCGCGGAGATCGTGGCTGCTGCTGCCTCGGCCGGGCAGTTGAGTTTTACAGGGTTCTGCTACCGATGGAGCCCGGTGGTGCAACATCTGCGGGAACTGATTGAATCGGGCAGTCTGGGCCAGTTGACTCACTATCGGGGCCGTTTCTTCTGTGGCTACGGCCACAATCCTCACAGCGTGTTGTCGTGGCGGTTTGACAAACAACGGGCCGGCTATGGTGTCCTGGGAGACCTGATGACCCATGTCCTTGACATGGCATTGATGCTGGCCGGGCCGATTGGCCAGGTGGTGTCGCAGCACGAGACATTCATCACGGAACGCCCGGTTCCCGACGAAACAGGCACTCATTTTTCGGTCCGGCCTGATGGCCCCACCGAGGCGGTGACCAATGAGGACTACGTGGGAGCGATGGTTCGGTTTGGCAGCGGGGCACGTGGCACTCTGGAGGTGTGTCGGGTGATCGGGGGGTCGGACTGTGAACATTCGTTCGAGTTGAACGGAACGCGAGGTTCGGCTCGCTGGAGTTTCGAACGTATGAATGAACTTGAACTGTACCTCGACGACCAGGCGTCAGAACGTCCCGGATATGCTCGGGTGCAGACCCGGCCGGAGTTTCCCGGGCACGGTGATTTCAATCCGGGAGGGGCGGTCGGGCTCGGGTATGAAGATCTGATGACGATTGAGGTGCACCAGTTTCTGCGTGGTGTCGCCGAAGGCGTGCAGGTCGAGCCGGGGTTTGAACAGATCGGCAGAGTGGCGGCCGTGCAGGCGGCAATGGCACGGAGTTGGGAAAGCCAGACCTGGGAAAGTGTGACCGACGAATGAGGGGGAAGTGATGAGAGTTGTGCAGTGGGAGATTCCCGGTGTCGGGCGGCGGGTGGGGGTGGTTGAAGGGGACGTGGTGTTGGACGTCACGTCCATTGACGAGCGGTTGGACCGGGTGTGTGCGGTTTTCGCCGAAGCGTGCCGTCGTGGAGTGAGTTTCCAGGGACAGCTCCAGGAGACCCTGGAAGGTGGTGAGCCCGCCCGGGTGGACTATGATTCCTTGCTGAACTCGCGTGCCGGTGGGGAGGCTCCTTTTCTTCATCCTCCGTTGGATCATCCGGACCCTCATTACGTGTTGGTGTCAGGGACGGGCTTGACTCATACGGGGGGGATGAAATCACGGGACCAGATGCATTCCAGTGAGGGCGATGAGGCGTCTGGGAGTGAGGTCGCGAGTGAAGAGGAACCGCAGACCGATTCCGCCCGCATGTTTGCCATGGGGTTGGCCGATGGGAAGCCAGAGGCCGGTCGCCGCGGGGCAATGCCCGAGTGGTTCTACAAGGGCGATGGCGCCACATTGCGGGGGCCTGGTGGGGTTGTTGACCTGCCAGCGTTTGGATTGGACGGAGGCGAGGAGCCGGAGTTGGCCGGTTGCTACATCGTGGACCCGTCCGGTGTTCCTCGTCGAATTGGTTTTGCTCTTGGGATCGAGTGGTCAGACCATGAGACGGAAAAGATCAATTACCTGTATCTTGCTCCGTCCAAGCTCAGGACGTGCGCCGTCGGTCCTGAATTGATTACAGATCTCGATTTTTCGGATGTGGGACTCGAGTGCACGGTTGAGCGAGCAGGGGAAGTGATTTATGAGAGTGGCCCGTTGAAGAGCGGGGAGGAGTGGATGTGTCACTCCCTGGCCAACTGCGAGGATCATCACTTCAAATACCCACAACACCGGGTGCCAGGTGATGTTCACGTTCATTTCTTCGGAACAAGCAAACTGAGCTTCAGTACCCGGGATTGGAAGTACAGGGATGGGGATGTTGTGACCGTGTCGGCTGAGGGGTTGAGTGCATCTCTGCGAGTGCGAGTGGCAGAAGCAGCGGAGGAAGCGGCGGGGCCGGTCCGGGTTGAGCCCGCGTGAGGAGTTTTGCGTCCCCCGATTAACAGGAACAGGGGGCGGACTTTGCAGTCCGCCCCCTGCCCTGCTGTTGCTGCCGGCAGATGGTCACTTGACCGGTGCCGGCGGCGGGGTGACCGGTCGCTTGGCTGGGACCACCTTGATCTGGACCGGGTTCGAGACTGCTCCGTCACCTCGGACGATCACAATGTCGGCTTCCGTTTCCACAGCCAGGGGAAGTGACGGCAGCTTGATGTGCACGCCAAGGTCGTACCATCCGTAGATCTCAGCCTGCAGTTCAAGTCCGTTGATCTGGATGATCACTTCACCAGGTTCGGGGCCCAGGCCCTCTCCTGCGATGTCGATCATGTCGCCGGAAGCCGCAGAGGTCACGTTTGTCGAAAAGCTGGCGGGATCGACCGGAAGGACGTCGCCGCGGGCCAAGACGACACCGTTGTTCTCTTCGAACGGTTCGTCAACATCCTGGTGGGAGTCAACAAGGACGTGCAGGAACCGGAACGGGATCTCCCGTTTTTCGGAATCTCGGTCGAGGGTGTTGGCCTCGAATGGAAGCCGGATGTCGACCGTCTGGATGGCTCCAGCGTCGATCTTGTCGATCTCGACACCAGCCTGTGGAATGTCACGACTGGGTTCCCGGTCGTTGGAGGCCAGCAACATCACATTGAAGTCGTCGCGAATCTTCTTGTCGCTGTTGTTGCGGAACCAGACCCGGTAGCGGGGCCCAAGTTTCTGGTCTGGATGTCCGGCGTCAACAAACCGGACAGCAAGGAGTTGGAGGTCGCGGCCAGTCGCGCGGGCGGGGGCCACGTCGACCCAGGTTCCGCTGGGAACGGTTGGCAGGCTGATCCAGACCGGGTAGGTCCAGATCGACCACGGTCGGCAGGGGCGGCATATTATCGGGCGGCAAAACATGGGTCTTGGGTCGCAGACCGGCAGGCAGGTGTCCCACCAGCTCCAGGAGACCCAGGGGCTCCAGTGTGGCATCCATGTGCGTGACGGATAGCAGGATGGGCCGGCGTACCAGCTGCCAAAATGGAGGCTGACGAAACTGTTGTGGACATGTCCGTGATAGCGGCGGGAGTTCCAGCCGCCGTTACGGTTGAGCGATCTGGACAACCTCAGGCGGCGTGCCACGTCGCCGCGGCGCGACATGTCGAACTGTCGCTGAAAATCCAGTTTCCGACCAATCCGGGTGTCGGAGAGTCGCTTCAACTGGCCCGTTTTCAAACGGTCTGCGAAATTGGGGCGTCGGCTGGCCAGGCCAACCTTTCCCTTCGGGGCACGGAGTTTGCCGTTCCGTTCGATCGTCGATTTGGGGTTGGGGCTGGGTGAGGGAGTGGCGCCTCTGCGAGGCTTCGACACCGGCGACGTTGAGGATCGGTTGGAGGAGGAGTTGCCTCGTTTTGCCGAATTTCGAGAACGGATTCGCGAAAAGACGTCCTGGCGGGTCTTCGAACTCAGTGCGGAGTTTCGATTGGTGTCGCGGGCTGTGATTTTGGAAGGGCTGTACAACCTTGTGTCAGAACGGCTGGACGAGCCACGAGGGCTGGTTGATGGGGTGGTCTTGGTTGGCCGGCCGGGGCGCTGATTGGCGACATCGCGTTTGGAGCTGCTGGTCGGTACCTTGGTCGGCCGTTTGGTGGCCGCGGAAGGGGTGCGGAGGTCACGCTTGGAGGACGGCGACGGATTTCGGATATCACGTTTGGAATTTGCGGGCGGGAGGCTGACTCGTGAGGCGGACCGGGGGCTTGTTCCCGCCGACTTTGAGTTTCGTGTGGTGGTGACCGTTTTTGGCAACTTGGGGATACGCAACGGGGATGTTGGTCGCGCGGTTGCCGGTGACTTGGTCCGGCGAGTCGCTGGGCGGGCTGATGTGCTGCGACCGGCGGTGGTCTTGGAGCGTGAGGGCTGTGCTGACCCGCGACTCGAGCCACGTGAGGGCAACTTGACCGTGCCGCGTGACGATGAGCTGCGGGAGGCGGAACTTCGGGAACTGGGGCTACGCGAGGCGGAACTGCGTGTTGAGGAAGAGCGTGGTGATGCGGCGGCCGAACTCCGTGATGAACCAGACCTCGAAGACGAACGGTTGACGGTACGGGTCGAGCCGCTGGACCGACTCGACGATCGTGGGGAACGGGAGGCGCTACTTGACGATCGACCGGAACTACGAGACGACGAACGGCCCGAGGTCTTCTGGGACTTCGCAATTGATGGTGCCAGTAGTAGTGCCAGGAGGAACACAAAACTGACAATGCCGGCCATCGTCACGTTGCGACTGGGTTGATGGTTCAGTCTTGGTTTTGATCGGTGTCGCATGGCCACTCCCTTTCACAAACTGATTGCCCTGCTATCAGGCTGTCTGAGTGTTCTAGGAGCGGATACCGTACCAATTCCATATCCGTGTTTGCAAATGTGTGGAACAAATACTGCAACACGTTATATATCAAAGGGTTAAGGGATTCCTTCTAAATATTGTCAGGTGGTCGTGGTTGCCTGCCGTGGCCTCCGGCTGTACTCACAATGATCTATTGTTTCTAGTTGTGTTGTCAAAACGATTCATTTCCAGGGTTGCGGCAAGGGGGCTCTCCGGTTTCCTCTAGGCAAGGCAAGTCTCGATTGTTATCGTTCGCCGGATTTGTGTTGTCGATAATTCGATTTCGCCACGGAGTGGACGGGATGGGCAGGGATTGGATGTTCCGGTGGTTGGTGGTTGGGCTGTTGTCGACCTTGGTGGCGTCAGCGGGTTGTTTCAATGAATCGGCGGAGGAGGTCACCTTCGACGAGGGCGACCTGTTGCTTGAAGATGAGTTGTCGGCGGCTGCTGGAGGGACGTTGTTGGTCGACGCAAAAGCGGCGACGAAACCGGCACTCCTGTCGGGTTTGTCAGAACCAGCAGTTCATTCGCTGGAGAAGCGTGTTACGCAGACTTTATCGCAATCCTCGCCTGATGGCCTGGAGACAAGTCGGGCTCAATTGGCCGCGGATTTTGATGTTCGGGTCGAGGCGCGTGGCGGAGGGGATTTCAGTTATCGGGTGACGTATCGTCGGATTGCCTACTCGCACACTCTGCCAGGCGAGGTGCTTTCGTACGATTCGACTGTTCGGGACGCAGTTGTTCCGTCATCACTTGGGCACCTGAGCGAATTGGCGCGTAGTGGTTTCTCTTTTCAAACAACCGGCGGCGGTATGGCGTTGGAATTGACGGAAGTGCCAGCGACGGTCTACGGCGGCGACTTGAAAGGTGCACCGGCTTCGGAATTTGTCGCAGATGAGATTGGAATGATTCTTCTGGGGCGTGGTGAGGGCGGAATTGCAACCGCACCGGCCCCTCAAACGAGACGCGTCAAATTGCCGGTTCCGATGGATGTCAACACCCGATATTCGGTGAAATCAACCGGCCAGGACACGATCACGTTGGACATGCTCGCGAGCGTGACCTCGGGTTCGGAGGCCATCCAGGTGAAGCTGGTCGGCGGTTCAGCGGCGGTCAAGCTGGGTGGAGGGCATTCCTTCGGCGAGATGACTGTTGATGGCATCAGTGGCGTTCCCCGGCACGCTGACTGGAACCGGTACATCGAGATCAGCCTGAAAACCGACAACGGCGAACGGATCGAGCAACGCAAACACGAGGTGGTGACGATTCGTACAGCCGGTGAAGCGGAGTTGCCGCTCGGCGACAGAGGAGCGTTGTCTGCCCCGGCCGTACAGGCGGTCCAACCGAGTCGCTAAACGGTGTCGTCGGACTCGAGGTGACGGCAGGCCTCCGGATTGACAACGTGTTCGGGCATACGGCCGGTCAATGCGTTGGCAACCTGGTGTGCCGTTCGTCGCCTGAGTTCTTCAACGGATTCCTGCGAAAGGAATCCCGCATGTGGCGTGACAACCACACGTTCATCGGCAAAGAGAGGTTGGTTGAGGTCTGGGGGTTCCGGGTCGAAAACATCCAGGGCCAGGCCACCAATTTGCTGTTGTTGCAGTGCTTGCCAGGCGGCGTCATGGTCGACCAGGCCACCGCGAGAGGTGTTGATCAGGACGGCATGGCTTGGCATCGTGGCGAATGCTTGTGCGTTGACCAGATGCCGGTTGTGTTCTGTCAGTGGGCAATGAAGCGAGACGACGTCGCTGGAACGGAAAAGTTCGTCCCGTGGGATCATCGGACACTGGGTTCCGTGATCGTCTTGTGAGAGGCTGGTGGCAACCACGTGTAATCCCAGGGCGCGTGCCCGGGGAACGACTGCCTGGGCGATTCGCCCGAATCCGACCAGTCCAAGTTGCAGGCCGGCGAGTCTTCTGAGAGTGGGGCCAGCCGACAGGTTGTATTCCCCTCGCTTTGTGCGGAGATGGTAAAAGGCCGTTTTTCGCAATGAAGCGAGCATCAGTGCGATGGTGTGGTCGGCCACCTCCGGGATGCAATAATCGGGGACGAAGGTGACCGGGATGTCCCGTTCGGTACAGGCTGCTACGGGGATGTTGTCCAGGCCAATGCCGAAGCGAGCGACGATCTTGCAGCGTGATGCGGCTGCAACGACAGCGGGTGTGACCTGGGCCCAGCATGCGGCGATCGCGTCAGTATCGCGGGCCAATTGGATCAATTCGTCTTCGTCAGTCGAGGTGGCTTCGACGACCTCAGCTCCGACGCGGGCCAGGATTTCCCGTTCGATATCACAATCGGGCCAAGCACGGTCGGTGATCAGGACTCGGAGGGCATGGCCCATACGGTGGCCCTAGGAGTTGGCCGTGGCAAGTTCAGCCATGCGGATGGCCGGTTCGACCACCCGGTCCCAGTTCTCACGCAAGTAGTCGTCCGGACCACCTTTTTGGGCAACCGCGTGTGCAACCTCGGCGGTCTTGACCATCTCGATTGCATCCCAGGGGCAGACCAGCAATTCGTAAGGGTCGGACCGTTTTGTGGGAATGTGGACACAGACCTCACAGCCAACACAGCGTTCGACGTCGATTTCGCACCAGGTCTGAAGGACCGAGATCGATGATCCCGGGACCTTGTAAATGCAGTCGACCGGGCAGACTTCCAAGCAGGCTTCACAACCTGTGCAGTTGTCGGCGTTGATGATTGCCACTTCCTTGGGCAATTTTTTGCGGGCACCTTGCTTCGCCATGGAATCAATCCGTCCTGGATCCGCTGCTACGAAATGTCGTGTGACTCCCGAGCACCATGCAAGGGGCCGTTGCCATTGTGTCGGCTGTTCGGGCGGTCGGCAACCCAGCTTTCGATGCGTTTGACCGAACGCGGGGCTCGTCTTTACCCCATCGGTGACGCTCACTAGAATTCCGCACCCTTTTCTCTGGATCGTCAAAAAGCCTCGCGGAAGCGTATGCGAAGTTGCGGGAATAATCTCTGCAGTGTGCTGTTCGTGACCTGCTGTGTCCCGGCAGTGTCGGCATTGGCGGCGGAAGCTTCTGTCGGGGATTCGGAGGCACTCCCTTCAGGGTGGCGGCCAGTTGTCGATCGAGTGATTGAGGGACAACCCTCCGGCGAGGATGTGACGGTTCCGGAGGCAGTCCTGGGCAGTAGCTGGCTGCCGGTTGGTGTCTCGTTGCCTGTTACGACGGCCAGTTGGCGGTCGCTGGTCGACGAGGCTGGCCAGGTGGCTCGCGTGTGGACGAAACGTTTGGAGGTTGGTGCGAGGGTGGTGAAGGGCAATACGGACCAGGACTTCGTACGGGTTGCGGGGGTGATTTTGCGTGAGCGAGAGACGTCGTTGCACAGGATTGACTGGGGTGGCCGATTCGGCCAGGTCAACGGTGTCAGGAACACGAATCGCTGGTTCCTGGACAGCAATGTTGATCGCGAGCAACCAGCCGGATGGCTGTACTACATCACCAGCAAGCACGAATACAACGAGTTCCAGGGGGTGGACTACCGGGGGGTCGGTTCGGTGGGGGTCGGCTACAAATTCGTGGACGAGGAGGATCGAAAGATCCTGGTGCGGCTGGGCCCGGCGGTGACGCTGGAATTCTACAGTGAGTCTGAAGGTCAGCGTGTGACCGAGGAATTGTTCGCTGAATTCGAGATCGAATGGCCCCTGTTCGAGCGGACGCGTCTGGAGACCAAGACGACGATGCGCCCCAGCGTGGTGGCCCTGGACGTGTTTCGCTTTCGGTCTGATACAGCCGTGCTGGTTCCGTTGGACGACGACGATCGCTGGAGTTTGAAGCTGGGCTATCTGCTCGACTACAACTCAAGTCTCTCGTCGGTCAAGGGACGGGTGCCAATGGACCTGACGACAAACGTGTCGATCGTCTATCTCCGCCCCTGAGAGGCTCAGCGCGGTTTGGCGAGAGTGATCTTGAGCGTTTTTTTCTTGCCGTCTCGGACCACGATCACGCTGACCACGTCGCCGCCCTTGAATTTGCGTAGGGCGAGATCAAAGTCATCGAGTCCTCCGATCTTGGTGGGCCCGAACTGGACAATGAGGTCGCCTCCCTTGAGGCCACCCTTCTGGGCTGGGCTCCCCGGTGAAACCCCAGAGATCGGATAGCCCTTTTGACCGTCGGAACCGAAATCGGGAATGCTTCCGAAGTAGGGGCGACTGCCGGTGCGGTTCACCTGAGCCCGGCTCTTGATCTCAACATACTTGGGCCGTTGTTTTTCCAACGCCGTTTTGATGACGATTTCCTGAAGCATCTCGACGATCGATTCCATACCCGAGAAATTGATCTTGGGCCAGTCGTCCCCGGGTCGGTGGTAATCACTGTGGGTGCCGGTGAAGAAGTGCAGCACCGGGATTTTCTTGCCGTAAAACGATGAGTGGTCACTGGGACCGAATCCGCTGGGTTTGAGAGACAGCACAAAGTCGTGTTGTTTCCCGGTGGTTTGAACCAGCTTGTTCCAGCGAGGAGCAGTACCAGTGCCGAAGATGGTCAGGCGGTTGTTTCTGAGGCGGCCGACCATGTCCATGTTGAACATGGCGATGGTGTTCTCCAGTGGAAAGACCGGGTTGTCGACATAACGTGCCGATCCAATCAGCCCGAGTTCTTCGGCCGTGAACGCGATGAAAACCAATGTGCGAGGCAGTTTTTCTTTTCGGGCTGAAAGTCGTCGAGCCAGTTCGATCAGACTGACGGTTCCCGAGCCGTTGTCGTCGGCGCCGTTGTGGACTTCTTTGGAACCAGGCGCCAGGGAACCTGTGCCGCCGAGCCCGACGTGATCGTAGTGCGCGCCGATCACGATCAGTTCGTCCTTGTGGGGGCCCTTGCCCGGAAGAACGCCGATCACGTTTTTGACTTCGCTTCGAACGGTTTCGATAGACGTCTGTAGTTCAACCTTCCAGCCGGGGATGACCTGGCTTTTCGCGCGAAAATCTTTGTCGATTGCTGTTTCCAGGCCGGCAAGATTGGTCTTCAACGCGGCCTTGAGGACACGGTTGAGTGCCTTGTGGGTGACATGCACAATCGGGATGTTTCGGGAATTTCCGGAGCGACCGTAGCCGAATTTCATCAACGGGTCGGCGGGGCCGGCTTTCTGGCTGGCGGTTACACCCTGGTGGCGTTGCACGGCAGCTTTGAGCCGTCTGCGGGTTTCAGCCAATTTCTTGTCGTCGCCGGCCTTGGTTCCGTCGAATGCGATCGCCGCCGCGACAACTGCGTCGCGGGCGCGGTTGAGTTCCTGTTGAGCGTTGTGGTGATTTGAGTGGGGATCGTTGACAAAGATGATCCCCTTGGCACCAGCTCCGAACGCGTTGCTGATTTTCGAACGGAGTGCGGCGTGGGGCGAAATTCCGCCGTGGGGTGCGGCGAAAGGTCCGTCCTCGTCGTCCTGCAATGGAGTGCGTCTCATGATGACGGCGATTTTGCCTTTGAGATCGACGCCCCTGATGTCACTGTAATGGGCTTTGGGGGCATCGATTGCGTACCCGAGGAACACGAGTTCGCCGGTGAGCGTGCCCGATCCACCGAAGGCGCAAACCTCGAAATCGTCGCCAGTTTTCAGAGAATGTGCTTTTCCGTCAGGGCCGATAAACCGGACGGCGTTCGGCGAGGCCAGCTTGACGTCTGTGACCAGCGAGAATTTTTGGAAGGCATCCCCTTCCACTCGCTTCACGTCGAGTCCGGCTTGTTTGAATTGTTCACGCACAAAATCGGCAGCGAGTCCCAACCCCTTGGTGCCCACGCCACGTCCCTCGAGTTTGTCCGCAGAAAGAAACTGCAGGTCGGCTTTGAGTCGGGCTTGGGTACCGGGCACGGCCTTGACTGGCCAGGCGACCGCTGTGGCCGCGGCAAGCAGGGAGATCATGGCCGCAGAGGCCAGCAAACGACCAGGCAGTTGAATGTTGCTGGCTCGAGAGTGGGACTGGCGTGACTGGTTGCTTTGGGCTGCCACGGTACGGGCTCCTGGTAAAGACATCGAAAGCTGTCGACGTGTGATGGTAAACAACGAAGGTCGGGGGCGACCAGCCCCGGGTGGATGTCAGTTGAGATCAGCGAGGGAGTTGTCGAGAAACTCTCGCAGTCGAGTTTCCGGGAACAGGCAGAACGAAAACTCCCGGTTGGCAAGGACGCTGTTGGCGTTGAGTTGCCTGCCGAGTTGTTGCAGGTCGCCTTCAAGAGCCTGGCGGGCTCCAATGGTGTGTCGATTGAGTTCCCGGTTGACGTCCCGGAATTCGTGGTAACGGATCTGCCGTTCCCGGAGGGAGGTTGCGGAATTGTCCAGGCTGTCGGCCTGTTGTTGTGCGATCAGCATCGATTTGCGTTCGCGCAACGGCACAGCCTGCCCGTCGGACAAAAAGTCCTGGGCGTTGTAAATCATCCGGCGACGGCGAGAGATCAGATGACTGCGGTCATCTGCGGAAACTCCGTGCGGGCCACCCAGCGGAAGGTGTAGCGTGCCGGAGAGTGTCATGTATGGTGGCGGTGCGATCCCGAAGAAATCTGCCATCAACGCGTCGGTTACCTCGTCGTACTTCGCGCCTCCGATACCGTGAATGAACAGGTCGGCCAGGAACACTCGCGCGAACAGCGTTGTGGACAGCGCACTGGGGCGCAGCTTAAGTCCTCCCTGTTGCCACTGTTGGAGGTGGGTGGCGAGTGTGTCGAGGTCGGATCCGGTTCCCAGGCGGCAGTCTTCTTCCAGCGTGCTGCCGTCACTGATCGAGATGGTGGTGTCTGTGATCCGTACCAGCAGTCGTCGTCGGTGCGTGTCGCCGTGTTTCCAGCACCAGAACGGGGTTTCCAGCCATGAATCGTGACGTTCGAGGTTTGCGGCCGGGTGGGTGCGACTTCGGATGCGGTTGGATTTCCGGTAGGCATCCAGTGCCCTGTTGTAGGCACCCTGGAAGCGATCGGCGTGAAGCAGAACCATCGCCATGAAACGCAGGAACGGTTGTCGTGTGGCGAGGTGTGAGATGGGCAATTCGAGTGTGCCGTGCCCGAAATGATCCTGGAGTGAAATGCGTGCGGCGGAAAGACACTCGGCCAGCCCGTGGCCCTTTTCAGCTGCCGAGACTGCCGCGGGCCAGATGGCTGGAAGAACCGGCGAGATGTTCCAGCGCGACAGTGCCTCGGCGACCCTGTCTGGAAGGCCGGTGAATGCACCGGACAGGCACGGCTTGATGTCTTCCCAGGGGCGGGCGGCATTGTCGGTTGAAAACGGAACCAGTCGCGTTGCCGGCTGTTCACGCGAACCGTCTGGGAGGGCCAGGTGATGTGGTGTCGAGATGTCATTGTCGACGATCAGGTTCAAGGCGGTTCCTTGAACTTGTCGGGCAAGTCTCGCAAGCCCAAAATTCTTCAGGAGCACTCCGCAGTGAAACAGGGTTGGCTGGTGTCCCCCGACAATCAGGGGGCCGGTCGGGTTGTGCGGAGGGGGCACGTGTCCACTGCGAGTTGCGTAATCACACGCCGCCGCGATCGTGTCGGTCGCGACGTTGTCTCTCCAATCGGCCAGCGTGATGCCGGCCACCCGTACGTCACTGGAACTGGAGATGTGTCGGGTTTCCGTCACAATCCGTGCCGCATGGCGTAGCGGCGGATCGGCCAAGACGCCGCCATCCTGTTGGGGGATGCGGCGTGACTGGTGGACGATGGTGGGCGACGACACGGGCACTGGAACTGGGGACCCGGGCGAAACGGGGGGGGCAGGAGTTTTGGGGTCAACGCGCCGGCGTGGCGGCAAGGGCGTTGTCCAATATCTCCGAGTAGTATGACATCCGGAGGTTGTTGTCGTCGAGCGAACCACCGAAGGACCGCTCTTCGTCAAGGTAGATCAACGGGACCGGGTATTCCACGATTCGCAGTCCTGCTCTCACGGCCTGGACCCACAATTCGAGTGGCATGCCGTAGCCGGGTTCACTCAGAGCCAATTGGCGAAGGGCTGTCGTGCGGTACGCTTTGAATCCGCAAAATGCATCGGTCAATTGCAGGTCAAGCGCCTCGTTGAGTTTTCGGGTGATGTCGACATTGATTCGGCGGCGGTCCTCGGGTGGAGGCAGCGTGTCGTCGGTGATTTCCAGATAACGGCTGCCCGACACGATGTCGGCGCGGTTTGCTTCGAGGGCGTCGATCAGTCTGTCGATTCGTTTCGGCTCGTGCTGGCCATCGCAGTCGATGGTGACCACGACTTCGTAATTGTGTGAGATGGCATAGTCGAATGCAGTGATCAGAGCAGCGCCGTAGCCACGATTCACCTTGTGTGTGGCGACACGGATGTCGGTACGGCCTGCCAGGCGTGCGGCTGTGCCGTCGTTGGATCCGTCGTCAACAACAAGCACGTCCTGGCAATAGCTCAGGACCTCGTCAAGAACTGGATCGACGTGGATTGCTTCGTTGTAGACCGGCAATGCGATCAATGAGGCGGGAGGCATACGACGATTGGGGTGAGAGGATGTGGAGTGAAGAGCGGGCCGGTGTGGAGACTGACCGGGCCTGTTGGCTGATTGTAGTTTGCAGGTCGCCTGCATGCTATGTGGTGCTATGGTTGTTGACCGGAAGGAAGCCCGTACAATGTTGAGCCAGTGTCGCCAAGTGAGGCGGCCATTTACAGGGGGCATCCCAGGAGACGAACCGCATGACGTACGAGCTTCCAGAACTTCCCTACTCCTATGACGCGCTCGAACCACATATCGACGCGAGGACGATGGAGATTCACCATGGGAAACACCACAACGCATACATCAACAACGTCAACGGGGCGTTGGAAGGTCATGACGAACTGGCTTCCAAAGGAGTCGAGGAACTTGTTGGCGACCTCGCATCGGTGCCAGACGCAATCCGGGGGGCGGTCCGGAATAACGGCGGAGGTCACGCGAACCACTCACTGTTCTGGACGGTGATGAGTCCGGATGGTGGTGGTGAACCGACAGGCGAACTTGCTGAGGCAATCAATGCTGCGTGTGGCAGTTTCGAGGGCTTCAAGGAGCAGTTCGCCAAGGCCGCCGGGACCCGCTTTGGTAGCGGTTGGGCGTGGCTGAGCGTTGGAAGTGATGGCCTGGTGGTCGAAAGCACTCCCAATCAGGATTCGCCTCTCTCGGAAGGTCGGACGCCAATCCTGGGGTTGGACGTGTGGGAGCACGCCTATTATCTCAACTACCAGAACCGCCGTCCGGACTACGTCCAAGCATTCTTCAGCGTGGTCAACTGGGACGAAGTGGCCCGTCGCCATGCTGCGGCAACGGCCTGATTGAGTTGGCCGAGGTCATTCCCACGCAAGTGGTTGTGGCTGTTATAATATCGCCTGACGGTGTCGCGAGATGCCGTCAGGCGTTTTTTGTTGGGGCGTGCATACTGCTCGAAGTCGGGCGGTGTCTCCGGGGTGTCAAAGGAGCCAGGGATCGTGTCGACGGCGAATCTGCTTATCGTCGAAGGCGCCGGGCGAGGCACCCGCTACCAGATCGGCCGTCAACGAGTCGGCATCGGCCGCAGTTCCCAGAATGCGGTACGGATTCTCGACGAGGAGGCGTCGCGGTTTCATGCGGCAATCCAGTGGGAGTCCTCCGGCTTTGTTCTGGTGGATCTCGACAGTGCGAACGGAACACTGCTCAACGGTGTTCCGATTCAACGCGCGAGTGTGATCGACGGAGACCAGTTGCAAGTGGCCGGCACCCTGTTTCGTTTTCGCATTCACGGTGCAGTCGGCCACGAGCGTCGGGTTCCGGTTGACGTGGTGG
>CAZYAZ010000078.1:13741-24169 GCA_964646205.1 uncultured Planctomycetaceae bacterium | reverse complement strand
GGCCTGTTGGACATTCGAAGCATCCGGATCCACGGCATAGATTGCCAATTGGGAACGTCGTGCCAGTGCCAGTGCCAGGTCTCCTGTGCCGCAACCGAGATCCAGGCAGTACCCGGCCTTCATTCCCGTCCTGGCCAGGATCTCCTCGGCCGCCTTTCCGAACACCGGGTCCTCGTTCGGGAATGCGAATGTCGAGGATGGGGTGTGGACGACGGTCGAGGGACTGGCCTGTGTGGTGAAGCAGTGGATCCGGCCGCGATCGGTACTCACGTAAAGGCGGCCGTCGGCAATGGCCAGGCCACAGGCTGTTCCCGTGACGGCATGTGACCAGGTTACGGTTTTCGTGTCCGCATCGATTGCACACACCTGGTTTGCCCCCCCGGAGATGATCGTGCGGGCGGCGACGATCAGCGAGTGGCCCGCGGCTGGTGGATCGATCGACCAGAGTTGCTGAAGGCTCTTGACCGTGATCGGCTTTCCCTTCCGGTCCTTCTTTTCCAGTTCCGCCAGCCGGTAGGCAGTGATTGTCTTGGTCGAGGCGCGGACGATGCGGTCGCCCGTGTTCGACAGGACAGCCATCGGTCCGATCCGTTGGGGGGTCCCGTCACCGGCAAGCCCGGTTTGAGTGTCGAAAGGGAAGCCGACATTGAAGAACCAGTCGCCCAGCACCGTCACCCGATCGCCACCCATTCGGCTGTGTGCTGCGAGATGGAAGTGTCGAAGTTTTCCTGTTTTGCGGTCAAATGCCGCGGGAACGGCGCGTCCGGTGGGGACCAACAGGCTGGTTCCCGAGGCAACCAGGTACCCCTGGGCGGCGACGCCGCTGCGGCCGAAGGCACCCTCGTGAGGCTGTGCCATGTAGAGCGAACCGGTTTTCCGATTCGACCAGACGGGTTTGCCGTTGAGAGCATCCAGGGCGTGAAGATGGAAACCGTCGGTGGGCCAGATGCCCGCTGCAAAGTAGACGACACCGTCCAGGATGACCGGGCCACCCCGGGCCGGCCAGGCCGAGGTCATCCGGTCGTTGCCCAGGACCATCCGCGGTCCGGGTCCACCACGGAACTTCCACAACATGCGGCCATCAATCGCTGACAGGCAGTACAGGAATCCATCGTCGCTGGCCACGTAGACACGTCGATTCCACAGGGCCGGTGCCAGGCGGATGGGGCCGTCGGTGAAGAATGTCCATTTTTCCACTCCGGTCGACGAATCGAGGGCGTGGACCTGGTCGTCAACCGAACTGCCAAACACGAGCAGGCCATTGGAAATGACCGGCTGAAAGGCCTGGTCGAAAGACAGGCGGAGGTTTGTCGGCCACGCCCGTTGTGGTGGGCGGGCGGACTCGTATGTCCACGCGAGTCCCCGTGGGGTCGGCAACGTTTCGGGGACGAACCCACTCCGTGTCGCATCGGCCCGGTACTGAGCCCAGTCGCCGGCCCTGGCGATTGACGATGAGAGGATCACCAACATGAGAGCTGTAGCTGTTCTCTTGGACATTTGCCCTCGCTCCGGAGTGATCTGTGGAGCCCGCGAGTTTGCAGGAGGCTCCAGTGTCTCCCAGAGAGCCTGTCGGGTTCAAGCGGCCGTGCCAGAATCGGCACGGCTTACCAGTTGTCAACCTGGTAATCCTTGAGGAACTGTCCCCACTGGTGCTCACCGGTCAGGAATCCATCGATGATCGGGTCGCAGATCCGGGCCGCGGCGTCGACCTGGTCCAGCGGTGGATGGAATCCGAGTTCCTCGGTTTTTCGTTGAGCGATCTCGGCAGGGTCCTCGTCGGTGATCCAGCCCGTGTCGACGCTGTTCATGTGAATGCCATCCCGAGCGTAATCCTGGGCGGATGTGCGGGTCAGCATGTTGAGTGCGGCCTTGGCCATGTTGGTGTGGGGGTGCTTGTCCGTCTTGTAGGCCCGGTAGAAGATGCCCTCCATCGCCGAGACGTTCACGATGTGCTTGTCCCGGGTTTCGACGCGTTGCATCAGCGGTTTGAGCCGGGCATTGAGAATGAAGGGTGCGATGGCGTTGACCAGTTGCACCTCGAGCAGTTCCACCGTCGACACCTCGGCCAGCCGCAGTCGCCAACTGTTGACGGTTCGCAGATCGACCTGTTGCAGATCACCATCGAGTTGACCGGTTGGGAATAGCTCCTCACCACCGTCAGCGTCTTCGGGGACCAGTGGGATCTGGGACAGCTCGGCCGCCCGCTGGATTCCGGCCAGGCTGTGCCCGACCTGGTCGGGTAGTGACACGTCCCTCGACGAGGGACCCGGGTCCTGTTCCAGGAGCGATTCGTAGGATTCGAGCAGTGACCGGGCCGAGGAGGGGAGGCCGTCTACCAGCTTGCGTTCTTCTGCCATCAGGTGAGCATAGAAGCCCGGCGGTCGTCGGACGGTCTGGCAGGCGTTGTTGAGCAGGAAGTCCAGTCGGGGAAGTGTCTGGCACAGGTGATCGGCGAAGGCCTCGACGCTGGGTGTGTGACGCAGGTCGAGCCCATGAATCTGTAGCCGGTCCATCCAGTCGGCTGAGTCGTCTTCGGCCTCAAACCGGCTGGCCGCGTCGCGGGGAAACCGGGTCGTGACGACCAGGTGGCATCCGGCGTGCAGGAGTTTCAGTGCGGCGTGAAAGCCAATCTTGACACGGCCACCGGTCAGCACGGCATAGCGTCCCGACAGGTCGGTGGTCCGTTGTCGTCGTTCCCAATTGAATTCTGCGCAGTCGGGACACAGCGCGTCGTAGAAATAATGGACCAGTTCGAAATCGCGTTTGCAGATGTAGCAGCTGCGCGGGACGTCGAGTTGGTCGATGTAGTTCTCCGGGTCCCATTGGCCCGTTGGCGGGAGTTCCGGGGTGAAGGGAGCCGGTGGGCATGCCTTCTTGTAGTGACGCGAACTGGGTTGTGTACGAATTCCGGTGCGAGCCAACTTGTGTTCGTCGGCGGCTTTGCGTTCGGCCAGGTCGGCCTGTTCGCGGTGCTTGAGTTCTCTGAGCAGTCGCTTGCGTGACTTGCGATCCGGACGCGCGATTCGCTCGGAGGCCTGGATGACCCGCTTGCGGTTCTCCTCGTCGATCCGTGCGAGCAGCCCGCGATCCAGTGCGACCTGTTCGATGATCTGGATGGCGGCGAGCAGGTCCTCGTCACTCGGTGGTGTTGGGCCGGAAGAGGCAGCAGGGTCTGACACGAGCCTTTATTCGTCCTTCGCTTTCTTGCTGGCCGCCCTTGACTTGGCGAACGGATCGACGGTTTCGACGATACCGGTCTTTCGACCCTCCCGGGCCTTGGAACCAAGGATGAGCTTGTCGTGTTCGTCCAGGTCGATCGTGGGGAAGCCACCGAGGCTCTTGGCCAGGAGGTATTGTGGCCGACGCAGGTGCTTGCGAAGGGATTCAACCTTGGCGACCTTGGTCGATTGGGACGCGGCCATCGATTCGTATTCCGCGTTCATCGTTGCGGCCAGGTCGGACCACACCGCTGAAGGAACCGTCGGATACCGTTCCGAGACCGCGTTGAAGAACTTGCCGCCGGCGGCGGCGCGTCCACCCTGTCCGATCGTTTCAGCCAGGACCTGGATCATCGTTTCCTTGAAGTCGGTGACAGCATACCCCTGGCCCTCGATCTTCTTGATCATCTTGTCCATTGCGATGTCGATCTGTTTTTCCTGGGCACGGATGCCCTCCTCGTCGTCGACCAACGTGTTGTAGGTCGAGAACGTGCATCCCCCGATGCCGACTGTCAGTACCAACAGGATCAGCAATACGGCACCGATTAGCTTGGCCTGCAACATCGCATTCTTCCTCGACAAAAGGGAGAGACCATCAAAGGGTCCTGGCACTAATTACGAATACAGACGATCACGGTCAAGGACAGCCATGCACACGCCCAAAAAAACGAAAACACCTGGGTGTACCACGGCATCGAGACGTCGGAGGCCAGGAATTCAAAATCCGCCATCGGTTTTCTCTCGTAACCGGCCCCACCGGGTGCGTTGACGTGTTTCAGGATGACCTTCACAAGGTCGGGACCTTTGCCTCCGAGTGTCTCGAGCCGGCGGATATCACGCTCGAGGTTCTCGACAAACTGCGAGTTGTCGGTGAGCGTCATGATCTTGCACCACCGGATGGCTTTTTGCGTGTACCCGATGCAGACACAGATGTCGTTTTTCTTTCCCTCGTTCCAGTGTTCACGCAGGGCCTGGAAGAATCCGACGTTTTCGGTGCCCACGACGTAGACGATGATGTTGCATTGTTTTCGTGAGCCCAGCGCCTGCAAGGCCCTGTCAAGTTTTCGGTCGACGACCTGGTGAAACGACCCTCCGACCGTGGTTTTCTGTTCGATGACGCGATCGAATTCGATGGGGCCGAGTGGTCCCGATATCACCCGGGGATAATCGACAAGGTACTCCAGGTAGTTCTGCTTGACGCCCTTGATTTTCAATGATGTGTCGGCGGCCTGGAGGTAATTGATCTCGGTGTGTTCGTGACTGGTTGGGACGGCGGTCTGTGACCGACCATCCCAGCGGATGGTGTGGATTTCCGGGACCCGGTCTCCATCGGAGCCCGGGCCGTAATCCTCGGCATCAGCCTGCTGGTTTCGGCGTGAAACAATACGGCTGTTGCCGCCGTTGTGCTGAACGTGAGCGAGCCAGTTCTCCCTGGTGATCGAGATGGTCTCGTCAGCCATTGTCACGATCTTGTATTCGGCCGAGTAGGACGAGTCCGAGTCCTCGTCGTCATCGGCCTCGTCGATATACGCCTCTTTCCAGATCACTTCTTTGACCTGGGAGTTCCAGATCACAACTTGTCCCAGGTCGGTGAACCAGAGGAAGGAGAGAGCCAGGGTGATGTACGAACAGGGGATGGTGATTCCCATGAACAAGGCCAGTTCCGCGGCCGTGAAATTGTCCTGCTTGACCCACAGGCCGATGCCGAGGATGAGAACCAGTGATGCGAGGATGTAGAACGGCATGGTGCCCGAGACGACCAGCCAGGTTTCGCGTCCATGCCCGGTGAACACAAGGTACACCAGTCCGGCTGCCATCAGTCCCAGCGAGCCCAGGAACATCTTGAACAGGAAGTCCTGTTTTCCCTGCGGACCGCCACCGAGGAACCGGTTGCTTTGGCCAAACGAAGTCACCGTGGATTCCTTGCCAGGGGCAGTTTCCTGGTCCCGCCCCAGGGGGCCGGTCCGAAGGACTCGTGGGGACGGGGGCTCATGCAGGTTTGCGAATGTTGACCCAGGTGTGTACGTGGGGGATGCCACGGAAGTACCAGACCATCGACGGTCCTTCGACCTGCCAGACATCCCAGACCCGGTCATTGCCGATGTCGAGGTTCTGGTAGTAGGCGAAGTGCAGTTGGTCGAACTGGGCTTCGATCAATTTCATGCACTCCTGGACATCGGTTTTTCGGAAGGGGGCCAGGACGTCGGCCATGACCTTGCGGGCCAGGATTTTCTGGTCTGCCGAAAAATCGGCGACAGGAACTCCGTGCAGCGCGGCCTTCTTGCCACGCAATTGGACTGTCTGTTGTCGGCGTTCCGGGCGTGCGTCGTTGCGGAGAGCGAGTTTTTGCTGTTTTCCGTCCAGTGCCTGGAACAACTCGTTGGCTCGCCTGGCCTGGTACCAGTAGATGTTTCCCCGGTGGTCGGGTTTCTCGTTGAAGCCGCTTGCCGCATGTCCGTAGAAGATCGGGCCACCAAAAGCCGCTCCGGCGACCGAGTCGCCGTCGCATCTCCGGGTGACGTGTCGTCCGGCGAGGACGAACTCGAACTTGCCCGAACCGGGCTGTCCGAACATGGCGACCGAACACCCGTCGAATCCTCCTTTCCGGTTGGCCTGCCGGTTGTCGTGTTCGACCTGGGCCATCACTTTTTTCGCGTATTCTTCGCTGTGCAGTCCCATGAAGATGTCGCGGATCATCGCCTGCTGATCTGCGGAAAATGTGGCAGCGACAGTCGCTTTGGTGACATGCCAGTTGTTGTTGACGGCCAGTCGGAGCGGGTCGTCGAAAGAAAACGTCATCAGTTTCTTCTGTGCGCCGGTCAGTGTTTTGAAGAACTGGGTGACGAGAGTTTCCGACGTCGGTTTCTTGGCGACCGTTGTCATCGCCGAGACCGGATGTGCCAGCACGGGTGTCAACGCGGATGCTGCCGCTATTCCGGTTGTTGTCGTTTTCAGGAATCCACGCCGAGTCATGTCGTTGGCGATGGGCGACGTCGGGTGAAGAATCGGTTCGGGCATGGAGGGTTCCTTGTCGCGTGTCGGAAGGAGGAGAAGATCCATCTCTCCCGCCTTCCGGTGACCACGTGCTCTCAGATTTCTGAGAAACTGGTCGGACTGAGCATGATGCTGGTGATTTTCGACACGGTGTCCTTGTACTTGGGCAATCGCTTGATCCGGTCCCATTCCGGGTGAGCCAGGAACGCTTTCCAGTGGTCCTTGTGGGCCGGGTCGTTGTCGGCCGAGAGCATGTAGGTGAGATTGGGGACATCGTCGGCCACGAGGGTCTCACCAAAGAAGACCGGTCCGAGATTGACGTCCCGCATGATGTCGATTTCGCCGTCGTTGAACATCGCGACCTTTCGAGCCGCCTTGTCCTCGTTGTGCGCCTCGTAGATCCGCAGTTCAAACATCCGTGCGGTCTTCTTCTTTGACGAGGTGGGCAATTCCACGACGGGCATTCCGGAGAATGCCTTCATCAATCGCGTCTCGATCCGTGTGTAGGTGGGCTTGTTCTTGGGGATCGCGAAGAATTCTTTTGCGGCCTTGTGGAACTTCTTGTCGCCGGCGAGTTTTTCGTTACGGGTGCCCAGGACGTCGAGAGTGGGGTAGAGGATCAGGACGTGGATCGAATGGTCGGGCTTGTCACTGATGACCGTGAATGTTCCGGTTCGTGAAGCACCGCTGCGACGGAGTGCCGGCAGCAGAGCGTGTTCGAGATGGTCGAGGGTCAGTTGCTGGTTGTCCTTGGAGTCACAACGGTAGATCCGCAATTCGTAGAATTCCTGGGCAGCCTTTCGACGGGGCTTGGCCTCGGCGACGTCGCTTGAAAGCGTGGCGGCGGTTCCGGCGGCCAACGAACCTGCCAGGAAATCGCGGCGTGCGATGGGGGTGTTCACGGTGTCTTCCTCCGGCTGATGCGCAAGGTTGGTGTCAATGTTGTCGTTCGGAAAGTGAGTTCTTCCGAGGAGACGATCTCACACACTTTTCTCCTTGAAGGCAACCCGGCACGGCTGATGTCCGTCGAGGAGATCACCCCCGGGAGATTCGACATTGGTGTCGACGATTGCTGACACTGCGTCAGTCGAGATGAATTGCTTGAAATTGTTTCGATCGCGGTGAGGGTCTATGACGGGTCGGGGCGCTTGACGTGCTGGAAAATCGTGGCGAATAATCTACCGGCTGTCTGAGTTTCCTTCACAACCGGGTTGTTCATCATGCTTGGCAAGTTGTCTGCGTCCTTGACCATGGGAGTCCTGGCCGCGGGATTGTTGATCTCGTCCGAAACTCGAGCGGATGACGATCCTCGTGGCTGGCGAGTTGGGGTGGCGGTGGCCGTTATCACGCCTGCCCAATCGATGATGCTGGCCGGCTTTGGGAGTCGCAAACAGCCTGCTGAGGGGACGGCGACCGAGTTGCATGCCAAGGCACTGGCATTGCAGGATTCCAATGGCACGCGACTGGTGATTGTCACCACCGACCTGATTGGGATTCCGCGGCCGTTACGTGACCGTGTCGAGGTCCGTGTCATGAAACAATACAAATTGCCGGCCGCCTCGTTGTTGTTGAATGCGTCGCATACCCACTGTGGCCCTGAATTGCGGATGACGTCCACGGCACTGGAGGAACTGTCCGGGGAACGGCGAAAACTCACGACCGAGTACTGTCACCGTCTCGAAGATGCCCTGGTGGCACTCGTCGGTGATGCGCTGAACGATTGCTCTCCGGCACGGCTCAGCTACAGCCACGCGCGGGCCGGATTTGCAATGAATCGTCGTTTGAAGAACCCGGATCCCGAGGGGGAACCCTACCTGAATCATCCCAATCCGGACGGACCGGTTGACCATGACGTGCCCGTGCTGCAGGTCACATGGAAGAGTCCCGCCCGTCGTGCAATTCTCTTTGGATACGCGTGTCACAACACGACCCTGTTCGTCAACCAGTACGCGGGTGACTATGCCGGATACGCCCAGTCATTCCTGGAACAGGATCACAAGGAAACGACGGCGTTGTTTCTGAATGGTTGCAGTGGGGACCAGAACGGATTTCCCAGGGGCACGGTGGAACTCTCGCGTCGGCATGGTCGCACGCTGGCCACGGCCGTGGAGGCGGCGATGCAGAATCGCCAGGTCGAGGTGCACGGACCGTTGAGAGTGGCGTTGGGACATGTGCAACTCGACTACCAGCCAGCACCAACACGGAAACAACTTGAGGACTACGTTGCCGGAGTCGCTTCGCCGTTCAAGGACTACGAGTTGACCAGGACGCACGCGGCACGGCTGCTGCGACAGATCAAGAAAGGAAACAAGCTGCGGAG
Source organism: uncultured Planctomycetaceae bacterium (assembly GCA_964646205.1). GTDB lineage: Bacteria > Planctomycetota > Planctomycetia > Planctomycetales > Planctomycetaceae > UBA8437. The sequence goes on along the minus strand of CAZYAZ010000078.1, from coordinate 15,637 downwards.
AACCTACGATTTTCCAGTCCAGACGGTGCGATTCGGTCGGCAACTGGTACTGGTGGCCCTGGCCGGTGAAACCGTGGTGGATTACTCGCTGCGATTGAAGAAGGAGTTGCGGGGCAACGGGGCGGTCTGGGTGTCGGGATACAACAACGACGTGTTCGCCTACATTCCCAGCCGGCGGCTACTGGCAGAAGGCGGGTACGAACCGCGACGCTCGATGAACTACATAACCGGGACTGTTCAGCCGGGGCCGTTTGATCCATCGATCGAGGAACGGATCATCGGCAAGGTTCACGAGTTGCTGCGTGCCACGGCACCGCGATGAGGCAACTGGGCGATGCTCTTATGCCGAACCATAAAGCGGGGCGATCACCTCGCCGGCGTTGAGCTGGTGCGGACGCCCCAGGCGGTCGATCACCTGGCTGGCGGGGTCAATTCCGAGGGCCGAGTAGATGGTCGCACCGATGTCCGCCGGGTAGTAGGCTCGTGTGACAGGATCCGACGCCATTGCATCGCTGGCGCCGATTGTCTGTCCGCCCTGGATTCCACCGCCGATCACCACCGCCGAATACACCCGTGACCAGTGGTCCCGTCCGGCTTTCGGATTGATAATTGGCGTGCGGCCGAATTCGCCACTCACCACGATGAGGGTCTGTTCCAGCAGGCCGCGCTGGTCGAGATCGTCGACAAATGTTGACAGGCCCTGATCAAAGGAGGGTAGGAGCTGGTTCTGGAGTCGCTTGAAGTTGTTGTTGTGTGTGTCCCAGTTGTTCATGCGTCCCACGTTCACCTGGACGACGGGCATCTCCGATTCGATCAGGCGGCGTGTCAACAACATCGACTGGCCAAACTGGTGCCGCCCGTATCGGTCGCGGTTCTCTTTGGGTTCGCTCGCGATATCAAAGGACTCGCGGAGTTTTCCGTCGACCAGGATGTCGTGAGCCTGCTGCATCCGTCGTGACAGGTCACCGACGGCGGCGTTGTCAGCGAGTTCCTGTCGCTGGGCATCAATACTCTCGAGAAGTCGACGCCGATCAGTGACCCGGGGAACCGAAAGGCCCGGCGAGAACGTCAGTTCGTCGACGCGGAAGTTCTTGTTGTTGGGGTCCTTGATCACGTGCCAGGGATCAAAATCCGCGCCCAGGAATCCCGCATGTTGTCCACAGAACCCATAGCCGTTGTTCAGATAGGTCGGCAGCATGATCCCACGTGGTGTGCCATCGGGGCTTGGTCGCAGGTACTGGACACCCGCGGAGAAGCAGGGCCAGTCATTGCGGCTGACCATGTGGGTGGACCCCGGAGGATTCTCGTTGATCCCGGTGAGCATGCGGTGCGTGCCGTGTTCATGAGACGGCAGCGAGTGGCGCATCGAACGGATGATCGCGTACTTGTCGGCCAGCTTGGCGAGCCCGGGCATGTGAGGACCGATCTCGACGCCGGATACGTTTGTCGAGACGGGGCGGTACTCGCCACGAGTGGAAGAAGGGCCTTCGGGTTTCAGATCCCACATGTCCTGGTGGCTGGGGGCGCCGGTCAAGAACACCATCACAACCGATTTCACGCGTCCATTGGCGGTTCGTGATTCCGCCGAGGTCCGACCAGCCAAGGCCTGGTTCAAACCCAGTCCAACAAATCCGGAAAAACCAACCTGCAACGAGTCTCGTCGTGTCAGGCGGTGTCCGAGGAGACTGGATCGTTGATTACTCTGCACCGGTTGCTCTCCGTTTCGTCGAATTTCGGTGGTCCGAAAGTGAAATCGAGCCGTCGGAAGTTTACCACAAATACGCGGTATTCCCCGTGTTGTTTGAGTTTGACTGGGGAGTGGTGTCTGAGCAGTTGGGCGAATGGAAAGGACGCCATCTCACAGCCACATCGTGTTTAATCGGCCTGGTCCGGGTG
>CAZYAZ010000078.1:0-13641 GCA_964646205.1 uncultured Planctomycetaceae bacterium | reverse complement strand
CCCGGGGTCCCGCTTTCTCATTTCCACTCGTAAGCGGCAATGGCGTTGCGTTCGCGGATGTAGATGTGTTGCCCGGTGATGGCGAGGTGACCCCAGGTTTCGGCCGTCGAGATCTTTCTCGAGTCAACCAGCACGAATCGATTCGGGTCGGCATGGAGCAACAGGAGTTGCCCGTCGTTGGTGAGAGCCAGGATGCGGTCCTTGTGCCAGACCATGCTGCAGTATTTTCCGAACGGGCGGTTCGAGATCCAGTTGATCTTTCCATTCCGAAGGTTGATGCAGGCGAAGCGGCCATTCTTCAGGTGGAGGTAAGCGACGTCACCGATCACGAGCGGGGATGACATGTAAACGACGAGCTTGTTCTTCCAGCCGTCGGAGATGGTGAACTGCTTGTTGCGGTACGTCAGCGGGTAATGTCCTGTTCGGCTCGCCCGCGTGCTCGTGAAAATCCCATTGCCGTAAACGATGGGTGCCAGGATGCATCCCTGGTCGTAGCTGTCCAGCACGCGTCGCCAGAGAACCTTGCCCTGTGATGGATCCACTCCGGCAATGGCATCGATATCGGCCACCAGCAATTGTGGGCGTCCATTGATGACGGCGAAGTCGGGAGACGAGTAGTTTCCCTGGCTCATTTTTTCGTTGCCCTTGCCCTTGCGGACCAGGCAACGCCACAGGCTCTTGCCGTCTTTTCTGTCGACCTTGACGAACGAGTCGGCGGTCTGGACGTAGATTCCATCCTTGACGACCAGTGGTGAGCAGACGAACCCCAGTTCCGGCAGAGGTGTTCCGTACCTGGCATGGAAATCGGCTCGCCACCGTTCGGCCCCGGACTTGGCACCCAGGCACACCAGGAGGTCGGGCATCCCGGCGACAATCAACTGGTCACCGGCCAGGGTTGGCGTGGCACGGATCCAACTTCCCATGCTGGTCCCCAGCCCGGCGACTGTCATCGCACCTTCCCATTCGGCCTTCCAGGTTTCCTTGCCATTCTTGCGGTCGAGGGCCCGGACTCCTTCGAACTTCTTGTCTCGCGTGTACGTGACAAAGACCTGGTCGTTGGAGACCACGGGGCCGGAGTAGCTGGGAGGCAGTTCGACGCGCCAGCGTTTTACCAGGTGCGACTCGCCGAGGTCTTTCGGCCACACTCCACTGCTGACGTGGCCATTGCGTTCCGGTCCTCGCCATTGCGGCCAGTTTGCCTTCTCGGCAGCCGACAGCAGGCTGCCACCGACAGAAATCGACAGGGCACCGATCAGCAACAGTGTGATTTTCAATCGCGAGTTAGTCATCGAGTTCTCCGGGGTGTGGCACTCAATACGAGCGTGACCAGGTGTCACGGGTTCGCTCGGGCTTTGCTGGATTTGCCTCGTTGGCAAATTTCCAACGGGGCGTTTTGTAGCGGATGGCCAGTTCTGGTGACGGGAGCCGTTTCCCCTTTTGGGGGTGCAGGCTGTGCATCATGCGATCGAGGACACCTGTCGTCAAAAGCGTTCGTTCGACGGGATAGGCTGGTGTCCTCGTGTGGACCATATGTTCAATTCCCTGTAGCAGTTCCGAGAAGTGCGGAAATGGGATTCCCGGGGTCTTCATCCAGCAGGCAAACGGTTCGGCCTGGTTTTCGACCTGGCAGGCAACGGCGAGTTGGCAGCTGTACTTGGGCGGATTGGGGCCAACAGCATCGAGGATCATTGCTGCGGTGGCCTTCAGGCCGTCACGGTATTCGATCAGGAAAAACACCGTCTGGGGGTGAGCAATCCGTTGGTCAAGGTTTGTCGTCGGCGCGCCCACCGCTCTCAGCGCGGACTCCAGCAGCGGCCGAGACCAGTCGCCGCGTTTCTCTGCTTCCCGAATCTGTGCACCGCGAAGTGCTGTCACCGCGGTCACACCCGTTTCCCCACCACGACGACGCTCGACAATACATTGCAGCCCCTCGAGGGCATGAAACAGGTAGGGCTCGGCGGTGCTATGGCCGACCACCATTGCTTGTTGGATCGGGCTGCCGGCCGGAAGATCCCAGGCCGGGTACCGCCAGGTGACCGGTACCGAAGAACCCGCCATGAACGGAATGCGATACCGTCGGGCGGTGTCGACCATGTGCTTGGCGTCTTGCCACCGGAATCCCAGGTGCTTGTCGTTGAACAGGGGTACGAACTTGTTGCACCGTCGCATGGCAGCGACGATTTCATCGAAGAACCGTCGTCGCGGATACATCTTTTGCCTGGTGTCGGGCGTCGACGGATAGTCTCCGTGTTCACCGATGCTGAGCACCCCGGCCACGGGAACCGTGTTCGTGCCCAGCGTCACAGCCTCATCGATGGTGCTGGCAATTCGGAAACCATGTTTTTTTGACAGCATCCGGCTCAGGTCCTTGTCCGGAAACTGGTCGACATAGACCGAGACGACTTCCAGGTTGGGGCCGGGGCCACCGAGTTGCTGCCAGCCCTCGAGGATCTTTCCCAGGATGACATCCGCGTGTGAGTACTCCCAGTACTGGGTGACCACGGCGGCCACCGGGAGTGGTTTTCGGCCGACGCGAGCAGCCGACAGCGGCACGCCGCCGGCCAAACCGGCCAGGCCGCCAAGGCCCAGGTTGCGCAACGCCTGGCGTCGAGTTGTCTTGATGGTCATGTTGTCTCCATCGGCAGGGCGAGTGTCCGACTCACTGAGTCCCCGGGGCGGTGTGTCCTTTCGTTCACACGCCGACGCCGTGTCAATTGTTGTTGATGTTACCCTTGAGTGATGTTCCGCCAAAGCGGCCATAGATGCCATTACCCCACCTGGCGTTCTTGAATTCCTTCACCGCGCCGAGTTGCTTGGCCAGGGGGCCCGTCAGCGTACTCGTGGCGATGGTTTTTCCGTCCTGTTGAATCACGATCTTCGAGCCATCAACCAGGAACTCGATCTTCGTGGGACCGTCGGTCCATTTCGTGGCGGCTGCGAGATGGCCGGGCATCGTGGCCCGGTAAATCTTGCCATAGGATTTCCATTTTTCTGGCGCAAGAAACGGAAAGGACTTGGGCAGCCACTTGTCGACTCCCTTGGACGACGTCGAAATGAAAAGGTCCGGGCCGCTGGGGATCAGGCTGGTGACTCGCTGCCCCCACAGGTTGACGACCGGATTGTCCTTGTTCTCGACTTCGTAGGGGTGGGTGATCTTGTCGGAGAGTTCCGGGTGATCGAACATCCGCCTCATAAATTTCCAGCTACGACTGTCCGGATTGTACCGCCACACTTCGGCCCACGGCCACACGCCCACAAACAGGTCGCCACCGTAGATCATCGTTGTCTGGGCCTCCCTGGCACTTCGAGACACGCCGGGTAGAACGGGCGGGAAACCGCTCTGCTCGGTCATCCTGGTTCCGTCGTATTCGAACAAGCGGCCGGTCGGATACTGCCCCATCAGCAACCGATCGCCCAGCGAGACACTGGAATACAGTTGGAAACTGCGACCAAGAGTCGGTTCACGGACCGTGCGCCATTTTCCGTTCTCGAACACGTAGAACCCGCCAATGTTCGATCCGGTCACGATCTGCCGGTTCAACTGCCCCCAGGCAAACGTCGTTTCACCGACCACCTGCAAAGTCAGTGTCACGGCTTTCGACAGGTCGACCCGGTCCTGGTCCGGCGTCCATGGGCAGGCATACAACTTGCTGTACCCGTCTTCATCGTTCACGTACAGGCGGTAGGGCTTCCCACGTCGGGTGACGTGGTAGAAGCACAGGTGCCCATGGGCGTAGAAAAACAGTCGGTAGTTGCCTTCCTTGGGTGCGGGCAGAATTGTCCGATCATTGAGGGTCACACGGCTGCCGACAAAAGTGAGCGTGTCGTTTCCGATCCGCATGGTTTCGTGGGCGGCGCCTGCCGCGACCCACTTTCGAGTCTTCGGGGCCCAGGTTTTCAGTCCCCCGTACGCCGAATGGACCGAGCCGTCGCGGCCAAAAAGGTACGAGCCGGTCAGTTCAAAGTTCGGCCGGGGCAATTCGTCGACCGTCATCTCTCGATCGCCCCGTACCGGGCGGACGAAGAACTGAACGGAATGACGATCGGCCCGGTACCGGGTGTTGTAGGCATTCTGGAAACCGGCTCCGACCACGAGCGAACCATCATCGCTGGTTGCTTCAAATAGTGACCCGAAGCTCTGGCCGAGATCGCGACCACGTTCGATGGTGACCGAAATTCTCGTGGGTTCCGCGGCATCACAGGCGCGGGGCAGGCAAGACAGGACGAGCAAGATACCAATGTGCAGAGGTTTCATGTTCTCATTCCACTGTTTGAAGGCACGGACCATCGACGGCTGATCTTGTCCCGTTGTGGTCACGCTATTGTTGGCGATCGTTTCTCGAACAACCTGTTGAAGAAGCAACATGCCCAACCTACTGAATGAAACCGGGACTCGCGAACCAACGGCGACCCGTTGTTCAGGGCAAGGACCGCGGGGCGGGCTTCTCGCACAACAGCCGGCCAGGGTGACCTGCCTGCGTGAAAATCCGGTGGTTGTCGAACACCCACCACTTGGTCATGCTATCTCGTTGCAGCGCCGGCAAGTTTTGCGTGGATGAAGGACAAGATGTGGTGGAAAAATCGGATACAGCGGTGCGTGGCATGACCCTGAGGCCAGGGAGTATCGTGGCTGCCCTCTCAGCGATCCTGGCCCTGGTACCGGTTTCGAGTCGAGGTGATGCGGCCGAGAAGAATCAGCTGTTTGATATGCAGGCGATCCGGAACCCGAGGTCGCTTGCCGTCAAGGTTCTCCAGGACTGGCATCGTGTGAACGGTCCCGTTCCGACTCGCCAGAAACTTGTCACCATCCGCGTGGGAGAAATCTGGCCGGGTCGTGAGTACCGGATGCCGGTTCGCATGGTCGTTCCTGCCAGCCGGAAAGCAAAAGGGTTTCACCTGACCGGTGGCAACACTCTCCGAAGGCTCGAGCGAGACACCCGGCTGAGCCGGTTCGACCAGGATCTCCTCCGGGGAGGGGTCGGCCTGGTGTACACCGTCGTGCAGGTTCTCGCGCAATCCGGTCTGGGTGAAATGGGCCGCGAGTCGGAGGCCAGGTTTGCGAGGTCACTGGATCCGCACGACAAGATCCAGTACTGGGCCTGGCCGGCCACGATGATGCGGGCCATCACGGCAGCTCATGCCGAAACAGGTCACTTCGAGTCGAAGGGCCGGGTGGCGATGTCGGGCGGATCCAAGAACGGGGCAACCCCGTCGATGGCCATCATTCATGACGAACGCATGACCGCGGTGTTTGCTTCGGTGTCTCCTATCTGGGATTCGCCACTACGGATGTGTGATCGCAAGGCGTGGGACGAGTTGGAATCGGTAGCCGGTCGGGTTCGGAATCGATTTCTTGGAGGCCACTTTGGCCCGAATTTCAATCGCGAAGCACTCGCTGCCGGACGCAGTTGGGCTGAACTCCAGACGTTTGCGGCGGAAACGTCGGATGCGGTTTTTGTGTCACGGAATCTCAAGGAACTCCGCGCCCGCAAGGTCGACATGCTGTTCCACCCGGGCACCCACGATTTCGTGGCGTTCGACCTGGCCTGGGGTGGGGCCCATCACAAGGACATCCCGATTTACCTGGGGGCGAATACCGGGCATGGACAGAGGAAAGGGCACCCGAAACTCGAACGGGGCCAGCAGAACAGGATCGCTTTTCTGTTGAGGCATTTTTTCCCGGAACAGGTTGAGCCGCTCCTTCCGTCACCAGCGGTGGCCCAGGAAGTTGTGGACGGACGGCTGAAGGTGCGGGTCCGTTTTCCTGCTGGTGCCGGTGAAGAGAGCGGTCGGATCTGGTGGATGTTTGACCGTCCGATCGATGGAAGTCCCGGCTATCTGAGCCGGTTGATTCCCGACGATCAGAGCATCGAGATGAAGTTCGATTCGACCACGAAAACCTGGCACGCCTCGATACCGCTGGATCCCAAGGCTTCTCGAATCGACTTTTTCAGCAACCACAGAAAAGTGATTCGCTACCGCGGGGCTCGGCACGCGACGTACGTGTCATCTCCATACACCAGGGCGACACTTCGTGGTGAGAAGCAGTAGTCAACTCACCGGGATCAGCCAATCACGGTGAACTGTCCGCAACCGGATACTTCTTCTGGAGTCTCTTCCAGTAGCTCTTCCAATACGTGTCGTAATAGTCGTACGCGGCATTTTCGATGTGTGGAGGATCGACGACCTTCGGCGATTTCTCCGGATCAAAGCCCTTCAGATGGTCCTGGCCCGCCCGTTTTCGGGGTGACACGAATCGCCAGGCCGACTCGCCGAGGACATCCCGGCAGAGTTGAGCAACCGGTGGGTCGTACTTGATCAACTGCGCTCGCGTGTGGATGTGATTGTGGTCGTGGTCCATCGTGCGGTTCGTGTCGTACCAGCACTGCACGGCTTCGGCCCAGTATTCGGCACGGTTCTTTGAGGCGTAGCATTGCTTGGGGCCTCCGAACTGGATCAGCACCTTGTCGTCGCCGGTCACCCGGACCGTGGACCGGGTCGGCTTGCCGTTGACCAGAATGTCTCCACCATCCAGGCACGCCTTGATCAACTTTGGCGATTGACCGGGGAACGCGGCCACCAGGGCATCGAACAGGCTGACCGGGGTCTTGCTCTTCACACGGCGGAAACGCTGGGCGGCCCGGCCATCGTTCCAGATTCCGGCTTCTTTCACCCGGTTGAAGCACTCGGTCAGTCGATCCTGCAGGCCCTTGTCGAAGCCCGCTCCGTGGATCACGTGGCCGAATTCATGGATGAGTATGCTCTCGAGTTTCATTCCTCCCTCGTATTCCAGCACATCCTCTTCAGCGAACACGACGGTCGGCCGCCCGTTTTTGCGGGTCAAAAACCCCCGGCTTCGCCAGTTGTAGAAGTCGAGTTCCTTGCCCGTTTTCTTCGTCTGGAATTGAGGCAACTGGGAAGTCAGTTCCTTGTGTCCGATCAGGATGCACAGGACCTTCTTTTCCCGGATCCGCTGTGCGATCGGCTTGCTGATCCGCTGCATGATCATGCCGAACTGGTAGGCCGCCTCGAGGTGGGCCAGATCAGAGACTTTCTCGGAGGTGGCAATCAGGATTCCTTCGACTTCCGTCGCCTTCTTGTAAAAGGTGAGGTCGAGATCGTATTCAGCCGCCTGGGCTTCTCGAAGCGGAATCACCGAGTAGTCGCCCGCTCGTGCGGGCTGGATTGCTGTCACGGCAAGAACCACGGTTGTGATCAGACAGCGACGTGAGAAATGGATGGGATTCATGGAGCGATCTCGCAGCAAGTAAATGACTCTACTCGACGCATGTTTCCAGAGATTTCGTACAATGGCTTCCTCGAGCCACGATCCGGTCCTTCGAGAAACGTCGACAGTGATCATGACGAATACAAAGGCCGGTGTCTGCTTTCAAACCTGTGCGGTTGTCGCGTGGTTGGCGGCCGTGACACCGGCTGCCGAGCCAGTTGCCGCTCCGGCCGGGAAGACGCACTGGGCGTTCAGGCAACTCGCGAGACCTGCTGTACCGGTGACCGACAGTGACGCCGGGGTGAGAACTCCCGTCGACCAGTTCGTTGTGTCGAGGTTGGAGGGCAAGCGATTGTCCCTGTCGCGAGACGCCGACAGGGTGACACTGATGCGACGAGCGTATCTCGACCTGGTCGGGTTTCCTCCACGACCGGACGAGGTCGAAGCTTTCGTTGGCGACGGTTCGCCGGATGCCTACGAACGGTTGGTCGATCGCCTGCTGACATCGCCACATTTTGGTGAGCGGTGGGGACGTCACTGGCTGGATGCGGTCGGTTATACCGACACGGTTGGTTTCGATATCGACGCCAATCTCATTGTCATGCCGAAAGGCAAATGGCGTTACCGGGATTACGTCATTCGCTCGTTGAATGCCGACAAGCCGTACGACCGTTTCGTACGAGAACAGTTGGCCGGCGACGAGATGGTCGACTGGCGAAATGCCAGGCGGTTCGACGATCGGATTCGTGACCACCTGATCGCCACCGGAATGTTACGGACGGCGGCCGATTTCACACACGAGCCGGAGAGCTTCATCGCGTCCAATATGTACTCGGTACTGTTCGACACGATGGAAATCGTCAACACGAGCCTGCTGGGACTGACGATGCATTGTGCACGATGTCACGATCACAAGTTCGACCCGCTGCCACAGCGTGATTACTACCGGATGATGGCCTGTTTCACACCCGCGCTGAATCCGAAGCGATGGAAAGCCGTCTATCCCTGGAAGCCGGAAATAGTGGACCGCGCGATTGACAACGTGTCGGCGGTCCAACTCAAGGAGTTTCAACAGCACAACAAGCGGTTGGATGAACTCACCGCCAGGGGCAAACAGGAACTGGCGGCATTACGAGAGTCGCTCGTCGAGCGGCTCGTTCAAGAGAAACTTGCCAAGGTCAATCCCGATAAACCGGCGGTCCGCGATCCTGTCAGCGACGGGTTGTCGTTGTGGTTGCGGGCCGATCGTGGTGTCTATGTTGATGGCGAGGCCACCACGCCAGCCCGTCCCGGCCAGGCAGTCACGTTGTGGAAGGATCAACTCGCCGGCGGCAACACCGCTGCCAACGACGCCAGGCAATCTGCCCAGACGGCTCGTCCGATCCTCGTCGACGATTTTGGCCGATCCCGGTCACCCGCATTGCGATTCCGGTTCGATAGCGGAAGCCATCTGAGGGTGAAGGATCATCTGTCGTTACGCTCCAGTGGGGCGGGACTGACCGTGTTCGTGATGTATCGGCTGAACGAGATCAGGAAGTCGGATGTCCAACTGGTGACCAAGTACGCCGAAGATGGTCGCAGCCACGGGAACTGGGGTGTTGACCTGTTCCAGCAGTCGGGCAAACCACCCAATCGGCCCCGGATTTATTTTGGCAATCCCGCGAAGCCCAATGCGTATGGTGGTGGCGCTGTCGCGAAGCATTCGGTCTCCGATCAACTGCCGCACCAGTTGACGATGGTGTACGACACGGGAAAAGTGGCAATCCGGGTCGACGGCAAGCCCAGGGAAGTCGAGTCGGCAGGGGATCCTCCCCCGTCACCAGCCTTTGATGTGAAAGAGACGATAGACCTTCTGGTGGGGGCTCGGGTGGTGACGGAAACCGGGGGCAACCACGGAGCCGGCAGTTTCTTTCCCGGGGATATTGCCGAGATCCTGGTCTACAGGCACGCGTTGCCGGGCAAGGAGATTGCACGGGTCGAACAGTATCTCGTGGGAAAATACGGTCCGACAATTGAAGTCCCGGACTCGGAGATCGCCACCGCACTGCGGGTCGATCCTCACGCCATCCGGTTGCGGAGCCGGTTGTCCACGCTGGCAGCATCGAGGAAGGAATGGGGCAAGATTCAACCGTTGATTGATGTGGGGCCACCGCCGGCAACGCACTTGTTGGAAGGTGGGGACTACCTGAGTCCAGCCGACGTTGTGGCTCCCGGGTTCATCAAGGTGTTGAGCGACGGAACCAACCCGGATCAGGTTGCAAACGAAAACGTGGACCACCCGCAGACGAGTGGGCGTCGTACGGCATTGGCCAACTGGATCACGCGGCCCGACGCACCCTCCTCGGCTCTTTTGTCTCGCGTGATGGTCAACCGGGTCTGGCAACACCTGTTCGGAACCGGGCTCGTGGCGACCTCCGGGAACCTTGGCGTCAGTGGAACACCTCCGACCCATCCGGAACTCCTGGAGTGGTTGGCCAACGACTTCGTCACGGGTGGATGGCGGGTGAAGGCCTTGATTCGAAACCTGATGACCTCGAGCGTGTACCGCCAGGCGTCCTGGCGGCCGCGCGGAATGGGTCGGGCGTTGGCCATGAGCCAGGATCCGGAGAATCGACTGTTGTGGCGGATGCGACTGCGGCGGCTCGATGCCGAGGCGATTCGCGATTCGGTGCTTGCTGTTTCAGGCCGCCTGGATCGTGGGATGTCCGGACCGCCAATCCGATTGAATGCACGGCCCGATGGGCTGGTTGTTGTCGATAACGGCAAGTTGTCGACACCGTCAGCGAAGTGGCGAAGAAGCGTGTACCTGATGCATCGCCGTGCGTTCAACCTCTCGTTGCTGACCGCATTCGATCAACCACTGGTTGCGACGACCTGTTCACGTCGAAGTCCGACGGCGGTCGTGTCACAGTCTTTGACGATGATCAACGATGCGTTTGTTTTCGAGCAGGCCGGACATTTTGCCGACCGGGTCCTGGAGATGGCCGGCGACACAATCGAGTCCCAGGTCGTGATCGCGTTTCGGTTGGCGGTGGCCAGGAAGCCGACGGTCGTCGAACTCCAGGCCTGCAGTCAACTGCTGAAAAGCCAGCGTGCCCGGATTGTCGGGCAGGGGGGCGAGCCTCGCGTGGCCACCAGGACGGCACTGGTTCGGCTTTGTCACACGATCCTCAACACCAGTGAATTGCTCTATGCCGAATAACGAATCCATCAGCCGACGGTCCTTGTTGTGCCAGTCCGGGTTGGGGTTGGGAAGCGCGGCCCTGGCACACCTGATGCACTCCGATGGGCTGCTGGCTGCTGCGAGCGGAACGCGCGGGAGTCGTACGGGGCTGGGCAACACACATTTTCCGCCGCGGGCCAAGTCGGTCATCATGCTGTTGCAGAACGGTGGGCCGAGCCAGATGGACCTGTTCGATCCCAAACCGGAACTGGCCCGGTGGCACGGGAGGAAGCACCCGGACGACGTCGAGAGTTTTCAGCCGGGCAGTGAAAAAGACATCGTGATGGGGTCTCCATTTCGGTTCCGCAAGCACGGGCAAAGCGGATTGGAGTTTTCGGAATTGTTGCCGCACATGGCGAGCATGGCCGACCACATGTGCATGGTCCGGTCGATGTGGAGCGACAACAACAACCACCCCCAGGGATTGCGGGCCATCAGCACCGGCAAGGTGTTTCTCGGTCGACCAACCCTGGGAGCCTGGATCAGCTACGCCCTGGGCAGCGAGAACCAGAACCTTCCCGGCTACGTCGTGTTGCGTGATCCCCAGGGGTACAACAATGGCGGAGTGTCGCTGTGGACCAACGGGTGGCTGCCGGCGACGTTTCGTGGCACCGAGATCCAGTCGAAGGGCTCACCGGTGCTGAATCTGCATCCGGCCGTGGCATTGCCCGAGGATGTGCAACGCGATCAGTTGGCATTGTTGAGCCGCTTGAACCAGGAACGCAGGAAGCGGTATCCGGACGATTCGCGCCTGGAGGCCCGGATTCAACATTACGAGTTGGCGGCACGGATGCAGTTGGCCGCCGAACAGGTGCTGGACACGTCCCGGGAAACCGCGTCCACCCGGTCGTTGTACGGACTGGATGACCCGGCGACGGAGAATTATGGCACGCGTTGCCTGATGGCCCGCCGCATGGTGGAGGCCGGAGTTCGATTCGTATTGATCACGGCCCCGATCCAGTACGGAGGCATGCCGTGGGACCACCACAACTACCTGGGCAAGAACATGCCGAAGCTGTGCCGGCAGGTCGATCAGCCGTCGGCTGCCCTGATCCACGACCTGGATCAACGGGGCCTGTTGGATGAAACGATCGTGCTTTGGACGGGTGAATTCGGGCGACTCCCGGTGTCCCAGAATGGCCTCGGCCGCGATCACAACCGGTATGCCTTCACGAGTTTGCTAGCGGGTGGTGGTTTCAAGGGCGGGCATGTTCACGGAGCAACCGACGAATTCGGATACAAGGCGGTGGATGATTTGGTCAGTTGCCCAGACCTGCTCGCGACCGTCCTGAACCAGATGGGCCTGGACCATGATCGACTGCGGTTCCGGCACAGTGGGCGTGAGGAGACGCTGACCGACTCGCCGGTGACCGGCGCCGCGGTTGTCAAATCGATATTGAGTTGAAATCGGTTGTCAGTCATCCCCGAAAACCAGTGAAGTTCTGTTGTCGCGATCCGGAGTGGAACCTGTGATGCGAGTGTTCTTGCTCATCGTCGTCGTGTCGATCGGCCTGCCAGGAAATCGTGACGTGTTGGCTGCAGACAGAGCCACACCGAGGGTCCTGAACAACCTCGTGACCGAAGTCGTGAATGCTCGTCGGCACGGATTGCTCGAAGAGAAGACAATTCGTTTTGCGACGACCGCTGTCGGTTGGCACTGCTTCAGGGTCAAGGGGCCGGCAACGGTTCGTCTGGACGATGAGACGGAGACATTGTGTGCAGGTCACCTCGCGAGTAACCCGGAAGCAATGCGCTATCTGCGCCCCGGTGATCACAGGCTGTCGATCCAGGGGAAGCTGTCGGAGTTGACCGTTCGCAGAATTCCCACCCTCCAACATGCGTTCTACAACGCCGGGGACAAGTGGAACGTTGGCCACGGTCCCTTTGACGACTGGAACTTTCTGAAGAAACATGTCCTGCCCAACATCAATGTCATTCTCAGTGGTGGCGCCCGGACCCCATTCGGGTTTGAGGAATCGAAGAAGGCCGGGCTCCGCTGGATCAGCAATGCGGCCGGAACGGCTCATTTCGCACGAGAGGATCATGCGCGGGAATGGAAACGTCTGGGCCGACATTGGTTGACTTCGGTCGTCAATCCGTTTCGCAAACGGCAACAGGTGACCGTTGACGAGGCCTACGACGCCTGGGCCGGGGCGGTCGGACTCAATCATCCGCTGATGGATGGGGTGATCGTTGACGAATTCGGTGGCGGCGACCAGCCGAAGTACGGCTCGTTCCGCAAGGCCATCGAGAGAATCTACGCCAATCCGAAGTTCAAGGGGAAAACCTATTCTCCCTATTCTTACGGAAGCGGCATCCTCAGTAACGACCTCAGCCGGGATTTTGCCCGGGCCTCGGCGAAGGGAGGAGGCCATGTCTGTATCGAGCGGTATCTTATCGAACAGCCGACACGCGAGGCCGCCGAAAAGCATATCCACGAGCAGTTCCATTCGGGGTGGAACATGCCTCGTTATGAACAGGATTTTCCGGGTGTCGTTGGCAACACCGTGGTGGTTCTGGGCTACATGTCGGCAGTCGGTGAATCGTTGAATGTGGATCCCAGCGTCGATTTCAAGGTGTACATGGACCTGCAAATGCAGGCGTTGGCCACACAGCCGGCCTACGCCGGGCTGGGGGGGCTTCAGCAATACACGTGCAGTTATGCCGACGAGGAGACGATCCGTTGGGCCAGTCGGCTTTTTCGGCACTACGCCATCGAGGGGAAAACAAACCTGCTCTCCGAGGAACTCGGATTCCGGTACAGATTGGCTCATGTTCAGAATCCGGACTTTGCCGATTCGACCTCAGGCTGGACCACACAACCGGCCGAACGGGGCAGTCTCGCTCGGCGAACATACCCCGGGTACGGGTACCTTCAGTTTCGTTACAACCGAGATGGCAAAGGAGACAGCTTTCTCTGGACCCGGCGGAGCCCGAAGCGGGCCAATGTCTTCAGCCAGGACATCAAGAATCTTGTCCCCGGACGACTCTATTCGCTGAAGATGGTCACCGCTGATCACGGTGACCTTGTCCGACAACAACAGGCCCGAAAGTCACACGCGGTTTCTATTGAAATCGAGAACGTCGAGATCCTGCCGGGAAAGAAAAAGGCCTTCCAGGCGATTTTTCCGAATCACTACGCCCGCCCGGTTGGCGAATTTCGGGGAGGGAAGTCGTTCTACATGAACTA
>CAZYAZ010000077.1:23233-24440 GCA_964646205.1 uncultured Planctomycetaceae bacterium | reverse complement strand
TACTGTGTCACGATGACGCCCAAGACGATCACCGACAAGCAGTTCCTGCAGAAGGACCTGGCCGAGGCGACGGCCCAGTTGTTCCTGGGAGTGCGGCTGCAGTGTGCCAAGTGCCACAACCATCCCTACGAGCGGTGGACCCAGAACGATTACCTCGGGCTCGCGGCGCACTTCAACCAGGTCAAGCGAACCCGCATGGGGAAGGCGGGTCCGGGCGGCCGTGCCGAGCGGCGGCAGTTCGAGATCACGGTCGACAAGAAGGCCGCCGAGTTCACTCGCGATGCCGACGGTTCGGCGGTCGTGCCCAGCCTGATCGGCCAGGAGCCGAAGCCGATTCCCGCCGACCAGGATCGCCGGCAAATGCTCGCCTCGTGGCTGACCAAGCTCGACAACCCGTTTTTTGCCAGGGCGTTCGTCAACCGCGTGTGGTACCACCTCAATGGTCGTGGTGTCGTTGAGCCGGTCGATGACTTCCGCGATTCCAATCCGTCGGCCAACGACCCGTTGCTCAAGGCATTGGCCGCCGAGTTTGTATCCAGCGGGTACCGGTTGCGGCCCCTGATCCGCAGCATCGTGAGCTCGCGGACTTACCAGCTCAGCCCGATTCCCAACACCAGCAACCGTGGTGACAAGCGGTATTTCTCGCACATGCATGCACGTCCCCTGCCGGCCGAGGTGCTGCTGGACGCCGTCTGCAACGTGACGGGCGTGCCCGAGGAGTACGAGATCGCCAAGGACTACACGATCGGGTTGCCTCCCGGGACGATCAAGTTGCCCGTCGGCACCCGGGCGGTTCAGTTGCCCGTCAACGACATCGTGACGTTGATCAACACGGGATCGAAATACGTGCGTTACGAGTCGCATCCGTTCCTGAGGGCCTTCGGCCAGCCGTCGCGGACGCAGACGTGCGAATGCGATCGCGAACAGACGTTCGGTCGCAAGCAGGCCCTGGAGTTGATCATCGGCCAGATGATGTCCAGGCGGCTGGTTGATCCGAGGAACCGGTTGAGCCGCATGTTGGCCGACAAGGATCCCGACGCCGAGATTCTCGACACGTTGTACTTGCGAGCCCTGGCCCGCAAGCCGTCACCACGGACCCGCACGGCGATGCTGGCCCATGTCGGCAACAGTTCCGACAAGCGGCAGGCGTGGGAGGACGTGCTCTGGACGCTGCTGAACTCCCAGGAGTTCATCTACCAGCACTAGA
>CAZYAZ010000077.1:9148-23133 GCA_964646205.1 uncultured Planctomycetaceae bacterium | reverse complement strand
CGTGGTGTCGATGGCAACAGTGTTGTGGCCGATGACGCGCGATTGCCTCTCGCCTGGAACAAGACGACCAACGTGAAGTGGAAGACCGAGATTCTCGGGTTGGGCTGGGGCAGTCCGATCGTGTGGGGCGATCGGGTGTTCGTGTCGTCGGTTCATAGCGATGCCGATTACGAGAAGCCCAAGGCGGGGCTGTACCTGGGGCGTGGACGTCCGGTGCCTCCGGACACGATCCACCACTGGATGGTGTATTGCCTGAGCCTGAAAACGGGGAAGTTGATCTGGAAGCACGAGGCGCACACGGGCAAGCCGAAAGTGGGTCGGCATCCCAAGAGCAGTTACGCGGCCGAGACGCCGGTGACCGACGGCAAGCGGTTGTACGTGCTCTTTGGCGACCTGGGCCTGTATTGCTACGACCTCGGCGGCAAGCCGCTGTGGACCCACCCGATCGCACCCCGCAAGACACAGTTCGGCTATGGGGCCGCCGCGTCCCCGGTGGTCGAGGGGGGCCAGGTGATCTACGTCTACGACAACAACGAGTCGTCCTATATCGAGGCGATCGACAGCCAGACCGGGAAATCGCGATGGAAGGTCGAGCGTGATGAGAGGAGCACGTGGGCAACCCCGTTCGTCTGGAATCACGCGGGCGGAACCGAGATCGTGGTGGCGGGCAAGAAGGAGAACCGTGCGTATTCGCCCGACGGCCAGTTGCTGTGGCACTTCGATGGCCGGATGTCGGTGCTGACGATTCCCTCGCCACTGACAGCCCAGGGGCTGCTCTATATCACCTCGGGTTATTTCCAGGATCAGAAGCGGCCGGTGTTTGCCGTGGCGCCTGGAGCCAAGGGAGACATCACGCTGAAGACGGGGCAAACCGCCAATGAACACATCCGCTGGTCGTTGCAGAAGATGGGGCCCTACAACACGTCGCCGATTGTTTACAAGGGGCGGTACTTCACGCTGTTGGACCGTGGCATGGCGACATGTCACGACGCCGAGACGGGAGAATTGATCTACAACCGGACACGTTTCCCCCGGGGAGCCTCGTTCACGTCCTCACCATGGGCTTACAACGGCAAGATCTTCTGCCTGGATGAACGGGGGACGACCCACGTCATCCCCGCCGACGGGAAGTTCCGTGTCGAACGGACCAACTCGCTGGGCGAACTGTGCCTGGCCACTCCATCGATTGCCCAGGGGTGCCTGTTGATTCGCACCGCTGCGCATGTCTACTGCATTGCCAAGTAAGGCATGTCGTCGCCAAGGAACTCCGCCATGCCCACTCAAGTTCGTCATGCCTGGCCCCAGGCCCTTGTCCTGGCGGTCGTCATCCTGGCCTCGGCCGTGGTTGTCGAGGCGGGCGATCGGCCCAACATTGTCCTGATCTTTGTCGACGACCTGGGCTGGAAGGACATTGGTTGCTACGGCAACGATTTTGTCGATACGCCTCGCATTGATGCCCTGGCAGCCGGTGGACTGCGGTTCACGGATTTCTACGCCTCGGGGGCCGTCTGCTCGCCGACTCGCTGTGCACTGCAATCCGGCCAGAACCAGGCCCGGATCGGCATCACCGATTTCATTCCCGGTCACTGGCGGCCCTTCGAGCGGGTGATCACGCCCCGGCCGACGATGGCGTTGCCCCTGGCGACGGTGACGGTGGCCGAGGCGCTGCGGGCGTCCGGTTACACGACCGGATATATCGGCAAGTGGCACCTGGGAACCGGGGCTCGTCATCAGCCCAGTGCCCAGGGCTACGACTTTGCTGCCGTGATCAATGGCCCTCATCTGCCGGGCCGGTACCGGGTACAGGGCCGTCCAGATTTGAAGCCGAAGCCCGGGCAGTACCGGACAGACTTCGAGGCTGAACTTTCTATCGACTTCATCAAGCGATCCAACCGGGGTGGTTCTGACAAGAAGCCGTTCTTCCTGATGCTCTCGCCCTACGCGGTCCACATTCCGCTGGGAGCGATGTCGGCCAAGGCCGAGAAGTACCGTCGCAAGGCCGCGGCGATGAATCGCAAGCTGCCGCACCCGATCTACGCGGCGATGATCGAGCACACCGACGACATGGTGGGACGGATCGTCGATGCCGTCGAGGCCGAGGGGCTGACCGGCAAGACGATGATCGTGTTCACTTCCGACAATGGTGGACTTTTCAAGCGGTACGACTACCGGCCGGCCGCCGACGACATCGTCGCCACCCAGGCCCCGTTGCGAGGCGAAAAGGGGACATTGTTCGAGGGTGGAGTGCGGGTGCCGTTGATCATCAAGTATCCGCCGATGACTCGTGCGGGCACGGTGAGCCACGAACCGACGATCAGCCACGACTTCTATCCGACGTTTGTCGACCTGGCCGGTGGCAAGCTGCCGGAGAACCAGCCGATCGACGGCCACAGCCTGAAACCGTTGCTTGGCAATCCGAAGACCAGGCTGGCCCGAACCGCCCTGCACTGGCACTACCCGCACTACCACCACGATCGCCCGGCCAGCAGTATCCGCGAACGGGATTGGAAGCTGATCGAGTACCTCGACGGGTCCGGTGACATCGAACTGTACAACCTTTCCAGTGACATTGGTGAGAAGCAAAACCTGGCCGGTGAGAAGGCGGGCCGTGCCGCGGACCTGAAGCGAAAACTCGCGTCGTGGCGCCAATCGGTGCTGGCTCACATGCCGATTCCCAACCCGGGTTACGACCCGGACAAGGCAGCCCAGTGGTGGAGCACCCGGTCGGGCAAGCCGGTTGCCAGCGGCCGTCGGCGGCGGTTTCCACCGACCGAGAAGGACCGGTAGCGTGGGGCCGGGCTATCGGGTTTCGGCAAACTGAAACGAGTAGAGGTCGGCGTCCTTCATCCGGAACCGTAGCCGGACCGGTTTTCCCGACAGGCGACTGACATCGGTTCCCGATTTCCAGGTGACCGCCTGGTCGATTCGGTCGCCAATCATCTCGGGGCAATCGGCCAGTGAGAAGCCGTCGATCGGTTTGCCCTGGGCATCCTGGATCTCCACTCGCATGCCACCGACAGCCGACGTGCCGTAATTGATGTGTAGCGTCCGGCCACGAAACACCAGTGGCCTGGTGACCAGGTCGCCACCGGCGTAGGGCGCCTGGATCGAGGCCAGCCCGTCGGTTCGGAAGATGAATCGTCGGACGTGGCAACTGGCCTGGCCGTTGTGGCGGGTGACCCAGACGGACATCTCGCTGGGGCTGGTCGGGTGCAGGCCGCGCAGCGTGTAGTTGGACCGTGTCGTCCAGTTCCTGGCGCCCGGACCGGGCCGAACGATACCCTCCATGAACAACCGCTCGTAGTGGGTGCTGGCCCGGGTGGTCATCATCACCGTGTCGGCGCAGTCGCCGATCAACCATCCGAGCGGGTCGTCGACCTCTATCCGTGTTGGCTTGAGCCCGGCGGCCTCGGCTCGCGAGAGAGCCTGTCGAGTTTGTGCCAGGCGGTTGGAGAGGGCGACATAGATGTGCGGAGCCCGGAAGTAGGGCGTCGTCTGGTTGTTGTAGTGGTGGTCGGGCGGCAATAACCCCACCGAACCGAATGTCATGGGACGTGGCTTGGTCCAATCCAGGAAGTTCCTGGAAGACATCCGGGCCACGACTCGGCGATTGGGATCCCGCGGATTGGGTGGGCTGACCTTGATCGCGTACCGCAGGTACATCACGTACTGTTGTTCGACTTCCGACCAGAACAGCGATTCGAATCCGTCAAAGGCTCCGAAGAGCGTGGTGTGAATGATCGGCTTGTCCCGGAGCTTGCGGAACCGGAATCCGTCACCCGAGAGCCAGGCAATCACCCGGGTGCCGCCTCGTCCCTCGATCAACGTGAACGCCTTGAAACGCTCCGACGGCTTCACCCCCGGTCGCCGGTCCAAAAATATCTCGGGCATCGGGCCCAGGTCGGAGGTCATCAGGCGTCCATCGACGGATCCGATGAGGTTGTTTTTCCGGTTGCCGTCGAGTTCGACGATGTCCAGCAGCGGTTTTTTCCACTGCACACCGTCGTGGCTGACGGCGACCGCCAGGCGATTGGCGGCACTGTAATAGAGCAGGAACCGTGGCTTGTCGTTGACCGTGTGATTGTCGTGGATCACCGACACGCCGTTGTAGAACCGTTTTTCCCAGGGCTGGTCGAGCGTGACGGCGATCTCGGCTGGCCGGGGGTGATGCAACCGGTGGCGAACACCGTTGAGTCGACCGACCAGCAGGCTGTCGACGAACAACTCGCGTCGCGATCCGATATTGATCGGATCGGCGGCGTAGGTTGTCGACACGGCCGACAGGATGGCCAGGAGAACGAGACGGATTTTCAGAGTCATGGGGTGCACCTGTACTTACGTCACAGAACAGTCGCGGTTCAGTTGGCCATCAGTTTCAGCATCTGTTGGGCCAGCGAGTCACCGAACCGGACGAAGAACTTGCCGCTGCCCAGGTAGTGATACGGTCGGTCACTGCCAACCACACACCACTCGGCAAAATGCTGGGCCCAGCCCTTCTTGTAGACCTCGTACGCGTCGTGTGAATAGACCTCGTAGCTTTCCACCGAGGCGACGTTGCCCTGGAATTCTGGAGCCTTGGCCGCGGCACGCTGGGCGAGGGACACGGCGTTCTTGCCGACGTCTTCCGCGGTTCGATTGGTTCCCAGGACACCGATCACGAAGGGCATTTTTGGAGCCTTGTACTCCTTGCGCACGTCCTTGATGAAGGCGATCATGTTGTCCTTGTAGTTGTCGCGAAAGGCCGGAGAAAACTGGTCGTTGAAGCCCTGGAACCAGACAAACCCGGCCATCTCGAAACCGGCATCGGCATCGTAATAGGGATGGTGTTTGCCGAGGTCTTTGAGCACCGCGTGCACTGCCTCGTTCATCATCCGGTAGTTCAGGCCGACATTCTTCTTGATCTCCTCGACCTTGTCCCCCTCCTGCTCCTTCTTGCTCAATACATACGGGCCGGCCGACGGTGGGCGGAAGTTGTAGTTCAGCGACTTGCCTCCCCAGGAGGTCTTGATCAGCAGGATCGGGGCGTCGATTTTCCTGGCCAGCGAGAGTCCAAAGCCGAATTCCGGCCCGATCTTGTCGGGGCTGCCACCGAAGCCGACGGTGAGTGGTCCGGAGCGGCGATTGCGGTCGGCGATCGACGTGATGTAGACCCCCTTTGAGACCGCGAAGGCCTGCTTGATCTTCTTGGACTTGGCGTTGAATTCGGCGGTCAGTGTCTTGATCTTCGCCCGGGCGGCTGCGATTTCGTCCTTGCCGGTGATTTCTTTCTTGCGGATTTTCTGGTTCAGGTCATTCCGCTTGATCATCGTGGCGATCTGGTCATCGACCATTGCCCGGGTCACGGTCATTCCATTCTTGAAGGCCAGTTTTGACAATGCCCGGACCTCGGGTTCCTTGGCCGTGAACAGCGTCGGGATGGTGATGAAATTCGCGTGACCCACCATGTTGGATTGCCCGGCGAGTATGAAGACCTGGACCGCCTTTGGCTTGGCGGCCTTCACCGTACCGGTGGTCAACAGTGAGACGGCAACCAGGGCCGCGACGATTGGTGCGTGTTTCTTCATGATGATGAGTCGTCCTGGGCTGAGAGAGGGTGTCTGTCTGAGAGGATGTTGTCGTGAATCCACAGGCGAGCTTACCCGTGGAGCGTCGCCGAAACGAGCGGCGAGCAATTGAAATCCGATTCTGCAGATCGTCGCGGCGAAGAGAAAAGCACCCGCCGGGGTGTCCGATTCCCCGTTCAGGGAACGGTGCGGTTGGTTCCTTCCAGTTCGTTCAGGGCGCGGTTCATCACCCGGACACGGTACTTGCCGTTGGAATTGAAACCTTCCTGGTATGTCAGGCCGACCCGCATCTGCTCGAGAACCGGTCGGGCCTGTTCATCGATCTCGTCCAGGACAATGGCTGCCTGCAGGCGTTCCCACTGGTTTCCGGTTGTCAGTTCCTTGATCAGCACCGGCAGGGCGTCCTTGGGTCGGTCGAGATGGCAGAGCGCGCGGGCCGAGGCAATCCGGACCGAGGCCGAGCTGTCTTCCAGGCCCCGTGTGGCGGTCTCTCTCGCCTTGACCACCAGGGTGCCCGAAACGGCCGGGGACTTGCTGGCGGCCACATTGCCGACACCGGTGGCGGCCCAGTACCGAACCGCAGCGTCCGCCGCGGCGAATCCCTCGACCAGGGTGGCGAACTCCTTGTGTCCGGATGAGGCCCTGGCGGCCATGTCGAACAATCGCAGGTTGGCCCGCTTGGTGTCACCCTGCCGCAGGATCGCGTAGCTGTTTCCCAGTTTTCGGGTTCGCTCGGTGATGATCCCCTCGGGAATCACTCCCAGGTCCCCGGTCTCCCGGACCCACCTTCGGTGGACGGCTCGCATGCCGCCCAACGTGCAGTGGTATTGCTTGTCACCGGCCAGGTTGTTGAGCTCGTGCGGATCGGCCTGGCAGTCGTAGAGTTCCTCGACCGGTTTCCGGTTGGAGAAAAGTCGTTCGGCCGCCGGCGACAACTGTCCCGCGTCGTGCAATCGTCGCAACTCGCTCATTGTCGCCCCCTTCTCGGGGGTGTTCATGTACTGGTAGAAGGTCTTCAGGGGTTCGTAGTTGCGGATGTACTTGTACCGCTTGTTGCGGACCATGCGGATGATGTCGTAGCGTTCGTCCATCCTGTCGCGGGCTCCGAAGACGTACCGTCGGGGGCGACCGAGGTCACGGCCCAGGAAGGGTTCGCCCTGGACGTGGTCGGGCACTGACACTCCGGCCAATTTCAGCACCGTGGGGCCGAAATCGATCGAGCTGACCAGCTGGTCGGTGACCGTGCCGGGTCGACCCTGGTTGGGTGCGGGGCCGGCACTGCCCCTGTACTTTTCGGGGATCCTGACGATCAGTGGGATGTGCGTGCCCGAGTCGTAGAGCCACCGCTTGGCCCGTGGCAGCCCAACGCCATGGTCGGACCAGAAGAAGATGATCGTGTTCTCGTAGAGTCCGTCCGCCTTGAGTTGATCGATCAGGTCACCGGCCCAGGCGTCCATCGCCGTGATCAGTTCGTAGTTCCGTTTCCAGTCCTCGCGGACCACCCTGGTGTCCGGGTAATAGGGTGGCAGGGTGGAGAGGGCTGCCGCATCCTGTCGTTGGGCGGGAGTCAACTTGCTGGTGACCGACCGGTACTTGGCCGGACCGGCGATTCCACTTTCGTGGCAACCGGTGAAATTGAACACCGCGAAGAACGGCTGGTCTTTTTTGGGACGGTGTCTCCAGTGTGCTTTTTTGCCCCGGGATGCATCCCAGGTCTCGGGGGGATGCTTGAATTGGTAGTCGGTCTTGGATCGGTTTGTACAGAAGTAACCTGCCCGTCGCAGGTAGACCGGAAATGGCTTGATGAATTCCGGCAGCACGGCCGTGCATCTCATGTGGTGAGTGCCCAGCGTGGTCTGGTACATGCCGGTGATGATGCCACTGCGGCACGGGGAACAGACACCGGCGGTGGTGAAGGCGTGGGTGTACCGGATGCCTTCGGTGGCGAGTTGATCGAGGTGGGGAGTGATGGCGTGCGGATCGCCGTAACAGCCCAGGTGGGGACTGATGTCCTCGGCCGAAAGCCAAAGAATATTGGGTGGCGGAATCTCGTCGGCGTCGGCCACGACCGGGAGTGCCAGGAACAACGCGACGGCCCACTGGCTGAGAACGGTCCAGGTCGTGGTGTGTCGGCTCTTGTGCTGCACGATTGCTCCCCCCGGGGCACGTTGGTTGTGGAGTGTCGCGGGACCGTCGTTACCAACATCGTAGGCGGTCCAGAGTGTTCGACAAGCTGGATGGACCGACTTGCAGGGTGGGCGGCGATGTCCACACAAAAAAATGGGGGGACCGGCGCCGCCGAAAGGCGGAAACCGGTCCCCCCGCGGGGGCAGGAATTGCGATTACACTCGGCCGGGATCATCCGAAACCTGTGGAAAGAGGCTCCGAATGGTCTCGATCGAGTCGTCTTCGACGTCCGACACGTAGCCAGCGGCACGTTTGGCCAGGTCCTTCAGATCACTGATCAATGCTCTGAGGACTTCCGGAGGCACATGGCCTTCGAAACGCATCAACGCCCGAACGCCGTTCCCAGTGCACTCGCGAAGTGCACGGTGGGTCTTGTCACCAAGTGACCCGATCTTGCCGACTGCTCGCGCGGCCATGGCTCGGGCACGCCGGAATTCACCAGCATTCTGTAGTCGGCGGATGCGTGGAACCGCAGCCTCGACCACATCGTCCATGGCACCAGCGCCACGCTCGCTGATCGAGACGATCTTGCGAGCGTATCGGGCATAGACATCAAACGGAGTGTCACGGTCATCTGCTCGTGCTTCCCCGGGAAGCGCGAATCCCAATGACAACACTGTCCCACACAACAACAGCAGGTTGAGCTTACGCATGATCACAGATCTCCTGAAGGGAAAAGAGGGGGGTGAGTGAGTAGTGCTCCGGTGAATTGGAGCACCCGATCGGATGGTTGGGAGTAACGCAACCGGCATGCCAAAAACCTGGTTTCTGTAAAATCGGAACGTAAGCCGTTTTATAGAAACGATTTAAGGAAAGAGAAAAATGGAGGTCGACCGGGAGATCCGGGACCATCCAGATTTGACCGACTGCATCAAAATGCAACAGTCAGCCGTTCAGGCCGTTTCAAATGAATGCAGCGGCGGAGATCACGCCGATCATGACGGCTCCGACAAGCAGCTTGGAAACGGTGCCAAGAACGCGGCCAATCACGGCTCCACGCCCGGCCGCCATCCGCTCGGGGGCACTGCGGCCTTTCCACATTTCGCCCAGGTAGGCACCACACCAGGCCCCGGCTCCGCCACCGAGCACGGCTCCCAGGAGTGCGCCGACAATCGGAATCAGTCCACCCAGCAACACGGCCCCCAGGAGGCTGACGGCAAACGAGCCAACAAGCGAGAGTGCAATGGCTCGCCGACTGGCCCCCTGCTTGGCGGCTCCCGCCGCGCCGGCCACGAATTCCAGCACCTCGCCCAACAATGCCAGTCCGAAGAGAACTCCAACCGAATCCCAGCCAATTCCAGGCCCATCGGTCGCCGCGTCGATGGGAAATCCCCAGGCCAGTCCCAGGGCCACGATGGGGATGCCCCAGTTGCCCGGCAGCGTGAGCAGGTTGGTGAGCCACAACAGGATGGACACCAGCACCGCCAGCGCGGCCAGTAGGTAATAAGTGAGGTCAATCATGGATGGATTGAATGTGTGGTGGGATCAGGACGGATCGACCGAGTAGTTGTTCGGGCACCTGGTGATGGCGTGGACTTTTCGTTCGGTCCTGGTGATGGGGTGGTTTTCGGCTTCCTTCATCAGCCGGGTCAGGTCGGGATATCCCTGGGCCTGTTCGTTGGCCCATTCGCGAGCGAACCGGCCACTGCGGATACCGTCCATGGCTTTTCGTAGCCGGTCCTTCATGGCCTTGTTGGGCAGTTTCTCGGCCCGGGTCAACGTGCCGTAACGTGACGTTGGCGAATGGAACCGGGCCTGGCGGACGATTCCGTCGAGTGCCATCTGCCGGAAAATCTCCGAGGCTTCTCCCGAAGCGCAGTACTCGATCAGGGCCACCTCGGGTGGAATCCCCGCTTCGACGGCCACCTCGTAGGTCAGCAGCAGGGCCTGCGTGAACAAAGGCCACAATCCCTGTTCGCCCAGCAGGTTGATGTCCGATTCGTCCTCGAACCGGCACTCGAACACACCGGCCCGTGTGCATCCCACGGCCTTGGCCAGTGCCAGTGCGATCTTGCGAGCCTTGCCCGAGACGTCCTGCCAGACGGCCACAAAGCCCGGCACACCCTTGCCCGCCTCGTAGGCCTCGCGGACCGTGACACCCATGGCGCGTGGCGACATCATCACCACGTCGATGTCATCGGGTGGCACGATGCACTCGAACCGGATCCCGTAGCTGCTGGCGAAGTCCATGACCTGCCCGGGCAGCAGGTGGTCGCGGATGTGCTTCTCGTAGACCTGTTGCTGGATTTCGTCGGGGATCGCGATGATCAGGATGTCGGCCCTGGGGACGACCTCGCGGATCGGTGCGACGTCGAAGCCGTCGGCGACGGCGGTCTTGTAGTATCGGTCGCGTCGATTGCCGACGATGACGTCGCACCCGCTGTCTCGCAGGTTCAGCGCCTGTGCCCGGCCCTGGTTGCCGTAACCCAGTACGCCGATTGTCTTGTTCCGCAGAGGAGTGATCCGCACGTCCTTGTCGAATAGAAACTTGCCCATCAGTCGTTGTTCCCTGGAATTGCAGTGAGGTCAATTGGTTGTTCGGTTTACTGGTTGCCCGCTGGTTTGCCGGGTTTCGGCAGTTGCAGGTCGGGGTGAGCCAGGTCGAGCTTGTACATGACCTGGTTGTAGTCGTAGCGGGGTGTTTTCTGTTTGTTGCCCGAGAACAGCGTGGTGTAGGTGCCTTCGAAGAAGATGACCCGCCCGCCGTGCTTGTCGAAGTACGGGTGCTGCCTGGGATTGTAGAAGCTGTAGTTCTTGTGAGTGACGATTCTTTTGGCGTGGGTCCAGGGCCCGGTTGGTTGTTCGGACTCGGCGTACCAGACCTCGCCGAGAAACGACGAGCCGAATTGCTGGGTCCCGATCATGATCCACTTCCGGCGGAAATTGTTCCAGCAGACCGATCCACGGTGTACCAGGACCGGCTTCCCGTCCTTGTCCTGCAGTTGGAACAGTCCTTCGCGGCGTTCGATGCGGCCCTGCTTGATCAACCTGGCCTGCAGTTGAGGCGTGAATGGAACCGTATCGGATTTCCAACGCCATTTCAGTTCCCCTCGACTGCGTTCGACATCAAGTGACTTCTCGTCGCCGCCCTGGACCAGGCAGGTGTATGCCTGGTAATTCGAGAGATCGGCCAGTTTCTTGGCGGTCGCTTCGACCCGGACCAATGGAAACGGGTCGCCGAAGCAGATGTATTCGACGCCGTTCTCGGTCCGTTTCAGCGGATGTCCAAAGGGAAACAGTGGTGCCTTGAGATCGAACTCGACGATCTTGGTCCATTTCTGTTTGTTGGCATCGAATTCGATCAGTCCTCGCTGATAGATCGTCAGGGGTGGCTTGACCTTGACGTACATTCCGAACAGCCGTTCGCGGCCACGGGAATCGGTGAACGTGACCAGTCCGTTGATCCAGGTTGGTCCCTGTCCCGGCAGTTTGGCCGTGGGCCTGGCAAAGCCGTCCCGGCCGAGGAAGTACTCGAGATTGACGCCTGTCTCGGGATCGAGGCCGCCAGTGCCGGGCCTTTGAGAGGTGGCGCCGGGGACGTGGAAGTTGCCCAGTGGATACGACGGCCGGTTCGTGTCGCCCCAGAACCAGTAGATGCGTTTCCGGAAGACCGCGGTGACCACGCTGTCGGAACCCAGGACCTGGCCATTGAGCACCGGTTGGCGGATTGGGACGGGATGTCCCAGCAATTGGCTGTCACGGTAGATGCCGCCGCCGGTGACGCGGTAGAGGCGTTCGGCGATGTTCAGCCTCCTGATTTTCAGCGTCGCCTTGCCACCGGGGACAATTTGCAGCCGGGTTCCCCGGTAGCCGAAACCATCCTTTGGAAATTCGTAGCCGTGGCTACTGACATGAAAGAACACGCGTTGGTTCATCAACCCCGGTTCGTGAAAAGCGATCCGTCCGGCCGAATCGGTTTGGTGGCTGATGCCGTTGACGGTTCGTAGCTCAACCAGCGGCACGCCCCGCCCCGTCGCCGCATCGACGACCTGGATGTCGAAGTACAAGTTCTTCTCGGCTGCGACTGTCCCGGAAGCCCCGGTCATTACCCATGCGAGGGTGAACCCCAGGAGGGTTCGAGCGATCAACCGATGGTGGGTGAGTCGTGTCATGGGGTGTTCCGGCCGGTGAGGGGGCCTGGTCAGAGGTCAGCGCGAGTTCGTTGATTGGGGACCGGTCTTGAGGTCGAGCCACATTCTCATCGTTCGCGAGACCAGCCCGGCTGCGTCCTGTTGTACGAAGTGACCCGAGCCAGGCACGGTCACCAGCGTCAGATCTTTTTCGACCCACTTCCAGGTGTCGTTGAGAGCCCCGGGCAGCAATGCCCGGTCGTTGAGTCCGTGAAACATCAACACCGGCGCCTTGACCGGAACCACCGGCGAGGTGTCCTCCTTGTAGGGCGGCCGTGGGTAGTTCCGCTTGTAGTAGTTGAGCATCGCCTCGAAGTCGGATCGCTGGAACGCCTCGACATATCGTGCACGGGCTTGCTTGTTCTTGACCCAGCCGGAGAGTCCCTTGGCGGTGAGTGTCTTGTGGGCTCCGGGCAGTTGAAAGGCCCGGGCGTAGGCGCTGTTGTTTTGTTGCTGGGGGTTGTTGGCCAGTTCGCGGGTGAGGCCCCGGGGGTGCGGCAGGTTGAGGATCACCAGGCGGCTGCATTGCCGGGGCAGTGCCATGGCGAATTGCCAAGCGACCATTCCACCCCAGTCGTGGCCGACGATCGTGGCCTGCTTCCCTCCGACGTGCTTGATGACCGCCGCCACGTCGGCGACCAGCAACCTGACGTCGTAGTGCTCGACTCCCTTCGGCTTGTCACTGCGGTTGTAGCCTCGCATGTCGAGTGCCACGACCTGGTAGCCGTCGGCCAGGGCCTCCATCTGGTGACGCCACGTGTACCAGAAATCAGGGAAGCCGTGGATCATGACGACCAGGGGTCCCTTTCCGAGCGTGACGTAGTGGATCTTCACGCCGTTGCTGTTGGCGTGGGCGTGTCGCACTCGTTCGTGCAGCGGCTCGGCGGCCCCGACCGTGGAAGACAGGGCCAGGGACAGGGCCAGGGACAGAGAGGCGAGGCATTGTCGTGGGCGTGTCATGGTCGGTCCATTGCCTGGAAGTGTCGCAATCTGGTTCCGCATGGTGTTGCTGATTCGCGAATCGCGATTCAACTGAAGATGATCGTTGATTGAATGTAGATATTCGACTGTGTTAGTGGTGGTGACCGGAAATCCCTTCGGCACGAAATTGTTGGAGCGTGCGGATGCGTGCGGTTTGCATTGGAGTGTTGTTTCTGTGCGTCACCCTGCCATTGCCATTGAATGCGGCGGAGCAGATCGATCCCGAGAAGTTTCGTGGGACGTTGACGACCAGCCAGGGTGGTGGCGTTGTCTACTATCGCACTCATCCGTTCAACCGGGAGCATCGGTCGGTTCGCCGGGTCGTCATCGTGGTGCACGGTTTGGGTCGAACGGCCAACAGCTACTTTCGCTCGGTCGTGGAGAGTGCTTTGGCTGACCATCGGGGAATCGGGACAGCGATCGTGGCACCCAGGTTTCCGATCGCCACCGACAAGCCCGCGACGCAGTTGCACGTCTGGACGGGAGGCTGGTCGGTCGGCCACCGATCACTGAAACCCAAGCGGATCAGTTCCTTCCAGGTGATCGACGAGGTGTTTGATCGGCTTCGAGACCGCAAGAGGTTTCCCAACCTGTCGCAGGTCGTGATCGCCGGGCACTCGGCCGGCGGCCAGTTCGTCAACCGGTATGCGGCGGGAGGGCGGGCCAGGGTCAACCAGGGAGTCCGGTTGAAGTTCCTGGTGATGAACCCGTCGTCGTACATTTATCTCGACAAGCGACGACCGGTTCCGGGTCGGGTGGGGATGTTTGCCGAGCCGGAGTCTGCCAAGGATTTCAACCGGTACAAGTACGGCCTGGATGATCTGAACGTCTACATGAAGGCCCGTGGCCACGACGCGATCCTCAAGCAGATGCAGGCACGACGCGTCTATTACCTGGGGGGCACGCTGGACATGGGCTCGAAGAACCTCGCCACGAGTCCACCGGCGATGGCCCAGGGCCGACACCGTTTCGAGCGATGGCGGAATTACCGGATGTACGTCCGGTTGTTTCCCGAGTGGTCCAGGAACGCGGTGTTCGAGGCGGTTCCCGGAATCGGTCACTCGGGGCGAAAGATGTTCAATTCAGCCGCGGCAAAACGGATTCTGTTTCACTGATTGGGCCG
>CAZYAZ010000077.1:7138-9048 GCA_964646205.1 uncultured Planctomycetaceae bacterium | reverse complement strand
TGCTGGTCGCTGTTGCGACCGCCGACGAAGGGAAAACACAGGCCCACTGGAACCAGTTTCGTGGTCCCGACGGAGATGGCCGCAGTGGTGCAAAGGATCTGCCGGTTGAGTTCAGTGAAACGAAAAACGTTCGTTGGAAAACGGCAATTCACGGCAAGGGGTATTCATCTCCGGTCGTGTGGGGCACCCAGGTCTGGCTGACCACCGCCCGCGAGGATGGCCGTGAACTGTTTGCCCTGTGCGTGGATCTCAACAGCGGCAAGATCGTTCACGACATCAAGGTGTTTGATGTCACCAAGCCGCAGTCGGCGTACTCGTACCTCAACAGTCATGCGACGTCGACTCCGGTCATAGAGCAGGGACGGATCTACGTGCATTTCGGGAGCTACGGGACGGCCTGCCTGGACACAGCCAGCGGCAAGAAGATCTGGGAGCGCCGCGATTTTCACTGCGATCACCGGGTGAGGCCGGGATCGTCGCCGATCGTCGACAAAGAATCACTGTTCGTGGCGTTCGATGGAGTCGACAAGCAGTTCTTTGTGGCGCTGGACAAGAAGACGGGGAAAACGCGGTGGGTGCGAGACCGCAACGTGAAGTCCGACTGGGATGCCACGCTGAGGGCCCGGGGCATTGATCCGGACAAAGTGAAAAAGGAGAAGCCCGGAGACAACAAGAAGTCGTTCGCGACAGCCAAGCTGATTGAACTGGGTGGGCGGAGGCAACTGATTGCTCCGGCCGCCGAAGCGACGATTTCCTACGACCCAGTCACGGGCAAGGAACTGTGGCGTGTGCACCACCTGGGTGGATTCAATGTCGCGTGCCGTCCGCTCTTTGACAATGGCCTGGTTTACCTGTTCACGAGTGGCCTGACCGGTCATCTCCTGGCCGTTCGTCCCACCGGTTCCGGCGATGTCACCAACACCCACGTCGAGTGGAGCACGACCCGGAGCA
Source organism: uncultured Planctomycetaceae bacterium (assembly GCA_964646205.1). Classification (GTDB taxonomy): domain Bacteria; phylum Planctomycetota; class Planctomycetia; order Planctomycetales; family Planctomycetaceae; genus UBA8437. The sequence continues at coordinate 8,097 of CAZYAZ010000077.1, read as the reverse complement.
CCCCGCACATCCCATCGCCGATCATCGTTGATGACCTGTTGTTCACGGTGACCGAAAAAGGCGGCATCGCGAGGTGCCTGGAAGCAAAAACCGGCGAGGAGATCTGGCGAAAACGCGTGGGAGGAGGCCACTGGGCGTCACCGCTGTTGGCCGACGGAAAGATCTACTTCTCGAGCAAGGAGGGGCGGATTTCTGTGATCTCGGCCGAACGTGAGTTCCAACTGGTTGCCGAGAACCGGATGGATGCGAGTTTCATCGCGTCGCCAGCTGTCGCCGGGAAGGCGTTGATCCTGCGGTCGCAAAAACACCTGTACCACGTGGCCCGGGGGTTCACCCGTGTTGCGGCGACCCGGTTGGCGGCAAAGTCGGCTCCTGCGAAGAAGCCCGTGCGGCTTTCCGAAACGGAACTCGAGAAACTTGCCGTGGAACTGAAAGCCGCCGTGGCGAACGGAAAGTTGACCGAGAAAGAGGCGATCGCGAAGTACAAGGAGGCTGCTGCTGGTGGTGGTGATGACAAACCATCGGAGACCCCTGAGGCGTCCGTCGACCTGAAGGAGTTGGGGCGGAAACTCAAGGCGGCGGTGGCCGCGGGCGAGATGACCGAGAAAGAGGCGATCGCCAAGTACACGGAGGCGGCTGCAAAAGCCGGTGGTAAGAAACCCAGGCCGGGAACCGTGAAGTCCGGGGTCCAGCAACTTGGGCCGGCACCCGTGGTCGCCAGGCTGACCTTCAAGGGGGTCCGGGGCAAGGACTACATCGTTGTCTTCGAGGTCCCTTCCAAGGACGCCGAGGAAAAATCGAGAGTCGTCTTCGTCGGTGAGCGTTTCCGGAAACAGTTCGCCGGGACGGAGATCGGTGCGATGACATCGATCGTGGTCGGCGGTGCCGGCGGCCAGGCCATGGCGATGAAAGGCAAGGGAGCGAAGAAGGGCGGTAAAAAAGGTGGCAAAAAAGGCGGA
>CAZYAZ010000077.1:1306-7038 GCA_964646205.1 uncultured Planctomycetaceae bacterium | reverse complement strand
GATGAAAGGCAAGGGAGCGAAGAAGGGCGGTAAAAAAGGTGGCAAAAAAGGCGGAGCCAACACGTTCTATTCAATCGTGATCGGTCGGCTGAAGTCCAAGGATGTCGAGTTGGGCGAGTTCACCCTGGACGTGGATTACATCACGGCGATCTATGGAGACCGGAGCCTGAAGCAGACGGTGGTTGGCAAGACGGTCAAGGTGGTCGGGATTTCCGGGGCCTGGCTGGACACGCTGTTGCTGATCAAGCGAGGAGAAACCCTGAAGTTCCGATCCGGGACGCTCCAGGGCACGACCTTCTCGCTGTCGCCCAAGGCCACCGTGCTCGAACGGGCCGTTCCGTTCGATCCGGAGACCTATCCGGTGCCGGCCGAGTCGTTTCGTGGATTCCGTGGAGTCGTGGTGGGAACCATCACCGAGAAATCCGACCAGGGTTACGAGTTGACCCTGAAAATCAACTCGATCGAGAGTTCGCAAAAGAGCAGCCGGGCCACTGATCCCAAGGCGAGTGTTGGTCGCTTGATGAGCATGCGAGGATTCTTTGACCAGAAGTTCCGGGCAAGGTTCGGTGATCTGAAGATCGGTGATCGGATTCGCGTGGGGGCGGTGCACACCGATCCGACCGTCGATTCATTCACCGTGGTGGAAGAACTCAAGAAACAGGCGGCCACAACGGCCGGGGACAAAGGGAAGTCGGGCAAATGACCGTGTTGACTGGCCGATGGGTTTTCGGTTTGTCCCGATCCCTGTCGGCGATTCGGGTTGCTGCGTGTTTGGTGGCAGTGTGCCTGGGCCCTGTCCAGGCGGCTGAGCCGCTGCGTCCGGTGTCGGAACGTTTTGCCGGGACCGATGTTCGCGAGGTGCCCGATTTCCAGAAACACGTCGTTCCGCTCCTGGGACGGCTTGGCTGCAACTCGGCCAAGTGCCACGGATCGTTCCAGGGACAGGGTGGTTTTCGCTTGTCGCTGTTCGGGTTCGATTTTTCCCGCGATCACGCGGCGTTGTCGGCCGAGGCCACCTCCGAGGACGGGCCACGGGTGAACACGTCGACCGCGGCCGCCAGCCTGGTGCTCCGCAAGCCGACACTGAAGACCGATCACGAGGGGGGCAAGCGGCTGGAACCTGGCAGTTGGGAACACCGCCTGCTGTTGAGATGGATCGAGTCGGGAGCCAGGGGGACCAAATCGTCCAGGTCGCTGCTGCGGCTGGATGTCTCGCCCAGCGAGATCGTCTTTGGTGACAAGCAGTCGGAGGTGCCGTTGGCGGTGGTGGCCACCTGGGAAGATGGAACACGTGAAGACGTGACCGGCCTGTGCCGGTTCCGGAGCAACGACGATTCGGTGGTCACCGTGGACTCGAAAGGTCGCTCGGTTGTCGCCGGAATCGGCGACACGCACATTGTCGTATTCTACGACAATGGAGTGGCCGCGGTTCCGGTGATGAGGCCCAGGGGGGGGCGATCGCTCGATCCGCCCGGCGGGACATTTGCCAACCCGGTTGACGGTTTCGTGGAGGCCAAGCTCGCCAAGTTGGGAATGAAGCCGTCGGCGGTGTGCAGCGATGCCGAATTCCTGCGGCGTGCGAGTATCGACATCACCGGTTCCTTGCCGTCGCCCGACGAGATCGAGTCGTTCCTGGCCTCGAAACGTCCGGACAAGCGATCCGGCAAGATCAGCGAACTGCTCGATCGGCCCGCTTACGCGGCGTGGTGGACCAACAAGATCTGTGACTTCACCGGCTGCAGCCCGACGGCCCAGACCCAGGTGCTGGAAGTGGGACAGGCCCTGTCGATCCAGTGGTACCGCTGGGTGCATCGTCGCGTGGCAGAGAACCTGCGGTACGACAAGCTGGTCGAGGGCATCGTGCTTTCGGAGGGTCGCCAGGGTGATCAGACCGCCGGCGAGTACTCGGCCGAGATGTCGTCGTACGTCAGACGAGAGAACCCTGCCGACTTTTCCACCCGGAAAACGATGCCTCACTACTGGACCCGCAACAGTATTGCTCAACCGAAGGCCAAGGCGCTGGCTTTTGCGCACAGCTTCCTGGGGATCCAGTTGCAGTGTGCCGAGTGTCACAAGCATCCGTTTGATCGTTGGACACAACAGGACTTCACCGAGTTCACCCGATTCTTCGAGGGTGTTCGGGCCCGAGGCAAGGGTCCGGGTTTTCCGGGTTTTGCCGCTGCAAGGGCCGGAGAGGTTGTGGGATGGCCGTACCTGGTGTCGCGGACCGACGAGCCACTGGAGTTGCAGTTGCTGGGAAGTGGGACCGTGACGATCCAGGCGGGCGGCGATCCACGGCGGCCGATCATGGAATGGATGAGTGATTCCACGAACCCGTGGTTTGCCAGGGCCTTCGTCAACCGGGTGTGGGCCAGTTACTTCCACGTTGGCATTGTCGATCCTCCCGATGCCTTCACACCGGCCAACCCACCGAGTCATCCGGCGTTGTTGAAATGGTTGACAGCCGGCTTCATCGAAAGCGGGTACGACATGAAGTGGCTTCATCGGCAAATTGCCAGCAGCCAGGCCTACCAGCGGAGCTGGAAGCCGAACGCAACAAACCCGCAGGATCGTCGCAACTTCAGTCGGGCGATCCCGCGTCGTTTGCCGGCCGAGGTGATTTACGATGCGGTCAAGCAGGCCACCGTATCAACCGACAAGGTCCAGGCGGTTCGTAGCAACCTGCAGCGGAGGGCGACCGGTTTCCTGTCGATGCGGATGGCCGGGACCTACGCCATGAATGTTTTTGGCAAGCCGTCGCGTTCGCTCAATTGTGACTGCGAACGGGTCAGTCAACCGTCGTTGTTGCAGACGGTGTTCCTGCACAATGATCCGCTGATCCGGATGCGGTTGGACGAAAGTGGCTGGATCGACGAGGTGGCCGAGGTGGCGACCGGGCCGGGAGCTGCGCCGACGGCCCGGGACCGGGCCAACTGGATTCGGCTGGCCTGGCTGAGAACCGTGGGTCGTCCGCCGAGTGCGACCGAGGTCTCCCGGGCCGAACGTCACCTGGCGACATCCAAGTCGATCCCGGATGGATTGCGGGACCTGTTGTGGGCGCTGATTAATACCAAGGAGTTCGTGCTGAATCACTGATCCAACCCGATTCCGGGTCCGGTCTCACGGACCAGGCACGATACAGACCATGAATATCTCCACCGAATCACGAATCACCCGCCGTTCCCTGCTGCAGGTCGGCGCCCTGGGCGCCGGGCTGACACTGGCCGAGGGGCTGAAACTGCAAGCCGCTGGAAAAGCGGGTTCGGGCCTGCGATCGGCGATTTTCGTCTTTCTGGAAGGTGGTCCCTCGCACCAGGACACCTTCGATCTCAAGCCCGAAGCGGCATCCGAATACCGGGGCGAATTCAAACCGATCGACACGTCGGTGGCCGGAGTGCAGATCTGCGAGCAGATGCCGATGCTGGCTCGTGACTTTGGCCGTTACGCGATTGTTCGCGGTGTGACTCACAACCTGGCCGACCACGGGATTGGCAAGAAGTACGTGCTGACTGGCAACCTGCCGACTCCGGTGCTGCAGTATCCCGAGTACGGCAGCGTGGTGGCTCGCCAGCACCCCTCCGCCCGTGATCTGCCAACCTACGTGGCGATTGACGAGTCGTTCGTGGGTCCGGGTTACCTGGGCACGCAGTACAGTGCCCTGACGGCCGAGAAGCCTCGTCACGGTTTTCCTTACCGTGTTCGTGGCGTGACGCTGGACGATGGATTGACCGTCGCCCGTTACGGTCGGCAGAAGCAACTGCTGGATGATCTCGATACGGCCTTCCGTGGCTTCGAAAAGCTTGATGACGAGGTGCGTTCGCTGGACCGGTTCTCCGAACAGGCCTACCAGATCATCAGTTCTCCCCGGACTCGAACCGCATTTGATCTGTCCAGGGAAAAGACGTCCGAGAGCGACCGGTTCGGCAAGCACGAGTTTGGGCAGACACTGTTGCTGGCCTGTCGATTGATCGAGGCGGGCGTGCATTTTGTGACCGTCCGGCTGCGACCGGCCGAGTTCGACTTCGACACGCACTCGAACAACTTCTCGAAGCTCCGCACGCTGCTGCCTCCGTTTGATCGTGGCCTCTCGGCTCTTCTTCAACGGCTCGAGGATCGAGGACGGCTCGATTCGACCTCGTTGTTCGTCACCGGAGAGTTTGGTCGCACTCCGCGGGTGAATGGTGGCGGGGGGCGGGACCATTGGGCCAGGGCGATGTGTTCACTGCTGGCCGGTGGCGACGTCCGGGGTGGCACCGTGGTGGGTGCGTCCGATGCGACCGCGAGTGCCCCCAGTGGGGACGGGTTCTCGCCGGATGACCTGGCGGCATCATTTTTCCAGAACACCGGGATCGATCCGAAGACCGAGTTCCAGACCAACGTCGGACGTCCGGTCACGCTGGTTCGAAATGGGTCGGTGATCCAACCACTCTTCGCCTGAGTCATCGGAATGCTCGAGCGTCCCCCCAGTCCCGCTTTCAGTTGGCGTGGTGCGGGGACCTTTCACTTCGTGTTGATGGGCCTGGCCCTGCTGGTGTCCAACTCGTTCCAGGGGGTCGCCCGGGGAGAGGATCCGCCCGGCGGAGTGGCTTCGGCGGCCACCGAGGTTTCCGGTGAGACGCCTGGTCAGAACGGCGTGACAGGTGCTGGGGCCGCGGCTCATGCCGGGGATGTCGAGACGAGCACCAGGTTGCTCGAGGAACATCGGGACAAGGACAAAGACAAAGACGAGGTCGAGTTTTTCGTGGTGGTCGCGATCGTTGTCTTTGTGGTCGGGGTCGCACTGCTGTTCCACACGGTCTTCATGGCGGGGGTCTGCCTGATGGTCCGACACCTGCTGAACTCGCTGCCCGAGGAGCACCGGCAGTTGGAAGTGAGGCGGGTGTGGTGGTTGCTGATCCCGATTTTCAACCTGGCATGGAACTTCCACGTGTTTCCGAGACTCGCCCGATCGTTTGGCGATTGTTTTCGGTCACAGGGAAGTTCCGACGCCGATGGAGTTCTCGACCTGGCCAGGGGCTACTGTATCGTCGCCGTGATCAGTGTCTTTGACTTTGGCGGAATGGGTGTCGGCCGAATTGTCCCCATCTTGTTGCTCGTTCTTCTGATGGTGAAGCTGTTCGGGTTGCGTCGTCGTATTGCGGAAGAGGATGTCGTCCGTCCGGATGAAACCGAGAAAAACGAAGCCTCGAAATTGGCTCCGTTTCCAAGACGACACGACCTGGACGCGCTCAGGGCGGGGGCGATGTTGCTGGGCATTGTGCTGCATGCGGCGATTTCCTTCATGCCCGGTGCCGAGGGCGGATGGGCAGTTCACGATACGCAACAGCACGAGGCGTTCGCCGTTGTTCTCTCGGTGATCCACGGGTTCCGTCTGCCGTTGTTCTTCATGGTCAGCGGATTCTTTACCGCCATGCTGTGGCGTCGGCGCGGACTGAATGCCCTGGTTGTGCACCGTTGCAAACGGATCCTGATTCCGTGCCTGGTCGGGGTCGCGACTGTTATTCCGATGATCAACCATGCCGGAATGTTGGCCCGTGTCACCGCTCCGCAACCGCAGGACGAGAAGCGAGACGAGAAGCGAGATGAGAAGCGAGATGAGAAGCGAGACGGGGACCCTGAGGACTTGGCTGATCTACTGTTTGTCTTGTACATGGTGGCCAGCTACCTGCCCGTTTTTCATCACCTGTGGTTTCTCTGGTACCTCTGTTGGCTGGTCGTGTTATTTGCGTTCT
>CAZYAZ010000077.1:0-1206 GCA_964646205.1 uncultured Planctomycetaceae bacterium | reverse complement strand
CATCACCTGTGGTTTCTCTGGTACCTCTGTTGGCTGGTCGTGTTATTTGCGTTCTATGCCATGGCGGTCGATGCCAGGCAGTGGCGCGGTCCACCGCGATGGCTGATCGCGACCCCGGTGCGTTTCCTGTGGTTGCTGCCTCTGACGATGGTGCCCCAGGCGTTGATGGGGCTGTTGCCCGGAGCGTCGGAATTCGGACCCGACACCGCCATTGGTTTTATTCCCGCCCCTCACATCCTGGCCTACTACTCGGTCTTTTTCGGTTTCGGGGTCCTGTATTTCGATTGTGACGACAGCGACAACCAACTGGGCCGTTGGTGGTGGATCACCTTGCCGGTCACTCTTTTCGCGGTACTTCCGTTGGCGCTCGATTTTGCCACCGGTGAGCTTGGATTCCGCGAGGAACTGGTTCCCAGTTCGTACTATCGCCTGTTCTCGGTGATGCTGCAGGCGGCGTTTGCGTGGGGCATGACCTTTGGCCTGATCGGACTATGCCGGAGCCTCCTGAAGCGGGAGAACAGGTTGGTCCGGTACATCTCGGATTCGTCGTACTGGCTCTACATCGCGCACCTGCCGCTGGTCCTGTTGGCCCAGACGGTGGTCCGGACGTGGCCAATGCCGGCCTGGGCAAAGTTCAGCCTGGTCTGCGTTGTTGTCACCGGGGTGTTGTTGGTGACATACGAGTACATGGTTCGCTACACGCTGATCGGCACGATGCTCAACGGGAAGAAGACCCGGCCGGAAACGGTTTCCGACGACCTGGTTCGGGTCGATGCAACCGGGTGATCCGGTTCGGTGGCATCTAGACCGCGTACTTCCGCACCAGCTTCTCGTCGACCTCGATTCCCAGTCCCGGTTTTCGGGGCACCGTCACGAAGCCGTCTTTCACCTCGATCTGCCCCCTGGCCAGCGCGTCGCGCCAGGGGTTCTCTGACTGGTCGAGTTCCAGGTAGGGCGTGTCGGTGGGCAGTCCGAAGTGAGGATCGGGAACCAGCGCGAGCGTCTGCACGGTGGCGGCGATGATGATATCGGCCCCCCAGCAGTGCGGGTAGCAGCGAACGCCCGAGAGGTTGGCCAACTCGGAGATGAACACCACCTCGCCGATTCCACCACACAGGCTGGCGTCGGGGTGGATGATGTCGAAGGCCCTGCGGTCGATCAACGCCTTGGCCGCTTCACGGGAATCCACCGCCTCGCCCCCGGCCA
>CAZYAZ010000076.1:0-24878 GCA_964646205.1 uncultured Planctomycetaceae bacterium | reverse complement strand
CTCAGTGGTCCCTACTGGATTTGAACCAGTGACCTCTCGGATGTGAACCGAGCGCTCTAACCGGACTGAGCTAAGGGACCGTGGGCCACACTCGGGCGGCCGAAGGCCAGTCTAGTTTGTGCTACAGCCACAGTCCACTTTGAGAGCCACGAGCCCTACCGAGATGCAGCCCGGTCGTTCAACTGGTACAGCGGCAGGAAGCGATAATAGACTTCCAGGCACAACGTGCTCAGAGCCGTCGAGTAGATACGGCCCCCGTAGCTGCCCCAGGGGCCTCTCGGATCCCAACTGCCCTTGGCATGGCCGTCCTGTCTCTGGGTGGCCACCAGCAAATTCCGCAGGCTTCCGTTCCAGTTCCGCCACGACTCACCGCCGTACTGGTACATCGCCAGTGTGCCGTAGTACCAGTAGTACAGGTTCGTGGCCGACAGTTTCGGTTTCTTCGAGGACAGGTATTGTACCGCCTCGCGGCTGGCCGGATGATCCCGGGCGATCCCAAGCATCTGCTTGGAGAACAACGCCTCGGCGGTCATCGTCGGACTCACCTCCTCCTCGGGACGGTAGGATGCCAGCCCCTTGAACCGGCCACGACTGCGGGTGTTGACGAACTGGAACATCAGGTCCTTGGAGCGCTCGGGAACACGCAGGCCAGCAATCTCGGCACTCTTGAGTGCCATCAACTGCCAGCCAAACATGCTCATGTCGCCTTCCTGGCCCCGCACATAACGCCAGCCCCCGGTGCGAGGATGCTGTTGCGAGACAATGTAAGCGACCGCGCGAGCGACCGCCGTCTTCAACCGGACGTTTTTTGTTTTGTCAGCCTGCATTCCGTACGCCTCGGCCAGTGCGTACGACGCGATCGCGTGGCAGTAATTGCGAGCGTACCGAGTCGCGCGACTTCCCAGGAAACCATCCTCCTGCTGTTGGCTGATCAACCAGTTGATCGCCCGGTTGATTTCGTCGGCGTACAACCCTTCCTCGTGCGTGTACCCCGCTCCCAGGAATGCCAACAACGACAGTGCCGTGATCCCCGAGTCGGCGTGCAAGCCCGCGCGGCGATCCGCCTCGGGCCGCTTCGAATCACCATGCAATCCCCGGCCTCCAGGATCCTGACAACGTTGCCCGCCGGGACAATGCGTTGAAAACCCGTCGGAATCCCAGTGCCCATTCTGGTGCTGATGCCGGGCCAACCAGGCGAGACTGAATTCGACGGCCTGTTCGGACGCCTCGGTCCCGCCGTACTTCTGTGCTGCCAGCCGCCGCTGCGAAAGAGTTCTCAGACGATACGTCGCCGGCAAGCTCAATTCGCGGCGCCGTCGTGGTGTCGATGCCACTCCGGGTTTCACCACGTTGGGCCGCAGACCCGGCACCGGCAAACGGCTGGCCACGCCGTCCCGCACCGTTCGACTGCTACCGGGCCGCGGTGCCGGCGTACTGGGCAATCGGCTGGGCGCCTGCCGTGTCAGCACACCATCACGCTCGCCGTCAGGACGGCGGCGTCTGAGTCTTGTGAATCGTTCCGGAGCGGGCGACCCTGTCGCCGCTCCCTTTGTGTTTGTCGATGTCCTGGCTCCCGCCACCTTGAGACCAGCGGTCCCGGCCACTGGTCCCTCTCGCCGACGAATCGCGTTGCCCTGAGGAGACCGTCGGATAGGAACCGCCGTGGACGCCACGCGAGGTGTCTCGATGCCCATCGGCTCAGCCACCGGTTTCGGCGCCGGCGTTGACCGCTCAACACCACCCCGGGTTGGAGTCCGCGCCACCGGCTGGTTCTCGCTCAACTCCGAGACCCCCGGTGGCCGCTTCAGACGACTCTTCGTTGGCACGCTGACCTCCTGCCGCGCCTCGGCCGTTGGATCATCCACCAGCAATGGTACGTCCGCTCGCTGTCGCTTGCCCCTGTCGGCCAGTTCGATCGGTTCCGGTCGGGCCTCGGGGCGATCCGGCATTTCCGCGATATCTTTCAACTCGGGTTCGCTCCGATCGGTCTTCTCGACCTCCCGCTCGGGAGTCGTCAACTCCGAGAGTTCCGGCGGCGTTGGCGAAATCCTGTCCAGGGGCCGTTGCTCGGTTTCGGGCAACTGCTGCCACGCCGGTGTGTTCCCACCATCCACCTCCGGATTCAACTCGTCGGCCTCGACCAACTGGTGACTGACATCCACCTCCACCACCGGCGACTGGACCTCCGAAACCGCCGGCGGCGGCGAGACCGCCACCAACCCCAGGGCGCACGACACGTGGACAAGAATCGAAAAGACCAACGATTTCTGGCTCGGGTCGTTGTCACCCCACCTGGTCACCAGCATCGTGACCAGGTGAACCGACGCGCAGAACAAACCAGCCAACAGGCACGCCCAGAGAGCCTTACCGGCGATGTCCGGTGAGATCCCCAGCAGGTCTCCGATTTGTTGGGCGGCGCCCGCGACGGCCAGCAACATCAGTTGCCCCCCTCATCCAGCTTGTAGGCCAGGGAGATCTGGGTGATCTGGGTCCGATGACAAATCCCCAGCACGTTGACAATCGGCTGGTACAAACCCTGCCCCTCGCCACGGACCACCACCGCCTGGTCCTCGAAGTTCTCCTTCGCGTCCTTCAATTCGGCCTCCAGCTCATCCAGTGAAATCGGCTTGGTCCCCAGCAGGATCGTGCCATCCTGGCGAACATTGATCACCAGCGCATCCGGGGTTCCGGTCAGGGGCTGAATTTCGCTGGAACTGGGAAGCTGGATGTCGTACTGCCGCTCCTGTTCGGTGAAACGGGCACCCACCAGGAAGAAGATGATCAACAGGAAGACGATGTCGATCATCGGCGTCAGGTTGATCGCCGACTCCTCGGTTCGATCGGCGCCCTTGAGTGGCATCCGGTCCGTGCCTCCAATTCTTGTCCCCAGCCAGCTCCCACCGCCCCGGGGTCCTCTTACCTGTTATCGGCGTCTCGGCCGCTACACGGTCACGTTTTCGTTGATTGTCCGGCCCGTAAATATCACTTCGATATCTGCGATTTCCAGCCACGCCGCTTCGTCGCCCGCCTTCTTGGCCGCGTCCCGTGGTGACAACGTGACAACCACCCCGAGACCTCGACCAATCGCAAAGTTGGCCCCGGGTTTGCTGCTGTCCAACCTCGCCGATAACTCCAGGGTCACGAACTTGTCATCCTGAAACGCTTCGGCCGGCAACTCGTGCGTCACCAGCGTCTGCCTCTGGGATGGATCCTTGACCAGAGTCGAATACCGGCAGAACTCCAGTTTCGCGGTGGCCAGTTTTGCGATCGGACCATGTCCACGTAACCGGATTTTCGCCAGGTAACCTCCAGCCCGCGGATTGATCATTTCCTGTCCCAGGAATACCGTCCCGGTGGCGGGTGTCCTGGCAGCCGCGAAGCCCAACCGCACCGTCTCGCTGCCGGGAACATGCCAGGCGCCGAATCCCGAGGACGAGTCGACCGGCAGCAGAGGCTTGGCTCGCCACCCCTTGGGCCGCGATCCGAAATCAGAGGCCTCGATCACCGTGTCCGAACCGAAACCCCGCTGGTTCAACTTGCGACCGTCGAACGGCTTCACCCGATCCAGCGACCCGCCCGGAACAACCCGAACATCCGTCGCCGCGCGGGTCCCCAGCAAGTCACGGATCGGCTCTCCCTTGGTCAGTTGCAGTTCACGGCCCAGTGGGTCGTGAAATGCCCCGAACGGGTCGATACCCAACAGGTGAAAGATCGTCGCGGTCAGGTCGGCCGGTGTCACCCGGTTGCGAGCCGGATAGGCTCCTTGACGATCGCTGGCTCCGTAAACCTGGCCCGGAGCGATTCCCGCACCGGCCATGGCGAAGCTGAAAACCGGTCCCCAGTGATCTCGCCCCCCCAGCGGATTGATCTTCGGCGTGCGGCCAAACTCGGCGATCGCCACCACCAGCGTCTCGTCGAGCAACCCGCGAGTTTCCAGGTCTTCGATCAATGCCGTGAATCCGACGTCGAACTTCGGGCACAAGACGTCCTCGAGTCGATCAGCGTTCTGGGCGTGGGTATCCCACATCGGGTTGTCGACAGCCGAATCACCTGGTTCACGAACCCAGTTGACATGCACCAGCCGCACGCCGGCCTCGACCAGCCGTCGAGACAACAACAACAACTGGTTCCAATTTGACATCCCGTAACGCCGCCTGAGCGTCTCCGGCTCACCGCTGACATCAAAGGCGTTGCGGACACGTCCATTGATCAGGATGTCGAAGGCCTGGTCCTGGTACGTCCCGAACAACTTCGGTTCGCGGCCCCGCACGATCCCACCAAAATGTCGATCGACCTGCTCGAGCAGCCCGACCCGGTTCTTCAACCGCAACGTGGGCACATCCCCCAACTGCAGTCCGGGTACTCCATCTCCGGGGTCCATCGGGTTCACCTGGAACCGGTCTGGATCCCACCGGCGGCCCAGGAAGCCTCCTGTCTGTCCGGCGGGAGTGACGTTCTCGTTGAGTCGCATGATCTGGGGAATCCAGACCGTCGACAGCGGCGGCAATTTCTCGCTCGGCTTGAGTTGCTTGACCAGGGACCCAAACCAAGGCCAGTCCCCGGGAGTGATCTTGCGGGGGTTCGCCCCCTGGTACTTGTACCCGGTCAACACCTCGTAACCACTGCCAGAATGCTGGTTGTTGTCTGTGGCCATCGAACGGACAACGGCCAACTTGTCGGCAATCCGGGCCGTCCGGGGCAACAGTTCACAAAACTGCACACCGGGGACGTTGGTCTGAATGGGCGAGAAAACTCCACGGATTCCCGAGGGCGCATCGGGCTTGGGGTCGAAGGTCTCGTGCTGGGGCGGCCCGCCCTGCAACCAGACATAGATCACGCTCTTGGCCCGGCCAAAGGTCGGGTCGGTATTCTCGCTCGCGGCAACCGCCTGCGAAGCCAACAGCCCCGGCAGATTCAGTCCGAGGCTCGAGAGGCCACCAACCCGGATCATCTCGCGACGATCCAACCGGTCACACAATCGTCCCGTGTTGCCCTCTAAAGACCACATCGCTGGACGTTCCTCCCGTTGAATACAGGTACTCCGCCTGTAGCCCCCAGAATACCAGACCACTCACCGACTGGCCATATCTTCAAACGGCACAAGCGAACACAGAACATGTATCACCGATCCGACACAACGTATAGGATACCCGCGTTGCAAAACGCACGAATTGCCCCGGGTCCCGGTTGGGCGATCACAGCACCAACTCCACGGAGGTGAACATGTCACGCGGCGTTGGTTACGTGGTGGACACTGGAGACGCCGGTGGGGCCGTCACGCAGAATATCCTGGTCGTCGAGGACAAGGATGAAACCTGCGAGTTTCTCAGGAAGATCCTTGAAAAAAATGGTTTCTCTGTCCGCATCGCCCAGGACGGAGGCCAGACCCACTCGACCTTTGCCATGTACAAGCCCGACATGGTGCTGTTGGACCTGATTCTACCCGGAGAAAGTGGATTCGAGATCTGCGAACGATTGAAGGCCCAGCGAGAAAACGTCCCCGTGGTGGTGATCTCGGCCATCGACCTGGAATCATCCAGGAATCTCGCGGCCAAGGCCGGAGCCGACGGATACCTGACCAAGCCGATCCGGGAATCCGAATTGCTCGAGACCATCAAGTCGGTCAGCAAGTCGGCCTTCCGGCGATCTCACCGCGACAAGTCACAAGACCAGGGCGCCATCCGTTTCAACTGCACCTGTGGCAAACGCTTCAAGGTCAGCATCAAGCGACAGGGCAAACTCATGACATGCAGCAGTTGCGGTAACCCTCTGACTGTCCCACGTCAGTCGTGAATGAACTGTTGCGATTGTCGACGACACAGACCCCATCTTGCACCGCTTTGAGGTTCGTGCGATCCTATTGATGCCGCTGGCGTGGTCGCCCTTCCATCCCGAAATTCCAGTCGGGTGTGTATTGGGAAACGCTGTGGGGAGTAGATCATGGACGCCATGGAGCCTCTCAATTTTGTCACGGTGAAGTGCCAGTTCTGTGGCACGTTCTATCGCCTGGCACCGGGTAAAATGGAGGAGGGACGGACCTGTCCCAAGTGCCACGAAACCCAGCGAGGATCGCTCTCGATTGTCGGTGCCCCGCTCTCGAGGGCCGCGCTGGCCAGTTCGATGAGAGTCCTGCTGATCCGATCGGGCCGCTACAAGGGCAAGAAACTGCTGTTGCCCAACGAGGAAATCACTATTGGACGTGCCAAGAGTTGCCAGATCCGAGACAACTCTGAAGAACTTGCCGACGAACACTGCGCACTCCAACCGACCGCCGATGGGCTCCGCGTCCGGGACCTCGACACCGAGCAGGGAACCTTCGTCAACCGCAAACAAATCGATGGGCCGGTCTTCATGCGGCCCGGAGACCTCCTGCGCGTCGGACCCCTGTTGTACCAGCTGGCCGGGCATGACATGCCCGAGGACGAGAGCAATGCGGCACGCGATTCATCCAAGCTGTCCGCCGGTGTACAGACCAAGCAGGTCGACAAGGAAACCGTCCTGTTCAAGTCGAAGAAAAACACCGCTGCCGAAGCGGCCGAAGTGATCCAGGAACACTGGGAACTGACTCGAAGCCGTCCGGCAGTGCCCGAGTGGATCGACGAGTAGCCCGGCCGTTTGCTCCGCGGAGAATTCGGCGCTAGGATGCAGTCTCCCGAAAATGGAGTTCTCCTATGCGGCTCGCATCACTTTCCACCTGTCTGCTGCTGCCCGTGTTGCTGTTGGTCGGACGAGACAGACCAGCACCCACTCGACCTGTCACCATTCGGCTGGTTGATGCCCAGAGCGGACTCGAATTGCCCGGACTGGTTCGCGTCACCGGTCCGGACGGCCAGGTTGTGCCTCTACCCACCCTGTTGAACCGGGGTGTCGGCCTGCTGGAAAAACAGCCTCGGATCGGAACGTGGAGCGTTTTGCCGTCGGCCAGGGCTGTTGCGTTACCCAGGAAACCGATCACGATCGCGGCCTTCTCGGGCCTGGAAACCGACCTCTCCCAACGACAGATCAATCTCGCCACACAGGCCCCCAAGACGATCACCCTGAAACTGAACCGATTCTACAGTGCTGCCGAACAGGGCCTGCGTTCGGCAAACACTCACCTGCACCTGATGAAAATCTCGCGAGAGCAATGCGACCGGTATCTCAAGGAGATTCCCCGGGCCGATGGGCTCGACATGATCTTCCTGTCCTACCTGGAACGTGCCGTCGAGGACCAGAACTACACCTCCAATCGCTACACGGCCGGGGACCTGGCCAAGCTGACAACCGAGTCGGGAGTCGTCTTTGGCAACGGTGAGGAACACCGGCACAATTTCGCCGGCTTCGGGCAGGGCTACGGACACGTGATGCTGCTGGACATCAAGAAACTGATCCTGCCAGTTTCGATCGGCCCGGGCATCATGAAGTCCGGGCATGACGGCCTGCCGCTGCGACGCGGGATCGAAACCGCCCGTCGAGATGGTGCCACCATCGTCTGGTGTCACAACGAATGGGGACTTGAGGCGCTCCCCAGTTGGCTGGCCGGCCGCATCGACGCACAGAACATTTTCGATGGGGGCATCCGCAGTAGCTATCGCGACAGCTTCTACCGCTACCTCAATGCCGGGCTCAAGGTCCCCTTCTCGACCGGCACCGACTGGTTCATGTACGACTTCTCCCGGGTCTACGTCCCAGTCAGTGGACAACTGACCTCACGCAACTGGCTCGAACAACTCTCAACCGGACACAGCTACATCACCAACGGTCCCTTCCTGGAATTCACGGTGAACGGACAACCCATCGGTGGCACGATATCGCTCGCAAAACGAGGACAAGTCCGGATCCGTGGCCGTGCTGTCAGTCGATCGGACTTCCAACGAATCGAACTGGTCCACAACGGTGGCATCGTTGCCACCGCCGCCTCCCGCCCCGTCGACGGCCACCACGAGGCAACGATCGACACGAACTTCGACACCAGTCGGCCAGGCTGGTTCGCTCTCCGCACGCCTCCGCCGTCGGTTTCGGGTGACCCCAAAAGGATGCGAAAAACTCCGTTGAACCTGTTGGGCCGCGAGTTGTTTGCTCACACCAGCCCGATCTACATCACGATGGGTGGCAAGAAGATTTTCGACACGGCTGTCGCCACTGAAATTCTGGCAACAATGAAGCAGCACGCCGCGGCGATCGGCAAGAATGGAAAGTTCCTCGACGAAGCAGCCCGTGCCCGAGTGCTGGACGTGCACAACGACGCCATCGCCGCCTTCGAGAAGCGATTGGCCACCGAGATCCGCGACCGTTCCCGATAACCAGTTGGTGGTCGTTGATTCCGGCGACGACAATGTCACCGGCAGACCACCAGCCTCTGACGCCATTTCCTCCCGCCCGCGTCAACACTCACGCTATACTGAACCCCGCTACGACTCACTCCGCGTGGGTTTGGCGAGTGGCTTCTGTAGCCCACCCCACCGGATTCTGGACCAAGGATTCACAGCGTGCCTTCATCACTGAATCGTCTCACCGCCGTATCGTTCCTGTTCCTCCTCGGCCTGGTCCTGGGCTGCGGCGAGAACACCCCGGTGGAGACGGCAACCCCACCCGAAAAGACCACGCCCCAGACACCACCCTCGACTCAAGCGGAGGCCGTTGCCCAACCAACTCCTCCAAAGACGCCGGAAGACAAACCGTCGGCTGCACCTGAAGAACCGGCTGCAAAACCGGCCAAAAAAACCGGGGCAACCACGCCGCCCGCAACAACCGACCACGGCAAGTCAAAAGCGGCGCCGGAGAAACAGCGAACCAACCGCCTCTCCGGCGAAACGAGCCCCTACCTGTTGCTCCACGCTCACAACCCCGTCGACTGGTTCCCGTGGGGACCCGAGGCTCTCCAGAAAGCTCGCAAGGAGGGGAAGATGATCTTTCTCTCAATCGGATACAGCAGTTGTTACTGGTGCCACGTGATGGAACGCGAGAGTTTCTCGGATCCGGAAATCGCCAAGTTCATGAATGAACACTTTGTGAACATCAAGATTGACCGCGAGGAACGACCCGACATCGACGACATCTACATGACTGCTCTGGGCATCTATGTCACCCAGACCGGCGGTGGAACCGGCTGGCCGCTTTCGATGTTTCTCACCCCCGACACGCGTCCGGTTGCGGGAGGAACATATTTCCCACCGCGAGACCAGCCCAACCGTCCGCCCGGTTTTCTGGGTGTGCTCCAGGCAATGCACAAGCTCTGGACCGAGGACAAGAAGTCCGCTGAAGACAATGCCACGGTGCTGACGAAAGCCCTCCGCCAGTCATTACGCCGTCGCCTGGTCCTGGCCTCCGCAGAACTCGACACCGAACTGGTCGGAGCATCGGTCGCCTCGTTGATCAACTCACACGATACCCGTTACGGCGGAATCGGTTTCAATCGCAGCCGGGCCGATCGCCCCAAGTTTCCGACCCCTCCCAAACTCGAATTGCTCGCACACATCGCCCGACTGGAAAAGAACTCCAAGGACGAGGAAAAACCGGCGACCGCGGTGCTTGACCACACCCTGCTGGCAATTGCCAACGGCGGCATCCACGACCAGGTCGGCGGTGGCTTCCATCGCTACAGTACCGATCGTCGCTGGCACGTGCCGCACTTCGAGAAGATGCTCTATGACAACGCCCAACTCGCCGGCCTGTACGTCGACGCATTCGCCCGAACCGGACAACCCGCATTCCGAGCAGTGGCCGAGGGGATCTTCACCTACGTGCTGCGTGACATGACCGACCCCGACGGCCCGTTCTTCTCGGCCCAGGATGCGGAAACCGACACAATCGAGGGCAAGTACTATGTCTGGTCGGGAGCCGAAATCGACACGTTGCTTGGAGCCGATGCAAAGTTGTTCCGCAGGTTGTTCGGTGTGGTCGACGAACCCGACTTCGAACACGGCAACGTGCTCTACCGGGCCATTCCCCTGGAACAGTCAATCGTCGACACCGATCAAACGACGCGGGTCGCAAAGATGCACCAGACCCTGCTGGCAACACGGATCAAGCGAAAGCCCCCGCTGCTGGACGACAAGGTGTTGACCAGCTGGAACGGATTGATGATCCGCAGCCTCGCCGACGGCGGCCGGGTGTTGAAGAAGCCCGAATACACCCAGGCCGCGACCCGAGCCGCCGAGTTTCTGATGGCCAAGCTCCACGACACCTCCAACGGCCACTTGCTCAGAACCTACCGCCAGGGCAAGTCCAAGCTGCATGCCTACCTGGTCGACTACGCGTTCCTTGTCGAAGGACTGCTGGCGCTACACCAGGCGACCGGGGACAAAAAATGGCTGACCGAAGCCCAGAAACTGACTGACGAACAAATCTCGCTGTACTGGGACAAGACCCGTCACGGTTTCTACTTCACCTCGCACAACCACGAGGAGTTGTTGGCTCGAACACAAAATGGATTCGACAGCGTGCTCCCCTCGGGAAACAGCACCAGCATTCGCAACCTGGTCCGGTTGGCCAAGCGCACCGGAGACGCCAAGTACCGCACCTACGCCCAGCAGACGCTCGAGGCCTTCGCACCACAGATGCGAGAGCACCAGCAACGGGGAGGGATGGGCATGTCACACATGGCCCTGGCACTGGCAGAGTTCCTGGCCAAGTGAGAACGGAAAGACACTGAAACGAGAGGGTCCAAGGGCCCCCGCAGAGTTGGGTAACGCGTCATGACAAATGAAACCGCCCCGCCGGTGACCGGCCTGCAATGGCTCGACTGGGTGCTGATCGTTCTCTACGCCGTATCGACAATCGGCCTGGGGCTGTATTTCAGCCGCCGGACAAAGTCGATGCAGGAGTACTTCACCGGCAGCGGGAACATGAATCCCATCCTGATCGGTGTCTCCCTGTTCGCGACGCTGTTGAGCACCATCTCCTACCTCTCCGTCCCCGGTGAAGCCGCCGGCAAAGGACCGGTCAACCAGATCGCGATCCTCGGACTTCCCGTCGTGTTCTTCGTCGTCGGCTTCGTGATGCTGCCGATCTACATGAAATTCCGTGTGACCAGCGCGTACGAATTGCTGGAAGAGAAACTGGGACTGGGCTTGAGGCTGCTCGGAGCAACGATGTTCCTGGCACTGCGACTGGTCTGGATGACACTCCTGGTCTACCTGGCCTCCGAAGCGATGACCGTGATGATGGGCCTGGACCCGAAGTGGATTCCCGTCGTGGCTGCCATCACGGGCGTGGTCGCGGTCATCTACACCTCCCTGGGCGGCCTGCAGGCCGTCGTGATCACCGACCTGCTTCAGACAGTCCTGCTCTTCGGCGGTGCGATCCTGGTCGTGATGACGGTGAGTTGGGACTTCGGCGGACTGGGGTGGATCCCCACCGCATGGCACGCCAACTGGGACTCCCAACCCCTGTTGCCCATCGAAGACGGTGCCGTCAGTTTCAAGCTGCGGATCTCGGGACTGGGTGCCCTGCTCAGTTCCACCATCTGGTACATCGCCACCCTGGGTGGTGACCAGACGACCGTTCAAAGATTCATGGCGACCACCGACGCCCGCGCCGCACGACGAGCGCTCGCCACCCAGTTGATCGTCGGCACCACCGTCACCATCACCCTGTGTGCTGTCGGGTTCGCTGTCCTGGCCTTCTTCGAACAAAACCCCGACAAGCTCCCCGCCTCGATCAATCTCAAGGACAACGCCGACAAGCTGTTCCCCCGCTACATCGCCTACCACCTGCCCGTGGGTGTTTCCGGACTGGTGGTTGCGGCGATGTTTGCCGCGGCGATGTCGAGTATCGACTCGGGCGTCAATTCGGTCACCGCGGTTGTGCTGCGGGACTACATCGGTCGCTTCCGCAAGACGATGATCACCGAGAAACAGCAACTGCAACTGGCCCGAGTCCTGGCCTTCTCGATCGGCGGCATCGTCGTGCTCAGCAGCACGCTGATGCGTTTTATCCAGGGCAACATCACGGAAATGACCGGAAAGACGGTCAACCTGCTGACTGTCCCGATCTTCGGGCTGTTCTTCTTCGCATTGTTCGTCCGCAAGCCCAGCCGCTGCGCCGTCTGGGCAGGCGTCGCCGCTGGAACCATCACCGCCTTCGTCATCGCGTTCTCGGGGCCACTGAGTTACGTGCTGTTTGATCGATTTGGGATTCATCCGGATACGCTCGGGACCGAGTTCATCGAGATCACCGACAAGGTGACCGGCGAGGTCCGAACCAGTTGCAACGACCCGATCAGTTTCCAGTGGATCTCTCCGATGGCACTCGCCGTCAACATCGGCGTGGGCTGGGTGGGGTGCCTGATCGGGAGACTGCGGACCAAACCAGACGACAGCACTCCTTCCGCCTCCACCGATCAGTAACAGGCGTGCATCTGCACCTCACCACCACGACGGGGCCGGACACCTCGAAAACACTCACACGACCTCTTTCGCCACGACACAGCCGATCGCGTTGGACGCCCCCATGCCACTCTCGCCCTCCCGTGGCCGGAAACGACTGCTGGCCCTTGGCGTTGGCCTGCTCGTCGGCCTCATCACCGCCGAGGCCATCCTCCAACTCGCCGACCTCCAACCTGAACGCTACAGGCCACCTCGCTGGAGCGCCTATGACGGCCAATCCTTTCGTCGCAGCGACATGTGGGCCAATGGCCTGATCAAGCAAGACAGCCCACTGGCCGGAATCGAAATGGGACAATACACCCCCCAGGCCCGGTTCCGTGTCGAGTACGCCTCCAATCCCCATGGGCACTTCGACACCGACAACGGTGTCGAGATGACAATCAATGCACTGGGACTGCGAGGCCCCGAGGTGACTCGCGACAAGCCGGCCGGCACGCTCCGGGTGCTCGGACTGGGCGACTCGTTCACCTTCGGGGTCGGTGTCCGCGACGAGGACACCTTCCTTCGTCGACTCGAAAATCGACTCGACGACGAACAGCCCGTCGAAGTCCTCAACGCCGGCACCCAGGGCTACAACACCAGGGACCAACAGGTCACCCTGGAGCGGCGTTGGCTCGGACTCGAACCCGACCTCGTTCTCGTCGTCTTTTACCTCAACGATATCTACCGCGACGAATCGGCCGTGGCCTTCTGGAACAACGGCGAGGGTGACGGGGTCTACCTGCAACCAACCGGGCTGGCTCGTCATTCACGGCTGGTCGACTGGTGTCAGTACTCGTGGCGAGCCCGAGAATTGCGTCGCCGGATGATCGCCCATTACAGCCAGGCCTACTTCACCGATCCCGGGTCATTTTTTTCCAGCGACAACGAGTCCGCGCAACACATGGACTGGGCCGCATCGCGAGCCGCACTGGAACGAATTGTCGAGTTGTCCCGGACACACGGATTCCGTGTCGGGTTGGCCATCTTTCCCGAGTTGATGTCGCTGGAGAATTATCCCTTCGAGGCAATTCACGATTTTGTCCAGGCCGCCTGTGCCGAGATCGGCCTGCCGGCTCACGACTTGTTGCCGGCTTTCCGCAACAAGGACGCGCGGCAACTCTGGGTCCACCCAACCGACCACCATCCCAACCAGGTCGCTCACGGCATCGCAGCGGTTTCCCTGGAAGCTTTCGTCCGCAGCCTCCTTCCTGCCAACACCGCCTCGGCCACTAACGCTCCCTCGCCATGAACACCTCGTCAACCATTCCAGCCGACACGGATCCAGGACCGTCGACAGCCTCCATATGGCGGGTCGTCGGTTTGCTGGCGATCACCGTGTTCGCCTACTCCCCCGTCCTCGACGCCGGGTTTATCTGGAATGACGACGACCTGACCGCGATCCTGGCCCTGGTCGACCAGCGAGGCCTCTCGGCCGTCTGGTTCTCTTCCGAGGCTTTCAATTACTGGCCGGTGACCTGGACCAGTTACTGGCTCGAGCACCAGGTCTTTGGCACCGATCCCGCCACCGGGTTGCCCGACCCGATCAGTTACCATGTGGTCAACGTCCTGTGCCATGCCATGGCCTGCCTGCTGTTGTGGAGAGTGCTGGCGAGACTCGAGATCCCCGGAGCGTGGCTGGTCGCGGCGGTCTTCGCGGTCCACCCCGTCAACGTCGAATCCGTCGCGTGGATCACTCAACGCAAGAACGTGTTGGCGATGTTGTTCTACCTGGTGTCGTTGAACCAGTTTCTCGAGTACGAAAAGTCAAACCGACGGTGGCACTACCCGGTCGCCCTCGGATCCTTCCTGCT
The DNA here is from genome assembly GCA_964646205.1 of uncultured Planctomycetaceae bacterium. Taxonomy (GTDB): domain Bacteria; phylum Planctomycetota; class Planctomycetia; order Planctomycetales; family Planctomycetaceae; genus UBA8437. The sequence goes on along the minus strand of CAZYAZ010000076.1, from coordinate 10,717 downwards.
GGCGATGCTCAGCAAGGGTGCCGTGGTCGCGATGCCACTGGTCCTGCTGCTGCTGGCCTGGTGGAAAAATGGCCGCGTGACCCGCACCGACCTGTTCCGCGCGATCCCTTTCCTGGTCGTGGCCGTTGTGATGAGCGGTGTCGAGATCTGGTTCCAACAGGTCCGGGCCATTGGCGGAGAAACAATCCGCGATGCCGGAGTGGCCGAGCGGTTGATGGCCACGGGACCGGTCGCCTGGTTCTACCTCCACAAAGCACTACTCCCGATCGAGTTGAGCTTCGTGTACCCGCTGTGGACATTCGACCCCACCCGGGTCGCGCAGTGGCTGCCACTGCTGGCCGGGGTGGCCGTGCTGGGAACGTTGGCCTGGGCCACCCGGGCCGGGTTGAACCGCGGGCCACTCGCCGCCGTGCTCTACACGCTGTTGAGTCTCGGGCCGGTTCTTGGCCTCGTCGACATCTACTTCTTTCGCTACTCGCTGGTCGCCGACCACTACCAGTACATCGCCATGCCGGGTCTGCTCGCCCTGCTTGTCGGCGGAGCCGCCCACGTTGCCCGGGTTCGCGGCATCGACCGACTGACACAGTGGGCCGTTTCGATCGCACTTGTCACGGTGCTTGCCGGAATGACCTGGCAACAGGTCGGCTTCTACCGGTCTCCGCAACGACTCTGGCGAGACACGCTGGCCAAGAATCCCGCGTGTTGGCTGGCACACAACCAGTTGGCCAACCTGGTCAGTTCCAGCAGCCGGCTCGACGATGCCCGCCAGCACTACCTCACGGCCCTCGAGCTGCTCGAACACCAATTCGGTGCCGGTCACGTCGAGACCGCTCGCGTCCACAACAATCTCGGCGTCCTGCTCGGCCAGGCCTCCCGGGATTCTACCGATCCCACATTGATGCCCATTGCCATCACGCACCTGGAAACGGCGTGCCGGATCGACCCGCAACGGGGCGAGTACGTCGAGAGCCTGGCCGGTGTCCTGAGAGAAAGGGGCCGCAACGACAGAGCAATCAGTCGGTTGACCAGGCATGTCGATCGCCAGCCAGGAGATCGCAGTGCCTGGTTGATGCTGGCCAGTTGCCTGGAAGAAGCTGGGCGAGCGAGCGAAGCCGCCCAGGCCCGACAACGTGCCCGCACGGGGATCCCCGTCGACAACAGGCCCGACGTCCCGGTATCCTCGCCACGATGAGCGATTCCGTCCTCCTGCCGCCAACCACCGAACGAGACGATGGGCTGAAATCAGCCGGGTGGTGGAGCCGGCGAGGCGAACGCATTCTCTGCGAGTTGTGTCCGCGAGAATGCCTGCTCAAGGACGGTGACCGTGGTTTCTGTTTTGTCCGCCAGAACGTCGGCGGCGAGATGGTGCTGACAACCTATGGACGCAGCACCGGTTTCTGCATCGACCCGATCGAAAAGAAACCACTGAACCACTTCCTGCCAGGCACCGCCGTGCTCAGCTTCGGCACGGCCGGCTGCAATCTCGGCTGCAAGTTTTGCCAGAACTGGTCCATTTCAAAATCCCGGGAAATCCAGCGTCTCAGCGAACAGGCCACCCCCGATGCGATTGCCCAGGCCGCCCTGGCCACCGGCTGTCGCAGTGTGGCCTTCACCTACAACGACCCGGTGATCTGGGCCGAATACGCCATCGATGCCGCCGCCGCCTGCCACCAGGTGGGTCTCAAAACAGTCGCCGTGACTGCCGGATACATCACCGACGTCGCCCGGCAACCGGTCTTCGAATGCTTCGACGCCGCCAACGTTGACCTCAAGGCCTTCACCGAACTCTTCTACAAACATCTGACCCTCTCGCACCTCCAGCCTGTCCTGGACACCCTGGTCTGGCTCAAACACGAAACTGACACGTGGTTTGAAATCACCAACCTGCTGATTCCCGACGAGAACGACGGTCCCGACGAATTGAAACGGATGTGCGACTGGATCCTTGAACACGTCGGCGACTGTGTTCCTGTTCATTTCACGGCATTTCATCCCGACTTCCGGATGCAGGACACACCCCGGACGCCACACGAAACACTGATCACGGCACGTGAAATCGCACTCGAGACCGGGTTGAAATACGCCTACGTCGGCAATGTCAACGACACTCCACGTCAAAGCACCTACTGCCCTGGTTGCCAGGAACTGTTGATCGAAAGAGACTGGCACCAACTGGGGGTCTGGAATCTCGACAACGGCAACTGCCGATACTGCGGCACCTCCATCGACGGACTCTTCGAAACTCAACCAGGCGACTGGGGACGGAAACGGCAACCCGTCGACATGTCACGGTTTGCCCTGCCCATCGTGCCAAACGACTCACACAACGAGTTGGGACAAATCGACACCGTCTTCACCCAGGGGATCCTTCCAGTGGCTCAACCGTCTCCTGGTTCCAGTGCCGACAGTGCAATTGACTCACAGCAGCAGCAGGTGATCGTCGATGCGGCTGCCCGGGCGGTCACCGCCGCCGTGTTCGATCGTCCGCTCGACTGGCCCGACCAGGATCTCGCCGGAACCGCCTCGCAGGTTCTCTCCGGGGCCTTCGTCAGCCTCAAACGCAACGGCCAACTCCGCAGTTGTATGGGAATGCAGGGGCAACCCATTCGGCTGGACGAGGCTCTCAAACGTGCGGCTCGCAATGCGGCCCGCGAGGATCCCCGGTTCCCCCCGATCTCGCCCAACGAACTCGACCAACTCGACATGGAAGTCTGGCTGCTGCACGGGCCATCCGAGGTGACCGAGCGAGGCGAGGCGCGAATCCAGCGTGTCACCATTGGCCGTCATGGCCTCCAGGTGATCCGCGGAGAGAACAGGGGACTCCTGTTGCCGGGGGTCGCCACCGACCAGAACTGGGACGCCGAGACGTTTCTCGACCAGGTCTGTATCAAGGCAAAACTCCCGCCGACGGCCTGGAGGGACGACGACACCCGGCTGTTCATCTTCGACGGCGACTGCCTCTCCGGCCCAGTCGCCCAGGACCCGGTTGCCGTAAACCCGCCACGGCATCTCCTCGACGAGTCACAGGTCGTCACCTACTCGGAATTCTGCAACTCGAATATCCAGGCCCTGTTGACCGGTGGTGTCACGAGTCCGTATCTGCCGGATGTGCCCGATGGCGAGGTGCAGGGACTGGTACTGCAGTCCAACTGGATGGGCCATGCAAAACCGATCACGCAGGGCCGACTGGCTCTGAATTCCGGCATGCCCCTGCAATCGAGTCTGTTTGAACTGTCCGAGTCCCTCGCCGGTCAACTGAGGCTGCAGATCGGGCCCAGGCAGGCGCAGGGACTCTCCACCGATCTCCTCGTCCTTGTCGACACGGCCATGCATGGACGGACCGACACGCCCCAATTGGCCGGAGCCGATCGCGGTGACCGGGCCATGGTGGTGCTCTCGTCGGATCGCTTCGCCCTGCACTGGGATCTCGACTCGACGCCCGAGGAATTGATCACACGCTGCCTGGCCGACGTGGAATTGCCCCGCGGCACTGCCGGTTCGGTGTACAGCCTGGCGGGGGTCGGCACACGCCAGGCGTTCACCATGAATCGGGTGCCACGCGGAGTCACTGCGACCGGACCGCGGCCTCCGGGGGTTGCCGGCCGATTCTATCCCGACGACCCGGGAGCCCTGCAACAACAGGTCGAGGACTGTTTTTCCGACGTCGACACGTCAAGCATCGCCCGGAACCATTGGCCAGCGGCGATGGTCCCGCACGCGGGCCTCAGGTTCTCCGGAGCCATCGCGGCACGGACGTTGTCAGCCCTGGAAATCCCCGACTCGGTCATCGTGATCGCGCCCAAGCACACCCGTCATGGTGTCCCCTGGGCGGTCTCACCACACGAATCCTGGGCATTGCCAGGTGGGGACATGGCCGCCGACCCGGAACTGGCCAGGCACCTGGCCGAGGCGATTCCGGGGCTGGAGTTGGATGCGGTAGCTCATCGCGAAGAACATGCGATTGAGGTCGAATTGCCCCTGATCCGCCATCTCGCCCCACACGCGAAAGTCACCGGGATCGTCGTGGGAAGCGGCGACCTGGATGCGTGCCGTGGTTTCGCCGAACACCTGGCCACGGTTCTCAAACAACTCGACACCCCGCCACTGTTGTTGATTTCCAGCGACATGAACCACTTTGCCTCCGACGCCGAGAATCGACGACTCGACGAACAGGCACTCTCGGCCATGGAGACACTCGAACCTGGCACCCTGCTGGGCACAGTCCGTGACGGCAACATCAGCATGTGTGGCGTGCTGCCCGCGGTGATCGTGATGGAGACACTCCGACGACTGGGCACACTGACACGGTGCCAGAGAACCGGATACGCCACCTCGGCAGAAACCACCGGCGACACCGACCGGGTTGTTGGATACGCCGGCGTGTTGCTGGGGTAGTCCGTGTGGTGGTGCAATCGAGTGCATCCACCCGCCCCGCGCCTTAGAATGCCCAGCCACGCAAATCCCTTGCCTTCAAACCTGGACCACCTCGATGAGTGACCCGACCCGTCCTTCTGTTGTCCCGCCCACAGCGACTCAAGATGGACTCTCCCGTCGCCGCCTGCTTCAGGCGGTTGCCGGTGGTGCAATCGCGATCCCACTGGCCGGCACGGCCTGGGCCGCCAGCGCGAAACCTCGCCCCCGCGTGGCTGCGATCTACACCCACTGCACCTACCGGTCCCATGCTCACGTCATCCTCGAGAATTTCCTGGGCCCGTATCTCTTCAACGGCGTCCCGACCGATCCCGGCGTCGACATCGTCTCGATCTACGCCGACCAGCGGCCCGGCAAACAAGACATGACGCCGGCACTCTCCAAGGCCTACAAGTTGCCCGTCTTCGAGACGATCAACGACGCACTGTGTGTCGGTGGCAAGACGCTGGCCGTCGACGCCGTGCTCGCCATCGGTGAACACGGCAACTACCCCCGCACCGAACTCGGCCAGATCAAGTACCCCCGAAAACGGTTCTTCGACGAGATCGTGGCCACCATGAAACGCTCGAAACGGTTCGTACCGGTCTTCAACGACAAGCACCTCTCCTACCGGTGGGACTGGGCACTGGAGATGTACCAGACAGCCAGGAAACACAAGATCCCCTTCATGGCCGGCAGTTCCGTTCCGCTGGCCACTCGGCGGCCCAACCTCGAACTGCCGCCCGGCCAGGTGATCGACGAGGCCATCTCGATTCACGGCGGGCCACTGGAGTCTTACGATTTCCACGGACTGGAATTGCTGCAATCGATGATCGAATCGCGTCGAGGCGGGGAAACCGGCGTGGCCAGCGTTGAATTCCTGTCCGGCGAGGAGGTCTGGAAAGCAGCCAAGCAGGGCCGATGGTCAATCGAATTGGCCCACGAGGCCATGAAAGCCGAACTGGGAAAACCACTCGAGGACCTCAGGACCGTCCCCGGCGAACCCAGGCGGCCGGCCCACGCGCTGTTGATCACCTACCGCGATGGAACCAGGGCCACCGTACTCCGCATTGGCCAGGACAGCACCCGCTGGAACTTTGCCTGCCGGATGAATGGGAAACCAACCATCCACTCCACCGCCTTCTACGTCGGCCCCTGGGACAACCGCAACCTGTTCAAAGCGCTGTCACACTCGATCCAGCACCACTTCAAAACTCGACGAAGTCCTTACCCGATCGAACGAACCCTGCTGGTGACCGGGACCCTGGAAGCGGTGATGCGAGCGACCCGGCAACCGGGAAAGCCACTGCCGACTCCCGAGTTGGGCATCGCATACCAACCGACCGACTTCCGGGCGATGCGGGAAATGGGAGCCACCTGGACCCTGCTCACACCCGAGGTGCCCCAGCCTCCCGGCATCCACAAGCTGAACCGATCCTGACGGCTAGGGCCACTCGCCATTGACCGCCTTGAGAAACTCGACCAGGAAGCCCACCTCCGCGCGGTCCAACTCCAGGGGCTTCATCAACGGGTCAAGTTGTGGGTTCTTGCCTCCCCCGCGATTGTAGAACTCAACGACCTCGCGGAGCGTCTTCACGCTGCCGTCATGCATGTAGGGAGCGGAGCGAGCCACACCGCGGAGGGTGGGTGTCTTGAAGCGGCCACGATCGCCGATTCGCCTGGTGACAGCCATTCGCCCCGGATCCCGATCCGTCTGACGGACGCTGACGCCGGTGTTGTGATACTTCTCGTCGGTGAAGTTTGGCCCCGAGTGGCAATGCCAACACCGCCCCCGACTCTCGAACAGCCACAACCCCTGTCTCTGAGCATCGTTGAGAGCCCCGGCATCCCCGGCACGAAAACGATCGACCCGGCTGTTTCCCAACAACAGGGTCCGTTCGAAATCCGCGATCGACCGCGAGAGATTCTTCACGGTCACCCCGTCGGTAAACAGCCGGCCAAACTCTCTTGCGTAATCCGCGTCCGCTTCCAGCCGGGCCACCACCGTGTCGAGTTTCGATCCCAATTCCCGAGGGTTCTCGATCGGAAAACGAACCTGGTCCTCGAGACTGGCCACCCGACCGTCCCAGAAGAACGACCGACCCAACGCGACATTGAACAACGACGGGGCGTTCCGACGACCTCGTGACTTGTTGATGCCGATCGAAACCGGCCGTGGGTCGGAAAACCCATGTGCCGGATCATGGCAGGAGACACAAGCCAGGCTGCGATCACCGGACAGGATCGGGTCAAAGAACAGGCGACGACCCAACTTCACTCGGCCCACCGTCGCCTGGTCCACCTCTTGCTTGGATTTCGGTCGCTGCAACCCCGCCGGGGAACGGCGACGGGCCAGGTCGGACGGTAGCGAATCCCGGGGAATCGCCGGCGACTCTCCCTCAGCAGCCAGGGCAATCGGCAGGATGCCCAGCACGGCGACCAGGACAACGACGCCGATCCATCCGGTGCGTGAAGCAAAAAGATCACTCATCCCGGGTCACTCTCCGGGCCACCGGGACGTCACTTTTCGCGATTGGGTCCAAAATGCCACCGACTCCTCGCCGGTGATGTTCCCAACGCCGAATCGTGAATCGTTCCAGCCTCCAAAGCCAAATGGTTCTCGGGGAACCGGCACTCCAATGTTCACCCCGATCATGCCTGAAGTGGCTCGAGAAGCAAATTCGCGAGCGGCCCCACCATCGCGTGTGTAGATCGCTGCTGCGTTCCCAAACGGCGATCGTCGTTCAATCTCCAGCGCTTCGTCCATATCCCCGGCTCTCATCACTGCCAGGACCGGGCCGAACACCTCTTGCTGAGAGATCGCCATTTCCGGCGTCACACCGTCGATCACCGTCGCTCCGACATAGTATCCACCCTCGCAACCGTCGACCGTCGCTCCCCGTCCATCAACCAGCACTCGCGCTCCGGCCGCTTCGGCCTCATCGATGCAACCCACGATCCGGTCCCGGGCTTCAGCCGAAATCACCGCACCGAGGTTCTGACCCGCCACCACTTCTCCAGCCTTCTCACACACCCGCTGTATGATATGGTCCACGTCACCCACGGCCACCAGTGATGCCGCGGCCATGCACCGCTGGCCGGCACAACCTGTCGCCGACTCGGTCACATTCTCGGCCGTCAACTCGACATCCGCGTCGGGCAACACCACCAGGTGATTCTTGGCCCCGCCCATGCCCAGTGCCCGTTTCCCAGACGCGGCCGCCCTGGCATACACCGAACGAGCCACCGGGGTCGATCCGACAAATGACACCGCCGTTATCCCCGGATGATCACAGATCGCCTCGACAATTCCACGATCCCCGTTGATCATCCCGAACACACCGTCGGGCAATCCCGCCCGGGCCAAGAGATCCCCCGTCAGCCGGGCAGTCAACGGCACCTGTTCGGACGGCTTGAGAATAAAGGAGTTGCCCAGGGTGATCGCAATGGGAATGGTCCAGTGCGGCACCATGCAGGGAAAATTGAACGGGGTGATCGAGGCCACCACCCCCAGCGGACAACGGTCCACACGACATTCCACTCCCGGGCTGACCTCCAGCACCTCCCCGGCCACCATTTGAGGAAGTGAACAGGCGAATTCGGTCACCTCGATCGCCTTGGCCACTTCCGCACGACCCTCGGCCAACGTCTTCCCGTTCTCCAGGTGCACCAACTCGGCCAGTTCGTCGGTGTGCGTCTCGAGCAGGTCACGATACCGGTAGACCACCTGGGCCCGTTCTCTCATCGTCCGGGCTGACCAATCCACGAACGCCGCGGCGGCCGCCTCGACCGTCCGATCCAGTTCCGCAGTTGTCGACAGCGGGACGGTGGAAAGCACAGATCCGTCCAACGGACTCATGACATCCAACCGTTCCAACCCCTCGCCGGGATCCCATTGTCCGTTGATCAGGTTGCCGACCGGGAGTTGAGCCATATCCTGTCTTTCGCAGTGTCGTTAGTGTTTCTTCTTCGAATCAGAACAACAGACTAACCGGTTCAGGACCCGGCAGCGACGCAGTGGAGAAAGGAATCGAGTATCCTCGAAGCCGCATCGTCCGGACCCGCAGCCTGTCATTGAACGGCCAACGTCAAGAGATTCCGTGATGGCTCACCTGGTGGCCGCAGGCCCCGAAACTGGACACCGATGGTGCCGCGAGCTACCGGGCGGGAAGATGGTGCGACTTGGTCGATCACCGGGATCCGGATGGGACGTCGCCTGGGATCGCCAGATCTCTCGAGAACACGCCGACCTGGTCTTCGAAAACGACTTGCTGACAGTCCGGAAGCTCGAAACAGCACAGAACCCGATCCATTTCGACGGCGAGCCCACACCGGCTTGTGTCCTGGATTACGGGGACACTTTCCGGATCGGCCAGACCGTGTTTCAGCTGGTCGAACAGCCTCCAGAGGCCTCAACAGGCTCCGACGATCCGCAACACATCGACGGCTACGTGATCTCGTCTCTACTCGGTACCGGTGGCATGGGATCGGTCTACTTGGCCAGCCACGGCGATACCGGGCAGGTCGTCGCCCTCAAGGTGCTCGGATCCGAACAGTCAACCAACCCAGAACTCGTGCGGCGGTTCCAACTCGAAGGCGAAGTCGCCAGGGGACTCAAGCACCCCAACCTGGTGGATGTCCTGGACACCGGATCCACCGGCGACATTCACTATATCGTCCAGGAATTCGTCGACGGAATCGATGTCGGACAGTTGATCTCACAACGCGGGTCGTTGCCCGTGAAGCGTTCCATCTCGATCATCCGCCAATTGGCCGATTCCCTGGCCTATCTCCACCAAAACAAGATCATCCACCGTGACATCAAGCCGTCGAACCTGTTGATCTCGCGCGATGGCACGGCCAAGCTGGCCGACATGGGTGTGGCTCGATTGCTCGAAGGAGAATCCGACAGCGGGCAGGTGACGGTGGTCGGAACCGTGGTCGGGACCGTCGACTACATCGCGCCCGAACAGGCCAACGACAGTCACACGGCCGATGCCCGCAGCGATATCTACTCGCTCGGCTGCACCTGGTACGAAATGCTGACCGGGTCGCCTCCGTTTCCCGACGGCAATCTGACTGCCAAGATCACCGCGCACGCCACGCAATCCCCTCCAGACCCCAGGGAACTCAACCCTGATGTTCCCGAGGGACTGGTCGCGGTCATCATGCGGATGATGGCCAAGCTGCCCAGGCAGCGACATCAGTCGATCGAAGAATTGCTCGAGGATATCGCCACCGACACCCTGGTCCAGCCAGAAGTCAGTAGCTCCGTACTGGCAGCACTGGCCGAGAGTGCCGGTGAATTCCGTCTCGAGGAAACACCCTCGACCAGTGAACCAGCCACGGCCAGGCCACTGGTTGTCCGTTGCAGAAATTGCGGCCAATCCTACAAGGTCCGTGCCGAACTGGCTGGCAAACGATTGAAGTGCCGCGAGTGTGGCAAGCCAATCAAAGCTCAGGCACAATAGCAGTCCGAATTGTCTTCCTGGATTCTCACACCACGTTCAACGGAGATTCTCATGTCACCCATTTCCGAGATCGCTCTCCGACTGCTCGTCGTGCCACTGCTCACCCTCTCAACCGCGATGCCAGTGATGGCCGGGAACTGGCCGGCGTGGCGAGGCACAGACGGCACCGGCCGCAGTAGTGAACGCAACCTGCCCGTCTCGTGGAGTCCCACCGACAACGTGACCTGGAAAACCTCCCTGCCAGGAGAGGGCAATTCCACACCGATCACCTGGGACGACCGAGTCTTCTTGACCTGCCCGGTCGAGGGAGGCAAGGTCCGCCGCCTGATCTGCCTGGACCGCAACAACGGCAAGGTTCTCTGGAAACACGACGTCCCGTTTGCTGCCAAGGAAACGACTCATCGCGACAACCCGTTTTGTTCGGGGTCCCCGACCACCGACGGGAAGCGAGTCTACGCCAGTTTTGGTTCAGCTGGTGTCCTGGCCTGCGATTTCCAGGGCCATGTTGTCTGGCACCGCAAGCTCGGAAAATTGACGCACGTCTTCGGACAGGCCACGACCCCGGTGCTCTACAAGAACCTGGTGATCGTCCACCGGGGCCCCGGCATCAAGACTCACCTGGTCGCGTTGGACAAACAAACCGGCAAGACCGTGTGGGACACACCCGAATTCGCCAAGAACAGCAACCTCTATGGCTCCTGGTCGACTCCGGTCATCATCCGGGTGGCCGGTCGCGACGAACTGGTCGTCACGATGCCCCGCGAGATCAAGGGATACGATCCGGCCAACGGCAAGGAACTCTGGAAGTGCGGCGGACTCGGCACCGAGATCTACAC
>CAZYAZ010000075.1:11948-26506 GCA_964646205.1 uncultured Planctomycetaceae bacterium | reverse complement strand
GGGTTGGGCCAGGTTCCGCTTACGAGGCGTGGAAACGGTCTGCAGCGACTCGGTAGCGTTGGGACCCGGCCGGTTGTTCTTCCCTGGCCGGTGTGTCTTTGCGTCCAGGACTCCCGGTGTCCGGATAAAAAAACGAAAAATCCGTGAAAGGTTCGAGGAGGTCCACCGTAATTCCTTGTGAAGTTGCCCGCGGGGCGCGTGCCACTCTTGCATGGGAGAAGCGATGAAGACCGCAACCGGTTCTCGAAAGTCGAAATCACTCCGCCGCCGCAATCACGTTCGGGGCAGCGCCGTAGCAGCCGAATGTCTCGAGGAACGAGTGCTGCTTTCCAGCACGCTGGGTGAAGCCCCTTGTGCCCCCCCGGGAAATGATGTTGCGACCGGGCAACTCGAGGGGAATGACCAACTGGCGGAATCGGCGGGAGTGTGTCAGTCGCAGGAGGCACTGGTCGAGTTGAATTTCGTACCGGATCCCGGTGTTCGAATCGAACTGGGAGCCGTTCCGGAAGTGGGCTTGGATCAGGAAACAGGCGAGGTTTACCTCTATTACTCGATCGGTCCTGATCCGTACCTGGCCACTTCGGACAGCGGTGGGTTGGAGTTCTCCGACCCTCAAGCACCAACCGACATGGCTCACGATCCACGTGGTGTCCTGATGCCACAGCCCGATGATGACGGCAACCCGATCTGGCGACGGATCCGGTGGGATGTTTCGGTGGGGGCGTTTACCAGCATGGCATCCAGCGACGGGGCAGATTTCTCGCCCGAAGACGGGTTCCGTTACGATCCGGCTGAAACCGAGAACGTGGGAGTGTACACGGTGTTCAACACCTCCGACGGTCGGGTTGGGCTGATGTACATCGGTGACAAGGGGATGACCACCGCCAACGTCCGGCTGGCCTATTCGACCGACAATGGACAGTCGTTCCAACTCGAATACGACAATCCGCTGGGCGATGCCGGGACGCACGACGAGGGGCTGAATCAACGGGACCCGGCAGCCAATGTGTTGGACGACGGACGGATTCGTGTCTTCACGATGGTACAGGGGGGCACCGAGGCTCCGTTGCCCGGCACGAGAACCGTGACGTCCATTTTTAGTTTTACCAGTACCGATGATGGGCATTCATTTGAAGCCGATTCGGGGCAGAGACTCGCACCGGATGACTTCACGGAATTTGATGTCTGGTCACTGAACGATCCGTCGGTCATCCAATTGCCCGATGGTCGGTACCGGATGTATATCGCTGGCCTGGTCAGTGAAGAGCCGGACGCCTCGGACGTGCACTGGGCAATCCTGAGTGCCACGACCCAGCATCCCGACGATCCGGGGACCGGTGGCGACATCCCCCGGTTGCAGGGACCGAGCGGACCGATCGACGATCCCACTCCCGAGTTCCATTGGAGTGCCACCGAATCGGCGGAGTCCTACGAATTCCAAATCGTCAGGGGCCCCGCTGGGCATCCCGGTCAGCCGGGAGAACCAGGCGAGGTCACCGTGGTGGAGTTCGAGGATGGTTCGGTCGAATGCCGCCCCGTGGGCGAAGGGCCGTTTCCGGCAGTGTTGTACAACCACGGGGGGCTTGGTGGTGCGGTGGGTGGAGACCTGCTGGGGACATGTGTTGCACTGGCTGAAGCGGGTTTCTTTGCCAGGTCGGAATTGCGACCCGCAAGTGTTTCGCTGGATGGCCAACTCGAAGATGTTCTCAGCGGACTCGATAAGCTCCGTGACAATCCAGACGTCGATTCTGAAAAGATCGCCATTGCGGGGTTCTCTCGTGGTGGATTGTTGGCGCTGCAGGCGGCTGCCACACGTCCGGCAGAGATCGACTTGGTTCTCCTGTTTGCGCCGGCTCCGGGTAATGGAGCGATGACGCAATTGCTCGAGGATGTCTCTGCCATCCAGGCCCCGGTGCAGATTTTTGTTTCCGAGAACGACAGCCTGCTGCCACTGGCGCAGGACGTCGAACAGGCGTTGGCTGACGCGGGGAAGGACGTCGAGTTGAAGGTGTACCCGCCCTTCGGGGACGATGGTCATGAGTTGTTCTTTGAGGTTCGCGAGTCGTACTGGAACGATGTTCTCGAGACGCTTGGCCACCAGGGGGCCAGGGCCACGTCGGCTTCCGGACTGGAAGTGGAACACCTCTCGACCCAGGCGATGCCCGTTGGGACACATCGTCCGGAAATCCTGGCCCTGGACTCAGGCGAGATGCTGGCCGTGGTGGTCCAGCCCGGCGACGATTCTGCAGGCCGGCGGATCAAGCACCAGGTTTACCGCTTCGACGCCGACGGAAACCAGCTTGGTGAGCCGTTCGCGGTCACCTGGGTCACGGAGGAATATGGAGAGCCGGCTGATCATCGAGCTGCGATCGTCAACGACGAACTGGTCGTCGTCTATCAATCACTGGTCTTTGATGAAGATTCCGGGCACCGCCAGGGCCCCGCCGAACAGTACGCGCTCAACCAGTCGCTGATGCTGGTCCGTTTTTCGTTGGACGGCGAGGAATTGTTCCGTGGGCCGATCGTGGCCAACGTGACGGATTTCTCAGAAGACAGTTTTCCCGACCACTGTCTCGTCGCACTGGACGACTCGTTGCTCGTCTCCAGTGGTGGCGACAATCAGGTCAAGATTCGCGAAGTCAGTTATTCGGCCGAGGTGCTCAGTACGTACTCATTCGATTCTCAGGCGGTCGGGGCAGTCTCGTCGATCGGAAACAGCCTGCTGAGATCCGGTGACCAGATCCGAATGATCGTCGGGTCGGGGATGGGGCAGCATGATCCGAACGGGATCGCGGTGTTGGAACTGGATGCCCGGTTCCAGCCGACCGAGTTGACCTCTTTCGTTACAGACGGGCAGGAATTGACTTTCCCGACCGGCACGCTGCAGCACAACGGGTTCTTGTTCGTGACCTACGATTCGCGAGAGGCCGCCGAGGGGTTCGTTTCTCCCGAAGAGTCTCCTTTCACGCCCAGGCTGATGGTGCTCGATCCTGAACTGAACCAGGTTCTCGACATGGCTGTCGGGTCCGGTTCCGGGTTTGCTCATGTGCATCCGACACTGGATCTCGTCGATGACGAACTGGTGATCGGGTGGAGTATGCAGACGGACAATGGACACATGAACCAGTCCGCTCCACAGGTTCAACTCGAGCGATACGACCTGGAGTTTTTCATCGACGAGTTGCCGGTCGAACCGGGCCCGGATGCTGGTGATCCGGTTGTGTTCCAGGCAGTGATTCCGGGCACGTCGGTCACGGTGCCCGAGTTGGAGCCGGGTCACTACATGGCTCATGTCCGCGCGTTGGATGAAGCGGGGCTGGCAAGTTCCTGGAGTCACCCGCTTCAGTTTTCCGTGGTGGATAGTGAGTCGGAAGCGAGGCCTGTGGAAGTTCGTTTCGATCGGGAAACCGGTCACCTGGCGATCCAACTCCAGGAAGCTGCCATCGTTCGCCTGCAGGCCGAGGATGGGGCTCTGCAGGTGCTGGTGGACGGTGTGCCGTTGCACCGCGGTCGCTCGCTTCCTGCAGAAGCTATTCGAAGCCTGTCTGTGTTGGGCAGCGTGGGCAACGATGCGATCGACCTGGGCGGCGTGACTCGCGCGGCGTTCCCCCACCTGGCCCGCGTTCACGTCAATGGAGGTGATGGGAACGACGTGATCATCGGCAGCGATGGCCACGACATGCTCGCCGGAGGAAATGGCGACGATTTCCTGAACGGGAAACGGGGTGATGATCGGCTCGCTGGCGGGCCGGGCAACGACACGCTTGCCGGTGGAGCGGGCGCTGATGCTCTCAGTGGTGGCCTCGGCAACGATGTTCTCAACGGCCATGCCGGTGTCGACATACTGGTCGAGGAAGGCAACAACGACTTCGTGTTGGGCCACAGGTCACTGAGCGGACTCGGTGACGATCGGCTTGGTCACGTCGAACAAGCCCAGTTGGCTGGCGGTGACGACGGCAACCGAATCGACGCGTCCGGTTTCGGAGGTCCGGTCACGCTTTCCGGTGGCGGTGGAGACGATGTCCTGGTCGGTGGCCCCGGTGACGATCAACTCGACGGAGGACCCGGGCACGATCGGCTCAACGGTCGCGGCGGCGACGATGTGCTCAATGGTCACGACGACGACGACCGTGTGATTGGCGGTGGTGGCGACGACCGGTTGAGTGGTGGGCGAGGTGACGATCATCTCAAGGGGCAGGGCGGGATCGACCTGCTGAGTGAGGTGGGCGATGTCGACTTCGAACTCACCGATGACCGGCTTGACGGCCACGGGCGAGATCGTCTTTCGGGAATCGAAAGGGCGAGGCTCGAGGGTGGTGCCGGAGACAACAGCATCGATGCGAGACAGTTCTCGGGTGCCACGACACTCCTGGGAGCCGCCGGAAACGACCTGCTACGAGGTGGCCGTGCCTACGACCGTATCGATGGGGGTGACGGTGATGACCGGATCGCCGGATTTGATGGGAACGACCTGATGGTCGGTCGCCGGGGTCGTGACATCCTGGTGGGTGGGCACGGCGATGATCGCATGTTTGGTGGAGCCGACAACGATGTCATCCTGGGAGGTGAGGGGCACGATCGTGTCCACGGCCAGGGGGGCAGCAATGACACACTCGCCGGCGGTGGCGGTGACGATCGGATGGGAGGCGATGCCCGGGAAATCGATGAGGCGTTCCAGCTCGTCGCTGATTGGATCGACGAAGCCTGATTGACCCGTGCGTCGCGTGAGGTGGAGGCCCTCGGCCAGTTCCCTCACCCGAAACCATGCGTTCGGGTGAGGGGCTGGTTGTGGGTGATCGATCCGCAGTTTGCCAACGGATCG
Source organism: uncultured Planctomycetaceae bacterium (assembly GCA_964646205.1). GTDB lineage: Bacteria > Planctomycetota > Planctomycetia > Planctomycetales > Planctomycetaceae > UBA8437. Next base: position 21,684 of record CAZYAZ010000075.1, on the reverse strand, counting down.
AGCGGGAGGCTGACTGCCCGGTGTGGCCGGGTCATTGACAACACGGGGGACAACTTGAAAGCTGGTGCGATCCGGCGAGACAAGGCGGTCCGCAAGTAACCCCGGGTTTCCCTCACCTCCTCTCGATTGTGATCTCGAAATGAAAATTTCTCGTCAATCACTCGGCGTTGTTCTGACCGTGCTGGCGAATGCCCTGTTTGTGGTCAGTGGACTGCCGGCCGCGGATTGGTCGATCCCGGTGGCCGGTAATGCCTTTCGCACTGCACCCGGTCCCGGGGGAAGTGGGTTTCAGAGAGATGGCACGATCGCGTGGAGTGACCCTGCCGCGGTGTTTTCCATGTACTTCCATGTCGATCGGCCGGCGAAGTTGACGTTGGCCGTCAAGGCGGGGGCAAAGAGTGGTCAGTCCACGCTGGCAACCAGGGTTGGTGAGAAGAAGTTCAGTACCGTGATTGACGGCGCTGAACTGGTTGACCGGAAACTGGGCCACATCAGTGTCGCGAAGGCCGGGTACGTTCGTGTCGACTTTCGGGGGAGCAAGCGGACAGGAGATGTGTATGCCGCAATCGGTTCACTGGGAGTGTCGTCGGAGACGAGCGGCCTGGTCGTGGACTACGTCAGGACCAACAAGGGGAATATGTTTTACTGGGGGCGTCGCGGGCCATCGGTGCATCTTCGCTACGAGGTGCCGCGAGATCGCCAGTTGCGATATGCCTATACGGAAATCACCGTTCCCAGGGGGGAGGATCCGATCGGGTCATTTTTCATGGCCAATGGATTCGGGGAGGGGTATTTCGGTTTCCAGGTGAACGGTTCCAGGGAGCGTCGGATACTGTTCTCGGTCTGGAGTCCGTTCAAGACAAACAACCCACGTGACATTCCCAAGGATCAGCGGATTGCCGTGTTGGGCAATGGTCCCAGGGTTCACGTTGGCAAGTTTGGCAACGAGGGGTCGGGTGGCCAGAGCTACCTGGTGTATCCATGGAAGGCGGGGCGGAGGTACCGCTTCCTGACGGAGGTGAAGCCCGATGGCAAGGGGAACACAATTTACACGTCGTGGTTTGGTGACAAGTCGAAAGGTGAATGGCGACTCATCGCAAGTTTCCGTCGTCCCAAGACGAACACCAACCTCCGTGGCTTCCATTCTTTCCTGGAGAGTTTTTCTCCGACTCACGGCTACATCGGTCGTCGCGCTCTCTATGGCAACGTGTGGGTCTGTGATGTCGCGGGCAAATGGCACGAATGCACCAGCGCCCGGTTTTCGGTGGATCCGACAGGAGGAGGCCGCCACCGTCTCGATTTCACCGGTGGTGCCAAGGACGGTCACTTCTACCTGCGGAACTGCGGTTTCTTCGACGGAACCGGTCGCCCCGGTGCGACCTTCAAGCGAGCTTCGGCAGTCGACGAACAACCCGAGATCAAGTTCGCCGAACTCCCACGAGGGTGATTCCGGATTCGAATCGTCAGGGCAAGGGCTGAGTGATTCGCAGGAAGGCGAACAGGTGCTTGATCTGTTCGTTGCTGAGCTTGTCGAGCAGGCCATCGGGCATGACGGACTTCGGATTGGCCACCATCTCATCGATGTCATCGCGGGGGACGACGATGTTCTGGCCGTTGACACCCCGGACGACAACCACCTGGTTGTCCTGATCGGCAATGAACCCGGTCACGATCCGGCCGCTTTCGGTCAGCACGGTGTAGTTCTCGAACCCCTTGCGGATCTCGGCACTGGGATTGATCACGTTCATCAGGATCCCGCGAATGTCGTCGCGTTTGAAACCGGTCAGGTCCGGTCCAATCTTGCCACCCTCGGTGAATAGCGTGTGGCATTTTCCGCAGGTCTGCCGGTACAGCACCTTGCCGCTGTAGGGGTTTCCCGCCCCCTTGGCCGTCACGAGCATGTCGTTGAGTTCCTCGATACGCTTCTGCATCTGCTGGGTTGTCGCACCCGACACCTGGCCAAAGTGCTTCCGCACCAGGTTGTTGATGTCCTTGTTGTTGTGCAAAAGCAGTTTTCTTTGAATCTCAACAGGAACGGCCTGCTTGTCGATGGCGCCGGAATCAATTGCAGCCAGGAACTGGCTTGCCCAATCTCGTCGGCTGACGAGAAGCGATTGGGCGGACTCTCGCAATGGTTCGGGAAGAGTGTTGTGCAGTGTGATGACCCGGTTGCCGATCCCGGCATCCGGGTAGGACTGCATGCTCAGCAACGCGGCGCGACGCAACTGTTCGCTCTTGTCCTTGGACACAACCTGTTGCAACACGGGCACGGCTGCAGGATTCGTGACTTCACCAAAGATGCGAATGAACGCCAGTCGCTGGGCCTTGTCTGCGTTGGGGGTGGAGATCGTCTGCAGGGCCGTTCGGGTGGCTTCGGGCAGGCCCTGTCGAAGTTGCAGGGTGACCGATCCACCGCCGGCCGTCTTGATCGCCGCGATCAGTTCGTCGGGCAGGTTGGCCAGCGAACGGCCAGCGAAGGCTGTTTCGAATCCCTTGATCAACGTCTGTTGGTGTTCCCGGCTGGGTGCGAGTTGCAACAGTCCGGCACAGGCCAGCAGGTCCTGCCGCGATCCTGCCAGGGCGTACCGTCGGATGATCCGGTCAAGCATGTGGGTCTTGACGAGCGGCCGGTCCCAGAGTGTCTTGTCACGGAACATTGCCACGACCTGGTCGTGGTTGCCACCGGCCTTGGCTTCGATGGCCCACCACAATACCAGGGGGATGTGCAGGTCCTTCATGTCCTCGTCGTGGGTCAGCAGGTTGCGGATGACGGGCAGACAGATCTCGACCGGCAGTCGACGGGCCGAGGAGCCGAGTTGACTGCGAACTTCCGCGTAGGGTTCGCGAGCAGCCAACGCGATCAGTTTCGCGCCGACCCGAGCGGAAACCGTTTTTCGATCGCCCAGCAGCCGGACCGTCCACAGCCGGACGTATTGATCTTCATGGTCCAGTTGTTCCAGGGCCGCGTCGTCGGTCATGCCGCGGGACAGGTTGAGTGCCCAGAGAGCTTCGAGCGCGATCTGGCCGTCGTGTTTCCGGAGCAGTTGGCGGAGTGCGGGCAGGGCACTCCGGTCACGGCGGTCGGCCAATAGGCGTTGGGCTGTCTGGCGGTGCCACTTGTTGGGGTGTGTCAGCAGTGCGACCAACGACTGTGTCGGGAGCTTCCCATAATCAAAAGCGACTTGTTTCGGGGGGGTCGGTCCCGTCAGTCGGTACACGCGTCCAGTGTCGGGTGTCACCCGACCGGCGTAATGACTCGAGTGGTCGATCCGCTGCTCGTACATGTCGCAGACGTAGATCGCACCGTCGGGGCCAACCTTGATGTCGACCGGGCGGAACCACTGGTCGGTGCATTTGACGGGACGGTCGATGTCCCGGGTCTGGAATGTTGTCGTGTCGGGGCGAATGTCGCTCTGGACGAGTTGGCCTTGCAGGGGTTCGATTCCAAAGAGGCGGCCGTGGAATTTTTCGGGCAGCGTGTTTCCATCGTAGATGATGAAATTGTGAGTGAATCGGGGCACGCTGTGGTGCTTCATCGTCGGGAAATACCCGAAGGCATAGGGGTTCGACAGCGCGCCGTGCTTGGAGAAGCCTTTTCTCTCGTAGGCTCCCTGGACGTAATGGAATCCCCGGGCATTGCCACCATTGGTCCCGGAGAAAATGCGTCCCTGGGAATCGATTTCCACTCCGAAGGTGTTTCCTCCACCCTCGGCAAAGATCTCGTACTGCCGGGTTTCGGGATGGTACCGCCAGATCAACTGGCCCATCGAGTGTGTCGGTTCCTTGTCGATCCCCGGGCGCTTGATGTGACCGGTCGTCGTGCTTCCCTGGCAGGCGTACAGCCATCCATCGGGACCCCATCGCAGGCTGTTGGCCACCGAGTGTGAGTCCTCGAGACCAAATCCTTCCAGCAACACGATCGGGTCCGAGTCGGGAATGTCGTCGTCGTTGTGGTCCGGATAGAAAAGCAGGTACGGCGGATTCAGGACAAAAACACCGCCCCGGCCTCGTGCAAAAGAACTGGCGATGTTCAACCCGTCGACGAATGTCTTGTGCTTGTCGAATTGGCCGTCGCCGTCGGTGTCCTCGTGGATCGTGATCTTGTCGCGGCCACGCACACCGTGCGGTGGTGGCAGCGGCACCTTGTCGTAAACGGCTCGCAGGTACTTGTCACGGCTGACCATCTTGAGGCCGGCCGGGTCGGGATACTGCTTGTAATTCAGAACCCACAGCCGCCCACGTTCGTCCCAGTTGATGAACAGGGGTTGGCCAATCAACGGTTCGGCCAGGACTTGTTCCCATCTCAGGTCCTTTGACACCTGGAAGCTCTTGATCGCCTCGGCCGGGGCCAGCGGGTCGGTGTCTCCCTTGCGGCGGCGGAGATAGAGTTCGATGTTCTTGACCTGGTCGACCTTGGTGAAGAAAGCCGGCGCATCATCGGCCAGGGTTTTGGGGATATCGCTGGTGGCCCAGTCCTTGTTGTCGCCGGGCCGGTACTGCCAACTTCCTTCCGTCCGGATGGCCCGCTTTCCAGACAGCAGGATCGGAGCCGCGACCAGGAAGTTGCTCCGGGCATCCTTCATGTAGGTCCGCACGGCGATCAGGTTGATTTTCCCGAACCTGAGAGCTTCGTCGGGAATGCGGAAGCGAGACTTTTCGCCAAGACCACTGCGGAACTGGGGTGGAAACGTGCCGGTGGCTCCGACCTGTTGTCCGTTGATGAAGGTCTGGCGAGCGTCATCAACCGGTTCCACGTTCAACTCGATCTTCTGCCCCTTCCATTCGGCCGGAACCCGGACGAAGCAGCGATACCACGCGTACCCGTCCTTGGTCGCCAGGGCACCACCCAACTGACGTTTCCACGAATCCGGGACCGGGACCATGTGCCACTTGGTCCCAGGTGTCTTGTCCTGCGCGGAGGCCAACTCGGACAACTGTTGTCCGATCATCAACGACATCAGGAGGCAGAAGACAGCCACACCACCAATTTTTCCGACTCTGCTCACAGCCCAATCCTTACCTGGTTCTCAATCGGTGCCCCGACGACACGCCGAGGGGTTGATGCACACATACAAGCCTGTTTTACCGGGGTTTGTGGCCGGATGCGAGTTGACCGCGTCCGGTCGAGACGAGCAGCGACTGTCGGGAAGAGCGTCGTCGACTAGGGCAGTTGTGGTGGAGTGATCTTCAATGGCGCGCTGCTGAGTGATTCCAGGAACGCGACGATATCGGAGATCTCCGAGAAACTGTTGTCCAGCAGTGGTTTCACGTCCAGGGGCAGATTGCCGGGAATCGTGGCCGGAACTCCGCGGTAGTAGAACGTGACAACATCCTCGAGGGTCTTTTGTGAACCGTCGTGCATGTAGGGCGGGGTGCGGGCAATGTTTCTCAGAGAGGGTGTGCGAAATCGAAAGGCATCTTTCGGTTTTCCGGTCACCGATTGCCGTCCCTTGTCCTTCACCGAGACGCCCAGCCGGTAGAACTTGCCGTCACTGAGCAGGGGGCCGTTGTGACACCGAATGCAACCGGCACTGCCACGGAACAGGTCGAGTCCTCTTTGAGCTTCTTCGGACAACGCCGATGTGTTGCCGGCAAGAAAACGGTCCAGTGGTGTGGGGCCGGAAACGAGCGTCCGTTGAAATGCAGCCAGGGACCGGGCAATGCCACTCCGGGTCACACCTGTTTCAAACACTTTCCGGAACTGCCTCGCATAACCGGGAATGTTGTCGAGCTCCGTTTCCAGGGCGTCCAGATCCTGGTTCATTTCGACAGGAGATTCGATTGGCATCAGGGCCTGCTGTTCCAGGCTGGTGGCTCGACCGTCCCAGAAGAGGTGTTTCAGGAAACCCGAATTCACGACGGTGGGTGTGTTCCGCGACAACGGCCGTCCGTGTTGTCCCAGGGACCTGGTGCGCCTGTCGGTGAAGGTCCGGGTTGGGAAGTGGCAGGACGCACAGCTGGTTTTGTTGTTTCCGGAAAGACGCGGGTCGAAGAAGAGTTGCTTTCCGAGTTCCACCTTGGCGGCAGTCGTCGGGTTGTTGCCGGGAGACGGTACGGTTTTGGGAAGTCGAGCCAGTCGGGGCTTCCCGGCCGGCTTGGGTGGGTCGGCGGCCGGTGCGGTCGGTACGGCCAGGGGGCCGCACAACCCACCGGCGACCAGGGCAAGAATCGCCCGATGCAACCGCGGTGAGTGGCGAGGTGCTGCAGTCATGGTCGTCGCAAAGGGTGGGAAGGTGGACTGACCCTGTTTCTTGTACCATCCCGGGAGGGAAAGTTCCGGTTCCCGAGACTGACTGTGATTCTGACTTTGGAGAAGTTGTCCTGATGTTCATCCTCAAGCGTCGAATTCAGTTGCTGGTTCTCATTTCGGTCGCCTGGCTCGGTTCGGCCGAGGCTGCGGATCCCTGGAAACAGGTTGCGGAACTGGCCGCTCCGGAGGCAATCCAGGCCGCGGCGGCCGACGATCAGTTTGTGTATGCGATCGCCAGCGCGACAGTAGCCCAGTACGACCGGGCATCGGGCCGACGGACGGGGGTCAGTACCGGACCGGCCAAGCATCTCAATAGCGGATTCTTATGGCGAGGCAAGCTGTTGTGTGCGCACTCCAATTATCCCCAGACGCCGGAAAAGAGTGAGATCAAGTTGCTGGATCCGTCGTCGATGCGACTGTCGACGTTCAAGGATTTTGGAAACTTCGGTGGCAGCCTGACGTGGGTCGTGCGACACGGTGATCACTGGTGGTGCAACTTTGCGAAATACGGTGAGAAGAACGCCGAGACGTTTTTTGTCCGATTCGATGACAAGTGGCGCGAGACAGGGCGGTGGACCTATCCGGATTCGGTCATCCGTCAACTCGGTCGATTCAGTCTCTCGGGCGGTCTGTGGTGGGGGCAGGAATTGTTGGTGACCGGTCACGACAAGGCGGAGTTCTACCGACTCCGATTGCCGAGGACCGGTCGAGTGCTTGAATACACCGGCAAGCAATCGGTTCCGTTCACCGGGCAGGGTTTCGCGAAGGACCTGCTGACCGGTGGCCTGGTGGGTATCAACCGGGCCCAACGGAAAGTGGTTTTTGTGGGTGCCGGCGAACCATCACCGCCGCTGACGCATGGCCCCTTCATCGGCCATGTCACGTCCCGTGAGGCTCTTGTGTGGGCCCGGTTTTCCAAGCCGGGGCAGTGCCAGGTCAGGGCGCTCAGTCCGGAGGGACACGCGGTGTTCGTCCAGGTCGATTCGACGCCGGATCGGGATGGGTGTGTGCAGTGGCGTTTGAAGTCACTGCGGCCCGGCACCCGTTATCACTACGAGATCGAATTTGATGGGAAGTTGCTTGTCTCGGGAGACAATTACTTTTTCGAGACAGCCGACTCGAAGAAATCGACCACAATTCGTGTGGCGTTTGGGTCATGTGCCAAGGAGGACGCGGGATCTTCGGCCGTCTGGCATCGGATGCGAACTGTCGATCCGCATGCGGTCGTGTTGTTGGGGGACACGCCCTACATCGATTCGGTCGACCTGTCTTTCCAGCGGAAACGGCACGCCGAATTCGCCTCGGTTCCCGAGTACCGGAAGCTGTTCCGCAGCCGGTCACTCTATGCGACCTGGGATGATCACGATTTTGGGCGAAATGACACGGATGGAAATCTCAAGGGAAAGGACAACTCGCGACGGGCATTCATCGAGTACCGTTCGAACCCGTCTTACGGAGACGGTCGCGAGGGCATCTATACGAAGTTTCGTCGAGGGGGAGTTGAGGTCTTTTTACTGGACACACGATTCTTCGCGGGCACGGAACCTTCCCCGTTTGACAAGGATCGCTCGTCGCTACTTGGAAAGAGGCAGTGGAAGTGGCTGCGGCGTCAATTGAAAGACTCGACAGCCCCCTTCAAAGTCCTCGCTTGCGGCATGATCTGGAACGATGCGGTCCGCCCAGGGAAGCTGGATCACTGGGGCACATATCCACATGAACGTCAGGCCCTGTTTGAGTTCATCGGAGATGAAAAGATCAGCGGAGTCATCCTGGTGGGTGGCGATGTGCATCGGACTCGCGTGTTGCGGCACGACACGGTCGAGAGTGCCGGGTACAAGATTCCCGAGTTCATCACGTCTCCGGTTCACAGCGGTGTGATCAAAAATGCCAAGGTCGATCACCCGGGACTGGTCCGGGATTTTGGTCAGCCCAATACGTTTCTGTTGCTGACGGTCCACGGCGACACCCGGCCGGACAAGCTCAACGCCGGGTTTCTCGACAAGGACGGTCGCGTGTTTTTCGAGTTTGCTCTCACTGAACAGGATCTGACCTCACGATGAGAAGATTGACGCTCGTAATCCTGGTCCTCGTTGCCAATTGTTTCTCGGAGCCTCTTGCCGGTCAGGAGAAATCGCGTTCGGCGGCTCCGAATGTCCTCTTCATCGCGGTTGACGATCTGCGGCCTGAACTGGGGTGTTATGGCACTCGTGCCCAGACGCCCAATATCGACCGTCTGGCTGCGTCCGGTCTCCAGTTCGACCGGGCCTATTGCAATCAGGCGGTCTGTGGGGCCAGTCGGGTTTCCTTGATGACCGGCCTTTACCCCGAGTTCACTGGGGAACGGACGTTTCACGTCACCGATTGGAGAACGCGCTGGGCAAAAGTTGTCACGCTCAATCAACATTTCAAGAGCAATGGTTACACGACGATTGGCCTGGGGAAGATCTACCACGGAAAAATGGGCCCGGGAGTTGACCCGGACAACTGGACCGAGTGGGTCAAGGTGGGCGGCAAGGAGTATGGGGATCCGGCGAGTTTGAAGAACCGACGAAAAAGGAATGGCCGGCGACGCGGGCCGGCCACCGAATCGGCCGACGTTCCGGATGGGAATCACTTTGACGGCAACCGTGCGAGAGTTGGAGCCGCCCGGCTCAAGCAACTTGCCGCAGCCGGAAAGCCATTCTTTCTGGCTGTTGGCTTCACCAAGCCGCACCTTCCATTCGTGGCCCCGAAAAAGTACTGGGACCTGTACAAGCGAGACAGCTTTGCACTGCCCAACAACCCGGGGGTGCCGCCCGGTTATCCCAGGTACGCACGGAATGTGAATGCCGGTGAACTCAGGTCCTACAGCGACATTCCACTGACCGGCACACCCAAACAATTTCCGGTTGCCCTGAGCCAGCGGCTGATTCATGGCTATCACGCCTGTGTGAGCTACGCCGACCGGAATATCGGCGTGTTGCTTGATGCTCTCGAAAAATCCGGTGCTGCGGAAAACACGATTGTCGTGCTCTGGGCCGACCACGGTTGGAAACTGGGGGACCATTCCAGTTGGTGCAAGCACACCAATTTCGAGTGTGACACGCGGGTTCCCCTGGTCATTCGTCATCCGCGAATGAAGTCTGTTTCCGGACACAGCAAGGCCCTGGTCGAACTGGTGGATCTCTATCCGACGCTCTGTGAACTGTGCCAACTCGACCGTCCCAAGCATCTCCAGGGAAAGAGCCTCGTTCCGATTCTGAAGAATCCAGCGGCGTCCCACCGCGATTCGGCTTACTCGTCCTACCCGCACGGTCGTGGAAAGGGCCAGATGCCGGTTGTCGGTCATTCCATCCGCACGTCCCGCTACCGCTACACCGAATGGTGGGACAAGAAGACAGACAAGCCGATGGCGTCGGTTCTCAGTGATATCATGGCCGACGGGGGCGAGACCACGGCCGTCACCGGCAAGAGTGAACTGAAGTCCAGGCTCTCCGGTCAACTCCG
>CAZYAZ010000075.1:7452-11848 GCA_964646205.1 uncultured Planctomycetaceae bacterium | reverse complement strand
CCCAGCCCCATTCCGGTAATCACTATGGCACGGCGACCATTGATTGTTCCCAGCCAATTGCACACGACATCGGTGCATCGTCCTCCGATGGCCATTCCGGCGCCCATGGCCAGGACGACCCAGAAAGTGGCCCAACGTGAATCCTCGTTGGACACCTCGAGCACTTTCGTGAAGTAGTAGTTCATCCAGTAGAAGAACAGGTACTGGAAGTAGCCGTAGCCGGCATAGCTGAATGTCAGCAGCCACAGCGTTGTGTCGCCGAGCGTTGACCAGGCAGTTGGAACGCTGCCGGTTTCGGGTGATGTGGCTGACTGTTTCGTTGGGCGCTGTGGCCGGGGCAACTGGGGAACTGCCAAGAGCCACCACAGCAGGCCATAGGCGACCAATGCCGAGCCACCGACAATGAACGCCCATTGCCAACCCAATGTGTCCATCAACCAGCCGAAAACGGGGTAGCAACAGGAAATGCCGATTACGGCTCCGGCCGTGACCATGCCGTTTGCCGTGGCCCGGCGGTTGGGGGCCATTTCGCCCGAGACGACGTGGGCAGCACCCGGATGCAGTGGAGCGTTGCAGAGTCCTGCCAGGCTGCGGACAACCAGCAAGCAGATCAACAGGGTGTATGGCGACTCGGTGTACCAGCCGGCCACTCCGGTCAGCATCGCGAAGGTCCCCATCGTGACACCGAAAATTGCCAGGGCCCGTCCCGACCCGATGCGGTCGATCAACCAGCCCCCGGGCAGCATTGCCAGCGTGTAGGCAATCAACAGGGCCGTGTAGACCCATCCCATGTTGTATTCGCTGATCCCGTATTTCGGGATGAACAACTCGGCACCGGCCACGGTGATTCCGACCCGGTTGAAATGGCCAAGCGCCGCATACCCCATCAGCAACGCTATGATCCGCCAACGGTTGCTGGACACGAAAGACATCTCCTGCCTGAGTCGATTGTTGATGAGGTGGATGTGCCACGAGAGCGGCGCAGCCCCACTCGGGCGATACAATCTAAACTGGTTATTGTTTGATTGATATGAAGATGTGAGAAATGCAGGTTCTTGCAAAACCACCGCTTGGCTGGGGTCGGTCTGTCTGGTGGAGTTCGGCGCTGCCTCCGCTGGTGTCTTGCTTGTTGCTGGTCGGGACGTTTGCCCGGTCTTCGGCCGCCGATGACCCGGCCGAGGAAACCGACCACTGGGCGTTCCAGCCTCTGTTGGTTCGGCCAGTGCCGTCGGTCAAGAACCGGGACTGGCCGCAGACGGCTGTCGACAATTACATCCTGGCCAAGCTCGAGGCATCCGGATTGTCTCCCTCGGCCCGTGCCGATAGGCGGACATTGCTCCGCCGGGTCACTTTTGACCTCGTCGGCCTGCCCCCAACACCGTCGGAGGTGACCGCATTTCTTGCCGATCGGTCGCCGGACGCGTTCTCGCGGGTTGTGGGCCGCCTGTTGTCGTCGCCTCGATACGGGGAACGCTGGGGACGACATTGGCTCGACGTGGCCCGCTACGCGGATTCCAACGGGTTCGACGAGAACGTTGCCCACGGCAACGCCTGGCGGTACCGGGACTATGTCGTGTCGGCGTTCAACCGCGACAAGCCGTTCGATCGGTTCGTCATCGAGCAATTGGCCGGCGATTTGATGCCGTTTGACGGTGAGGCCCAGCAGCATGATCAGTTGATCGCGACGGGGTTTCTCAGCATTGGCCCCAAGGTGCTAGCCGAGACAGACCAGGCCAAGATGCGGATGGACATCATCGACGAGCAACTCGACACGATGGGCCGGGCGTTCCTTGGACTGACATTGGGATGTGCACGTTGTCACGACCACAAGTTCGATCCGATAGCCACGGCGGACTACTACGGGCTGGCGGGCATCTTCAAGAGCACGCTGACAATGCGGAAGTACATCAAGGTGGCCGAGTGGCATGAACACCTGTTGCCATCGGCTGAAGCCAGCGAGTTGAAGGCGAAGTTCGACGCAGCGGTGGCTGCAAAAAAAGCGGGGATAGCCAGTTTCACGGCGGAGGCAGACAAGCAGGCGAAAAAGAAACTGGGCGAGAAGCCGGGTGCTCGGGTGCCGGAGAAACTGGAACCACTGTATCCGGCCGAGACGAAGGCAAAGCTGAAAGCATTGCGGGATGAACTGGCCGCGTTGGAGAAAGCCGGTCCAAACCTGCCTGCCGCGATGGGAGTGACCGAAGACAAGGTGAAGGACATCGCGATCCATGTTCGCGGCAACCCGCTCGAGTTGGGCGAGATCGTGGCACGGCGGACTCCGCTGGTTCTGCGAGGTCCGCGGCCGTTGCAATTCTCCAAGACCGCGAGTGGGCGACGGGAACTGGCCGGTTGGCTGGTTGATCCCAGGCATCCGCTGACGGCACGTGTTTTTGTCAATCGCGTGTGGCGTTGGCATTTTGGTCGCGGGCTGGTCCGGACGACCGACAACTTTGGTTTGCTGGGCGAGGATCCGTCACATCCCCAACTGCTCGATTGGCTGGCCCACCGATTTGTCACCGACGGGTGGTCGATCAAGACGCTGCATCGGCTGATCGTGATGTCCAGCACCTACCAGCAGGTGACTTCTGCTGGTGAGAGGACCCTGGGTCGCGATCCGGAAAATCATCTCTACAGCCGTGGTCGGGTACGACGACTGGAAGCCGAAACTGTCCGGGACGCGTTGCTGGCCGCCAGTGGCCAAATGGACCCCACGATGCGGGGCACGTTGTTGAAACTCAAGAACCGGGCCTACTTCTTCGACCACACGTCCAAGGATCTGACCACCTACGACAGTCGTCGGCGGTCACTGTATCTGCCGGTGGTCCGCAACAACGTGTTTGAATTGTTCGGGTTGCTGGATTTTCCTGATCCAGCCGTTTCGACAGGTGACCGATCGACCACCGTCGTGGCCTCGCAGGCCTTGATGATGCTCAATAGCGATTTCGTGATGCAGGCGGCTGCCGGGTTGGCCGACCGCTTGCTCGCCGACCCTGGTGATGAGGATCATCGCCTCGATCGGTTGTACATGATTGCATTTGGCCGCGAGCCGACCGACCCGGAACGAGAATCCGACCGGGAGTTTCTGTCGGTGCTGGTCAAGGCTCACTCTCGTGACGCAGCGGGCCAGGAAGTCCAGAGAAATGCGTGGGGCACACTGTGCCACGTCGTGCTGGCCGCCAACGAATTCATCTACCTGAAATAGGTTGCACCAGCCTCGTGATTTGTCATTCCTCATCCCATCGCTCTCATCAGTCGCTGGCCCATTGATGTCTCCAAACGTCATGACACCACTGGTTTCTCGCAGGTCGCTGTTGCAGCGGTCTGCGGTTGGGTTCGGTTCCCTGGCGTTGGCTTCGATGCTTGCCGACGAGTCGGCAGGCGCAGCGGTGGGCGATCCACTGGCGGCCCGTTTGCCGCTTGTGGCAGCCCGCGCCAAGCGAATTATTTTCCTGCTGATGTCGGGTGGTCCGTCCCAGGTGGACACGTTTGATCACAAGCCGTTGCTGGACCGGGATGATGGCAAGCCATTGCCATTTCCCAAGCCGCGAGTTCAGTTCAACTCGACCAAAAACCTGCTGCGATCGCCGTGGAAGTTTCGGCAACATGGCGAGAGCGGATTGTGGGTCAGTGAGTTGTTCCCACGACTGGCCGAGCGGGTCGATGATCTCTGCATGGTGCACTCGGTCCACGGGACCAATCCCGCCCACGGTGGTGCGATGATGAAGCTGCACACCGGTAGCGACAGTTTCATCCGGCCAAGTATTGGTTCCTGGGTGAGCTACGGGCTGGGCACCGAGAATTCGAACTTACCGGCTTTTGTGACCATCTGTCCGACGCTGGCCTTCGGGGGTGTCAACAACTGGAGTTCTTCATTTTTGCCGGCGGCCCACAACGGAACGGCCCTGGGAGATGCCAGCGTGCCGTCGATCAAGGCCCGGGTGAAGTTCATTCAGAATTCGAAACTGCCTCGTGCCATCCAACGGCTGCAACTGGATCGTCTGAAGGCGATGAATCGTCAGTACCTGGAGCGGTCCGGTGCCGACGCGTCGCTGGAGGCCCGGATCGACTCGTTCGAACTGGCCTTCCGCATGCAGTCGGAGATCCCCCGGGTCGAAGACCTGTCCGGGGAATCGGCATCGACACTGAAGCTGTATGGGATGGACGAGCCGGTGACGGCAAACTTCGGTCGCATGTGCCTGCTGGCGCGTCGTTTTGCCGAGGCCGGGGTGCGATTCATCCAGGTCACACACAACGATGACAAGGTGCAGTGGGACCAGCACTCCAATCTCAAGCGGGACCACGAGAAGAACGCTCGCGAGGTCGACCTGCCGATCGCCGGCCTGCTGGCCGACTTGAAACAGCGAGGGTTGCTCGAGGACACGCTGATCTGGTGGGGCAG
>CAZYAZ010000075.1:0-7352 GCA_964646205.1 uncultured Planctomycetaceae bacterium | reverse complement strand
TTACTGTCGCGGGAGTTTCTTGATATCCGCATGGTCCAGCAGGAACCGGCGTCGCTGATCGGCAAAGCCACGCAGTGACGGGCCCTGCGGTTGTCCCTGGCGAGATGCGGACCCGTCGGAGGTTACACCCAGGAAGGCCTCGAACGGTTCCAGTTTTCGCGTGTCCGCCTCAACCTCCTTGATGAGCAAAGCCCGGCACTGGGCCACGACAGGTCCGAGCGTCTTCCAGTCGAGTGATGTTGTGGCAATGGTGCGGACATGTTGCAGGTACCTTTGCTTCAGGGCCGGCACAGCCAGCACCTTGCTTCGCAGTGGCATTCGTGGGTTGTCCAGACCGACCAGCGGTTCCAGGTCCACTCCGCCGTGTCCACCACCGGGGCCACCAGGCCCTCCGGGCGGGCCACCACCGGGGCGTCCAAAACCGCCACGGCGGTTTCGTCCCTGGAATCCTCGTCTCCGGAAGTCCGGCCGCTGGAATCCGGGTCGGCCCGGTTGTCCATTGCGACGTTGATCTTCAGGACCCGGGCGTTGGAAACCCGGTCGCTCGCGACCCGGTGGGAATGCTCCCGGTCTCTCGCCGGGACCACCACGTCCGGCCAAACCGCCGGGAGGCCCAGGTCGGCCTTCTCGCATGGCCTCGTTCATGTCGTGTGGCAGGATGTGAAACTTTCCCTTGGGGTCCAGGTAGATGCTGTAATCACTGGCACGGGTCCAGTATCCATCGCTGTTGACCAGGGCCACGTCAAAGGCCAGGAACCAGAGCAGGCCGTCCACGTCGAGGATGGGTTTCAACGCTTCCTCGAGCTTCTCCGGAGGTGTCTTGTCGAGCGTACGGCACAACGCAATCAGGGCTTGCCAGGATTCGGGGCGATCCTTCGACTTGATCTCGAATCGTTCACGATATCCTGCAACGTCTTCACCCAGGTACCTGAGTCCGCCGTCGGCCTGTGGGTTTCCACTGACCTTCCACCGGGCACCCTCGGTGGTCCCATAGTGCTTGGCAATGAACTGCTTGTTGAACTGTTCGACGTTGGCGTAGACACCCCAACTTCTCCCGTTGATCACAACCTTGACGAAGTTGGCCTGGGGGACGGGCAAGTGTGCCGACGCCAGGTGCGAGTACAGCACGGTGCTCATCATCGAGGGGTCGCCGTTGCAGTTGAGCAGGTTGAGCGTCTTGTACCCGTAGAGACGCTGCGTGTCGTCGATGAAATCCACCGACAGGTTCAGTGACCGCTTGTGGCCGGCCGGGACGTGATGGAATGAAGACATGCCCCGGAACTTGATCCCGACGCCTGGGTATTTCTTGCCATCGACAGTGACCGTGGCGGGCACCTCGACATCGGTTTCCTTAAAAGCAGCCAGTTCCGTTTCCCAGTCCTCGTTCTCGAATTCCAGGAACAGTGTGCGGAGGACGTTTCGTTGATAGAGAGGGGCGTCGGAGATGGACTGGACGTCAGCAGGAGAGACTTTCGGGCCCGGCGAGACCGATGGCCGGTTCTGGGGGCCACGTCGACGACCCGGGCGACCACCATTTTGACGGTTGGCCAGCGATGCCCTGGCCGCCTTCCGCTCGGTGACATCGAGTCGGCCATTTCCATCCTTGTCGAATTCCTTGACCAGCTTGATCGTCTGCCGGTTGGGGCCACCGGGGCCTCGGAACCCACGTTCACCCGGCGGTGGTCCAAGTTCATCCGGCGTGATCTGCCCATCACGGTTCTTGTCGAGCTTGCGGACGATGCCTGCGGCATTTTTGATTTCCGCGGCCGAAATCTCTCCGTCCCTGTTGGTGTCAAAGAGGTCCAGGAACGGTGAGAAAGCGGGGGGACCATCTGGTCTCTGGAACCCTCGTTCGCCTCGACCAGGCCGGTCGTCCCCGGGCCGCTGTGCATAAAGCAATGAAGAAGACTGGGTCAGCACGGCCAGGATCGCGAGGCTCAGCAGGGAAGTCGATAGTTGTCGCATCAAACGGGCTTTCTGGAATTGTGGTCGCAGTTGCCGGTCCGGGTGACGGATGACAAAGTGGCCATGGATGTGCTTTGGCGACGGGTCAGTTACAACCTGATTGAACACCATTGGAGTCCTCAAGTGTCGCACATGATCGCTTCGGGGACAAAGAATCAACCGATTGGAGACAGGCAGCCATGAGGCAATTTATCAACCGGTTATCGGCCCCGTTGTTTTCCCTGTCGAGCCAGTCCGCCGCTGTCGTTGCGACCGTGTTGTTCGTGTCGTGTTGTTCGTGGTCACAACTGCTTGTCGCGGCCGATGCCACGGTGACTCATTCATTTCTCGGCGTCGGAAAGGCCAACAGGGCCGTGATTGTTGATGAGAAGGGGACGGTTGCCTGGAAGTTTGACATGCCGGCGAGCGACGGGTGGGTTTTGCCCAACGGTCACGTGTTGCTGGCCCTGTATCCGACGAAAGGATTTCCCGGTGGCGGAGTGGTTGAGGTCGAGCGGACAACAAAGAAAGTGGTCTTCCAGTACAAGTCGCCGCAAAAAGAGGTCAGCACCGTGCAGCCCTTGTCGGGTGGACGGTACCTGGTTGCCGAACTGGGGCCGATGCCGCAAGCGGTGGTGCTCAACAGCAAGGGGAAAGTCGTCAAGACAACCCCACTGCAGTGCCAGAAGAACAATTTTCACATGCAGACACGAATGTTGAGGATGCTGCCCAACGGAAATTATCTTGCTCCGCATCTCCTGGATTTCGCCGTCAAGGAATATGACGCCAGCACTGGCAAGGTTGTTCGTTCCTTTGCGACCGACGACCGTGGTCGTCCCAGGCGGGACTGGCCGTTTACGGCCATCCGTCTCGGAAACGGCAACACCCTGATCGCCTGCACCAACGGAAACCGCATCATTGAAGTCGATGCCAGGGGGAAGATTCTCTGGAGCGTCACCAATGAGGACCTGGGAGAACGTCTCTTTGATGACGCCTGTGGCGCGCAAAGACTGCCCAATGGGAATACGGTCATCTCCAGTTACCACGCCAGGGGACAGCAGGTGAAGTTGTTCGAGATCACCCGTGATAAGAAAGTTGTCTGGCGCTACTCGGGAATGAATGCCGGGTTTCATCATTTCCAGATCCTGACGACCAACGGAAAACCGTTGAAGAACAATACGTGGAAGTAGTGCTTTTCAGGACCGGGTTTCCGGATCGCTCCCAGTCCGGGTGATCGTCCGGACAGAAAACGCACCACCCGGTATCGCCCCGCGAGGCGAGTGAAAGAGATTCAACAATGTTGTGTCACTGCAATTTGCGATCCGCGGTTGTGTTGGCCGGTCTGCTGGCGCTGTGCTCGGCGATCGTTCCCCTGGAAGTCGCAAAAGCAGCCGACGACACGACGCTTCGCGTGTTCATCTTTGCCGGCCAGTCGAACATGGTCGGCTCGGACTCGAAGGTGAAGGACATCCGGCGGTTTCCGCCCTTTGTCGGACTCGAGAAGACCCAGGAACAGGTTCGCTTCTCTTACTGTCTTGGCCGAGAGAACAAGACCCGGTCGGATGGTTGGGTGAAACTGCAGCCGGTCAATGGCGTGGTGGGGCCCGAACTGAGCTTTGCACGACAAGTCACGTCGGCAATCCAGGCGCCGATCGCAATCATCAAGGTCGCCGCGGGTGGCACGCACCTGGGAGGCGACTGGAATCCGGATGAGCCGATCGGGTTCAAGATGTATCCACTGGCACTCGACGTCATTCGGTCGTCGTTGGCCGAACTCGACAAGCAGGGCATTCGATACCGGATTGAAGGGGTCATGTGGCACCAGGGCGAAAATGACATGTTCAACAAGGATTACATGCCCAACTATGGGAAGAATCTCAAGAACTTCCTGGCCCGGTGGCGAAGCGATCTGAAGCTCCCGAAGCTCAAGTTCTACATCGGCGAACTGTGCACCAAGACCATCTGGGGGATGGACCTGCGACCCCGGATGTATGCCATCAGCGTGGGGCAGCGGGCTGTGACCGACGTCGATCCGCTGGCCGAGTACATTCCCACGTCACATGTCGGCGTGGAGATTGGTGGCGGGGTGGGGCTGCACTACCACTACGGGACGCTGGGACAGCTTGAACACGGTGTGAATTACGCCACAGCCTACCTGCGGACGATCGGGGAAAAGACACGGACGTCCCGGCCACTGAAGAAATGGCCGTACAGGAAAGGAAGTCGTGTCAGGCTGTTTGTCCTGGCCGGGCACCGCAACATGGAAGGCGAACGGGCTTTCGTCCAGGAACTCAAGGTGCTGAAGGGCAAAGGTTCGTTGCTGCAGAACAATGCCCGGATCGCCTTCAAGTACAGCCTGGGCGGAGGCTACCGGACCTCCGACGGTTGGGAACCCCTGGGGCCGGCCGGGTATTACGACACGTTTGGTCCCGAACTCAGTTTCGCCAGGGAACTCTCGGTCAAGCTGCCCGACAACATCGCCATCGCGAAGTTCACCCACAGCGGCACACAGATGAACGACTGGACACCCGAGGGAAGCGTGGCGAAATCGCGGAATATCTATCCCCGGTTCGTCCGCTTTGTCAAAGAGACGCTCGAGGAGATTGCGGCCAAGGGCAACCAGGTCGAGTTGGCGGGGATCTTTTACCATGTGGGCGAGAACGACATGTCGATGGGGCAGTATCGGCGAAAGGCCCCCGAGTGGTTGGCATCGACTATTGCCCAAAGTCGCCAGGACCTGAAAATGCCGGATCTGAAATGGTTTGTCAGCCAGCAACCGCCGACCGACGACGAACGTGTCAACAAGATCGATGTGGTTGCCGGGATCGAGAAGGTGGCGGCCGCGGACAAGAACTTCATTCACATCAAGGCGTTTGACCTGCCCGAGCAGGAGAAGAAGCTGGTGATCACCACCGAAGGAATCGTTGAACTGGGCGAGTTGATTGCCCGTCGGTTTCTTCAGCAGCGCTAATCAGACAAGCACACCACTGGGAGTGAATTGCAACATGCGATGTATTCGAATGATGACGGCCGTGATGATGATTGTTGCCACGGTGGCGATCGGCAATCCGGCTTCGATATTGGCGGCCGACAAGGTTCCCGAAGGGGTCGTGTTCGAGAAGAACATCGAGTACTCCAATCCTGACGGACAGCACCTGCAACTGAACATGGCCCGGCCCAAGAGCGGGGCAGGGCCGTTTCCGGCCGTGGTGTGCATTCACGGTGGTGGGTTTCGTGCCGGATCTCGCGAAAGTTTCAACAAGGTGTGCCTCCGGTTGGCCTCACGGGGGTACGTTGCGGTCACCGTGACCTACCGGCTGGCTCCCAAGTACCAGTTCCCGGCTGCCGTTTATGACGTCAAGGCGGCCGTCCGCTGGATGCGGGCCAACTCGAAAAAGTACAAGGTGGATCCGAAGCGAATCGGAACGACCGGAGGATCGGCCGGCGGCCACCTGGCGCAATTCCTGGCCGTCACCGGTGGTGTCCAGAAGTTCGAGGGCACCGGTGGGAACGCGAAGTACTCCAGCAGCGTCGCCTGCGTGGTCAATTTCTTTGGCCCCAGTGACTTCACCAAGTCCTACGACGCAAGTGTCGACGCCGCCGAGGTGCTGCCATTGTTCCTGGGGGGCAACCTTCAGCAACAACGTCGACGGCACATCGTGTCCAGTCCGTTGTACTGGGTCACGCCGGATGCGGCTCCGACCCTGTGCATCCATGGCACAAAGGACCGGTACGTGGCGCATGAACAGGCGGTCTGGTTGATCGATCGGCTGAAAGCCTCGTCGGTCGAGGCCAGGCTGATGACGATCGAAGGGGCCGATCACGGCTTTCGAGGGGCGAGCAAGGAAGTGCGGGCACAGATCGAGGACGCACGGATCGCGTTTTTTGACAAGCATCTCAAACGCTGAAGATCTGCCGGACGTTATTCGGCGTCGATCTGCTGCAGTGCGAATGCGGCCCGATTGAGGTAACTGCAGGTGCAGACGGTTCCGTCCGGGACTAGCACAAGTCCTCCGGCGGGGATCGCGTTGATCCAGCAGCCCAGCCGGATTCCGCCAAAGTTCTCCACACCCGCCTTTCGGGTCAGGTCAAAATATCCCAGTGTGGCCGATCGAAACAGCATCAGGTTCTTCGAACTGGAGATCTGGCCACAGCCATACGAACGGGACATCTTGAAGGGCCGGTCCTTGCCGGTTGCAAGATCCCAGGCTCCTCCCTGTGCGTAGACCGTCGAGTCGTTGATCAGCGGGCGTGTCGAGTAATCAACCTTTCGGTCCCACAGTCGCATTCCGTCGGATGCACGGAAGGCCATCAATCGACCGCCGTGTTCGGATGGCAGCTTGTACTGCGTCGACTGGAAACTCATCAACAACACATCGTGGCGATCGCTGACTGCCAGCAGTGTGCCCCAGGCGTTCGGGGCTTTCCACAGGATCCGCCCGGTCCTGGCATCGAGGCACAGAAGAGTCCCGAGCGCGTGCACCTCGTCCGGTTTCACCTTGCCACGTCTCAGGAGATCTTTGCGGGCGAGTGGGCGATCGATCAGGTAGACCCGACTCTTTCCGATTGCGATGGTGTTGTTGCGAATCGAGTCGCGAGCCGTGTAAGTCCATCTCAACTGGCCCGTTCTCGGGTCCATTGCCCAGAAGGTTTTTGATTCGGGGTACCCCTGTCCCGCGTTGGCACGATTGTAGGTGTTGACCACGGTGTGATCGGTGTTCGATCTCGACCCGAAGAGAAGACCGTTGCTGACGGCGATGTATCCCCAGGTTCCGGGCTTTTCGTCGGGACCGACGGGCACCTGGAACTCTGCCAACTTCTTTCCGGTGACCAGGTCCAACCTCAGGCACCGGTTCGCAAGCCGAACAAAAAGGCCATGGTCGCTCGCACAAAAATTGCTGCCGGACTTGTCGGCGTTGTACGGTTGCAGGTTTCCCTTGAAGGAATATTCCCAGAGTGTCCGGCCGTTGTAGGCGTCGACGGCCCGGAGTCCCGAGCCCTGGACGAACAATCGGCCCCGGTGAAACAATGGCGGCGGCCGCCGACTTCTTCGCGGTGGCAACGACAGGTCGGCGTCGCGGAACCACAGCGTCGCCAACGGCCCCTTGACCAGGGAGTCGTCCGAACAGCACGAGTTCGCGGCATTGGCGTACTGGTGAGTCCAACTGCCGGCGCCGGACAGGTCGCCACGGACACCGACAACCATCGAGCCGGATTTCCCAACACAAAGTGCGCCACCAAAGGGACGCTGGAGTCGCACGATCTCTGCCGACGCGGGGCCGGTCACCTCGGTGGCAGGACCGGTGATCGACCGGGCACTGACGATCAGGTTGGCGAAGTACTTGGGATAGACCAGGCTGGTCAACGGCATGTGGTGGACCGTGACACGGCTGCCGTAGAGGCCGGCC
>CAZYAZ010000074.1:0-26579 GCA_964646205.1 uncultured Planctomycetaceae bacterium | reverse complement strand
CCACTCTGGAGCAACAACACCACTCCCAGCAGAATCAGGATCGCATAAACCGTCCGGCGAAACGACTCGACAGGCAGTCGACGATTCAGGTGCCCACCCAGCCATCCGGCACCGGCCACCACTGGCAGGCACACGACCAACTCCGTCAGCAATTCGGGAGTGTACCGCCCGGCCACTCCATGACCACCAACCAGCACGACACCGACTGCCAGGAAGTAGGCCTGGCAGGTGGAACGGAACACGTCCGGTGACCAGTCTCGCGCGGTCCCGAACACCACAAGTGGTGGACCATGCACGTTGAAGGCCCCTCCCAGGCAACCGGCCACCAATCCAAACAGCCCTGCCAGGTGGTCGGACACCAGCCAGTTACGCGGATCGGTCAGCACACCCAGCAGACCGATCACCACCACGATGCCACCAAGGACTCCAATCAACAGGACCGTCGAAGCGACCTGCAGAAACCAAAGGCCCAGCACGAGTCCCGGGAGTGCGGTGAGCACCAGGACCAGGGTTCCCGGTGCCAACCGCGTTTGTCGTCGGTCGATCGCGAAGATCGCCGCCGCCGTCACCAACGACACCGCGGCCACAAGTGCCGTCGCCGGCCCGATGGCCATACCGACGAGTACCAGTAGCGGCATCGCCACCAGGGCGTCACCGAACCCGAATGTCGAACGAAACAGCACGGCCAGGGCGATCACGCCAACCACAACCGGGTCGACAGCCAGGTCGCCGACGTTCACCTCACCCATCCTCATTATTTCAATCGACCTGGTGCCGCATTCTCAGGCCCCCGCCTCCGGGAACCAGTTCACCACGGCGGACTGTCGTGGAAGCCACCAGCAATTCTTCGCCAACACGATCCTGGCGATAACTGTCCGTCAATTTGAAACGGCCCACGTGGCGTTCAAGAACCGCGACGTCAGCGACCGTGCCCACCCGCAGTGTGCCCAGTTGATCGGCCTGCCCGAGTACCGCCGCGGGTCGCGTGGTCGACATCGCCACCACGCGTTCCAGCGGAACACCCAGGTGCAGAAACTTCGACATCGTCGTGGGCATGTCGTAAACCGGACCGTGAAGATTCTTCTCGTGCAGGTCGGTACTGATGGTGGTCGGTTCCAGCCCACCATCCAGGGAGGCCTGGCAGGTCTCCCAGTTGAAGCTCCCGTAACCGTGCCCGACGTCAAATATCACGCCTGCCTCGGAGGCATCACGGACGGCCGAGAAAACCGAATCGTCGTCGTCGAGGATCCGGGTCGAACCACCCTTGAAGCAGTGGGTGATGCAATCACCCGGTTCGAGATGTTCGAGCATCTCCGGGATCGTCATCGGACTCTCACCAATGTGGACCATCAACCAGGTCCCCGACTCGCGAGCTGCCAGCACTGCCTCGCGGAAATTCTCCCAGCCCTGCTCCCCCTCTCCAATGATATGCTTGCCCGCCCGGATCTTGACCCCGACGGCCACTCCCGGGTTTTCATCAATCGTCCGCAACACGCCGGCCGGATCGGCATGGCGACGGTCGACCAACTCTCCCAGGTCCGCGGCGATCAACCCGGTACTGGCCAGGTTGACCAGTCCAAACACCTGCGTGTCGATCCTGTCGATCACGTCCCGACGGAATCCGGCGAAGTTGCGACTGCCTGCACTGCCGGCATCCAGCATGGTGGTGACACCTCCGGCCGGACACAGGGGATCAGCCTCCAGACCAAGCGGCATGTGATGGGGATACACGTGCACGTGCAAATCGATCAATCCCGGCACCACCAACAGGCCCCGGGCGTCGACAGTGTGAGTGGCTTCGGCCCGGTCAAGCGACTCCTCGACCGCCAGGATCCGTCCATCGGTGATCGCCACGTCACGGACACCCCGCAGATCCTGTGACGGATCCACGACTTCTCCACCTCGAATCAAAATGTCACATTGCATCGCGTCAGCCTGTTGCAGGGAACAATGAGGAACCCACCAACATCACTGTAGCCAAAGTCAGCAGACTTCGGGAGCAACGGCGCCGTGCCCGGTCACGGGCAACACCCGGGTCACTTTGCTAGGCTCGGTCCACACCCCCACCTGACGGAATTTTTTACCGATGGACATACACGCCACTTACGACCTCCGGCATGTGATCAACGCCTGTGGAAAAATGACGAAACTGGCCGGTGCCATCGTGCTTCCGGAAATCGCCGACACCGTCCGTGAGTCGCTGGACCACTTCTTCGAACTCGACGAACTCCAGGCGGCTGCCGGCCAGGTGATCTCGCGAGCAAGTGGTGCCGAGACCGGCTGCGTGACCGCGTGCACGTCCTCGGGAATCACCCTCTCGGTCGCCGCCACACTCACCGGCAACGACCTCGCTCGCGTCTGGCAATTGCCCGACACCGACGGCATGAAGCACAAGGTGTTGATCCAGAAGGGGCACTGCGTCAATTACGGCGCACCGATCACGCAGTCCATTCGACTGGCCGGAGCGACCCCGGTCGAAATGGGAACCATCAACAATTGCCCACCCGATGTGATCCGGCACGAACTGGCCGCCGGAGACGTCGCGGCAGTCGTCGCTGTTGAATCCCATCACACCGCACGACATGGCTGGGTGCCGCTCGCGGAAGTCGTCGAGTTGGCACACGGTGCAGGCGTCCCGGTGATCGTCGACGGTGCCGCACAGGACCACCGGATGAAACAGCTGATTGCCGCCGGAGCCGACCTGATCATCACCAGTGCTCACAAGTACCTGTGTTCGACCACTGCGGGTGTCGTCGCCGGACGACGTGACCTGATCGAGGCCGTTTACCTGCAAAACCGGGGCATCGGTCGGGGGATGAAGGCAGGCAAGGAGGCGATTGTCGGTGCGATGGCCGCGCTGGAATTCCGGATGAATGAAGACATCGAGGCCTGGACCGTTGAACAGGATCGCAAGGTCGACCTGATCCTCGACCAACTGGCCGGCATTCCCGGACTCGGCCTGTCGAGCGATCCCGACCCCAATGGGTGTCCGTTTTCCCGTGCCAGGCTCGACCTGGATCCCGCCACTGCCGGACACTCAGCCCAGTCGCTCACCGACGCTCTCGCCGAAGGTGACCCCACGATCGTGACACGGGCCCACCATGCCGAGGAAGGCTACATTTACCTGGACGCAATCGAAATGACCGACGACCAGATCAGCTTCGTGTGTCGTCGCGTCCGGGAAATTCTCTCGAACTGACCACCCCTCCCGGCGTGCCTCAGCAGCCAGCTCACCAGTTGACCTGTTCGGCCACCAGTTCACCGTACAACTCCGGCCTGCGGGTCTTCAACGTGTAGTTGGGCAGGCTCCGTTCGGCGATCAGCCGGTCGGCCTCAAGCGTCTGGACCACCATCTCGTCTCGGATCTCCTGCCGCTGTGACGATGCGAGCACCTCGCCATCGGGTCCAAAAAACAGGATCGCACCGGCATGATGGGGCTGGTTGGGTGAATCCTTGGGATAGGTGTCCACGT
This sequence comes from uncultured Planctomycetaceae bacterium, assembly GCA_964646205.1. GTDB lineage: Bacteria > Planctomycetota > Planctomycetia > Planctomycetales > Planctomycetaceae > UBA8437. The sequence goes on along the minus strand of CAZYAZ010000074.1, from coordinate 23,107 downwards.
AACCAGCTCGTCCGGCCTGGTCGGTCAGCACCGCGAAGCAGGCGTTCTCGCGAGCTCGCTGGGCATAACAACTGGTGAAATAGTCGTGCGAGTGCGCCCGGGCAGCCTCGGCCGATCCGGGCGAATCGTCCCACATCTGCACACGAGCCGAATGAGGCATCAACAGGATGTCCGCTCCCCGCAGTGCCAGGATCCTCGCCAGTTCGGGAAACTGGTTGTCGTAGCAGATGATCATCCCGACCCTGGCCTTGCCAATATCGTAGACCGGCAACTCCCGCCCCCCCTTGTAGAACAGCACCTCGTCCCGCGAGCAGTGCAGCTTGCGTTGCTTGCCGATGTACCCGTCGGGACCGACCAGGATCTGGGTGTTGTAGACGAGATCGTTTTCTTTCTCGCTGAGTCCGACCGAGAGCACCAGGCCGTACTCGGACGCCAACCCGATCAGTTTCTGGGTCGACGGCCCATCCGGCACCGCCTCGGCGATCTCCCACGTGTTGGGTGTGCAGTGTCCATGCACCACCAGTTCCGGAAACACTGCCAACTCGGCTCCGTCATCGGCCGCTTCACGGCAGCGCGCCTCGATCGTTTCGAGCACCTGGGCGGTCTCGCCCAGGGGGCTGTTCATACTGATTGCGGCAACGCGGAGAGTGTCCATGGGTGGGAATCCAGCATGCGGGAAAAGATCAACCAGGCCAGTATGACCTCTCAGGGCGTGCGTTGCACGGCGCCCGACTCGACAACCAACCGCTCGATGGCCTCGTAGGGTTGTGCCCCCACGAGCCCGTGGATCCCCGCCACGAAAGTGGGGACACCCGTGATGCCCAATTCCGCCGATCGGGCCCAGTCGGCATCCACCTGCTCGCGAAAACGACGTTCCCCAAGAGCCGCCCGTGCCTCAGCAGCGTCCAACCCCGCCCGGTCAACCAGGCCCACCAGGTTGTCAATGTCCGCCAGGTTGACGTCGTCGACGAAGTACGCACGGAACAGGTCATCGTGAATCCGTGCTCCGCCCTCCCTGGTATCGGCCCAGCAACCCAGTTCCTGGGCCAATCGGCTGTTGTAGGTCCGCGTACGCGTCCCGTATTCCAACCCCTCTTCGGCCATCCGCTCGGCCATCTCCGACTGCATCCGCGGCACGTCCAGGTTGCGGCCGGCGAACAACTCCTCGAGTGTCAGCCCCGCATCTGGCGTTTCCGGATGAAGGGGAAAGTGCCGGTAGACAACCTCGATGTCGTAGGCGGCCTCGAGCCGTTCAATACGCACGGTACTGAAATAACACCAGGGTCAGACGTAATCCGAGAAAACCTCGAACCGGAGGGATTCTGACATGGTCGGCCTACTTCTTTCCCAGGCAATAGAGGTAGCCATCGGTCCGCAGCAACAACTGGCCATTGTGTGCCACGGGGCAGGCGTTGGTGCGATTGTCGTCGTCGGCAAAAGTGTTGTGCGCGAGCAACTTGAATTCCGGGCCTGTTGCCACGACATAGGTCCCGTTGTGCTGGCTGATGCAGTACAGCTTGCCGTCGGCGTGCAGAATCGAGGAGTACACCAGCCCGGGCCGGGGCGCCAATCGCGATTCGTAGACGATTTCTCCCGTCTTGGCATTCAGGCAGTAAGCCGTCCCACGACGCTCGTGGAACCAGTGCAGGTGCCCATCGGCAATGACCGGACTCGAGACATTCGATCCCCGGTTGGCCTTCCACAACAGGTGCGAGGATGTCACGTCACCGCGACCTCCCAGCTTGATCGCCAACGCCGTGTTCTGTCGACCACCGATCGCATAGACAACGCCACCGTCGGCCACCACGCTCGGGCAAACGTATCCACGATCCGGAATTCCCTGGCACGTCCACAGTTGCTTGCCTGTCGCTGGATCCAGTCCGCGGACCTGTTGCGGCAGGCTGACGACCAACTCGGTCCCGCCACCTGGCACCTGGGCCAAAATCGGAGTGTTCCACGATCCGCGGATTTGCCCCACGGTCCACACTTCCTTGCCGGTCGACTTGTCGAGTGCCAGCAGCCGACCGCTCTCGACACTGGCGTTGATGATCAACAGGTTCTTGTAGAGCACGGGCGAATTCGAGGATCCCCAGCCGCGTGTCTTCTCACCCACGCTCGATGTCCAGACAACCTTGCCTTCCAGGTCAAGACAGAAGACGCCGGACTTGCCGAAGAAGACATAGAGGTGCTTGCCATCGGTGGTGGGGGTGCTGGACGCGTATCCATGACGGGCGTTGTTTCCACCCGAGTAATTCGATTCAGGCAACTTGGCGTCAAATTCCTTTCGCCAGATCAACTTGCCACCGGCCCGCTCCAGGCACAGCACCTGCCTTTTCAACCCCGACTGGTCACCCTGGTTGGGAGCCAGCCCGTAACCCGTGTAGGAAGTCAGGTAGATCCTGTCTCCCAGCACAATCGGACTGGCCGTGCCCGGCCCGGGAAGCTTCGTCCGCCACACCACGTTCTGCGTCGAGGACCAGGAGACCGGCAACCCGGTTTCCTTGCTCGTGGCCAATCCTCCCGTGTCACGAAACCCGGTCACGTCGGCAGCCTTGGTGCTGTGAGCTCCAAGGCCAAACGTCAATGCGGCCAACAACAGGGGCAGGATCGTTCGGCGCGTCAGTGGCATGGTCGTCTCCTGGGCGTTTCTCGCCCGATGATGATCGCGAGTGTTTGAAAAATAGTCCGGGAGTTCAAAGTGCTCGATGACGACTACTCTACCGACGCCGGTCCGCCACGGGAATCTCCGACCGCGAACCTGGCAATCATTTTGATTTCTTTGCCGCCGGAATCGCCGCCCGCAATGTCGTCAGGTACTCGACCACGTCAACCAGGTCGGCCGCCGTCATCAACTTCTGCAAGTCCGCCGGCATCAGAGAGATCGTCTGTTTCTTGAGTTCCTCGATGTCGCCAACTGCGATTTTCCGATCGATGGCCTCCGGATTGCGGATTGTCACGCTCTCGGGCGTGCGACTGATCAACAGGCCGGTGACCAGGGTCCCATCGGCCAGCGCCGCAACGTACGACTCGTAGTTGTGGCTGATGCCCGCGCTGGGAAACAACACCGACTCGTAGAGTGCCGAACGCCCAAGCTTGCGACCAACCCCCGAGAGATCCGGACCGACTTCCTTGCCCTGGCCATTGACCTTGTGACACTTGGCACACGTGGCGGTGGTGCTGAACAACTTCTGCCCTCGCCCGGCATTGCCCTTGCGACCGGCCAATTGGGCAATCGTTGGCAGCGGCTTGTTGTCCTTGGACGGCGGAGAGGGGAACAAGGCGATGGCCTGTTTGCGGACACCCGCATCAGGATGTGTCACCAGGGCCGCTCCAGCAGCCTGGCGAAGCTCCATCGGCAGTGTCTTCTTGCGAACCCGGGCCAGCACCGTGTTGGCACCTCCCTTGGACCCACGAATCACTCCACGAACCGCCTCCCGGCGAACCGGCAACGGGCGTTTTGAATCATTGATCAACGGTGCCAGCACGGCGGCAGCGCGAGCATCCGAGGCATTGGCCAACGCCCGGGCCAACGCCGTCGTTTCGACCTCTTTGCCCACCGCGAGTCCACGGCCCAGCAGGTCGCGCTGGCCCTTGGCCAACAACACTCTCACCGAGTCAATCCCCAGTTGCGTGTCGGGTTGACGTTGTGCCATCCGGGCGAGTTCCGGGTAGCGGTCGGCCAGCCCAAACCTCCCCACGAGGCTCACGAATCCCGAGGTCCCCTTTTGACGCTCGACCACGCGATTGATCGCCAGGCGGGCTTCCGAGTTGGCACGCAGGTCCAACGCACCAACTCGCTTCAACGCCTCACGGATCACCAGCCCCGATCTCTCGGTGTCCTCGCCGTGCTCACCGGTCACCAGGGCCAGAGCCGCCTCCTGGCGAAAATGGGTAGGCTGGTAGTCCAGTGCCCTGAGATAGCCGGGCAGGTCGGCCAATGGCGTCTTGGTGTCCGAAATGATCTCGGCCAGCCGTGCGGCCGTTCCCGTGGCGCGACTCCGCCAGATGATCCGGCGTCCGGCCGGCGAATCGAACGCATCCGGCTTGAGCTTGGCCCATGCAGCCAGGCAGGCATCCCACCAGGGTTCCGCGGCAATACCCAGAGCCTCCAGATACCAGCGGTCAACACCATCGTAGCCAGAGGCCAATCGCGCCCACAGCGCGGGCACCTCCGGGGACTTCGTCGTCCGCAAGGCCACCAGGCACTCGCGACGGACTCGCGACGATGGATCATCGGCCAACTTCGAGACCGCAGTGATGATGTCGTATTCGATCTGTCGAGCCAGTCTCAGGCCGACAATTCTCAGGTCCGCGTCCCCATCGGCCATCGCACGTTCGGCCACGTCGGCCGCCTGAGAAGCCGAACCACTCTTGCCCAGGACCCACACCGCCCGAGCCCTGTGTCGCGGGTTGGCCTGCCGGTCGCCAGCCAACAGCCGCAACGCAGTCCTCGCCTCGACTCCTCCAGCCTGCAATGCCGTGAAGGCCAGGTAGCGAACCGAAAAGGCCGGGTTCTTCAGAGCAGAAATCGCTCCGGCAACCGTCGACACGTCGATCTTCGGAGGACGGTACTTGTGTCCAACCGGCGCAATCCGGAACAACCGGCCTCGATCGAGATCTCGTTGATTGTGCCCGCCGACGCCGGGGTCGTACCAGTCACTGACAAAAACCGACCCGTCCGGAGCCACGCAGACATCAGCCGGTCGAAACCAGTTGTCCCGCGTCCCCTTGACCAGGTTGACGATACGGGCCTTGTAACCGGCTCCATCCACCGTCGCCGGGTACGCCCGCACCACGTTGGGCCCCGCGTCGCAATGGATCACCTGGTCGTGGAAGACCTTTGGCAGCAACCGGCCCTCGTAAATCGTGATTCCCGTGGGCGACCCGGCACCTGTCTGCAACAGGTTGGGCATCACTCCAGGATCGTTCTGGTGCCAGTGACGGACGGGGACCTGGGCATGCATCCCGGTCCGGGCCGCCCGCCATCCCGCTCCGGTCAACTCGTCGCGGTACCCGTAGTTGCCGAACTCCATCACAAAGTTGATTCGCACGCTGCGGTTGCCGTCGTCATCGTTGTCGCTTTGCCACAGTGTGCCGAAACTGTCGACGGTGATCTCGTAGTTGTTCCGGAAGTTGTGAGCCAGCACCTCGAAGCGGCCACCATCCAGGTCACACCGAAAGGGCATCCCCCCGTAGTAGGGACGACCATTGTCGACCACCGTGTGACCGGCCAGGTCGACGATCGGTTGCCCCTTGTAGTCGTGAACAGCCCCGCCGGTGTTGCCGAAATTCCAGTACATTTTCCCATCAGGGCCGAACAGGAAAGAGTGCGCCGAGTGATCGTGCTGGGGCTGGCCGGTCCTGGAAAAGAGGATCTCCTTGCGATCGGGCTTGTCGTCTCCGTCAACGTCGGTGAAGACCAGCACGTTGGGAGAACACGACACGATGACGCGGTTGCCCAGCACGCAAATGCCCATCGCGCTGTCCACATCGCGGCCCTGGTAGAAAACCGTCTGCTTGTCGCTGCGGCCGTCGCCGTTGGTGTCCTCGAGAATCAGGATCCGGTCACCGGCCTTGCGACGTCCACGATTCTTGCGGTAGTTGACCACCTCGCACACCCACACCCGCCCACGAGCATCAATGTCGATATTCGTCAGGCTGGTGATGGCCGGCTCGGAAGCAAACAAGGTCGCCTCCACCCCCGGGGCCACATCCAGGCCGGCCACCGCGTTCTTCGCAGCCCGAACGTCGCCGGACTGGGCCTGGGCCCACGCAGGAGCGAATTCAGCCAGCAGGGCCAGGAACAGCACAAGGGCCGCTGATCGAACGGGATGTCGCCAGGTAACAAGCGTCACAAGAAAATCTCCGGATGAGCTCCAGGTGGTCACCGGCTCATTCTACGAGACGCTCGGTCGGCTTTCCAAGGGGCTCACTCGCCAGCGGCACCGTTCCATTGCTCGAGCATCCGCTTGATCCGCAGCCGGTTGTAATTGCCAGGTTTCTTGTAGTCCTGGTTCGACTCGAGATCCTCGACCGTCAACGGCTTCGACCTCACTCCCCCCTTGGGAACGTCGAGCTTGGCCGTCCAGACAATCGCATTGAGCACCAACTTGCGGAACTGGTCGTGTCCCCAGTTCCAGTGGTCGTGTCCACCGGTGAAGCCAAAGCCGCGGCCACCGTCAGGACGCACCCGCGCCCAGGCCATGTGTTGAGATCGCTTTTTCGCGATCGCCGCACGGACGAACTTGTTGCCGCTGTGCGGGCCGTCGGGACGTTTGAGCGTCGTGTTGGGGGGCAGGTCCGTCAGGATCGGCGTGACACCCTCCATCTTTTCACGGAACCGCATGTGGTAATACCACTCGTCCTTGATCGAAAACGGCGACACTCCTTGCGTGATCGCATGCTTGGGAAATGCCTTGTAGCTGGGCGTCCAATGGGGATTGACCGACCAGTGCGTCTCGAAATAGCCGCCGGTCCAGTCCAGAAAGGCCGTCCCGGATTTCCCCTTGGGAACCTCCACGCCGTAGTGGATGCAGACCAGTCCAACGCCGGAGGCCATCCGCGTGCGGAAGTCGTCGATATGAGCGTTCAATGGGTGACCGCCACCACCGTCGGCATAGACGACGATCGAGGCCACTCCATCCAGGACACTGGGATCCCGGGGAAAGCCCTCCGAGATCACGATCGCCTCGACCGGCAAACCGCTCTCGTTCAAAGCACGGGCCAGCAGCATGCAGCCGGCCCTGTGCTCATGGGCCCCGTAGCCGTGGCTACGGACGCCCGCGATCAGCGCGACTTTTTTTTTTCGGTTGCTGGACCGACTCGTCGGCAAACCGAATCACGTTTCGCAGTGGCGTGGCCAGGAATCGCAGGCCACGTGCCCGGGTTGAGCGGACGGTGCGAATCGCATTCCCACCGACGGTCGTCGGTGGCAAGTTGCGTTTCGCGGGCTTCTCGACCACGGCATCATGAACGTCGCTGGGCAGCCCCAGGAACGCTCGCACCGCCTCGGTCGTCACGCCACCGGCTTCTTCGGAAACGCGGTTGACCGTCTCCTCGGGCGACGGCAGGTCGCTGAGACTGGTCACCGAGGGAAGTTTGGGCAGAGACGGAAGTTCGGGGAGCGAGAATCGGCTCACCGCCTTCTTGTTTCCCGATCGCTTGATTCGAATGTTGCGGAACTGGACGGTCATCGGAGGCCCCGCGTGCAACTGCAACGCAAGCAGTCCCGTCGCACGACGTTGCTTCGCGTCCTTGTCGGTGCAATCGGCCGTCACCACACCGTTGATCCGGTGGACCAGGTGGAACCCCTTGGCCGAGATGTGGTAATCGTTCCAGTCTTCCTTCTTGATCTTCGACTGGATCTGCTTGCTGTCACCCAGACGTTTGATCGTCTTGACCTGGAACTTGCCGCCCTGGCGAAGCAATTCTGTTTTCAGACCCCGGTTGCACAAGATGCCCCGAAACGCTTCGCCGTAGACGATTCCCGAGTAGGTGTTTCCCGCTTCGAAATCAGCCTGGTATCCACCGATCCGCCAGCCATCATTCTTGCCCGGCAGCTTGAAACTGCGGTACTGGATTCCCGAGTTGCCGCCGACGATCTTGTATTGCAGTTTCAACTCGAAGTCACCCGTCTCACCACCCTTCCAGATGATGAACGTGTTCCCCTTGGTCGGATTGCCCTTGGTCGTCTGTCCGGTGATCGCACCACCCTTGACCGACCAGAACTTCGGGTTGCCATCCCAGTTCTTCAACGTCTTGCCGTCAAAGATCGACTCGAAGCCATCGTCAGCCGCGCGGGCCGTCCCAGAATTCATGGAGCCAATCAAACAGGTGGCAGCCAACGTGACGAACGCCACTCGGACACCACGTCGGATGTTCTTCAGCATCTGCCTGGCCATCATCGTCGTCTCCTCTGAATCTCGAACGGACTCTCTCGGAGTTTCACCGAATCAACACTAAACCACGGGCCCGGTCGCCTGTTTACCAGAACTACCAGACCTACCAAGATAGCCTCCAATTACCTGTTTTGGCCACTCGCCAATCAACGAATCGGAGAACTACTGACCGCGTCTGGCCGACAGGATTCCGACTGGATAAACTGCGTTGAGCTTGCCGCGCGGTATCTCGTCGTCATTCCGCGTGGTGGTGTTTGCCTAACCCGCACGTTTTCTCCACGCCGAGCAACCCGCCCCATGACCGTCTCGAATCCGCTCCGGACACTGCTGGCCACTCTGATCATCACCGGCCTGGGCTGCTCTGGCCCAGAAAAACCGGAGGTGGAGGCGAAGCGACCCAAGAAGAGCATTTTCAAGCAACGGACGCAGGAGGTTGGAGAATTCGACCCCAAGGCGGGCAAGCAGGTCAGCGATTCGAAGATCCAGGCCACCAATCCCCTGCTGGCTGGCCTGGAAGCCTACGGTCCGGCGGCCGAGAAAGTCACCAAGCTGGCCGTTGATCATCATCTGAATATCTACAACGCACTCCATGGTCACTACCCGAAGGACCACGAGGAGTTCATGCGAGAGATCATCAAGAAGAACAACCTGCAACTGCCGAAGTTGCCCTACGGAAACACGTACCAGTACGACGTGGCCAATCACAAGCTCGTGGTGATCAAGGGCGAGAAGGGCAAGAAGTGACGTGATCCGGGAGGAACCCGCTCACCTCACGACACCAGGTCGCCGCTCCGCCACAGGTACAGGCAGGCGACCGAGCGAAACGGCGCCCAACATCGAGCCATCCTCTGGCAACGATCGGTATCGGGCATCTTCCGCAACCGGTACTCCCGTTGGATCCCCGCGCGGATTCCCAGGTCCAAAGGAGCGAACACGTCGAGCCGCCCCAGGCAATTCATCAAGAACATCTGTGCCGTCCAACGGCCAATCCCTCTGACCTGAACCAGTTCCGCGATCACGTCTTCGTCAGACAGGCGTTCAGTGCGGTCCAGGCGAATCCGACGCGAGTCGACCGCGAGTACGAGGTCTCGCAGGTAACTGATCTTCTGGGACGAGACGCCCAGCCCGCGGAGTTGCTCGTCCGACAGTTCCCCGAGACTCTCGGGTGTCACCCATCGGGGCCAGACCGCCCGGCGAACTCGCTCGTTGATCGAACGTGCTGCCGACGTCGAGATCTGTTGGCCGACGATAGAACGAACCAGCGTCCGAAACCGGCCACGCTGCAGCACCATGTCGATCGGCCCCACCCGGTCGATGACATCCGCCATCACGGGGTCGGCTCGCCGAAGATGTCTCACGGCTCGACGCATATCCCGTTTGGGGACGGTCTTCATCACAAAACCCCGGCCGGAGTGGACTCGGCCAGGTCGGCGATCATCTGCCGTGTGGCGGCTTCGACAGCCTCCTCCCACCGCGGTTCTCCGAATTCCTGCTCAAACGGCTCGCGTCGGTAGGCAAAGTTGATTCCCCGGGAACTGTTGACCAGCGCGCCGAGTCCGTCGGGGCCAAACGCGGCGGCCACATCACCAGCTCCCGCTCCCTGGCTCCCGTACCCCGGAACCAGCAACGGCACCTCCGGCATCGCCTCCCGCAACTCGGCCAACTCACGGGGATACGTTGCCCCAACAACAGCCCCGATCGCCCCGTAGCCCCCGTCTCCCATCGACGAACAAGCCAACTCCTGAACCATCCGTGCGGCATGCCGATAAACGGGCTGACCATCGGCCAACAGGTCCTGAAATGTTCCCGCTCCGGGATTGCTCGTTCGGACCAGCACGTAGAGACCACCGCCGCGTGTCGCAGCGGTCTCGACGAACGGCTCCAGCGTGTCTGCCCCCAGGTAGGGATTGACTGTCAGAGCATCCGCGGCAAACGGCGCCGCGTCCGGATCGGCCCCGGCCAGGTATGCGAATGCATAGGCCTCGGCCGTTGACCCAATGTCACCTCGCTTGCCGTCACAAATCACCAACAGCCCCGCCTTCCGTGCCTGGCGAATCACGCGGCCCAACACCGCCACACCGGCCGGACCATACTGTTCAAAGAAGGCCGCCTGTGGCTTGACCGCCGGCACCAGCGGTGCCACGACATCAATCAGGCGAAAGCAGAATTCTTCAAACGCGGCGGCGGCCACCTGGTCCCGGTCTCCGCCGGCCTGCTGGGCACGCTCGAGCACCTCGACGGGAAGCAGGTCCAATCGCGGGTCGATACCGACCAGCGCCGGCGTCCCCTTCCGGCGAATCGCGTCGTCGAGCCTGTCTGCGTAGTGAATCGTCATTGGGCCGTAGATTGTGCGGTCCCAGCACCGGTTTGTGAAGCCGGGAACCGCCAACTCATCTCACGTCAACAGCCGACCTTGTCGAGCGAACTGCGATGCACTATCGTCCGCGCCCTCACACTCAATCACCCGGTCCTCCAGTGACCGTCCCCTTTCCCACAGTCCTGCGGTTCCAACCGCTGATGCTCAATTTCCGTCCACTCCTCCGTCAACTCCCGGCATCCGGCCTCATCGGGTTGCTGTTGGCACTCGGTGTCACCGGAACGGGATGCCGATTGACCAAGGTCAACTCGGACCTGACGCCTCTGACGGACAATCTCGCCGAACGTCTCCGCGGGCAAGTCAACACCGTGTTGAATCGGACCGGCGACTTGGAACCCGAGTCGGAACCGGATGCCGTCGCCGATGGCGAACCAACAACCGACCAATTCGCGGACGGACCGACCATCCAGGGAGCCGGATTCAGTCGCAGCCCCCTGGTCACAAACACCCCCGACAACGATTTGATGGGAGTCCCTGGACGATTGGCCTTGCCAAATATCGGCAACGTCCCGGACATGGCGCGTCGACTGATGGCTCCCTTGCCACCACTCTGGACCGGCGGCGTCCCCCCCGACGCAGCGACCCAGTCCCAGGTCGACTCGGCTCTCAACCAGTTGATCGACACGGCACACGCGCAGGTCAATGAGCTGGGCGCTGGCACCACCCCCGAACAGAACCAGTCATACGTCAGGAACCAGGTCTCCCTCAGGCTCCTCTCACTGATCGGCGACCGACCCCAGGACGCCCTGGAGCCGATCCCCGGAATCGACAACACCCAAAAAGAATTCCTGCAGAAACTGCTCTGGGCCCAGGTCAACTATTTCGACACCGCGAACATGCCCGAACCGGGACAACGGGCCACCACGACGATTGAACAACTCGACGACGCCATCCGCAGCCTGCAACCCCGAGCGGATCTGAAGCTCCGGCACCTCGCACTGTGTCGACAGATCCAGACCTTTGGTGACTACGAGCCGTTCGAGAAAAACGCGTTCAGCCCCGGGCAGGGTGTGCTGCTGTACGTCGAGGTCGAAAACTTCACCAGTCGCCCGACCGACGACGGACGGCACGAGACCCTGCTGAAATCGATGATCACCATTCGCGAAGCGGCCGGCGAGGGCAAGATCGTTCACGAGATCCCCGTCGGCGTCACGCCTGACATCTGTCGCACCATGCGGCGCGATTATTTCCACAACTACGAATTCAAGTTCCCCCGCACGCTGGCCCTGGGAAAATACGTGCTGAGGCTGACCGTCACCGACTTGCACGGTAACAAGAAGGCCAGCGAATCGTTGAAGTTCGTGCTCCGGTAAACATCGGCGAACGCCACCGGGTCACTAGAACCCCGGCGTCAATTCCGCGCCGGCTCGCGACATCAACCGGTCGAAGACGTCGCCAACAACGCGACCGTTGACATACTGCACACGGCCGTCACCGAACACGAAATGGCTCCCGCTCCCGTGGGGACTGCTGAAGCCTCGAGCCGATGTGGCCCGTGCCACCGGAAACGTCTCGCCGGTTCCCACAACAAGCGAGATCGGGTCAACCACTCCGGGAACGACCCCGACCCAGGTCGAATGACGATTTGTCAGGATGTCGTGAGCACGTTCGCCGACCATCACCGTGTGGGTGAGCCCGTCGGTGACGTCAACGAACCGGGTACTGCTGTTGTGATAGAACAGTCCATCACCATGGAGTGTCTCTCCCACACGCTGGGCAGACTCATCGGTCCAGCCGCGGGATCCGAAGGCACCGACATAGTTGGACCTGGCGAGCGTGAACGACAACAGTTTGTGTCCAGAGAGTTGCCTGGTTGTCTCCGGCGAATCGTCCGGACACAAGAATGTTGGGACTTCCAACTCCCGAAACTGCTGGTTTTCAATGGACCCAATGGGCAAATCAAAACGCGCCATCAAAACAGCCACCGACTGGTCCAATTGCGGCAGCAACTGGGATCCCCAACCCCAGCCTGGTCCACCCAACGCCGCCGGCTGCCCTCCGGTCACCCCCGTCCAACCCGATGGCAGTGTGTCGTGAAGATCATGGTAACCGTACAACCCGAGGCCCAGTTGCCTGAGGTTGTTCTGGCACTGGACACGACGTGCTGCCACTCGCGAACGGTGAATGGCCGGGACCAGCACCGTCAACAACACACCGATGATCACGATCACCACCAGGAACTCGACGAGCGTCATTCCACGACGGCGACCCACGGCGTTGGATTCAGAAGGCATGAGATGAGGTCAACTGGGGAATTGACAGGTCCGGTGAGAAACGGGCGATGCCGAGATGTCTATCACCAGGACGTGCAAACCAAACGGTCAAGGCACCGGCTTCAACACGCCCACGGTACGCCCGACCCGGGGATCTCCCGCACCATGAACGATCCCACTCTGGCGATCAATCACCAACATCACCGGATGAGCGATTGCGCCGCCGACAACTCGCAGCTTGTGGCCGCGTGCCGTCAACTCACCGCGGACGGACTCCGGAACGTCTTTGTGCAGTGTCAGCCCCCCGCGAGACACGAACGCGGCCTTGCGATCGGGATTGGGATCGAATGATCCCTGGTGATGGCTGGTTGCAAACCGGGGCGCGACGACGGCCTCGTGGGGCGCCAGGCCGAAATCGATGTGACTCAACAGCACATTCAAAGTCACCTGGTCCTGCAGATCACCTCCGGCCACGCTGACAGCGATCACCGGCTTACCGTCACGCGTCACCAGGGTCGGCGTCAGCGTGATCCGTGGACGTTTTCCCGGCTGAATCCGGTTGGGGTGATTGGGCGTCGTGTTGAGCGACCTCAGACGGTTTCCCTGGGTCACTCCCGGAGGACCCGGCCGGTTGCCCACCAGGTTGCAACTGGGAGTTGCCGCAACGACATTGCCAAAGCGATCCGCCGCCAGGCACGTCGTCGTGTCCTGCACCACGATCTTGTAGCTGCGATTGGACGCCACCTGTGGACCTCGCAGGGCCCGCATGGCCAATGGATCGCCGGGTCGACGTTCCAACGACGCCCGCTTCGGATCGATCAACGACCGACGCATCCTGGCGTATCCGGGAGACAGCAGACGAGCCAACGGGACCTTGACGAACTTCGGATCGCCATAGAATTCGTCCCGATCCGCCATCGACAACTTCAAGGCCTCAACGACCGTGTGCAGGTAGTCCGCCGAGAAATGCCCCATCGCCTTCAGGTTGTAGCCCTCCAGCAACGACAGCGCCTGGCAGAGATAGGGACCCTGGGTCCAGGGACCACACTTGTGCACCTGGTAACCGCGGTAGGACACCGTCACCGGGTCCTCCAGCGGAGTGCGATGAGCCGCCAGGTCCTTCTTGCGAAGAAACGAGCCCACCGCGATGTACCACTTCTCGAGTTCATCGGCGATGTCTCCCTTGTAAAAGCGATCCCGGGCCGCTGCGATCTTCTGCTCGCGTGATCCCTTCGTACCACGCTCGGCCTCGACCAGTTTTCTCAACGTCACGGCCAATCGGGGATGCCAATCCTGCGACTTGCGGTCCAGGATCCGCAGGGTCGGACCAACGACACGCTCGAAGGAAACCGATCCGTACCGGATGAGTAGCGTTGTGACCAGGTGCACCATGCCGGGGACCGGAGCCGATTTCATGCTGCCCCCCGAGGGGATGCCGTTCTTGTAGAACCACTCGATCGCTCGAGGATCCAGCGGGGCACGTCCCAGTCCCGAGAGCACCTTGACCTCCTTGCGTTTGGCGTCGTAGATCAGCAGCGGGACCTCTCCACCGGCCGCAAACAGTCCATGTTCGGTCACCGACAGCCCCAGCAACGACGTCGCCGCCGCATCGGCCGCATTTCCTCCCTCGGCCAGCACGTCCAATGCAGCCGCCACCACCTCGGTGCTGCGACCCGCCGTGACTGCACCACCGCTTCCCGACGCCCGCCAGCCAATCTCCCGGTCGGCCGCCGGACACTGGCCGGGCCCCATGCCACACAACAGTGACAGCACCAACACCGGAAAGAACAAACGGCGGGAGCAAACCGGTGACGCGGCCGGGCGGAGAACCAGTGACATGGCAAACAACTTTCGGTTGCGGGCGCGGCGGTGAGAATTTCCAACGATTCGACTGATCATACCGGTCTCGGCTGGCCGTTGCCTGTTCGCGAGATGAGAATAGAATCAATCCGGTGCCCCGAGAAATACCGTCGAGCCATGTTGAGCTTTCAAACCAACCGCCGCGAATTTCTTCGCATGGGAGTTGCCGGCCTGGGAACGGCGGCACTCTCAGCGGCGGCCGATGATGGGCCACAACGTGGCCCCGGCTGGGGCCGGGCCCACTCGGTGCTGATCGTCTTCACCGGTGGCGGCCAAAGCCAACTGGAAATGTGGGACCCCAAGCCCGACGCGCCCGAGGTCGTACGAGGAGAATTCGCCGCCATCCGCACCCCGGTTCCCGGTACCTTTCTCGGAGAACACACTCCGCGGGTCGCCGCTCTCGCCGATCGCTACGCGATCCTCAGATCGATGTCACACGAGGATCTCGATCACGGATCCGCCACCTACCTGGCGCTAACCGGACACTACCACCGGGTCCGCTCGGGAAATCCTTCGGTCAGCCCCACCGACAAGCCCACCTTCGGATCACTCCTGACCCGCGTCCGTCCCACATCCGATTTTGCTCACACCGCCGTACACCTCAACGCCCCACTCTTCTCACCCCGCGAACCGGCTCCCGGACAATTTGCCGGACTGCTGGGCCGAGATTACGAACCCCTGCAAGTTGGCGGCAGCCCCGGCGAGAGCGTCGCCATGCCGGGATTGTCCGACCAGCCAGGGCTGCCTCCCGTCCGGGTCGCTGCCCGTCAAAAATTGCTCGCGGCAATCGACACCTACCGAAAACGCCTGGCGGCCAACCGGCATTTCGACAGCAAGGACACGCTCTACCAGCAGGCCTGGCGGATGCTGGCCAACCCCGCATGCCGACAGGCGTTTGATCTCTCCCAGGAACCCACCGCCCTGCGAGATCGCTATGGCCGCAACCGGTCCGGACAGTCCTGCCTGCTGGCCCGACGACTGATCGAGGCCAAGGTTCCCCTGGTCACCGTGATGTGGAATCACAACGCGCGAGGACAAGACACGGCGCCGGAGGAAACCGACGAATACGGCTGGGACACTCACAACGACATCTTCATGGCACTCCGCAAGCACCTGCTCCCCCGGTTCGATCTCAGCTTCTCGGCCCTGCTCGAGGACATGGAAGACCGTGGACTGCTCGACACCACCCTGGTCGTGTGCATGGGCGAATTCGGACGGGCCCCACTGGTCGCCCGCGAGAAGAGCTTTGCCGGAACCTCGCCGGGACGAAAACACTGGGCCGCGGCGTATTCCATCGTCCTCGCTGGTGCCGGCGTCCGCCCGGGAACCGTTTACGGAGCCACGGACCGATTGGCCGCCTACCCCCGCACCGAACCCGTCACGCCCTGGGACATCGGAGCCACCATTTTTCACGCCCTGGGCATCGATCCGCACACCACTTTCACCGATTCGCTCGCCCGGCCGTTCCAACTGACCGAAGGACGGGCGGTGACCGGGCTGTTCAGGTAGCCGGAACGAAACCTGTCGCCCGGCCGTGCGAATTGGATCACGGTTTCCCGTCTTCACCGGTGCGAATCGTGCGAGTCCACCACAACGGGGGGCCGTCCAGATGATGGCTGTACCGGTCCCGGAACCGCAGGAATCCGGCATCGATCCGTTCCTGCCCCTCCTGGGTCGCGGCCCCAAATTGAAGAGCTGTCTCGATCGCCTGGTCGCCACCATCCAACCCCAGTCCCTTGACCAGTTTCAACAGGCCCTGCACCCGCGCGTCGCGTTCGATCCGTTTTCGAGCCTCCGGACGTGCCCGGACCATGATCGTCTCGGACGCCTGCCACACCACCACCCACTCGCCACGGTCCAGTTGTACCAGGAACTCCGACTGGACCGTTGTCCGTCGCCCGGCCACGTCGTGACGGAAACGGGTCACCCGAAACGCATCGCGTCCGGACGACTCGGCCCGGCGAACCGCGGGAATGAGCGGGTCAGACCCAACACCTTTCGGTTTGGCTCCCCGAGGACGTCCACCGAGTTGGTCAAGCAACTTGCCGAGGTCTCCGCCCAGGTTGCCACCCAGGACTTGCCCCAGCAGGTCCCCGATCACCTTCGAGTCAATCGGCTGGTCCAACCCTCGACCGGGTTTTTTTCCATTGACGGCCACCAGCAGACCTCCGGTCCCCTGGAAATGAAGTGGTTCGACCAGTTGGATCGTCTTCAGTGCCCGCCGCACCCGCCAGGTCCGTTTGTCGTCCTCGACCGCCGGTACATTCCGCCACAGCGACTCGGCACTCGCCGTCTCCGGATTGATGCCCTTCTTGGCCAACTCGGCCGCCAGGTCCCTGGCCGACCGCGTCTCCACACCATCGAGCCCCTCGACCCACGCCACCAGGGCAATCTGTTTGCGCACCGGAACCTGGATCGTCAGGACCGACACATCCGTGGCGGGAATCGAAAGCAATACGAATCGGGTCGCAGGGATCCGGCCACTGGCCTCGACGGCTTTCAACTGGTTGACCACCCGAGTGCGTTCGACCGACAGGGACACCAACAGCGGATCGTCCGGTTTGAGGACTGCTCTCCACGTGTCAATTCGTTCGATCAAGCGACGCCAGGCCCGAGTCGAACTCACCGCCAGGTCATCGTCCAACCGCTTCAAACGCTCGGCATCACTCTGCTGGAGCCACTCGCGACGGATGGCCATCACGACATCACCACGGGGCGTCTTGCGCAACACTGCCCCCAGCAGATCCGGGCCCCGGGACGAGGACAGTCGGTCCACACCCCGCTGTGAAATGGGAACCTGGCGGTTGTCCGCCGCACTGCCCACTCGGAATATCAATAACGCCGCGAGGACAATCATGCAGTGCAATCGACTCGACATGCCTGCAGTATATGCGAATAGTCACAGTCTGTGCTGATGTTCCTGTAGCACATGTTCGCCCCACACCACACGATCGCATCCATGCTCACATTACCAACACGTCGATTGGCCCTGCTGTTCGCCTGCCTGGCGTATTGCGGCACCGCCGCCAACACCAAAGCGGCGGATCCCTGCGATTGTGTCCTCCGCCACGGACTGCTGATCGACGGCAGTGGAAAACCAGGCCGGGTGACCGACGTGGCCATTTCCAATGGCCGAATCGTCGCCATCGGCAACCTCGAGAACCTGGAAGCGGATGTCGAGATCAACGCCCGCGGGAAAGTCGTCTGCCCCGGCTTCATCGACCTGCACAGCCATGCCGATCGAGGCATTCTGAAATTCCGCACGGCCGAGAACTACATCCGTCAGGGAGTGACCACGCTCCTCTGCGGCAACTGTGGTAGTTCGCCGACGGATATCGCCACGTTCTTCAAGGATCTTCGAAACGGTGGCACCGGTCCCAACATCGCGATTCTGGTCGGACACGGCAGCGTGCGCCAAAAGGTCATGGGACGCCGGGCTGTCGCTCCCACTGACGACCAGTTGCAGCAGATGAAGGACCTGGTGAGACAGGCCATGCGGGATGGCGCCGTTGGACTCTCGACCAGCCTGCGTTATGGACCGGGGGCTTACGCTGGCACGGAAGAAATCGTGGCGCTGGCCACCGAGATCAAGCCGTTTGGTGGATTCTATGCAACACACATGCGAGACGAGGGAACACGGATAGTCGAGGCGCTGGAGGAAGCACTGGTGATCGGCCGCCGGGCCGAGATCCCTGTCCATGTCTCGCACCACAAGATCTCATCTGCCTCGGTTTTCGGACTCACGCGACAAACACTCGCCCGCATCGATGCCGCAAGACGAAACGGTGTCGACGTCAGTCTCGACCAGTACCCCTACGGGGCCGGCAGCGGCGGTGTCGCACTTTACGTGCCACAACGCTCACTCGCCGGAGGCCTCGTCGAATTCCGCAAACGCGTCGCCGATCCGAAACAACGAACCCGGATTCTGGCCGCAGTCGAAGACCTGCTGATCCGCAAGCTGTACCTGGCCGACCAGAGCCCCGGCGACGACTCCCACACCAGCCAGGCACTCGCCCGGATCCAGATCGCCCGGGCACGGCACGACGTGAAACTCGAAGGACTCAATCTCGTCGAGATCCTCCGCTCACGCAAACAACCGGTCACGCTACGCAACGGATCGGAATTGCTGATCGAGTTGGTGGGCCACGGAGTCACCGGAATCAACCACACCCTCGAAGATCGCCCCGACGGCGATGTCGATCGCGTGATGTCCAATCCCCATACCGCCATCGCGTCCGATGGCAGCGTGTTCCGCTTCGGAGAAGGCAATCCGCATCCACGCTCCTACGGGTGCTACCCCAGAGTGCTGGGACACTACGTCAGAAAACGTTCCGTTCTGAAACTCGAAACCGCGATACACAAGATGACCGCACTGCCCGCTCGACGACTCGGCTGGAGAAACCGGGGGCAACTCGTCATCGGCGCTGTCGCCGACATCACCGTCTTCAACCCCGCCACGGTCGCCGACCGTGCCACATTTCTCAAACCTCACCAGCACTCGGTTGGCATCAATCACGTGCTGGTCGCAGGACGCTTTGTGCTCCGCAACGGAAAACTCACCGGACAACTCCCAGGAACCCCTCTCTCCCTGAAAGAATCCCACTGATCCAGCACAAAACACGAGCTGCCATTTTGGCATCACCTTGAACACTCAACAGAAACTGCCATTTTGGCACCTTCCCGCAAGGCTGCTCGGAAACATTATTTTTTTTCAACAGTCTACTATACAAGGACTTACGTACATTCTGCATCCGATCGGCACGCCATTTGTTATTACTCTCCGTCAATGACGCCTCACCGGTGAGGCAAACAGTTCACGGTCACAGGGACCGGTCACACGAAATGGAGAACAGAAATGACTAACAAACTGGTACCAATGGGCTGGAAAATGGGCCGCCTGGAGAACGTTTGGGACGACATGGACCGGGTGATGGGAGCGTTTCTGAGTGGGGACGATGGCAAGTCCGTCGACTGGTCTCCACGCCTGGATCTTTCCGAATCCGACACTCAGTTCGAACTGCACCTGGACCTGCCGGGAGTCGCAGAAGAGGATCTCGAGATCGAATTCCAGGACGGACACCTCTCGATCTCGGGCAAACGCGACGGATTGTCCGAGGAAGCCGACCGGTCGTGGCATCGAGTCGAACGACGTCGTGGAAACTTCCGCCGGGTCATCCGGCTGGGTGACGAGGTCGAGCCGGAGGGGATCGAGGCCGAGCACACCGACGGTGTCCTGAAGATCGTCGCACCAAAGACCGAGAAGGTCCTGGCCCGGCGGATCACCCTCAAGAGTTAGCCGAGGAAATCCGGTGTTTCCCGTTGGACCGGTGCCAGTGCTTTCCCCAGCGCTGCCCGGTCCATTTCCTTTAAATAATTCGAATCCAGATAATCGTGAAAATATCTGACCACTGAATGCGAATTGTCATCAGATCGTGTCTTATTTTTCTGGATCTTAAAAAGGAAACGCATCTGATGTCACTCATGCCTGAACTGCTAGCAGATTTCAACGCCGTAATCCCAATACTAGGATTCGTTGTTGCCTCGGTCTGCACAATCATCATTCTGGTAGCAGCATTCCAGACTGACACCACGACGGGATTGTATTGCCTTCTCTGCACTCCCTACATGCTCTATTTCGCACTGTCTGATTTTGAGCACGATTGGAAATGGGCCATCATCGGTGGCTGGCTGTGCGCTGGAGCAATTGCCGCTTCATTCTGACGGCATTGACTCGAATTCCGTCACCGGCACCTAGCGAGTTGGCCCATCGGACAACCCGCGTGCCACTTCCCGCAAACGCTTCAGCATTCCGGGTTGGCTCGCGGCCAGGTTGTTTCGTTCGCCGATGTCGGTCGAGAGATCGTAAAGTTGTGCGGCCGGCTCCCCCTTGGCCGGCTTCCGACGGCGTGGCTTCGAGAAACCTCCACTGCCCAGTTGCGGGATGTACTTCCACTTCCCGTCGCGAACCGCCAGTATCCGACCCGACGAGCGGGTGACCAGCGTTCGGCGTGCCGGCTCGGCCCGTTTGGGATCGAGCCAGACGCTCAACTGTCCCACGCTGTCTTCCCCGGCTCCCTTCGGCAATTGTCCACCGGTGATCGCGGCCACCGTCGCCAGGAAATCGGTATGGCACCACAGGTGATCGCTTGTGATGCCTTCGGGGATGTGCCCCGGCCACCGGACCACCATTGGCATCCGGTGCCCGGCTTCCCAGGCATCCCCTTTCATCCCCCGCAACGGCCAGACCGAGTTGTGTTTCAGGCGGTTCGTGTCAGCCGGATACCACACCGGTCCATTGTCGCTGGTGAAAACGACGAGTGTCTGCTGGCTGATCTTCTGGTTCTTCAGCGCTCCAACGATCGCTCCGACGGTCGCGTCGACCATCATCGCAAAGTCGCCATACATCGAGGCCCCGCTCTTGCCACGAAACTCTTTGGAGGGCAACCACGGGGTGTGAGGTGCCGGCAACGGGACGTACAGGAAGAAAGGCGTTTTCGAATCTCCTCGTGAATCCTCGGCCCAGCGATCGATGAAACCAATTGCCTGCCGCTGGACCGTCGGCAGCACTTGCTCGAACTGGAAATCCGGAGCCACCGGCCCGGCTCTCCAGAATGCCCCCTGGATTTTTGTCCATCCCGGACTGAAATTGTCCCGGGCCATGCCGGTGGGCGGAGTCACGCACCGGTCATCACGAATCCAGTAATAGGGCGGGATGTCCAACGAGGCCGGAATGCCGTAGAAGCGATCGAAACCCCGCGAGATCGGCCCCTGGGGAATCGCCAGCGAGTAATTCTTGCGAGACTTGCCCCCCTCGAACCCCTGGTGCCATTTGCCAACGCACGCGGTCCGGTAACCCTGTTTCTGCAGGAAGCCGCCCAGGGTCAGTCTCCCCGGCTCGATCCGGCTCTCGGTCCGCTCCGAGCGGTTGCTACGAAACGGATAGCGGCCGGTCAACAGGCCGTAACGTGTCGGCACGCAGACGGACGCGGGAGCATGCGCATCGGTCAGCCGCAGTCCCTGGCGGGCCAACCGATCGATATTGGGAGTGGGAATCCGGCTGTTGGGGTTGTAGCACGTCGGATCGCCGTACCCCATGTCGTCGGCCAGTATCAGCACGATGTTGGGTTTTTCGGCCGCCGACAGACAACTCGCCAACAGCACCCACACGCCGACACTCGCCGTCGACAACTTTCGATTCCACATTCCGGCGTGTCCTTGTCGCGGGTCCATTCAACGTCCCGTCGCGGCGGGATGTGTCAACTGACTGAGTTTCAACAGGTGGTCATGCACTCGCTCGCCATCGATTGTCACCGCCTCGAATCTCACCTGGGGATCCTTGGCCGTGGTGTCGAATTCCATCACGGCAAACGAGCAGGTCTTGTTGTAGCCCCAGATCAAGCCGGGCGTCTGAACCACCTTGTGCGTGTGCCGGTTGGTCAGCTTTGAACTTTCCAGTTCGTACAGGTCATAGCCGCTCTCGCGTTTTGTCACCCGCAGATCGGTTCGATGTCGGTCGGCCGACACCAGGATCACACCGTTGATCCGCTCGGTCTCGATGAACCGGAAGATCTCCTCCCGCTCCTGGGCGAACCCATCCCACGTGTCACGACTACCCGGCTTGACCCCGGGCGACCAGGGCACCGGTGACGCGATGATCGTGAATGTGCCCCGCGAGGCCTTCAGGGTTCGCTTCAACCACTTCATCTGTGCCGGCCCCAGCATGCTGGGCCGATCCGCTCGCGAGCGGTAGTACCGTCCGTCAAGCATGACGACATGCAGATCACCAATCTGAAAATCGCACCAGCAGCCAGGCTGCTTCGTGCCCCCGCCGTAATACGGGTTGCACCAGTTCAATGAGAACGTGTTCCAGACCCGCCGTTTCCAGGCCGGTTTCTCGATTTCCGGACCCGGCACGCAGTCGTTGGTGCCAAAATCGTGGTCGTCGTAAATGGCATACACGGGTGTCCCGGCCACCAGCCGACGCCATTCGGGACGCGACTGCCGCCGGTAGTAACAGTACCTGGTGGTCAGAGTTTCCCTGGGAGCATCGATGTAGACATTGTCACCAAGCATCAACAGTGCGTCAGGTTTCCGTCCCGCAATCGTGTCCCACATCCTCTCCCACTTGGGCACATACCCCGCTCCGCCACCGAAGACAATCCGAGTCTTGCCCGACTGTCCCACGGCGGCCGCGGTACGAAACCGTGTATTCGCGGCCTCTTGAGGCCGCCCGTCGACAAGCACCTGGTAACCGTACGCCTGCCCCGGTTTCAGCCCCTTCAGACGGACCACCGCCGTGAAGTCGGTCCCGGGCATCGTCCGTCCAAACGCCTCGTGCACGATCGCCCGACTGGCCATGTCACGAACCAGGATGACGATCCTCGCTGCCCTGGCCGTCCGGAGCCAGATCGAAGCCGCCGTGTCGGTGACAGCTCCAAGCATCGGGCCATGCACCAGGTCCACCGGGCCATACTGCCTGGCCAGTTTCCGGTACCCGTCACTGGCGTAGAGCGGTTTGAGTACATCACGCGGACCGGCGACCAACCGACCGAAGGGCAACCCGGCCGCCACGGCCTGCTGCATCCGTTTGACACCCTCCTGGGTCCGTCCCTGCTTCAACGCGGCCATCATGGCCACGAAGTGGGTCTCGGGCTTGCCAGGTTCCCCCTTGCCCAATTCCATCCGGGCCGCATCGAAATTGCCCTTCGCGATCAATCGCGTGGCGTTCCGCTGAGGATCGTGCTGGGCCCGGGCCGGAA
>CAZYAZ010000073.1:0-26878 GCA_964646205.1 uncultured Planctomycetaceae bacterium | reverse complement strand
GCCATCCGTCGACAACGTCCGATGTGCTGCACGCGGTGGCAAACGTGGCGCGACCATCTCGCAAGGCCAGGCCATTGAGATGACAGCGGTCCTCGGCGGCCAACTTGGACAGAAAGGGCGGTTGCCAGATCGGCTCGAAACTGTCGGCCTCGCTCAGTGTCGCCAGGCAGCCGAACAACGTGTTGATGAACACCACCCGGCCGTCGTCCTCGACGGCAAGGTCGTGCACGTCGATGCTGCCGGTGACATGACCAATTCTTGGTACATACATCCGGTCGAAGCCCTGCTCGTCGGGACCGTTCCGCAGGACGTTTTCCAGTCTCCAGATCTGGAACTGGGTGCTCAGCCAGATCGATTGGCCCGAGGCCCACAATCCCATCGACCTGGTGAAGTGCCGCTGGAACACCGACAGGTTGCCGTCGGCCTTGGTTCCCACCAGGAACAGGCGGTTGGAGTGGTATGTCGTGAAAGCCAGGCTCGTGCGCTGCTCCTGCAGCCAAGTCATCAGGTGCCGCGAGAACAGGACGTCGAAACCTGGTGACTGGGCTGGGGTTGGGTCGACAGTGTTCATGTCACCCAATATGACAGCCGGCCGGTCGCTCTGGAATCGACTTGGAGGGTTGCTGTCACGAGTTCGGGCGAGAGACGTGACTCGATTCTCGAAAGAAAGGACCGTTTTCAGCTTTCAGTCGGAATCCCTGGTGGCCACGTTAGGGGCGAGCCAACTGGATCTCGTCGATCCGGTAGGGACCCTTGAAGAACCCCAGGCGGATCGATCCGTTGGCCGCCATGTTGGACAGGCCGTGCTTGTAGCGGCAGACCAGCGATTTCTCGGATTCGTCGTAGCCGCTGGCCGATGCGAAAACGGTCACTTCGGTTGGGTCGAAATACATCGTGCACCAGATGTCCTGGCCCCGGTTGGCCAGGTGCTTGATGTTCCAGGATGACGTGAACACCCGGGTTCCCGCCTGGTCGTTGAAGCACGAGAGCATCGGTTGTGTTCGATTGGGACCGGTGAAATACAGGTACCACAGCATCCGCGTGACGGAGGCCTGGGAGTTGGTGAGACTGAAGGAAGCAATTCGCGGACGTCCCTGGCCAGTCGGATCGGGGGCGGCGGTGGTGTGCAGTCGAAGACGGTAGCGGCCGGAGTCCTTGTACTTGACCAGGTCGTTGAACTTGGCGAACGAGATGATCGGGTGGGCCCCGTTGGTGTCCATGGTCAACGACCCATTCACGGTTGAAGGTGGATGGATTCCGCCGTGAGGGATCATGCGAGTCCACGTGTCCGGGGCCAGGCGTTTTCCGTCAAAGGTCTCTGCCAGTTGTCCATGTTTGACGCGGTGTCCTGGCCTGAGTTCCTCCATGGTGACGTCATCCCACAGCGTGGTGCCACTGGTGAAGGTTCGCCTGAGCTTGATGACGGCCGCGTCGGCACGGGGTGGTGCCGATACGGTCAGTCGCAGCCTGGTCCAGCCGTCGGCCGGGTCGAGCGTGCGGAGCATGCACCGGGTTGGCTCGGTGGAGATTCGTCGGGTGCCGTCGAAGAACTCGACCATCGCGTCCAGGGCGACCGCCGTGGCCGGAGGCCGCGTGACGTATCGTCCCCAGGCGGTCAGTCGATAACGTCCCATCGGGGTGACGGGAATCCTTTGCGAGATCGTGGCCGCTCCGCCGGGTCGCGCGGCGGCCGCAACACCAGTGCCACGGCCCTGCCCCCTGGCGACGGACACCTGGCCGGAATCGATGGTCCAGCCTGTCATTTTTCCCGATTCGAAATCACCGTTGACCAGTTGATTGGTCGGGGCCCGGCCGAGCATGCCAAGTTGCGTCCGGGCCGCATCGCGGAGACTATCGGTTCGTTCCAGGCTGTTCCAGAATTTCGTGGCGGCGGGTTTGCCGCGGGTCTCGAGATCGAACCGGGTGGCCGCCGAACACAGTTCGTCCAGCAATGCATTTTCGTGGCTGAAGATCGACATCGCCGAGCCCATTGACCAGAACCCGGTTTTGCTGATTCGCGGATTGATGTGCGAGTGAGATCGCAGTTGTGCGAGGCTGGTTGACCGCTGCCGCTGAATAGCGGCGATGTGGTTGGCCCGCTTGAGGACCGCCTGTCGCTGCTTCTCGGAGTTGACGGTGATGTCCAGCGACGCCGGGTAAAACTCGAGAAAGCTGACCAGCAGGCTGCGCTGGAATTGCCAGGCCTCGGCCAGGCGTGCCATGCGGAAACTGGCTCCGGGGCTGTCCTTTGCAGCCAGGGGAGTCGCCGTGGAGACGCACCGGTCGAGAAACGTGATGTCCTCCCGCGTGTAGCCCAGCAACTCGTCGTTGGGTTGCACGTAGGAATCGGAGTTCCACGAGACCCACTGGTAGAACAGCCAGTTCTTGTGCTCCTTGCGGTACGGGCCCGGTTGGCGACGCTCATAAACCTCTTCCAGCCGGTCCCAGAAATCCCGCATCGGTTTGGACGCGGCCTGGCCATAGGACGACACGCAGAAATCGTCCATGATCCGATCGACATCGGCGTTCACGTCCCACTGCAGTGCCTGGATGTAGTGGTACTTGGGGCCGTCGAATGTCCAGTCGCCGCCACACTCGGTGATGTGCGAGAGGGCCCCCAGTTTGTCGTGGCCCCATTTCAGGAACTGCTGGGCGGCATGCGGGTAGTGGCGAAAGCCCAGGAACGAGCCGCCGTACATGTAGGAGTAGAGATTGACGGACCGGCAGACGGTCTTCCATTGCTCGGCCTGCTTGAACTCACTGTCCAGGACGAATGTCTTGGTCACCGCGACATTCGGTTCGAGCTGGAACCGGGTGGGCGACGACGTGTTCGCGTAGGCCATGGCTTCGACCCACTTGCCCTTGTGCTTTTTGTCGACTTCCCGGGCGACCCGGTTGACCCAGTGAAACCACCGTTCGCTCAGCGAGTAGGGCGGGGTGACCGAGTTGATCAATTTCTTGCAGCGTTCGCATTCGCACCAGCCGTTTCCGTCGTTCTGGCCCATCGAGATCACCGGGGCATCCGGGTGTGCCCGGAAGAATTCGTCGGCGTACTGGACCGCCCGTTCCACGGTGCCGGGATGTGTCGTGCAGATCTGCCAGCCATTGCCGTAGCTCCACCACTGTCGCTTGCCACCAACCAGCGCGAACCATTCGGGGTGGTCCTGGAACTGCCTGGTCGAAAAAATGTGCTGGATGGCGTGGTTGCCGTATTGCCCGTCGCCGTAGGGGGCCAGGCGAAGCAACTTGTGGGGTGGGCCGAAAAAGTACATCCCGCAGTTGGCACGATTGATGAAGTCGGGTTCGACGAGCACTTGCAGGTCGCGATCCAGCGTGATGGTTTTTCGTGTGGGCACCACCTCGCCGTGAACCCGGTCGGGGAACAGCCAGCGGACGCCGCAATGCTGGCCCAGGAATCGCTCGACAGCCCACTGCGCCGCGCGGTCCACCTTGCCGGCCAGCACCAGGTGCATGTTGTCGCCGTGCTCGATGCACCGGATCACGTAACCGTCGGCCCGGATCGTGGCGATCTTCGGGACATGCCGGTCGACGAACGTGTCGCGGCCGACGTGGATGACGACCCGGGCGTTTTCGGCCTTGTCCGAAACCGCGATCTTTTGG
Organism: uncultured Planctomycetaceae bacterium; assembly: GCA_964646205.1. Lineage (GTDB taxonomy): Bacteria > Planctomycetota > Planctomycetia > Planctomycetales > Planctomycetaceae > UBA8437. The sequence goes on along the minus strand of CAZYAZ010000073.1, from coordinate 23,257 downwards.
CCACTGATCCTCGAGAGGTAATGGCAGAAATCCCTGGCCGCGTCCTGCTCCAACGGGCGATCGCCGGAGACGACACGCGGCAATGCCGAGCCGGGGGCGATCAACTGGAAGGTCTTGTCCGCCGCGATCGCTGAACTGCTGACTGCGATGTACGTGACCAACATCCACAAGGTGGAGCAACGGTTGTTTGGCATTCTGGTCATTTCACGATTCGACAAGATGAGAGACCCCGGGACAGGGGGGGAAACAAGCGGGAAACACTTGTTCGATGGTTCTTCCTTTTACCCGAGTCCGGTCGACGTTTCGAATCCAGCCGACGTTTTGGATGCCACATCGACTTGCGCCGTGTTGCAGTCTTTCTGCTTGTTCCTGCGGGTTGAATGATGGGAATCGGGCGAACAGACTGTAGGCCGTAACCTGGACCAATCCCGAGTCGTCGGTCGCCATGAAAATCGTCGAACTGGAAACCACCATTGTCAGCGTGCCCTACCGGCACCAGGAGGTCAGCAGCCGGGTCCATCGTGGTGGCGTGACCGACGTGATCGTGAAACTGACGTGCGACAACGGCCTGGTTGGCTGGGGCGAGAGTTGCAGTGGGGCCGATGCGGCCTCGATCGAACAGGCGGTGCTGTCGGCCAGGCCGTTTGTCGTCGGCCGGGATCCCTGGCATACCGAGGCCATCGCCCGCGACTTCTTCGGCCTGGGATTGTGGGATTACCGGGCCATGACCGGCAACTTCGCCTTCGCTGGCATCGACCAGGCGCTGTGGGATTTGTGCGGCAAGGATTGCGGCCAGCCACTGTACCGCCTGATGGGCGGTCCCCTGCGTGACGAGGTCGATTATTTCTGCTACCTGGCCCAGGGCGAGCCGGAGGACCTGGAACAACAGTGCCGTGACGCGGTGGACCGCGGATACACCTGTTTTTATCTGAAGGTCGGAATCGATGCGGAGGCCGAAGGTGAGATGCTGGCGGCCATTCGACGCACGATCGGGCCGGACCGCAAGATTCGTATCGACGCCAACGAGGCCTGGAGCGTTCCCGAAGCCGCTCGATTGATCAATCGCTGGGACGACGCCCACGGGATCGATTTTGTCGAAGCGCCGGTGCCGATTGATCCGGTAGAGAACATGCTGGAACTGCGTGGCAGGGTGCCCGTCGCCCTGTGTGCCAACGAGGGGCTGGGCAGAACCGCCGACACGATGCGGGTGATCCGTAGCCGGTGCGCCGACGTGCTGTGTTTCAGCAGTTACTGGGTCGGGACGTTGCGACGGTTTCACACGCTCTGTCATGCGGCGCACCTGGAGGGCCAGTCGGTGTGCAAGCACACGCACGGGGAACTGGGCATTGCTGCCGCGGCCGGACACCACGTGATGCTGAGCATTCCCAATGCCACCGACGGAATTCAGCAGACCTCGACGATGATGGAGCACGAGTTGCTGGTCGAACCCACCCCGATCGCCGAGGGCCCGAAATGGGGCTGGATCGAGAAGCCGGGGCTGGGCGTCGAGGTGGACGAGGACCGGATGCAGCACTACCACGAGGCCTATCGCCGCGATGGCCAGTTTTTGCCCTACCGGATCGAGACCGACTGCTGATCACTTGCCCGGGCGGGCGGGCCGATCGGAACGCCGGAAGTAGAACACCGGTCCGAAATCCGCACCGGTGATCACCTCGAAGCGGCCATCGCCGTCAAAGTCGCACGGTTCGGCCATGCGATAGTGGCCACCGGGATGGTTGGTCAGGAAGCCGGGGCTTCCCGTGAATCGAAACACCGGCTTGCCGGCGGTTCCGACATTCTCGAACAGGCGGAGTCCGTGACCACGGTTGCCCACTGCCAGGTCGAGATCCCCGTCGCGGTCCCAGTCGAACACGCTCAGCTTGATCCGGGCATTGAGTCGCTGGCCGTAACTGCCGTCATCCTGGTCTCCGGTGTAACCCGAAACGAAGATGTCCTTGCCGTTCTCGAGCTTCAACCGTTCCGGTTCACGCATCACCAGCGTGTCGCCCTTCTTGCCACGGCGGTGAACAACCAGGTAGCCCTCGATGTCCGGGGCGACCAGGTCGATCATTCCGTCCCGGTTGAAGTCGACGGCGGCCGGTCGAGACCGTGCGCCGGAAAAAATCGCTTTCCCGTCACGGGTGACCTCGACAGCCGGGGCCAGCCTGGGGGTGGTGCGACTGCCGATATTCTCGTGGAACGACAACGTTGCTCCCTGCCAGCCGAGCAGCAGGTCCAGGTCCCCGTCGCCGTCCCAGTCGGCCACCTCGGGGTTCGTGTAGCAGAAATGGACACCGAAGGTGACGTCGGTCATGCCCGACATCGTGCGAGGCTGTACCAGTCGGCCGTTGGCTCTCAGCATGACCGGCGTGGCGAACTGCGGTCGATCGCCCTTGCGTCCGAGGTTCCGGCAGTAATGCACGTAGCCGGCCTGGGATCCCAGGATCAGGTCCGGGTGGCCATCACCGTTCCAGTCGGCCACCTTGGGGATCGTGAAGATCCCGGTTGTCAGTGGTCCCCCGCGTGTCACCCAGGGAGTGATGTCCTGGTAGCGGGGCTTTTTGAGCGTCCCGTGGTTGGGAGCGAAGTACAGCAGCCCGTAGCCCTGCTCGCGAAACACCAGGCACTTGCGATGGTCTTTTGACCAGTCGACGACCCGCAGCATGCCGGGATCGGCGAGTGCCTCGTCGGCTCCGGCGAACAGGATCCGTTCCGGCTCGCCCAGTCGGGCCCGGCGGTTGTCGTAGACGCGTTGATCGACCGGGCGACCCTGGTTGCGGTACAGGAACAGCCCCATCGAATTGTGAACCAGCAGGTCCGTATCCCCGTCCTCGTCAAAATCGGTGGCGGTGCAACTGACGCCTCCCCAGTGCATCAGCAGGCGATCATCGCGACCGGCGGTCACGATTCGCCCGGGATGAAAGACCGGTTTCTCTCGTGTGCCAAGATTCCGGTGCCACCAGATGGTCCCGTAGATCTGGCCGGCCAGCAGCATCCCCTGTGGATCGTTTCGAGGCCAGAACGATCTCTTGAAACCCCAGCCCAGGAAGGGTTGCCAGCCCACGTCAAACCCTGCGGGTTTCGGATGGCCCGAGCACAGGAGGTCCAGGCGTCCGTCGCCGTCCCAGTCGACCACGTCGATCGTCTCGTAGGGCCACGTCCTGGTCAGCGCCTGCAGCGGTGTGTCGCTGGGGTCGGAGAGTGCCACCACCTTGAGCGTGTCGAGGGTCCTGGCCGACCACGTCGTGTTGTCTGCCGACGGTGGAATCAGCTCGTGTCGGCTCATGGTCATCGGAGGCTTGTCGCGGGCCGAGATGATCTCGGGCACCCCGTTGTTGTCGAGGTCCGCGATGACCCGGCCCAGGGCGGGTGCCGCCTTTTCCTGGAACCGATCAAAGACCGGGACACCGTTCCTGTACTCGCGCGTGTTCCTGTAAAAGCGTTTTTCGGTCCAGATGTCCTTGTGCCCGTCCCCGTCAAAATCGTGAATCAGGACGTCCGGGAACAGGTTCTTGTAGGGCGATGGATCGATGGCACCGAGCTGATCCTCGGGGACAAATAGCTGGACATGCGGCTGGAAGTCGCGGGGAAAAGCACCCAGTTGGCCGGTTGGTTTCATGTTGAATTGCGGCCGCGGCAGTGCCAGCTTGGGTTGGAGCTTGGGCTGAATGGCCCGGATTTTGGCCAGCACGGCGGGTGCCCGGTTCTGGGCCAGGATCTTCTCGGGCGAGGTGCCGCCGGGCATCAGGAACTGTGAACTGTTCAACGCGGTGTTGCTGACTCGCACGAAATCGATCGCACCGATCCATGGCCGCGTGACCTGGGGCCTGGCCCGGCTGCCGCCCCCGAGGAAACCGCCGATTGATGTCAGCGACGAAAATGCCAGTGGTCCACGGTTGATCGGCTTTTGCTTGCTCGCCACCGGTTTCCCGTCGATGTAGAGCACCAGTTGGCCCCCGTCCCTGGCTCCTGTCACTCGTCGGACCAACGACACGTGATGAAAATCTTCGCCAACGACGGCGCGGGGGCCGGAGATGATGAGGTCGAGACCCTTGTCGGTCTTGATCAGTGCGGCGATGGCCGCATCGTGCCCGGCCTTGGCGTGTTGACGGATCCAGATCTCACCCCCCGGTCCGTTGCGGAAGAAAATGTACTGCCCGGTGCGTTTCCCGGTCCGGACCATGGCCTCGATGGTGAAGTCTCCGGCGAGGTCGAAGACGTGAGCGTCGGGCACCTCGACCAGGCCGTTGCCAGAGAGTTCCAACGCGGTGCCATCGATTCCCGAGCCACGTCCGTAGGCGGCCTGGCCGATCACCTGCCCGTGATTGCCGAAACCGCTGTCATCGCGGACCGTCATCGGGTCTTTCGCGGTTTTTCCGCCAGGAGCCTTGGAGAATCGCCACAGGGCCACGGTGTCGGCCAGTACATGGACGGGAAGGGCCCACACGCACACCAGCAGGATGGTCAGTCGTTTCATGGTGGTTCCACGTTTGATGGGCCGTGTCCGGAAAATGGTCGTCGGAGAACGGCAGTGATCTACAGGGTATGACCACCCGAAAATGCGCACAACGCTGGGTGGTTTTCACACAGGATTCACAGGGGACGTCTTGCCGCCGTGTCGCTTGAATGTGCCTTCACGACGTGTTGTGATGACGGTTCGCACATCGTGACAGAGAAAGCCTGTTCCAATGAAGAAAATCCGTGTTACTACTCTGGTCCTGTCCGTCATCTTCCTGTTGACCGGCAGTGCCATGGCAAAGGATCGCCCCTTTAGTTTCCTGGCCATCGGCGACCTGCCGTACAACGCTGACCAGGCGACGTTGTTGAACCAACTGGTTAAACAGTCCAAGAAAGAACGGTTCGAATTCCTGATGCACGTCGGGGATATCCAGGGCGGCGGGATTCCGTGTACGGATACGTTGGCCACGAACATTCGCGATCTGTTTCGGAAGTACCCCAGGCCGGTGGTCTACACCCCGGGGGACAACGAGTGGACCGATTGCGCCGTGGACGGTGGCGATCCGATCGAGCGTCTGGCCAACCTGCGAAAACTGTTCTTCGCCGACAAGAAAACACTGCGGCTCGACAAGTTGGGCGTGGTCCGCCAGTCGCGACACGAGAAGTACGCCAAGTACGTCGAGAACTACCGTTTCACGAAATCCGGCGTGCTGTTTGTCGTCGCGCACGTTGTCGGCAGTGGCAACAACTACAAGCCGAACGATCCGAAATCGATGAAGGAATTCACCGAACGAAACGCCGCCAACCTGGCGTTCCTGAAGGAGAGCTACATCGAGGCGGCCAAGACGGATGTGAGGGGTGTGGCACTGGTGATACATGCCAACCCGGACTTCGAGATGGGGGCCGGCGAGGGATTCAAGGACTTCCTGGCGTCATTGCGTGGGTTTCTGTCTGGGTACAACCGACCGGTCGTCTGTATCCACGGCGACTCGCACTACTACCGCATCGACAAGCCCTTCAGGGACGCCAACGGAAAGACGTTCCTGGGGTTCACGCGGATCGAGGTGTTCGGCTCGCCCAACGTGGCCGGCCTGATCATCAACGTCGATCCCGACGATCCCCAGATATTCAGCACCCGTCCGTACTACCTGAAGATCAAGCCGAAGGCCCCGTGAGGCGATGCCTGGCTGCCGCCGCTGTGGGGCAGTTGCCGGTCACTTGGCCAACTCGAAGGGGTACACGACCTTCCAGTCCCGTTTCATGTCGACCACGGTCCACCGGTTTTTGTTCCTGGCCGCCGCATCGAGTGCCTTGTTGAGGTGCCCGATTCGTGACTTCCGGTCGTAGGACCATTCCCGCTTGCGATCGGTGTGGTGGACGATGGCTCCCAGCCGTTTTCCGCCGCCTGTGGTGGCCCATTGCAGCATCTGCAGGTCGCCGTCGGAATTGCCGAAGGCGGCGATCGGTCGGCGGCCGATGAACTTGCGAATGCTGATCGGCTTGCCCTCGGCGTTGTTGAAAAACTCGAATTCCTGCAGTCGCAGCAACGCCGGCTTGCCGTTGCGCTGGACGGCCTGTGTTTTCAGGCGGCTGCCGATGATCCGTTCGGGGGGAATGCCGTAGACCCGCGTGGCCCAGGCCCGCATGAACTCGAGGTCGCCGCCCGAGACGATGTAGTTCTTGAACCGGTTGGCCTTCAGGTAGGCCAGCAACTCGAGCATTGGCTGGAACACCAGGTCGGTGTAGGGACGTTGGAACCGTGGATGCCGGGCCGATTTCAGCCACCCGGCGACCTCGGCGTGCATCTCGGTTACCGTCAGGCCGCCACAGGTGCTGGCCGTCAGCGCCAGGAAAGGCTTGCCGTTGCCGGAGGTCAGGGTGGCCAGGTCGTTCTCCAGGGCCGCCTTGAATGGCTGGGTGGTTCGCCATTCCGGATGGCTGCCGACCAGTTTTCGGGTCCGGTGAATCGAGAACTGCAATTGGAAATAGGCCGGCTGTTCGGACCAGAGAGTGCCGTCGTTGTCGAACGTGGCGATTCGTTGCGAGACTGGAACGAAGTCCGGTCCACCGGCGGTGGTCACCGAGCGGACGAACTCGACGATTCGCTGCTTGGTCGCACCGTCGTTCCAGGAGGGCAGTGGGTCGGCGGACCGGGCTGACGTGATCCCCAGCGTGGCGAGCAGGATGGCCTGCAGCAATCGGGAACGGAGGTCGATTCGAGACACTGGTCGACTCGAGAGGCGGGGGCACGTGGTGTGGCAACCGACGACGTCAAGCTCTCGGGTCAGGAATAGTCCGGCGGTTGGTAGAGGTCAAGAGTTGGCACGACCGGGAGGTGACGGCCGGTTGCCGGGACCGTTGCATTTCTCGAGGAATCCGGCGAAGGTTCGATTCTCTAAGGGAGTGCTGTTGTCCGGTCCGGCGGGTGGCACTCGGTTGGTTTTTCGGCCTGCAAGCCAGAAGGTGATGGTGGTGATGGTGGCCAGGGTGTTGAGGTTCGCGATTGTCATTGGCCTCTGGCAGCTTGCCGGACCACCGGGAGCAGCCGCGGCTGATGCCCAGCAGTCCAGGGCGACGACGTTCTGGACGACCGGTGACCAGTTGATGCCCGCCTGGGGTTTTTATCCATTGCAGGCGAGTTATGGCGGCACCCGGCCCCTGGGACGTCACGCCGCATGGTGCTCGGCCGGCAACTCGGGGCGACTGACGTGGGTCGCCGAATTTCCGCGCCAGGCCGAGTACCACGTGTGGATTCGGAATTACGGTGGTTATGGCACGGTGACGGTCCTGGTCGACGAACGTCCCCTGGCGGACGGGCGTGGAGGCAGTGGTGGTGCACGTTATGTCTGGCGTCACGCGGGCAAGATCGCCGTGACGGCCGGTCGGCATCATGTCGACCTGGACGTGAAGATGGGCATGTTCGATGCCGTGGCATTCACCACCGATGCCAGCCTGGTTCCCACCGCTGAAACGTTGCCCAAGCCCATCGCCAAGCCCCGGCTGAGGGCACCACGCACCTACCGCGACGATTCGAGACTGGCGAGTCGTGCCACCGCCACCGGAATTGTCGCGGGTCCGGTCGTCGGGTTCTCGGAGGTCCTTTATGACTGGATGCCCGGCACGAAGGACAAGCCGTCTTTCGACCGGCTGCGGATGTGGGGTTCGGCCAACCAGTACATCGGCGGGACATTTGCAGTCCGGGCCCTCCGCGAGATTCCTGAACTGACCGTGACACTGGCGACGTTGAAGGGGCCCGATGGTGTTGAACTGAAATCCGACAGGATTGATGTCCGCGTGGTGCACGTTCGCGAGCGGAAGAACGCACTGTTTCGGCCCAGCCAGGTCCGGATGCTGACCCCCGAGATCCTGTTGCGAGACGATCGCACGACGTTGCCGCCCCGGGGCAAGCAGGGTGGGTTTGGTGGTGGTCGCTGCGTGACCCGGATCCCCGCTCACGAAAGTCGCCAGTTCTGGCTGACCGTGCACGTGCCCGATGGGTCGCCGGCGGGGGAATACCGTGGCGAGATCGTGCTGGGTGACCGGGGCGGGATGCGATTGCCGCTTGTGCTCGACGTGTTGCCCATTCGGTTGGAAGCGGCCCAGGGGTATTACGGCATTTATCACCGGAACCAGACGACCAATGCCAAGGCGCCTCACCATGTTGCCGAGGAACGGTACCTGGCCGAGTTGCGGGACCAGGTGCGGCACGGGCTCAACGCCGCGACACTGTACTCGGGCTTCTCGGTGCTGGGCCTGGCTCGGAAGGCCGGGATGACCAGGGCCCCGTGCCTGATGCATTGGCCTGATGGCAACGCCGCCGCGCAGGTGGCGGCTGCCAGGAAGATGGGGTTCAGCGACCTGTTCTATTACGGGGTGGATGAACCGAACCAGCCGGAACAGATCGAACGGTGTCGCAAGGAGGCCGAACGTCGACGGGCGACGGGTTTGCACATGTTCACGGCCATCAATTCCAAGGTGGCCCAGCAAGCCACCAGGGATTTCATCGATCGCCCGGTCTACAACATCTATGTCTTCGGAGGCCCCGACAACGCCGAGGTGATGTACGCCCGCAAGAAGGGGTTTCGGCCGATTTCCTACTGGGTCTCGGCAACCGCGTTTCCCTTGCCCTACCGGGCCCTGACCGGCTTGTACAACACGCGTTGCGGGTACCTGGGATCGAGTCCCTGGGCCTACCAGGATTTTCCCGGCAACGGACTTTATGACCCCGACAAGACAACCCACAAGGTGGCCTATCCCGACCAGTTTGGTCACCCGATCCCGACGCTGGCCTGGGAAGCGCACCGGGCCGGGATCGATGATGTGCGTTATCTCGAGGCACTCGACCGGGCGATCGCCGTCGCCGAGGCTCGGCTGAAACAGCCCAATCCGTCGTCGAAACTGGCCACCGTGCTGGAAGCCGCTCGCGGGGTTCGCAAGCAGCACTTCGAATCGATCAACGGCCGGTGGCTCGAGTACTTCTGCAAACTGGTGCCCGGTGCGTTGGATCAATCGCGACGGGCGTTTGCCGATGCCATCGTGCAATTGAATACTGTTTCTCGATGACCGGGGCCGGCTGGAAGCCGCCGGCCTGTCTAGTGCCGACCAGGTGAGGATGTAGAGCTGATGATTGTTGTCACCAACCGGATTCCCGTGGCCAGTGGTCACGAGATCGATTTTGAAGACCGATTCCGCAACCGGGTTCACCTGGTCGACCAGGCTCCCGGGTTCATCCGCAACGAGGTGCACCGGCCTCGCCCGGTCCGGTTCGACCACGAGCAGGGGACCTTCGTGGATGATCCGGAGGTGGAGGGCTACTACGAGGTGAAGACGTGGTGGGAGTCGATGGACAATTTTGTGGCCTGGACCCGCAGCCCGGCATTCGCCGAGGCCCACGCCAATCGGGCACCCAAGGAGATGTTCCGCGGGCCGGCCAAGCTGGACGTGCACGAGGTGTTTCTGTCGACCGATTTCCCGGACGCGTGATCGTTCCGGCGAGACAACCCACGGGATCTCAACTGGCAGATCCGATGCCGGTGATTGGTCGGCCGTGATAGATGAAATGCGGGCGTCCGTCGGCATCGGGCCACGCTGTCGTGGGGGGCAATCCCAGGGTGCGGTAGATCGTGGCTGCCACGTCCTCGGGACGGCGAGGTGAGGAGACCGGGTAGGCTCCCAGGCGGTCGGAGGCACCGATCACGTGGCCGGTGGCGGTGCCGGCGCCGGCAAAGACTGCCGTTTGTACCGCACCCCAGTGGTCGCGACCCGGTGTCACGTAGGCATTGGGCACCTTGAAGATCTTGGGCGTCCGTCCGAACTCGCTGACGATGGCCACCAGCGTGGTCTCCAGTAGACCGCTCTCCGCCAGGTCGTCCAGCAGGGCCGAGATGGCCTGGTCGGCCGGTGGGTACAGCCAGTTGCGAGACAATCGGAAAATGCCGCCGTGCAAGTCCCACGTGTTGTAGTTGCCCAGGTTGGCCTGCACGACGGGGACACCGGCCCCGATCAGTCGGCGTGCCATCAGCAGCGTCCAGCCAAAGAGATGCCGGCCGTAACGCTCGGCGTCCCGCTGGGGCGCGTTGACCACGTCGAAGGCGTCCTGCACGCGGGGGTCGGTCAACAGCGAGATGGCCGCCTCGCGGTGCCGGCCCAGTCGGGCGGTTGCGGCATGGCGTTCCAGTCCGCGGCGTTGGTTTTCAATCGAGGACAACAGTTCGGCTCGTCGGCTCAGGCGGCGGTCGGTCAGGCCCTCGGGCAGTCGTAGCACCGGGGCCTGGAAACGCGACTTGTCCTGGACCAGCGATTCGGTGCTTCGACGGTAGGCGTACTGTGGATAGGCTCCCTTGACGTCGCTGCCGCGGTAGGGCGATGCCTCGATGAACCACGGGTCAAAGCTGGGCCCCATCTGGCCACCGAACTGCCCGGGCGTGACCACTCCGCCCTGGTTCATGTTGACCAGTCGCTGCGGCAAAACGACGCCGGAAGGCAGTCCGTTGTTGCGGTCCTGGACCATCCGGCCGGCCACGGCGGTGACGGCCGGCCAGTCGCTTGGTTGCGGGCGATTGGGCCGGTACCCGGGCGGCAACTGGCTGCGGCCGGTGAGCATGATCGTGTGGGCTTCGTTGTGCTCGTTGGACCAGTGAGTCAGAGAACGCAGAAGTGTCAATCGATGAGCCCGTGCCGCCAGCAGCGGCAGGTGTTCACAGACCTGCAGGCCGGGCACACGGGTCGAGACGGGCTGGAACTCGCCCCGCACGCGGTCGGGCGCCTCGGGCTTCATGTCGAAACTGTCCAGCTGCGAGAGTCCGCCCGAGAGAAAGACGACCAGGACAGAACGTGGTGGAGTGGTCGCCGCCGATGACGACGTCTCGCGCGCGGCCAGCACATCGGCCAGCCCGGTGCCGGCCAGGCCCAGCGAACCGGCCTGGAGCAGTGTGCGACGTGAAAGACGAGAAGGCAGGGGCATGTGATGTGGTGGAAGGGTGGGGTGGAAACCTACTGGGCAGCGAGAATGAAATCGACAATCGGCGTGGGGTCCTTGAGGCTGTGCGGGTGGTGCTTGCCACCCTTCTTGACGATCACCTTGATCGTGCCGCCCCACTTGCGGTAACGCCGGGCGAACTCGGCGGTGTGTTCCTTGAACGGAACGCTCTCGTCGGCATCGCCGCAGACGTGAATCACCGGCACCTTCGCCCGGGCCAGCACGCGGGCCGTATCCATCGCGTCATGCTGGTAGGCCTGGGCTTTCTCCAACGTCAGGTCGTGGGCTGTCATCCACGCCTGGAGTTTCTTGAGGTCCGGCGAGCCGGGCTTGCGGCCCTTGACGTAGGGACGGATGCCCATCGCGGGCGCGTCGCCATAGATGCACGAGACCTGGCCGGGGTGGCGGATGGCCCAGTGGTAGATCATCAATCCCCCGCGGCTCATCCCCTCCAGCGCCGGACGTTTCGAGAACCGGTGCTTCCTGGTCAGGTAGCTGTAACAGGTGTCCCAGCGAGCGATGGCGTGTCGGTTGCCCCAGAGGTTGGCCACGTCGCAATAGACCAGGTGGAAGCCCTTCTTCAGCAGGGCGATGTCGGTTTGTGGCTCGTGGGCCCAGAACCGTGCTCTCCAGATCCACGGCCGTCCCTTGGCTGCTGTCCTGGGAGTGACAACCCGACAGGCGATGTCGTTTCCGCGAGCATCCTTCAGCGGGAAATCGTACTGGTGGAATCCGTTCCAATCGGTCTTTTTGCCGGGGAATGGTGCGTCGGCGGCCGAGGCGGTTGTTGAGAGAACAAACAGCAGCGTGATGCCAAGCAGCACACTCCAGCCACAACGGGTGTTGGATCGGCCCCGATGATGAATGGTCATTTGATTCACGAGGCGTGTCCCTGTGCAAGCGGTTGTTGTTGCCTGGCTAGAGGGCCAGCGTATCAAACCCGTCGCGATGTGGGAAAAGCGTGGTGTCTCGCGGTCGGTTGGCTAGAACAGGCCCAGGATCGGTTGTCCGGACGCCACCAGGCGGCGTGGCCGGTTCAGCGTGTCGTGATATTCGGTGGCCGGGTTGATGCCGATGGCATGGTAGATGGTGGCCACCAGGTCGTAGGGGTGCACCGGGTCCGTCTTTGGCCACCCGCCGTGGCGATCGGATTGTCCGTAAACGCGTCCCGGTCGGACACCACCTCCAGCGACCAGGAAACTGTAACACTCGGGCCAGTGGTCGCGTCCTCCCGGCCCGACGTTGTTGGTCGTGGGAGACCCGATCTTGGGTGAACGTCCGAATTCGCCGATCGCCACCACCAGGGTGTTCTCCAGCAGTCCCCGCAGGGCCATGTCCTGGATAAAGGCCGAGAGCGACTGGTCGAAGACCGGACAGCGGTGGTCGCGGAGCATGGGGAAGTTGTTGCGGTGCGTGTCCCACGATCCGTCGGGGCCGGGGATCGGTTCGCTGTCTGATCCGGCCGGCCAGGTCACCTGCACGAAACGGGTTTCCGCCTCGACCAGCCGTCGTGCCAGCAGCAACGACTGTCCGAAGCGTGTCATGCCGTAACGGTTGCGGGTTTCGGTGGACTCCTCGTCCAGCCCAAAGGCGGTTGCGGCGCGACGGGTCTGGATCAGTGACAGGGCCTGGTCGTAGTACTGGTCGAAGCTGGCCTGGGACCCGGCGAGGGCGTCGCGGTGCGTGTCGATGGCCGCCCGGAGATTGACACGGGAACTGATCCGGTCGAGCGTCATCTCGCGGGGCAGCGTGAATCCCAGTGGTTGCAACGGCTTGGTGGCGTCGTCGTACATCGTGTAGGGGTCAAACGCGGCCCCGTGCAATCCGGCCGCCTGGCCGACACCGGTCACGCGGCCCTCCTGGACCGGTGCTCCCACCGCGACGTAGCCGAAACGGCCGCGGTCGGCCGGTTGGTAGCGACCGACGTTGGCCCCCACCGACGGCAGATCCTCTCGCGAGGGGGGCACCGCCAGCCCGGTGGGCGAGAAGTTGGTCGGGCTGTGGCCGGTCAACAGCATGTAGATGGCCGCCCCGTGGTTCCGCAGGCCCTTGGGGTCGACGCCGATCGATCGCACCAGTGAGTAGTGATGGGATTGCTGGGCCAGCCTGGGCAGCACCTCGCCGATTTCCAGCCCCGGGGATCGTGTGGCGATCGGGCGGAATTCGCCCCGGATCTCGGCCGGGGCCTTGGGCTTGGGGTCCCAGAGGTCGATGTGGCTGGGGGAACCCTGCAGGTAGATCAGGACCACGGACCTGGCGGCACCAAAACCATTGCCATGTTCTGGTTGGTCGGCCTGGGCTGCCTGCTGTCTGAGAAACTCGGGCAGCCCGAGTCCCAGCAATGACAGTCCACCCAGGCTCAGCAGTTCGCGTCGAGCGATGCCGTCACAGAGCCGACGTGGTTGGTCCAGGAAAGAGATCATCACATCGTTCCGACGCGATTGTTCGCTGAAATGGTTTGGATGTGAGCACAGTGTAACACGTGCACGTGGGAGTTGAGTCCGTGAATGACCGTGGAATCGTGAGCCAGGTTGGACGTGTCCCGGGGCAGCATCCCTCAGATTCGTTTCAATCGGTTTGCGAATGTGTGCGGTGATTGGAGCCAAAAAAAGGTCGGGGTGGCCGGTGGCCTGCCGATGAAGTAAAAAGGAATCAACGGATTTCGGGATTGGAGTGTGTTGATGCTGACGATCAACGGAAAAGGCAGCCGTTTGTGCGATGGGATGACCCGTCGTGACGCGTTGAAGATCGGGGCACTGGGCCTGGGTGGGATGTCCCTGCCGGACCTGTTGCAGGCCGAACAACGGGCCGGAATTTCCGGTTCGCACAAGGCGGTCATCATGATCTACATGTGCGGGGCTCCTCCGCACCAGGACATGTACGACTTGAAGATGGAAGCCCCCAGCGGCATCCGTGGTCCGTTCCAGCCGATCGACACCAATGTTCCGGGAATCCAGATCTGCGAGCACATGCCGATGCTCGCCAAGGTGATGGACAAGTGCATTCCCCTGCGGAGTCTCTACGGGTCTCCCAACGGGTCTCACGATTCCTTCATCTGCTACACCGGTCACAGTTTCGTCAACCAGCCGCCGGGGGATTGGCCCTCGATGGGGGCGGTTGTCTCGAAGGCGCAGGGAGCCACCAACGTGTCGGTGCCTCCGTTTATCGGCCTGTCACCCAACACCGGTCATCCGCCCTACGGTTCGCCGGGTCATCCCGGGTTCCTGGGGATCAGCCACGGAGCGTTTCGTCCCTCCGGGCCGTCGCGGGCCAACATGAAACTCAATAGTGGCATCACGCTGGGGCGGCTTGGCAATCGCAAGCAGTTGCTGACCTCGCTGGACGCCTTCCGTCGCAGTCACTCCGAGAACTCCTCCCTGTCCGGGCTGGATGACCTGAATCGCCAGGCCCTGGACATTCTCACCTCCAGCCGGCTGGCCGATGCCCTGGACCTCTCGAAAGAGGATCCGGCGGTTCGTGAACGTTACGGCAAGGGCAGCCCGAAGAACTACGGTGACGGAGCCCCGCGGAACCTGGAGCATTTCCTGATGGCCCGCCGCCTGGTGGAAGCCGGTGCCCGGGTCGTGACCCTGAACTTTGGTCGCTGGGACTTCCACAGCAACAACCACACCACGGCCCGTGATACGCACCTTCCCCTGTTCGACCGTGGGCTGGCGACACTGATCGCCGATCTCTACGAACGCGGCCTGGGCGACGACGTGTCGGTGGTGGCCTGGGGCGAGTTCGGGCGGACCCCGCAGATCAACAAGAACGCCGGCCGCGACCACTGGCCACAGGTTGGTGGAGGCTTGATTGCCGGCGGTGGGATGCAGACCGGACAGGTGATCGGTTCGAGCGATCGGCTGGGTGGGGTTCCCAAGGACCGGCCGGTGCACTTCGGTGAGGTCTTTGCGACGTTGTACCGGAACCTGGGACTGGACCCCGCGGCTTTGAAGTTGTCCGACCTGTCGGGACGCCCGCAGTACATCGTCGACAAACACGTGCCGATGCCAGAAGTCTAGTGGCCCCGGTTCGGGGTCCGGACGATTTGCCTGTCACCGCGGTGTTTCGCTGGTGTCGTATCCGGTGACCAGAGAGAATAGCGGCCCCGGTTCGAGTCGAGAGAACCACTGATGGCCGTTGTTGGAAAACGAACTGGTGTCGCCCTGCTGCTGGTGACCCTTGTGTCGGCGCCGGTCGCCGCGGCCGAAGGCATCGACTACCTCCGCGACGTCAAACCGATCTTCAAGGTTCATTGCGTGCGGTGTCATGGACCGTTGAAGTCCGAGGCGGGTTTGCGGCTTGATACCCGTGCACTGGCATTAAAGGGCGGTGAGAACGGAGCGGCATTGGCTCCTGGCCAGGCCGCGACCAGCCTGCTGCTGAAGCGGGTGCTGGCCGAAAAAGACACTCGAATGCCCCCCGAGGGGACCGGTCTCTCCAAGGCCGAGATCGAAACGCTCCGGACATGGATTGCCGCAGGCGCGGTGTCTCCGGAGGGAGAAACAGCCGAGAATCCACGAGATCACTGGGCGTATCAGGTGGTCAAGCGACCGGCGGTGCCGAAGGTCAACCCTGCTGAATGGTCTCAAAACCCGGTTGATGCCTTCATTTTTTCGCGGCAACAGCAGGGACGAGTGACGCCGCAACCAATCGCACCACGAGGTGTGTTGTTGCGACGGGTGAGCCTGGACCTGATCGGATTGCCCCCATCGAGTGAACAACTCGCCGAGTTCCTGGCCGACAAGTCGCCGGATGCTTATGCCCGGGCGGTGGATCGATTGCTGGCCAGCCCGCATTACGGCGAGCGGTGGGGGCGCCACTGGCTGGATGTCTGGCGTTACAGCGACTGGTACGGGTTCCAGGGCCAGGTCCGGTTCAGCCAGAAGAACATCTGGCACTGGCGGGACTGGGTGGTGGAATCGCTGAATGCCGACAAGGGCTACCAGCGGATGGCGATGGAAATGCTGGCCGGTGACGAGATTGTTCCGTTCGATCCCGGCAGCCTGCGGGCCACCGGGTTCCTGGTCCGGAATCGCAACACCGATAGCCGCGAGCAGTGGATCCGTGACACGGTCGAACACACGTCCAAGGCCTTTCTTGCAATGACGATGGCCTGTGTGCAGTGTCACGACCACCCCTATGACCCGATCTGGCACGACGAATATTACCGGTACCGGAACATCTTTGAGCCGGTGCAGGTGGCCATCGATGGAGGTGGGGGAGGGCCCGGCGGGGTGGACATTGCCGGCGTGGCCAGGATCTTCGACCGTGACCGCAATGCCGCCACCAAGTTCTACATTCGCGGCAACGACAAGACGCCGGACAAGAGTCGCAAGATCACGCCGGGCATTCCGCAGGTGATCGGTGGCTGGGTCGAACCCCAGGAGGTCGGCTTGCCGCCGCGGGCCCGCATTCCGCACCTGCGGAAGCCGGTTGCCGAGCAGACGCTGGCACGGCTCAACGACAATATCCAGCAGGCCGAGAAAGCGATGGCCACGGCCGTGGCGCTGATGGCCGACTTCAAGAAGCGGCTCGAGAAGCCGAACGCTGTCCCGGAAAAGCCAGGGCCCGGCAACCTGATCCGCGATACCTTCGCTCCGAAGCGGGATCAGCGGTGGCGGGCCGGCGCGGGCGAGTGGAAGGAAACGGCCGCGGGTGGTTTGGTCCAGGCCGATGTCGGCCAGGACGTCGAGGGATGGGTCGAGTTTCTCCCGCCCGGTGGCTCGCCCCTGGCATTCACGCTGCACGTGGTGTTGAAGATTACCGGTGGCGAGGGGGCGCGGGAGGCAGGGATCACCTTTGACAGGCACGAAAAGGGAGGTCGGAACGAGGGCGTCTTTCTCACGGCCGCGAAAAGCAAGACCGGCCTGGGTTTCTTCAGCGAGTTCGACGGTGAGCGACATTACTCCGAGCCGTTGTTCCGGGCATTCGACGTGCCGACGGGGCAGGAGTTCGTGATCCGGATCCATGTCCGCGATCGATTGATCAACGTCTATGTCAACGATGTCCTGTTGCAGGCACACCAGTTGCCCGCCCGTCAACCCGGGGGGATGCGGCTCTGGACCAACGACGCGTCGGCCGAGTTCTCGTTGCTGCAGGTCGACCGGTTGCCCGGCAACCTGGTGATGGCCCCGGCCGATTCGATCAAGTTGTTTTCGCCCTTCGCGGTGCTGGATCCTGCTGATCCGTCTCATCCGGCCTTTTTTGCGGTGGTGCACGAGCAGGCGAAGGTAAAACGGGCCCTGCACCGACAGGAACTGGCCGCACACCAGGCCGCGTGGACGGCTGATGCGTTCCGGTTGTTCGAGGCTCCTGCGAAGGAGGACAAGGACGCGGTTGAAGCCCACAAGAAGAAGCTGGAACCATTGGCGATCGTGGCTCAATTGGCCCAGCGACGACTGGCCGTGGCCAAGGCTCACGAGGCGGAGTTCCTGGCCCGCCAGGAACTGGTGATGGCCCGTGCCCGCAAGCTACGTGGGCCGGTATCCGGCGAGGCCGCCGCCGCGGTCCGGTCGACGGTCGAGCAACTGGACAAGGCGGTGGCCGATGCCGAAAAGAAGGTCGAGTCGACCACCAAGCAGGTGACAACGGCCGTGGCGGGAGTCGAGAAACCGTCAACGCCACGCTACCAGGGACTCCAGGGCAATTACGGCTCCTCCTCCGGACGGCGACTGTCGCTGGCACGCTGGGTGGCCGACACGAAGAACCCGCTGACAGCCCGGGTGGCCGTCAACCACATCTGGTTGCGTCATTTTGAACGGGCACTGGTGACCAGCGTGTTTGAGTTTGGTCTCAGCGGCGAGACACCCAGTCACCCGGGGTTGCTGGATTGGCTGGCCGCGGAGTTGATGAAGCCGTCGATGGTCCGTTCGGTGCGGGATGGCCGGGTGGCCTGGACGGTCGGAAAGCCGTCGGCGGCACCGTGGTCGATGAAGCACCTGCACCGGGTGATCGTGACCTCGCGGGCCTATCGCACGTCATCGACGCCGAGCGAGACGAACCATGCAGTCGATCCGGACAACGTGTTGGTCTGGCGGATGCCACCCCGGCGGATGGATGCCGAGACGGTGCGGGACAGTATCCTGAGCGTCTCGGGTGGTCTCGACGCGACCCTGGGGGGTCCCGATCTCCCCTCGACCGACGGTCTCTCTGTGCCCCGCCGCAGCCTCTACTTCCACCAGTCGCCGGAAGACCAGATGGCGTTCCTGAAACTTTTCGACGGGGCCGATCCGGCCGAGTGCTACCAACGGCATGTCAGTATCGTGCCGCACCAGGCACTGGCCCTGTTCAACAGCGAGGTCTCGCTGGTGCATTCCCGGCGGCTGGCACGTCGATTGACGAAGCAATCGGCCGAGACTCCAGCATTCGTGCGAGCCGCGTTTCGCCAGGTGCTGTCGCGAGACGTCTCGTCGGAGGAACTGGTCATCTGCACCGGCTTTCTCGAAAAACGCGAAGCGGTTTATCGCCAGGCGAAGACACCAAAGCCGTCGGCTGACCTGGTCAAGACGGCTGCCGCACCATCGACTGACCCGCGGGTCCACGCACGAGAAAACCTTGTCCATTCCCTCTTCAATCATCACGACTTTGTCACGATCAAGTGACCGGCTGACCCAGCATTCCAGGTGACAGACATGTCCGATCATCAAGCATCTGCAACCGGCTCATCCGGAGTGTCACGTCGAACCTTCCTGTCCGACACGGGGATGGGATTCACCGGCCTGGCCCTGGGAGCGATGTTGCACGAGGACGCCCAGGCCGAGCAGAAGTCGCGGCGGCCCCGGCTGGAAGCCGAACCGCACTTTCCGGCCAAGGCCGATTCGGTGATCTGGATTTTCCTGACCGGCGGTGTCAGCCACATGGAGAGCTTCGACATCAAGCCGGCGCTCAACAAGTACGACGGCAAGACATTCCAGGAGACCCCCTTTGCTGCCTTCCTGGACAAGGAACGTCGCGAGAAGAACCTGGCGGGCCAGGGCAGCGTCGTGCCTCCACGCGAGAATCTGATGGGGCTGCAAACCGGTTACCACGCCTACGGCGATTGTGGCCTGGAGGTTGGCGACTGGTTCTCGAACATTGGCGAGTGCGCCGACGACCTGGCGGTGGTGCGTTCTCTGTGGACGGTGCATCCCAACCATGGGATGCAATTGACCTGGCATACCGGGCAACACGTTCGCGAGGGAGCCAAGCCGACGATTGGTTCGTGGGTTTCCTATGGGCTGGGGTCACAGAACCAGCAATTGCCGAAGTTCATCGTGATGGGGCATTCGATTGGCGGCTGTTGCGGTGGCGAGTTTGCTCACGGGGCCAATTACCTCGGTCCACACCATGCCGGCGTGAAACTGTCGACCGATCCCGACAATCCGTTGCCGTTCGTGACTCCGTTCGGCCAGGGAGTGACGGCCGACGAACAGGTGGCCGAGCTGGACCTGATCGGTCGTCTGAATCGTGCCGTGGGGGTCGATTATCCCGAGGATCCACAACTCAGAGCGCGGATCCGGTCCTACGAACTGGCGGCCGGGATGCAGACTGCGGTGCCCGAGATCATGGACTTCGATACAGAGACCCAGGCCACACAGCAAATGTACGGCCTCGACCAGGAACACTCGCGGGAATTCGGCAGCCAGTGCCTGGCGGCTCGTCGCATGGTGGAAAAGGGTGTGCGGTTCGTGCAGCTGTATCACGGGGCTGGCAGTGCTGGAAAATGGGACGCGCACAACGAGATCAAGAAGCGGTACGACCGCGAGGCGCCCAAGGTGGACCAGCCGATCGCCGGCCTGCTCAAGGATCTCAAGCAACGGGGAATGCTCGAACGAACATTGGTCGTGTTCGGCACCGAGTTTGGTCGCACGCCGGGTGCCCAGGGCAACGGGCGTGATCACCACCCGCAGGGTTTCTGTTGCTGGTTGGCCGGCGGCGGGATCAAGGGCGGGGTGACACACGGGGCGACTGATGAACTTGGGTTCTACGCCATCGAAGATCGGCACTACGTCACCGATATCCACGCGACGGTGCTGTACCAGTTGGGCCTGGATCCATTGCAACTGGAAGTGCCGGGGCGGAAACGCATTGACCTCCACCGTGGTTCACCAATCCACGAGATCATTGCCTGATGGAGATCCACGGGGTAACAGTCTTGTCGTGTGGGTCGGGGAGTGGGACACTCCTGCGACGGCCGTGTGTGGCCGATGACAGGGATAGCGAATCCAGGACGAGTTCTGGCCGCGTTGTTTTGAAACGGGATTGTTCGGGAGGCGAGGGAGTGATGGGTGTCGTTCGGTCAATCGGGGGCGCTGGCGTATTGGCGGTTGGCCTGCTGGCCGCTGCGACTTCGCCGGTGGCGGCCGCCGAGGAATCACTGCTCGAACGAGACGTGTTGCCGATCTTGACGAAGAACTGCCTGGGCTGTCATGGCGGCTTGAAGAAAGAGGGCGGCCTGGACCTTCGGACGATGCCCGCGATGCTCAAGGGAGGCGAGTCGGGGCCGGCCATCGAGAAGGGGAACGCCGATCGCAGCGAACTGTGGAAACAGATCGCCAGCGACAACATGCCGTCGGGCGATGACCGCGAAAAACTCTCGGCGGCTGACAAGGCCAAGATCAAGGCGTGGATCAATGCCGGGATGCCGACGGTGTCGGAGCGGCAGAAGGATGTTGAGACATTGCTTCCGGCGGCAAAGCGACATGAGCCCCGCCAGGTGGCCGAAGCGATCGACTCGCACATCGGCCGGTTTTTGGACCAGGCCGGGTTGAAGCCGGTTGGCCTGAGTGATGATGCGGCCTTTCTCAGGCGGGTCACGCTGGACCTCTCGGGCCGGGTTCCCACCGCCGAGGAGGCGGCGACTTTCCTGGACAACAAGGATCCGGATCGTCGGGCCAAGTTGATCGATGCTCTGCTGGCCAGGCCGGACTTCGGTAAGCAATTCGGTCGGACCTGGCGAGACTGGGTGTGTCCGCCCGAGTTGCCGTCCAACGGAAATGCCGGTACGCAACCCTATGGACAGGCCCGAGCATTCGGGGACTGGATCGGAAAAAAACTGACCGAGGGCAAGTCGTGGGCTCAGATCACTCGCGAGATCCTGACGGTCAAGGGCGAGATTGGAAAGAACCCACAGGTGATCTTCTATGCCCTGGTTGGACAGGGAGGGGGGACCTCCGCCGACGGAACATCCCGGGCCGTGGCCTCGCTGTTCATGGGTGTCCAACTGCAATGTGCCAGGTGCCACGATGATCCCTACCGGGACTGGTCGCAGCGTGAGCACTGGGGGCTGGCGGCGTTCTTTGGCCGGTCCCAGGGTGACTTCACCAAGATCGAGACGGGCAAGGGAGCGAGTAAGAAGCCCGGAGAAATCTCGATACCCGGTTCGGCATTCAAGAACTCCGGCCAGACGGTCAAGGCGGCGTTTTTGAGGGGGCCGGAGTATGAAGTTAAGGGGACCGACGATCTTCGTCCGCCGTTTGCCGAATGGCTCACGGCCAAGGACAACGCATTTTTTGCCCGGTCGCTGGTCAATCGCACGTGGTTCTATCTTTTCTCGCGGGGCATCGTGAATCCGATCGATGATTTTCGTGACCTGAACCCGCCCTCTCATCCGGGATTGATCAGGATGTTGTCCAACGAGTTTGTGGCAGCCGACTTTGACGTCAAGCACCTGTTCCGTTGCCTGTGCAATTCGCAGGCCTACCAGCGGACCACCCGGTTCGCTCCTGGTGCCGATGACCGGGACCGCTCGGCACTGACAACGGCCTTTGGTCGTATGCCGATGCGGCTGATGACTGCCGACGTTCTGTTCGATTCACTCAAACGGGCCTACGGGGACGAGAAACTTGACCTGCGAACGGGGATCAAGGACTCGACGGTCGGAATGGCTGCTCCGGTGGGCGACGCGTGGTTGGAGTTCCAGAGGCGGTTCGGGATCAACGAAGAGGACGCCACCGATTTCACCCATGGCGTGGCCCAGATGCTGACAATGATCAATCACCCCAGGCTGCAGGCTCGGAGCAAGGCCCTGGACGCGTTCCTGAAGAAGAATCCGGATGCCGGAGTCGACCGGGTCGTCGAGTGGCTTTACCTGGGCACTTTGTCGCGTCGTCCGATTCCCGAAGAGGCTTCCGAAGCCCGGGAATTTGTCGAAACGGCCAAGGACGCCAACACGGCCTACGACGGGGTTCTTTGGATGCTGGTCAACAGGAGTGAATTCTTGCTGGTCCGGTGATTCACCGCACAACACGATAGGCTGCCCTCCGGACGGAACCGGTGCTGCAAATGGAGAAAACGCGATATGGCTCGACGTGAAACGAAATTGAAACGCCGTGACCTGCTGAAACTTTCGTCCGCCGGCCTGGTGTCGGGCGTCACGGTGCCGTGGTTCGAGTCGTTGGCTGGAACGGCCATCGGCCAGCCCCGCAAGAAGTCGTGCATCCTGTTGTGGATGGATGGCGGCCCCAGCCAGCAGCACACCTTCGATCCGAAACCGAAGGGCGAATTTGCACCGAAGCCGACCGCGGTGCCGGGAATCCACATCGTCGAGCACCTGCCTCAACTGGCTGCCCTGATGGATGACCTGGTCCTGGTGCGGTCGATGACAACCGAGATCAATGGGCATTATGACGCCAAGTACTTCCTGCACACCGGCTACAAGCGGACGACGGCCTTTGAGCACCCTTCGGTGGGCTGTATTGCCTCGTCCCAGGTGAGCCATGCGGGAGATGAGATGCCGGCATTTGTGACGATCGATGCCGGCTACGATCGCAATGACGGCGGTCGGTTGTATCGAAATGTCCCGGGCTACCTGGGGCCCAGTCACTCCCCGTTGCTGGTCAACGACCCCAACGAGGGGTTGGAGAACCTGTCTCCCACCGGCACTGATGTGGAAGCGAGGCTGAAATTGTTGGCTCGAAGTGAAAAACGCTTTGCCAAACAGTTTGCGACCCCGGTTGTCAGCGCCAAGCAGGCGGCATTCAACCGGGCTGTCCAACTGATGCAGTCGCGGCGTTCCCGGGCTTTTGACGTGGACGAAGAACCCGAGAGCTTGAGGCAGGCCTACGGGAAGCACAAGTTTGGTCGCAGTTGCTTGCTGGCCCGACGCCTGGTCGAGGCGGGTGTGTCATTTGTCGAGGTGGTTCACCGCGGCTGGGACGATCACAAGGGCGCCGCCAAACCGATTGCTTATCGATCACCGTGGATGGATGCCGGTATGGCGACATTGATCTCGGACCTGAAAGTCCGGGGCATGCTCGACGACACGCTGGTGATCTGGATGGGGGAATTCGGACGAACCCCAGGTGACGGCAACGGTCACTTCAGCAAAGCCTGGAGCAC
>CAZYAZ010000072.1:21482-27831 GCA_964646205.1 uncultured Planctomycetaceae bacterium | reverse complement strand
TCGTGGAGGAGGGGTTGACGGTACGTGGAACCGAGGCGGCTGCAAAGGCGATTCGGACGGGCGTGGTGCCGTTGGAAGTGCCGGTGATCGATCTGGATGATCCGGCCGTGCAGCCCAGCTCGGCCGAGAAGCCGCCAGAACTGAGCAATCACCTGGCACAACTCCAGGATCATCTCCGGCGGCAGTTCGGTTCCAAGGTCGAGATCCGGTTGACGGATCTACAATCGGGACGGATCGTGATTCCATTTGCGAACGCCGACGAATTTCAGCGAGTGGTGCGAGTGCTGGAGCGTCGTGTGGCCTGAGGCGTTTCACGTGAAACGTCGCGGTTGAGCCGCCAGCGGTAGAGGTGGAACGTCATGGGCTGGTCGCGTCGGGCGGGGGGCTGGTTGCGACGGACCTGCAACCCGGGAGTGACCTGGAATGTTTCCTGGAGTTCGTAGTCCTGCACCAGGTCCGGCGACGGTGCCCGGCCATCAAGTGCGTGAGGACCGAAGGCCAGAAACACCGGGATCTTCGGTGGACTTTCTCCCTCGCGAATCACCTTGAGGCCCCCGGCCGGTTGCATCAACAGGCGGCGGGGCGATCGGTTGCTCAGTTGGAAGAACAGGGCCGGTTCGCCCCAGACACGGATGACCACCTCGCCCTCGGGAACCTGCCGAGTGACGACGGCGACCACTTCATCGGCCAGGTCGGCGATCGCGGTTCGTGGTTCCAGAGCGGGGATGCCACGTGAAACAAACCGCGACGGAATGGCGACCAGCAGCAGCACCGCGCCGATGAGACCGACAAGAGGTAGAAATCGTCCGGTTTCCGTGGATGAGGTGCCAGGCGATCGGCCCGCACCAACCCGGGCCAGTTGACGTCCAAGGAGCAACCAGCCGGCGACCAGCCACGGAAGCATCAGCCGCGGGTACGCGTGGTACAACGGAATGGTGAGTGTCATGGAAATCCACCAGGCGGCGAGCATCGCCCAGGCCAG
Organism: uncultured Planctomycetaceae bacterium; assembly: GCA_964646205.1. Lineage (GTDB taxonomy): Bacteria > Planctomycetota > Planctomycetia > Planctomycetales > Planctomycetaceae > UBA8437. The sequence goes on along the minus strand of CAZYAZ010000072.1, from coordinate 26,849 downwards.
GGAACGGTCCTCCCGTTCATCCGAGCCGGGATTCTTCCGTCCGGTCATAGCGTCCCTCAGTGTCGAGGCGGCGGCTGCAAGGACCAGGGCGGGGAACGAGGCGATGGCGACCAGCCCGGCCGCCGCGACGGCCATCGGCAAGCGAGGCCGGATGGCGTTCCACGTGAAACATTCCGGGCGAATTGTCGACAGGCAGCAGGCCAATGCCACGCCGGCGACAGTCAACAGGCTCTCGAAGGCCGCCATGTGATTGGCCTGGGAAACGGCCGACTCGAACCAGCCGGCCAGCCCAACGACATAACGGGCGTGGTTGTCGGTGACGGCGGTGTATCCTCCGGTGCTCTGCAACAGGACAAACAACGGGGAAATTGCAATCGCGGTGATCGCGGTGATGACGGCCAGCCGCTTGAGCCACGTGGTCCATTCTGGATTGGGCCGACGGCCGATTGCCTGAACCAGGACGATGCCCGTGACCGCAATTGCCAGGGGCAGCCAGCCGGTGTACTTGGTCCACCAGCCGGCCGCGGTTGCCAGCCCGGCGGCCAGGACCAGGGCCGGCCGGCCCGTGAGGATGGCACGGTGTGATAACCACAGGGCCAGGACCAACCACGTGATCCAGGTCACATCGGTCAGGGCGGTGCGGCTGTACAGAATGTGGACGTCGCTGAAGACGGCCAACAGGGCAGCGGATCGAGCGGCCGGTTCGCCCAACCAGTCCCGGGCCAGCAGCCCCAGCAGTGGGACCAGGAGGATGCCGGCCAGCAGGGAGGGGGCGATACTGGAGAGGTCGGAGGCCTGGAACCAGAGGTGAATCTCTTCGATGATCCGCGGCAGCCCCGGAGGGGCGTAGAGGTGACGGTCGGGATAACTGTAATCCTCATCAGGACACCAGACGTTCGAGGCGTAGACGCCCTCGTCAAAGTGCTCCACGGCGATCCGCGACGGTGACGACATGCGGAGCAAGGCAGCGACCAGGGTGGCGGCAGCCAGGAATATCCACCAGGACCGTGTGTGACCTGGTGGGAGTGATCCCGGAGATTCGTGGGATGTGTTCAATCGAGAGGGACTCGTTGACGTGGTTCTGGGGCCTGTGGTGTTTCACGTGAAACGTTCAATCGGCATCATAGCGTCAGAGAGGCCATCGGCGGAGTCGGGTTGTTGTCGATGGCGAGAATGCCAGAAGGGGATTGAGACGATGTCGGACATTATCGAGAGATATGACCGGGCCATGGCCCGCAAGGAAGGCGGTGACCTCGAGTCGGCCGTCGAGGAACTGAATGGGATTGTCGCTGATGAGCCCGATCACGTGTTGTCTCACTCGGCCCTGGCGGTGTTCCTGGAAAAGCTGGGACGGGTTGAGGACGCTGTGGCCCATGCCCAACAGGTGACCGAATTGGACTCCGAGGATCCATTCGCGTGGACACAACTGGCCGTGATTTGCCAACGGTGCGGCCGCAGCGAGCAGGGGGACCAGGCCATGGCCCGTGCCCGCAGCCTGGCCGGAGGTGGCCCCGGGCCGGGGACAGCTCAACCGCCGTCGGACGGGTCGTTCGCCGTTTGAACCGGCGGGCGAGGCGGATCGCTGGGAGGGGCAATCTGGATCAATGCGTCAGCGTCGAAGCGGCGACCGTCTGTGGTGTCGAAACGGGCGTGCAGCAACAACCGCTTACGGGTGGGGGGGGTTTGCCAGGGCAGCTTGAAGAGGAAGCCGCGGGACAGCATGCTGGCCAGCCAGCGTTTGCGGCATTCTCCCGACGTGAAGTCCCAGGTGCCGAGTTCACGTGAGGCGGCGGGGGCAGCTGGATCAGTCAGTCGGATTTGCAAAGTGCCCGGCAGCTTGACCGGCTCACCATCGCCGTCGCGGGGCTGGATCATGACCACGAGTTCATCGTCGCCGGGTTGGCGATCCGTGTTGCGACCACCAGTCAGCCACGTGTTGATCGCCAGGTGCTCCACCCGTGCAAGCAGGTCAGCCTGCTCGGGACGGACGATGGAGTTTGCCTTGCGAAGCAGTTCGTCACGCTGATGACGCAGGGCGTCTCGCTCGTATTGGAGTGACTCGAGAGTCTTGGCCTGGGTGGCGAGCTGATCCTGCTGGTCCCGGAGTTCCGCTTCGAGCCGCTCTACGCGAACCGGGGTCGTGCAACCGGCCGTTGTGGTAGCCAGTGCCAACAGCAGCAGTAGTCGCGTCGGGGGCCCGTCCATGGGTGCACCGAGCGTGAAAGAAACTGGTGAAACAGTGGTCTCAGTCGTCGGCGTCGTCGGAGGGGATTCCCTCGTGGGCGATTTTTTCGAGCACGTTGTCGATCAGTCCATAGGACTGAGCCTCCTCAGCCGTCATGAAATTGTCACGATCGGTGTCCTGCTCGATTTGTTCGAGTGTCTGCCCGGTGTGAGTCAGCAGGATCTCGTTCATTCGCTGCTTGACCTTCAGGACTTCACGGGCATGGATGTCCAGGTCGCTCGCCGTGCCTTCCATGCCAGCCAGGGGTTGGTGGATCATGATACGACTGTTTGGCAGAGCGTTGCGTTTTCCCGCCGTACCGGCTGCCAGCAAGATCGCACCCATGCTCGAGGCCTGGCCGATGCAATAAGTCGCCACGTCGCATCCGATGTATTGCATGGTGTCGTAGATGGCCATGCCAGAGGTGATCGATCCACCGGGTGAGTTGACGTACATGTGGATGTCCGACTCGCCGTCGTCGAACTGCAAGAACAGCAACTGGGCCACGATGCTGTTGGAGACCGTGTCGTTGATGCCGCTGCCGAGGATGATGATTCTGTCCTTCAACAGGCGGCTGTAGATGTCCATGGCCCGCTCTTCGCGGCCGTGACGCTCTATGACGTAGGGAATCGGAATGTTCATGGTGGCGCCTGAGAGGGCGGGCGTAATGGGTAGTTTGGGTTGAATGGGTGCCTTTTGAGGCATCAGCTGTCGGAGTCGTTTGTCTCCGAGTCGTCGTCGCTTTTTTCTTTGGCCAAGACTTCGTCGACCAGGCCGTACTCCTTGGCCTCTTCGGCACTCATGTAGAAGTCCCGATCGGTGTCGGTGGCGATTCGTTCGAGGGGTTGTCCGGTGTGTTGTGCCAGGACGTCGTTGAGTTGTTCGCGGGTCTCGAGAATCTCACGGGCCTGAATCTCGATGTCGCTGACTTGTCCGCCGACCTCTCCGAAGGGCTGGTGGATCATCATCTTGGCGTGTGGCAGGGCGTGCCGTTTTCCTTTACGGCCTCCCGCGACAAGAATGGCTCCTCCACTGGCGGCCAGGCCGACGCAATAGGTGGCCACATCGCAGTCGAGATACTGCATGGTGTCGTAGATGGCCATGGTGGCCGTGACCGAGCCACCCGGTGAGTTGACGTACAGGTGAATGTCCTGGTGCCGGTTTTCGCTCTGGAGGTAGAGCAATTTCATCACGATGAGGTTGGCGCTACCATCGTGGATCACTCCATCGAGGAAGATGATCCGATTCTCCAGCAGCAGATCCCCAATGGTCATCTGCCGTTGCCGGGTGTAGTCGGGGCCCTGGTTGTACCCGGAACCTGTCGAGACCTGTAGCGCGTGATCGAGTGCCGAATTCCGCAAAGACACCTCGGGATCCTCCCGTGTCAGTTCCACCAAGATTGCGGGAACACGGTGATCAAGTCATCGATCTCCGTGTCTCGCGTTGGATACGCCATGTCGATGGGACAGGTCAAGGCCCGATGACCCGTCCCGGTTGATTCCCCGTTGTTATTCGCTCTCCGCGGTCTCATCATCTGCCGCGGTCTCATCATCTGCCGCGGTCTCATCATCTGCCGCGGCTTCATCAGCCTGGTCTTCGACGACATCTTCACTCACCGGAGCGTCGTCGTCGGGCTTGTCTCCAGCATCGGCGTCTCCGGATTCCACTGCGGTGTCCGAGGGCGAGCGACAAACGGATTGATCGAGGGTGGCAACGGGTGCTTTCACCAGGGGATCACCCGGAACATCGTTGAACTCGGCGTTGTCGAGGATGACCTCGATCGCCTTCCGTTCCCGAACCTGTGCCTCGAGATTTTCGATCATCCCGCTCTTGATCAATCGTGCGCGGAGTCGCCTGGGGTTCTCGCCGGCCTGCATGGCCATCATCTGGATTTCGACATCGAGGTCCTGTCCTCCGACCTCGATTTCTTCTTCCTCGGCGATTCGATCGAGTACGAAGTGTTCCTTGATGGCTTGCCGGGTGGTCGAGATCGCGTGTTGGCGAATCTCGTTTTCGCGAGCCTGGATCTCCTGGGGAGTGAATCCGGCCTGCTGCATTTCCAGGATCTCTCGTCTCAGCGCGTTGTCTGTCTGCTTGGTGACGAGTTCTTCGGGAAGGTCCCAGTCGGCGCTTTCGGTGATTCGTTCGAGCACCTGGGAGCGCGTGTCCTGGCGTTGTCCGAACTCGGCCTGTCGTTCGAGTGTGTCGCGGAGGGCGTCCTTGAGAGCGTCCTCGTTTTCCACTCCCAGTCGATCGAAGAACTCTTCGTCGAGATCGGGCAGGTGGGGTTTCTTGACGGCGGTGACGGCGAGGCTCAGGGCCAGCGTTTCGCCCCGCATGGCGACATTGTCGGCCTCGGCCGCAACGGTGATTTCTGTCTGGCGATCCTCGCCCGCGGCGGCCCCGGCCATCAACTCGTCGAAACCTTCGAGTTCGGCGTCCTGGAACCGCAGGACTGGTCGGAGTTCCAGCATGGCCTCCTCGATGGTCCGGACAACCTCGTCGCCATGCGTGAACTCGAGGTTGGCGACGATTGAGTCACCTGCCTCAGCCGGTCCGTCGTGATCGTGGAAGTGCGAATACTGCAACAGGAACTGATCGAGGTAGCTGTCGACATCCTCGTCGGACACTTCGCGAACCGGCCGGTCGATCGTCAGCCCCTTGTAGTCGGGCAGGTCGAATTCCGGACGAACCTCCACGTCGAATTCGTACTCGAAGTCCCCTTCTTCGGGGATTTCGATCATGTCGACGTCAAGATTGGGCTCGTTGATGGGTTGGAGATCGTGATCTTCGGCGAGTTGTTCGAGGCTTCCGACAAGCACCTTTTGCTTGACCTCGTCAGAGAGTTCCCGCCGGAATCTCTTGGCGATCAGTCCGGTTGGCACGTGGCCCTTGCGAAAACCGGGCACCTCGGCCGAATGGACGAGTTCACCGACAGCCAGTTCGTGCATCGCTTCGATGTCACCGCGTGGCACCCGGACGACGACATGCCTGAGGCAGGGGCCCGATGAGGTGATCTCGACATCGAGTGCCATTTGCACTGAACCGTCGTCCCTCAGTTGCACGTCACCTCCTGCGTCGTCCGGGGAGTCGTCGGAATCCCCTGCGTCGTCCTGGGAATCCCCTGCGTCGTCCTGGGAATC
>CAZYAZ010000072.1:6958-21382 GCA_964646205.1 uncultured Planctomycetaceae bacterium | reverse complement strand
GGAATCCCCTGCGTCGTCCTGGGAATCCCCTGCGTCGTCCTGGGAATCGTCGGATTCGGGATCGGGTGCGTCGGCGACCGGTTCACTCTGTGCTGACTCGACCGATTCGGTGTCGTCATCGTTGTGATCATCGGTGGCGGCAGCAGTTTCGTCGTCGAAAATCATCTCGGTTGTCCATCGAAGAAAAGCTGAGAGCGGGAGACGGGATTCGAACCCGCGACATCCACGTTGGCAACGTGGTGCTCTACCACTGAGCTACTCCCGCTGACTCGCCGCCGTGGGCGGTGTCGATTATAGCGCGGGCGGGAGGGCTTGCAAGGCAGCCCGCTCGTGACTGGAACGGCTGCACCGAACTCACCGGTCCAACTCGACCACTTGTTCGATTCGAGCGGATCGAGCCAGGGCGTCGCACATTGCCTGGGTGGCCACCGCGTCATCGATCCAGTCCTCTCGAATTTCCCCGGATGCGACGGCCTGCGCGAAGTTCTCGATCATCACGACCTCCTGGATCGGCGTGGGTGCGAGATGTTCGCCCTTCAGTCCGTTCCGGTCGTGGACCCAGAACCTGGGTTTGTTCACGTCCCAGGGACTGAGGAAATCGTCACAGACGAGCGAGGACCGGGTCCCGGCCACTTCAAACCACTTCCTCAACTCGGTGTCAAATCCACAGTCGAACGAGGCCATTCTCTGGTCGTCGTACCACAGCAATGCCGAGAGGTTCATGTCGACGTCTCGAAACATGCGTGCCGTGGCGAAGACTCGAGTGGGCAAGTCATCGAAGGCCCAGTGAGTGGCGCGGCAGCAGTACCAGCCGAGGTCTCCCAGCGAGCCTCCACCAGTCTCGGGGTCGAGCCGGATGTCGTAGTCGGGAACCTCATCGAACCGGAACGTGAAAGCCGAGGTCACCCGCCTGAGTTCACCGAGAGTTCCACTGGTGATCTGTTCCTTCATGGCGATCGTCCGCGGGTGATGGACCCACATGACCCCATCCATCAGTTGAACCTGGTGTTCCCGGCAGGCGGCGGCCATGTCCCGGGCCTGTTGTGCGTTGATGCCCAGGGGTTTTTCACACAGGACGTGTTTTCCGGCTTCTGCAGCGGCCAAAGTCCAGGCATGGTGCATCGAGTTGGGCAGCGGAATGTAAACGGCGTCAATCTCGGGATCGTCGATCACTCGCCGGTAGTCCCCGACACTGCGGGGCACCTGGTGACCTTGTGCCCATTCCCGTGCCCGGTCCGCGTCACGGCTGGCAATCACGTCCAGGCTGGCGCCGTCGGCGGCCTGGATTGCCGCAGCGACTTTCTCGGCGATTCTCGCCGTACCCAGGATGCCGAACCGGAGCCCCTGTTCGTCCCGCGGCTGACTCACTGGCCCGCTCCTCGACAAGCGGCCAGCGCGTCCTTGATTTCACGGTGCAGGTCGCCAATCACCAACGGAGGGCCCAACACCCGGGCGGTCTCGGTGGCGTTGAGTTCCATGCGTCGTTGCCAGGCGGCCTGGTCTTTGGAGAGCACGGCGATTTGTGCGACTGGTCGTCCCTGGGCCCGCCGAATCGATTCGGTGAATCCGGTGAGAATCTCCCGGCCAATTGATGCGCCCATCAGGATCACGCAATCCGGTGGTGAGGATTCGATCCGGTTGAGAGATCTCTGCAGGTCACCCAGTAGCAGCACCCGGAACCCACGACTGGTGAAGAACTCTCGCAGCAGTTCCTGCTGTTTGGGCCGACTTTCGATGAACATCAGCGTGGGCTCGATGGCCTGGGCCGGCTCAGCAGGTTGATCGCGTTGGTCCCGGTCGGGCGAGTCGGGAGAGTCGGTTTCGAGTCTTTCGATAACACGACGCAGTTCGTTGGCGGCCTCGCCGGGTGTCTGGTGACGGGATTCCGGACTGAGATGCATCAGGCGACTGACAGCCTCGACGACGAAGGAGGGCAGTCCCGGTTTGACAGTGTTGACTGGCTTGGCATTCCAGTGTCGGCTGAACTGTTGGCGATCTTCCCGGGTCTTTCCATGCGCGTAGGCTGGTTGTCCCGCCAGGAGTTCGTAGTAGATGGTGCCCAGGAAATAGAGGTCGCTACGGGGATCGTTTGGCGACGCACCGGTGTTGTCTTCCAGGGTGGCGTAATCCACGGATCTCTGGGCTCGTTTCTTTTTCCCGCCCGGTTGCAGGCCTTCATCGGCGGCCAGCCCGAAGTCGACCAGCTTGGCCACTCCGTCGGTCGTCAGCAGCACGTTGGACTTCTTGAGATCCCGGTGTGAAATCCCCTTGGAATTCGCGTACTTGAGCCCCTCGGCAAGATCCAGGGTGATCCGGGTGGCGTCGACTGGTGACAACGCGCCGCGGATCTTGATCATGTCCGAGAGGTTGCCACCGACGATGAACTCCATTGTGAAATAGTGATTGTCTTCCTCGGCCCCGATCTCGTAGATGGGCACGATGTTGGGATGCCTCAGCGGCTTGAGCAATTCGGCTTCGCGATGGAATTGTGCGAGTGCTTCGGCGTCCTCGACCCAGCGTTGTCTGAGGACCTTGACTCCGATCATTTTGCCAGAGTCGAGTTCGACGGCACGGAAGACGCGGGCAAAGCTGCCCGATCCGTTGCGATACAGCAGCTTGGCGTTGCCCAGTACCAGGCCAGCGGTCTCGTTTTTACGGAGTTTGTTGACCTGGTAGGTCGTGAGCAGGTTGCGACGTTCCAGGGCATCCAGCAGACCGTCGTTTGTCTGCAACGTCGTCGGCAGGCTGTCGAGGCACTGCTGAAGTTCGCCGGCATCGACGAGTCGGAGACGTACGAGTTGCTTGGTGAACTCGTTGAAACTCAGGACAACCATGTCGCGGATGGGGTCGCTTGCATGAGAAACAGAAATGAGAGCAGACGCGACGCCCGGGTAGGCGGCCAGACGTTCACGTGTAGCGTTGGCCCGTCCCCCCACGGTCCTGATTATTACCAGAATCGTCGGTCTTGGCAATTGAGTGAAATGGGTCGCCGGGCAGGGGAAACGGCTGGTGTCTTCAACCGGGCAGCGTGCCGAAGCGGACGGCACCCTGGAATAGAGTGGCGGTGATTCTCAGCGGATGACCTGGACCATCGTGGTGAAAAAACACGAGATCGGCCCGGGAGCCCGGCTTGAGTTCGATCGTCTCGAAGTTGAGCAACCGGGCCGGGTTGAGTCCGGCCATGTCAAATGCCTCGCGACGTGAAACGCCGGCGGCGGAAATGGCGTGTGCGACGCAGGTGTCGGTTTGCAGGCTGCTTCCGGCCAGCAGTTGGCTTTGTCCGGCGAGCACGATCCGGCCATCCTCCAGAATTTCCACCTGCATCGATCCCTCGTCGTACACGCCGGGTGGACAGCCGGCCAGGCCCGCCGCGTCGCAGGTGATGATCGTTCGCTGGGCGGACTTGGTTCGCAGGATTGTTCGAATCACGCTTTCGGGCAGGTGATGGCCATCGGTGATGATGCTGGCCCACAAGCGGGGATCGGCCAGTTGTTCCCAGATGTAATTGGGATGCCGTCGAATGGTGCCGTGGGCTCCGTTTCCCAGGTGGGTGCTCAGACGGGCACCGGCGTCGACCGCCGCGGCAATCTGTTCGGGTTCGGCTGCGGTGTGTCCGATCGCCACAATCACACCGTCGTTGGTGACCCGTTGTATGAATTCAACGGCTCCGTCGGACTCGGCCGCCAGTGTCACCAGCCGGATCCGTCCTCCGGCCGTCTCCTGCAAGCGGCTGAATTCGTCGTAGTCGGCTCCGCGGACGTGTTCCAGGGGGTGAGCCCCTCGAGGTCCGTCGACGGGTGAAATGTAGGGTCCTTCCAGGTGGCAGCCGGGGACCATCGCCTCGACCCAGTCGTGTCGGCGGCACGCTTCGTCAATGGCAGCAAAACCCGCTGAGAGAGCCTCGAATGAGGCGGTGATCAACGTGGGACACAGTCGGGTGATGCCGAACGCGAAATGTGGTTCCAGGGTGCGGATCACGTCGTCGGCGGTCAGGCTGTCGCTGGAGAACCATGTGCCACCGTGGCCGTTGATCTGCAGGTCGAAGAAGGCCGGGGCGACCAGTGGCCAGTCGTCGACTGTTCCGGAGGGCCAGGCCGGAACGATCCGCGTGATCCGTCCGTCGGCGATCTCTATCGAGACCGGTTCCGAGGTGTCGTAGCGTCGGGCCTGGACCGAGAAAGTCATTGGGGGGTCTCGTCTCGAGTGAAGAGTGACCGGCAGTCGACCAGTCGGGTGCCCTGGTCATCGGTCACCGCGTAAGGTGTTGGTCCCCAGAGGCTGACCCCGGCGTGGTGTCCGTCGGCGGCGAGGGCGTAGTAGGTCAGGTTGTAGGTGGGGCGGCCTTGCTCATCGAGCAACCGTGCTGGAGTGTGTGCAATGATCCGTTCGAGGATCTCGCCGGCGGCGTCCTCCGGAGATCGGCCCGCCTGCATCAACTGGACAACGGCATAACTGCCGAGGTTGGTGAGGTTTGCCTCGCCACGTCCGGTACTGCCACAAGAACCGACCTGGTTGTCGACATACAGCCCGGCTCCGATGATTGGTGAATCACCGACCCTGCCCGGGCGTTTGAATGCCAGGCCACTGGTGGAGGTGGTGCAGGACATTTCGCCGGCAGCATTCCGGCCGGCACAGTGAATTGTCCCCGTGGGGCGGTGGTAATCGGGCCCGAACCGCCCAACATCCTCGTTGATTGCCTCCGCGGAGGCGGCCGTGGGTGTCCCGAGCCTGATCTTGAAGAACTCGATCACATCCGGGTGCAGTTGATCATCGGCTGGAGGCAGCCAGTCCTGGCGGTCCGAGAGCGTTTCCTTCCAGTGCAGCCAGATGCGGCGAGCCTTCTCGGTGAGGAGTTCCTCGGAAACGAATCCGTGGGCACGAGCGAACTCGCAGGCCCCGTCTCCGGCGAGCAGCACGTGGTCGGAGCGGTGTAGTACCTGGAGGGCAACGCGGGCGGCGTGGCGGACTCCACGCAACGCCGCCACGCCGCCGGCGGCGCGAGTGGGACCGTGCATCACGGCGGCATCGAGTTCGACGTCGCCGTTCTCGTTGGGCAATCCTCCCAATCCGACCGACGTCTCGTTCGGGTCATCCTCGACCAGCCCGACCCCGGCGACGACAGCTTCGAGGGTGTCGACGCCGTCGCGCATTTGCTCGAAGGCCAACCGAGTTGCCTGGAGGCCATTCTTGGAAGCAATGGCAACGACCGGCGCGTTCATCGAGGAGTCCCGACGGATGTGGTGATGCGAATGGTTTTAGACGTCGGGGTGCTTCTTGTGCCAGCGGGTCGCGTGCTGGTATTTCGCGGCAATTCCCAGCAGTGTCATCTCGCTCCAGGCCGGGCCGACCAGTTGCAGCCCGGTCGGCAGCTTGTCTTCCCCGAATCCGTTGGGGACGCTGATGCCGGGGATTCCAGCGGCATTGCCTGCCCCGCCGATTCGGCTGGCGTGGTGTCCTCGGCGGTAGTCGCTGAAAGACCGGTCGTTGGGATAGGCGACTGTGGCCAGCGTGGGGGTGACCATCGCGTGGATTCCCTCGAAGAGTTCATTGAGGGTGGACTGGATTTTCGGCCGGATTCTCATGGCATTGATGTAATCCCTGGCCGGAATCATCATCGATGCGTGACCTCCCCAGCGATCTTCCGGGGCCGTCAATTGCCAGACATCTCCACTGGAAACCAGGCCCTCGAATGCCGCGGCCATCTCGCATGCGATTAGCGTTCCAGCCACATCCTCGTAGGGCAGGTCGGGCAGGGTGACCTCGCCGATCTCACAGAAGTCCTCGAGTTGATCCAGCGACTTGCGGAAATTCTTCCTGACGGCTTTTTGCACGTGCTGGTCGCAGCCGGCCACAACGGCGAGCTTTGGCTTGGTGTCCAGATCGTTGGAATCGGACCACGCGAAGGGCCTGTCGACACTGGTGGCGTCCGCGTCGTCGGGGCCGGCAATCGCTGCCAGTACGAGGCCGCAGTCATCAGCCGTGCGGCCCATCGGTCCCAGTTTGTCCATGGTCCACGAGAGGGCCATCGCCCCGTGGCGGCTGACCCGACCGTAGGTCGGTCGCAGGCCCGTGATCCCGCAAAATCCAGCCGGTGTCATGATCGAACCCCAGGTCTCGCTGCCGATGGCAAAAGGCACCAGGCCAGCGCCGACGGCTGATCCAGGGCCGCTGGAGGATCCGCCAGCCCAGCGATCGGTGTCCCAGGGGTTCAGGCCCGCTCCGGTGAAACTCGCATTGGACTGCTTGTAGCCCAGTCCTCCGGCGATTTCGACCATCGCCAGTTTCGCGGCCAGGACGGCGCCGGCTTCGCGAAGCTTGAGGATCACCGTGGCATCCTTGTCGATAACACGGTCCTTCATGGGGGCAGCTCCCCAACTGGTGGGGATGCCCCGGGTGGCCAGCAGGTCCTTGACCCCGTAGGGGATGCCGTGCAGCGGCCCACGGTCACGGCCGGCTGCCAGTTCGGTGTCGGCTTTTTGAGCTTCCTGTCGGGCCAGGTCACCGGTGACCGTCGCCACGGCGTTGAATTTCGGGCCGAGACGATCCAGTCGGTCGAGAAAAAACTCCGTGAGTTCCAACGACGTGAAGTCGCCCCGGCGTAGACCGGCAGCCAGTTCTCGGACCGGGGCGAAGGCGGTCTTGTCTTTTATGGGCATTGTGGATCGGTGGTTGAGTTGGGTCGGGCGAACGGAGATCAGTGGCCGGAATCGAGCGCCGCGAAAAGGAACCCGGGTTCGTCGGCGTTGTTGAGTGGAAAACCGCTGAGGCGTCGTGAACGGGCCATGTCACCTCGAATGTCGTTGTAGACCCCCTGCAGGACATCCTGGTCGTCGAGCCGTTTGTCGGGATACTGTTGGCGGATGATTTCTAGCGTCAGGACGGCCGGTGGCGGCGGGTCCGGGGCTGCTTTTGTCTCGTCGTCCGGTTTTTGTGGTGTCTTTGGGGGGCCATCTGCCGCACTGGTTTCGAGGGCCGTGGCGGCCGTGGCGGCCGTGGCGGCGGCAATTGTTCGTGCGAAATCGCGTCGGTTGACCGGGTCGGGGGTCTTGGCTGGTGCCATGAAAGGGCCGCCGTTTTGCTGGACGAGGAAAGAATGGGGTGAGTATAGCTGGAGCCGGTGCGTTAGGAGAGGATGGACGGTCGAGTTTCGTAGCGCGGGGCGTTACGATCGAGGCAATCCGCGATGATTTTGCTGAGCGAGACCCAATGTATCTGAAGATGGCCAAACGGTTCCTGCTGGAGACCGACAAGCGATTGGCCTGGAAGTTTTTCCGGATCATGGGCGTTGGCGGAGTCCGCTCGGTGCTCAAGTACCGGCGTCGCCTGAAGCGAGGCGAGTTTTTTCCGCCATTCCTTTACGTTTCGATCATCAACAGTTGCAACCTGCGTTGCCAGGGCTGTTGGGTGGACGTGTCGGCCAAGCAGGAGCGAATCGACATCGAGGCGATGTCGAAAATGATTGGCGAAGCCCAGGCGATGGGCAACGTGTTCTTCGGGATTGTTGGTGGCGAGCCATTCATGCACCCCGAGATCCTGGAGATTTTCCGCCGGCACCCCAAGTGCTATTTCCAGGTCTTCACCAACGGCCATTTCATCACCAGCGAGGTGGCCGCGGAACTGCGTCGGCTTGGCAATGTGACGCCGTTGATCAGTGTCGAGGGAACCGAGATCATCAGCGATGAACGTCGTGGTCGCGGCAATGTGCTCAGCCAGACCATGCAGGGCATCCAGAATTGCCTGGACAACAAGGTGTTCACCGGTGTGTGCACCAGCCTGTGTCGTACGAACATCGACGACCTGTTGGCCGACAAGTGGGTGGATCGGCTGATCGAGATGGGTGTGTTGTACACCTGGTTCCATGTTTACCGTCCGATGGGTCCTGATGCCTGTCCGGACTTGTGCCTGACTCCCGAGCAACAGGTGAGGGTGCGGAAGTTCGTTGTCGAGACCCGGGCCCGCAAGCCGATCGCGGTGATCGACGCCTACCACGACGGGGCAGGCAAGGCGTTGTGTCCGGCAGCGACCGGGATCAGCCATCACATCAATCCCTGGGGAGGAATTGAGCCCTGCCCGATCATCCAGTTTGCCTCCGAGTCGATCTACGATGATCCGGACCTGCCCGACGAGCAGCAAAGGACGTTGGGCGAAAAGATGGTGCAGTCGGAGTTCCTGTCCGATTTCCGGCAGTTGGCCCAGCAGACCACACGCGGTTGCATCGTGCTGGAGCGTCCCGATTTGCTGACGAACCTGGTCATCAAGCACGGTTCCCAGGACGCGACGGCCCGGCAGACGGCCCTGTCGGAACTGGAAGCGATGGAGGTGCGGACCTCCCAGTATCACCCGGGGCAAGAGATCCCGGAGAAGAGTTGGGCCTACCGGCTGGTCAAGAAGTTCTTCTACAACGACTTTGGCGTTTATGACGGTCATGACCACGGTGCCACCTCGGCACCGGGAGTGCTCGAGTTGCCAACCGTTGTGGTCGAGGATGAACCGGTTTCCGTCTAGGTGGCTCCGGGCGTGCTAGAGTATGGGGGTCGGGACGTTGTGTCCCGTCACCGTTATCTCGCGCACCACTGGCGGCACGGAGCGAGCTCATGCGACGCGTTCACCTGGTATTCACCATCGTGTTGTTGGCACTGGTCGGCACCGTTTCGGCCGGAGACGTCCTGATTTATGGTGCTCCCATCCGCCGGGGCGACTTTGTGGCTGCAACAGTCCAGTACGTCCGTGGCGACAGCGTGTCTATCGACATGGGGTATGTGGACGGGGTGGTTTCGGGTCACCGATTTCGTGTTTATCGCCGGGTGGGCCGGGATTTGAGAATTTCCGGCGTGGTGATCGTGGGATTGGTCCAGCGACGACAGTCGATCGTGACGCCGCGGACCAGCGTGCCAATCCGAGCCGGGGACGCGGTGGTGATTGCGGCATCACAGTTGGCCATTTGGGCCGAGCCACGCAGTCGTTTGTACGATGAGACCTTGCGTCGTCGTGTGGCTCGGCCAAGACAGTTCGGCTACGACACCCGTCAGACCGAGATCGACGCGGTGGATTTGCTGGAGATGCGGCGTCGCAACCAGTTGAAACTGATCGAATGGAGTCGTCGCCTGAAGGAAGCCCGTCCGGGAACAACGGTCCTGTGGGACCTGACCAACCTGAAGACCAGTCGCGAGGATTTCATCGCGAAGCTCCAGGCCTTTGGCAATACCTTCCGTTACCGTAGCCGGGAGGATCGTGAAAACGCGTCGTTCACCACAATGGTGCAGCCGATCGGCCCGTCGGTTCCGCAGGCCGGTCAGCCCTACGAGCCGCCCGAGTTGGTGGAGGTGTCCACCAAAAAGAGCGCGATCGACCCCCCCAAGCAGATCCCTCGAATCGTGCCGCTTTCACGTCGGGTGTCGCAGTACCTTGGTCGTGGAAACACTCGTTAGTCGGCCGCGGCTTGGCTAGAGGTGTTTTTTCCACCAGTCGAGGATTTCGCCGAGTCGATGAATCCGGAGGTCGGCTGGGCCACAGCGGCTCATGCCGTGGCTGGTTTCCCTGGGGTACCGCACGAAACGGGTTGGTACGCCGAGGATTTTCAGGGCTGCGTAGACCTGTTCTCCCTGTTCGACGTTGCACCGCAGATCCCCCTCGCTGTGGATCACCAGTGTTGGCGTGGTGGCATTGCGGATCGAGCGAATTGGGCTTTGTCGCCAGATTTCCTGGCTGTCGTCCCAGGGGTTTCCCGGCCAGTATTCGCCCGGGACCAGTGGATAGTCGCTTGATCCGGCCATGCTGACCAGGTTGGAGACGCAGCGGTCGGTGATGGCGGCGGCGAAACGGTCGCTGTGGGTGATTGCCCAGTTGGTCATGTAACCGCCGTAGCTGCCTCCGGCGATCGCAATCCGGCGAGGGTCGATGGCAGGGTGTTGTTCCATGAACCCGGCCACGGCCTGGACATCAGCCCAGTCGGCTTCCCCCCACCGTCCCTGGATGGCGGTGCAATGTGCCTCGCCGTACCCCTTGCTGCCCCTGGGATTGCTGAAGACGACGACATACCCGGCCGCGGCCTGGACCTGGAATTCGTGAAAAAATGTTGTCCCATAAAGTGCGTGGGGACCGCCGTGGACCTGCAGTACTGCCGGTCGTCGTCGTGACCGGGCCGAGTGGCCCGGTGGAGTCATCGTCCAGGTGTGGACGCGGGTTCCGTCTTCGGCGGTGACCCATGTTTCGACGGGAGCGGAGAGTGCCAGTTGTGCCAGCAGCGGCCCGTTGAAGTCGGTCAATGGACGTGGTGAGAGTTCTTGCAGTGCCCGTCCTCCACGGATCTCGGCAATTCCCACTTCCGGAAGCGTTACGCTGTCGCCTGTGCACAGCGCCATCCGTCGACCGTCCTCGGAGAGGTTGCCCATGACGGTGGACGCGGGACCATTGGTCAGCAGTCTCACTCGTCCGCCGGAGACTGGGACGGTGGCCACGACACTGGCTCCGTGCCAGCCGAAGCACATCAAGACATGTCGTCCGTCACTGGTGAACTCGTAGTGGGCTCCGAAAGAGGCTTCGGCCGTGTCGGAGAGAACCGTCGAGGAGAGACAAAAGTCGGTGTGGCCGGTCAGATCCTGGAGATCGCTGCCGTCAAGTTGGCACGAAAAGAGGAGCGTGTTGCGGACTCCCCAGGTTTCACGGCCTTCGCGGCCGGCAAACAGCAGCCGGGATCCGTCGGGGCTGTAGCGAGCAGCGGATTTCCAGCCCTCGGGCAACCCGGCAATTCGTTTCACGCGGCCCGAGGTGGCATCGACCCGGAACAACGCGTCTTTCCATGGTGTCAGCAACGGTTCGCGGCTGACGTTGGTTGCGACCAGCAATTCGCTGGAATCGGGGGACCAGTCAAACGAAAACGATGGTGCCGAGCCGCGTGCGAACAGCAGGCGATGCGCCCCGGTTTCGGCGTCGACTACGAACAGGCGGAAACGGCTGCTGCCGAAATATCCGTCCCCGTCCAATCGGTAGAACAAGTCCTCGATTTCCCAGGGCGGTGTGCTTCCTCCGGTTTCTTCGCGTCGAGCCTCGGCGGCTTCGGTTCGATCGGCGTCGGTTTCCCGGAATGACACCGCCAGCGACTTTCCATCGGGTGACCAGGCCCAGGCCCCAATTGTTCCCTCGGGGAAACTGGTCAGAGCTCGAGCTTCTCCTCCCTCGGATTCCAGGACGAAGATCTGTGGCTGTCGTTTGTTTCGAGCGGACGTGAACGCGATCCGCTGCCCATCAGGCGACCAGCGGCCGTGACTGTCCTTGTCACCGGAGGTGAACTGTCGGGCAGTCCGGTCGTCATTGACCTGGGTGATCCAGAGATTCGAGATGATCTCGTTCTTCTCACCGGTGTGGCTGCGGCACAGCAGCACCTGGCTACCATCGGGTGAGATCTGAGGATCGGCCACGGAAATGAACCGGGTGAGATCTTCAGAGGTGATTGGCCGCCGTTGCGGGGTCGACTTTGCCATGATCGGGCTCCAGGTGAAGGAGGCTGAGGTCAGATTGGGGAGCGGTGGCGAAGATCATATCGTGCGAGGCTGCAGGTGTCGAAAGTGGACGACTTGCGTCGAGGCGGTACAATCTCGATCGACGAACCCAGGAAATCGGAAGGTGAGGCCGTGATGATGAGAGCCGGGATGTTTGTCTGGATGGGCGCGGTGGTTGTGCTCGGCGGGTATGGCCTACTTCTCGAAGAGGAAGCTGCGGCGGGGGAGCCGGCACCACCTGGTGCGATGCCGTCGCTGTCGCAACGGGCCCGGGCCGTCACGCAGGTCATCGCACATCGGGGTTCGAGTGAGGATCGGCCTGAATGCACACTGGCGGCATTGCGGCGAGCGATTGTCGTGGGAGCGACGGCCAGCGAGGTTGATGTGAGATGGACCCGGGATCGAAAATTGGTGATTCTGCACGACGCAACCCTCGATCGAACCACCAATGGCAAGGGAAAGATCGGTGCCGCGACTCTGGCGGAGGTTCGCCGGTTGGACGCCGGGAGTTGGTTTGACGTGAAGTACCGCGCCGAGAAGGTGCCGACGTTGCGGGAAGTATTGGAGGTTGGACGGGGGCGGATTGACGTGTTGCTGGATCTCAAGGAACAGGGGGCGACCTACGATCGACAGGTCGTCGATACGGTGAAGCGGTTCGGGGACCCAAAGAAGACCATTGTTGGCGTACGGAGTGTTGCCCAGGCCCGCCGTTTTCGCAGCATGTTGCCCCAGGCCCGGCAACTGGGGCTGATTCCCAAGCCCGAATCGATCCAGGCGTTCGTCGCAGCGGGCGTCGAAACGATCCGCCTGTGGCCCCGGTGGATCAAGGCTGAGCCGAAGTTGGTGGCCGAGGTTCATCGGCTCAAGGTGGGATTGCATGTCAACGGCAGCAAGGGAGCAAGGACCGAGGTCGAGGCCGCCCTGTCACACCGGCCGACGTCGCTTTCCAGTGACGATCCCGGCCGGCTGGTCAAGACCCTCAAGTCGATTGCCGGTGGAGGCAATGGAGCCCGGCGACCGGAGTGAGTGCGAGAAATGTCAGATCTGTTGCGGACGTGCAGTTGCCGGTCATCAAGGGAGTGTGAGTGGATTGTTGAGAAAGGATGACTGTTGAGGAGAACTTGCAGGGCTCGGACGCCTCTCCGGCCGACCTGCGACAACTGGTGATTGACCTGGGGAGGGACGAGCGATTCGTCGAGGTGGTGCGGGCGTTGTCTCGCGGCGAGAGTGCCACGGTTGACGGGGCGTGGGGGTCGTCTTGTGCGCTGGCACTGGCCGCCATCTCCCGGGAAAGGCCCTCGGCGCTTGTCGTTGTCACGCCACGGGTGGGCGAGGTCGAGGCACTGGCGGCTGACCTGGGGGCCTTTACTCACGCTCCCCCGGTCGTGTTTCCGGCGTGGGAGACTTTCTCTGAGGAGCAGGACACATCGGACCCTGTTTTTGCCGCGAGACTCAGGGCCTTGTCAGCACTCGAGCGACCGTCCAATCCACCGATCGTGGTCACCAGTATTGCCGCGCTGATGCAACCGGTGCCCAGCCGTGCCCAACGTGCTGCTGCAACACGACGCTTCGTGACCGGCGAGGAAAATGACCCCGAAGAATTGCTCGAATGGTTGGTTGCCCGGGGCCTGGAACCGACCACCGCGGTGGCTTTGCCCGGGGAATTCAGCCGCCATGGCGGCATCATCGATCTGTTTGCTCCCGACGCGGATGATCCGGTTCGCCTGGAGTTTTTCGGCGACGAGATCGATTCGATCCGCACCTTTGACGCCGAGACACAGCGGCAACTGGAGGTGTGTGAGTCCATCGAACTGTGCCTGGTTGAGCCGGCGGGATCCGGCGAGGTGCTGGAAAGTGAGTTGCTTGTCGAGGCGTTGCCCGAGGGGACGTGGATTGGCCTGGTCGAGTTGGCCGACCTGAAACGCGAGGGCCAGGAGGTGCGGGAGCGGCTGGAGCGTCAGGAGGATCTCGTGGCTGTCGAGGAGGTGCTGGGGGGGTTGACGGAGTTTCCCAGCGTGGTGGTGGCGGCGTTGTCGGCTGCCAGCATGGAAACGACCTGTCACCTTTCGATCGAGTCGATCGAGCGTTTCGGTGGTCCTCGGACACGGGTGCTGGAGGAGTTGCAGGAAACACTCGGCCCGGACGAGCGGGTGCTGGTGGCCTGTCACAACGAGGCCGAGCAGAATCGGTTGGCCGCGATGCTGTCGGAGTTGACCGGATCGGAGACAGAGGGAGTGGATCGGCTGGATGGCAAGATGACGTTGTGCAGGGGGCGATTGAGTCGAGGTTTCCGACTGGTTCCCCAGCGACTGGTTGTTTTGAGTGACAATGAGTTGTTCACCCGGACGGAGGTCCGACCACAGACACGGAAAACCCGTCGCGACGCCAGGGCCATCGACAGTTTTCTCGACCTGGAACCCGGCAACCTTGTCGTGCATCTGGCCCATGGCATTGGTCGGTATCGCGGACTCAAGCTGCTGGACCGCCATGGGCATGCCGAGGAGCACCTGTCGGTTGAGTTCCGGGATCGCGTTCAACTGTTCGTGCCGGTGTCACTGATTCACCTGGTTCAGAAGTACGTGGGGCCCTCCAAAACAACCCCCGAGTTGTCCAAGGTCGGTGGAAAGACATGGGATCGTAAGAAGAAACGTGTGGCCGAGGCGGTCAATGACCTGGCCTCGGACATGCTGAGACTGCAGGCTGCCCGTGAGGCCCAGCCGGGACTGTGTCATCCGGAGGGAAGCCACTGGCAGAGCGAATTCGCATTGGCGTTTCCCTACACCGAAACCCCCGACCAGGCCGAGGCGATCGGAGCGGTGGGGATTGACATGCGGCGGTCACGTCCCATGGACAGGCTGCTGTGCGGAGACGTGGGTTATGGCAAGACCGAGGTTGCGATGCGGGCGGCGTTCCAGGCCATCGACGG
>CAZYAZ010000072.1:0-6858 GCA_964646205.1 uncultured Planctomycetaceae bacterium | reverse complement strand
CTCGGCTTGCTGGTGATCGACGAGGAACAGAGGTTTGGAGTCGCAGCCAAGGAACTGCTCAAGACCATGCGACTGGAAGTGGACGTGTTGACCATGACCGCGACTCCGATTCCCCGGACGTTGCACATGTCGCTGCTGGGTATTCGCGATATCTCGAATCTCCAGACCGCCCCCCGTGATCGACTGGCGATCGTGACACGGATCGCCAGGGATGACGACGAGCTGATTCGCCAGGCGATCGTGCGAGAGTTGAACCGGAACGGTCAGGTCTTTTTTGTGCACAACCGGGTGCACGATATTCACATCATCGCCGAACGAATCGAGTCGATCGTGCCCGAGGCCCGGGTCGGCGTGGTGCACGGACAGATGAAAGAGTCGGAGTTGGAACAACAGATGCTGGATTTTGTCTCGGGCCGGACCGACGTGCTTGTGGCAACAACGATCATTGAAAGCGGATTGGACATCCCCAACGCGAACACGATCTTCATCCACGATTCCGACCGGTATGGCCTGGCCGACTTGCATCAGTTGCGGGGGCGAGTGGGACGTCATACGCGGCGGGCGTATTGTTACCTGCTGCTGCCATCGACCCGACCGCTGTCCCAGGTGTCCACCCGTCGATTGAAGGCGGTCGAGGAGTACAGTGAACTGGGGGCGGGATTCAAGATCGCGATGCGTGATCTGGAGATCCGCGGGGCTGGCAATATCCTGGGGACCCAGCAAAGCGGCCACATCGCGACGGTTGGTTACGAATTGTATTGCCGGTTACTGGAGAACTCGGTTCGCCGGCTGCAGAAGTTGCCACCTCGTGAGGACCGGCACGTGTCGATTGACTTGCCGGTATCAGCGTTTTTTCCCGAAGGGTATGGTCCGGCCGGTCGTCACAAGGTGGATGTCTATCGTCGCATCAGTGCGGCCGCCGACCCGGATGTGTTGCGGGAAATCGGTGACGAATTGAGAGACCGTTTTGGTCCGTTGCCCGAAGAGGCGTCTCGTTTGCTCGAGTTGAGACGAGTCTCGCTGTGGGCAAGCGAGTGGGGGATCGAGGCAATCCGTGTCGAACCGCGGCATGACGACCAGGGACCATTTGTGACATTCGACTGTACTGATTCGGAACGAATTCGGCCGTTGGCGGCCAAGAGCCATCGCACGATCCGGGTCGTCGATCGGCGACAAGCTTGCGTGGTTCTCGAGCCGGATGAAATCGAAAGAGGAGAGTTGCTCGAGTTGGTCAAAGAGGTGTTGCAGCCCTCCTAGGCCGTTCCTATACTCCCGCCCCTCTCGCACCCTCCTCTCCTCACAGTCTCTTTCTGACGGGGTCTTTACCAGGGACCCTGGACCGGATGGAACCGGCCCAATGACCAGACGCATTGCCATTCCGGATCAGCCGTTCAACTCCCCCGTGGCCATGGCGACGGGTGTTGTCGTGCTGGCGGTACTGCTGGGTTTGACCGGTTGTCGTGGTGTTCCATGGGCTTCGACGGGCGGGAAAACCCGGGTCGTGGATCTGGGACAGCCCAATTCGACCGCCGCCAATGCTCCACTTCCGAGCACCGCCGAAGTCCAACTCGCCTCGTTTCAACTCTCAACGCCCGCGGCCGATTCGGACTGGTTGGATGGAACCCACGTGGTGGCGATTGTCAATGGCGACCCGATTTTTGCCAGCGAGATCCTGCACCGGCAGTCGCGTTCGCTTGCTGCTGCCCGGCAGCAGTTGTCCGGGGCACGTTATCGCGAATTGCAGGACGACCTGATCCAAAAGCAGCTCAAGGGGTATGTCGATCGCAGCCTGATGTCGCAGTCCATGCTCAGTGGCCTGGACCAGGCACGCCACGAGATGCTCGACAATCAACTGGAGGAAGTTTTCAACGAGCAGCAGCTTCCAGAATTGCTTGCCGGCCGACAGATTCAGTCGGTCGTCGAATTGAAACGCCAGTTGGCCCAGGAGGGCACCTCGTTGGAAGTCCTCAAAGAGGATTTCCGCCAACAACAGCTGGCGATGGAATATCTGAGGCAATCGGCGCAGCCGCGGACCAGTTTTTCTCCAGCAGAGATGATGCAGTGGTACACCGCACACCTGGAAGAATTTCAGACAACGCCTCGTGTCCGCTGGCGGCAGATCCTGATCTCGGTGACAAAACACGGCGGTCGTGATCCCGCGTTGAAGAAGATCGAGTCGTGTCGTCGTCGACTGGCCACGGGCGAAAGCTTCGTGGAACTGGCCCAGGAGGTCTCCGACGGGCCGGCAGCTGCTGACGGCGGTTACTGGGATTGGACGGACAAGGAAAGTTTCAAGGACAAGCGGATCTCCGACACGTTGTTCCGGTTGCCAGTGGGAACGCCCAGTCGCATTTTCGAGGACGACGAGCACTTTCAACTGGTTGTTGCCACAGAGCGTGAAGACGGTGGCGCGGCGAAGTTCGAGACGGTCCAGGACAAAATTGAAAAACGGCTCAGCGAAGAAAATCGTGTCCAGGAGATGGAACGCGTGGTGCAGGAACTTCAAGCGACCGCGCATGTCACGACGGTCTTTGACCGGCCCGGGGCACCATTCCTTCAGAAGACGAACAAGCCGGTTCTGGACAGCCCGGAAGCCGATCCAAAACCGTCCTTCAAGAACGACACACAGGGTTCTTCGGGACAATGGCAAAGTAAAAAGGAAATTCGTCGTGAACGGGGTTGACCCGTTTGGCGGCGATGCACTATCAACCCGACCACTTCAACGGGTCGGCAAACGGACGAACCGCAAACCGGGACATCCGCCAACCTGTTGCACTCATTTCTCAACTCACTCCGAGTCGTCCACTTTCACTTCTCACACCGTTGACGACTCTCCACTCACTTCGACTCTCCACTCTCACATTTCTACCAATTGAATCTGATCTGACTCGTCATGAGCTGTTGTCCAGGTGATTGACCTGGAACGGCCGGGCAATTCAAACGGCCCGTCCTGTTCCCGGAAGAGAACCAAGTCACGTCGGACTCTGGATGGATCCAGGGTCGGTGGCCACGATGACGGTCGCGACCAGTCTCGCGGAGGAACTCCCGGTGCGAAAGGCTCTCGGACTGTTCGCGTGTACGGGCTTTGTGGCCCTGGGGCTGTGGCTCTTTTTGCCCGCCGACACGCCTCGCAATCTCTCGGCTCAGACAGGAGTCGATCCATCAGGACCAAGCGAATCGGGGATAAAGAATTCCCTTCCGCCGCGAGGATCCGTGATTGTGGATCCCGCCGCGGCCGATTCGGCCCGGTCCCTGTCACCAGGGCAGCCGGGCACTCTAGGTCCCATCCCCGCACCGGCGGCGTCATTTGACACCAGCGGTGAGGCGACAAGCACCAGTGTCCTGAAGTTGAGAATTCGTGATCAACTGGCCAGGGCGAACGAAGCCCTGGAACGAGGTGACCGCGCCGAAGCCTTACGATTGGCCGAGGCCGCCAAACGGATCGCGGGCAGCGCAGAACTGGTGTTCTCAGGAGACGAGACAAGCCCGATTCAGTTCCTGGCTCGCATTGCCTCTCCGGTGACGGATACGCCGGCTGGACAGTTGGCCAACCTGATCACGCGTGCCCGGACGGCTGGTGCGGATGGGAAACTGGCCGAGGCACTCAGCCTGGCCGCCCAGGCCGACCGGCTGGCTCGACAACACAAACTCGTGGCTGCTCCGGGGACTCCCCGGCCATCGTTGTTGGTGGCAGCCTACGAAGTGAAACTCCTCGAACAGTCCACCGGATTGGGCAAGCAGCCATTGGCGGAATTGATTCAGATTCGCGTCAGGGACTACATGGTCGTTGCGTCCAAACAGGAAGCGGCCGGTCGACCGGCGGAAGCGTTGCGGCTGGCGACCGTGGCCGGATTGATGGCCTCGCACCAGAAGTTGGCGTTTGCCGAGGGTGAGATGACTCCTCAGGCGTTGATTGCCCGCATCGAGGCGGCTCATCCGGGTGTTGCACAGGCAACACCGGTGGCTTCCCAGGCCGGCATCAAGCCCGGTGCGCCCAAGGACCGCGCCAAGGCAATGGTTGCGGAAGCGCGGACCCTGCTGACGGCCGGAAAACTGTTGGAAGCACAAGCCAAGGCCGAAGCCGCTCAAAGTCTGAACGTGGCGTGGGACCTCCTGGAGGATCGTCCTCAGTTCGTTCTCAAGGATATTACTGCCAAAAAGGCACAGTTGGCGGCTGCACAGCCGAACACTTTGCCCGGGGTGAATGCCCCGTCTGAAGGGATCGCTCGAGCGATCCGACAGCCGGTGAAACCGAAGGACTCTGCGGTCGGTCCACCGCCCAGGGCAACGGCCTTGGACTTGTACAACCAGGGGTTGGCGCACCTGAAACGCGGTGAACGCGAGGCCGCCTACCGTGTGTTCCTGGACTCCTTCCGCAGTGGCGAAAAATTGGACCGGGTTCGATCTCAGCAACTCGAAGATTTCTTGCGAGAACTGTCTCCTCGTAATGCCAGCGGGACGCGGACGGCGGCTGCCGAAACTCGTCCACTGCAGAAACCAGGGACCAGCGATGCGATCGCCGTGGCCCAACAAAAGCAAGGATTGTTGTTCGATTCCCTGAGGAGCCGGACACTCAATGCCGTCTTCAAGGCCCGACAGATCAAGGAAGACAATCCGGACAAGGCTCTGCAGACCCTCGACGAGATGTTGGCGGTGGTCAACACGGCCACTTTGGACAAGTCGTTGTCGGATCGTCTCAAGGGGCAATTGACAACGGCCCGCAAGGAAATCGCCAGGGAGCGGGAATTGCGCGCTCCCCAGGTGGCCCAGACCAAGCGGAACCGGGAGATCGAGGCGCAGTTCGAGGCCGAGCAGCAGCACAAGATCCGGGTGGAACAGGAAATTGCTGAACTGGTTGACAAGTACAACGAGTTCTTCCGGGATCGCCGGTACGAGGAAGCCGAGATGATCGCCCGTCAGGCGCGGGAACTCGATCCTCACAAGCCGGTCGTCGTGACAATGTTCCAGAAGGCGATCTTCGCGCGACGCAACGAGATCAACGAGCGGAGACGTGAGGATGTCGACGCGAGCCTTTGGGATGCGTTGAATGATGTCGAGATGGCGATGGTCTTCCCACAGGATGACTACGCGTACCCAGGGCGGCAGGAATGGGCCGACCTGGTCAAGAGACGAAAACGATTCGGGCGTCCCGACAACCGGGCCCGTAGTGACGAGGAGATTCGGATCGAGAAGAGTCTCAATTCGCCAATCTCACTGCACTTCGACGAGACCCCGCTCAAGGAGGTCATTGACGAGATCCGCAAGCAGGTCGAGATCAACATCGTGATCGACAAGCTGGGGTTGGAGGAAGTTGGTGCCACCACCAATTCAGCAGTCTCGATCGATCTCAACGGGATCAAGCTCAAGAGCATTCTGAACCTGATGCTGGAACCGCTGGACCTGGATTACACGATCCAGGACGACGTGTTGAAGATCACCAGCAAGCTGAGACAACAGGGACGACTGATCACTGCAACCTATCCGGTGGCCGACCTGGTGGTGCCCCTGGAAATCGGTGTGCCCAGCGATGGGTCGATTTCCAGTCTGGCGCCCGAACAACCGGTGACCCCGGCCCTGCAGGCTGACGGCCAAATGGCTGTCCGGACTTCCTCGGCCCAGTTCCAGGTGGGTGGCAACTCACCGGCCGGTCTGGCTGGAGTCCTTCCGGGAAGCGGTATGCAGACGGAGGTGAGCGGAGGTCCGCGCACGATCAATTTCGACGCAATCTCGGGCCTGATCCAGTCCACCATCGACCCGGGCAGTTGGGACGAAATCGGTGGCCAGGGCAGTGTCCGGGGCCACGAATCCACCTTGAGCCTGGTGATCCGGGCGACACAGAAGGTTCACGACGAGATCGCGGACCTGCTGGAACAGCTTCGGCGGCTCCAGGATCTCCAGGTCACCATCGAGGTGCGTCAAATCTCGGTGACCGACCAGTTCTACGAACGAATCGGTATCGATTTCGACTGGAATATCCAGGACTCGATCGGTGGACCGCGATTCGACGGTGGATCGGGGGGCCAGCAGAACGGCGGTGGCGGTGGTGGCGGAAACAACCAGAACTCCGGGCCGGGTCAACCCTTGCCGCCCTTCGGTAGTGTTATCGGTGGCGGCCAGCAGGGTCAGACCGGCGGCGGCCAGGGCGGCGGTGGCCAGGGCGGCGGTGGCGGAATGTTCGGAGTTGGCGGCATCGGCGGCGGCGGCGGCTTTGGCGGCGGCGGTGGCGGTGGCCAGCAACAAGGGCAGCAACAGATGGGCCTGTTCCAACAGGCTCCGGTACGGAACCTGGTGAACCGCGACAGCTACTCGCGGCCGACGGTGATTGGTATGTCCTCTCCGGACAACTTCACCGACGATCTGGATCTTCAGTTCCGCCAGGGATCGTTCCAGATCGGTGTGCCCGACTTTGGTGGCTACAACCCCGAGAGTGGCTTGCAGTTTGGAATGGCCATCCTCTCGGACATCGAGACATTCTTCTTCATCCAGGCCGCGCAGGGCGACGAACGTTCCAACGTCATGGCGGCACCAAAAGTCACGATGTTCAACGGCCAGCGTGCCACGATTCGTGACCAGGTCATGCAACCCTTTGTGATCAGCATGATCCCCAGTGGTGGTGGTGGCGTGTTTGGCAATGTTGGTTACAGCCCGGTGATCCAGCCGATCTCCGAGGGTGTTTTCCTGCAGGTCCAGGCGGTCGTGTCCGCCGACCGTCGCTATGTACGACTGACCGTGCAACCGAGTTTCACCCAGATCCGCGAAGTCCGGACATTCACGTTCTCCGGTGGTGGCGGTGGCATGGGCGGCGGCATGGGCGGAATGGGCGGCGGCATGGGCGGCATGGGCGGCGGCATGGGCGGC
>CAZYAZ010000071.1:13106-27977 GCA_964646205.1 uncultured Planctomycetaceae bacterium | reverse complement strand
GATCCGTCGATTCCACGAGAAAACTGATCGCCACGTGTTGTGTTCATCAAAAACCCTCGCCTATCCCGTTGGAGGAACTGATATATTGCCGTCCCGTTCGCCGGAAATTTTTTTCGCGTTGTCAGAATTTGTTTCGTGTGACAGCAGTCAGTCATGGTCGAATCGAGTCACACCGATCTGATTGCCTTGTTGGCTCGTTACGGCGCGAAGGGAATTCTCGAGACGTCACAGGTGCTCTCGGCGATTCAGACGCTGTCGACTGAACCAGCCGGTTTCGATTCTGGTGCTGCGTCCCTGCTCGAGGGACTCGTTCGGTATCGTGATTCGGCGGAGGTGTCCGATCCGGTCATCGACGCCCTGATCGCC
Source organism: uncultured Planctomycetaceae bacterium (assembly GCA_964646205.1). Lineage (GTDB taxonomy): Bacteria > Planctomycetota > Planctomycetia > Planctomycetales > Planctomycetaceae > UBA8437. Next base: position 27,611 of record CAZYAZ010000071.1, on the reverse strand, counting down.
CGGATCAAACAACTGCGGTTTTTGGCCGCAAAACGTTTTCAGCAGCAACGTAGTCAAGGCCCAGTTGATTTTTCAGATTTTGCAGCGCTCCTGGGTGATCTGCCATTGGAGGATCTTCCAGCCGTCGTCGCTCAAGATGCCTCGAACGGTCTTCTCGAATCTGCGATCTCGCTTGCCGGCGACCGTCGGTTTCTGTCGACCCGTCGAGAACTGGCCCCTGCCGTGTCTGCAGAAGTGGGCCATCGTTTCGACGAGATTGCGATCGAGGCCTTCTTGGTTCTCGAGGATGCCGGCCGCCGTTTGATTCTTGAGGTCATCAACGACCTCCGTCACCAGGTGGAGCCGGATTCCGGTCCCGATGACGAAAAAGGACGTGCCGTTCGGGACCTCCGTTTGCAGTTGGACAAGATCCAGGCCCTGGCCGACTCGTTGCCGCTGGAAGATTCGGATCCGCGCGGCAAACACGCTGGTCACTCGTTGTGGTCGCTCGAAAGGCAATTTTATGCCGCTTCGACCGCCCGCGAACGTCAGAACCTTTTGGGCCGTGTTTGCGCATGGCCGGGTCGTGAGTGCGCCGAGGTGATCCTGCGGTTGGTCGAATCGGATCCCGAAGTGGGCGAGCGAGCGGCCTTGATCCTGACCTGCCGGTCCGGCACTCGGTCGACCTCCGGCTGGAGCGGTTGGGAGGAGACGCTCAGACGCGGTGTCGATCGTGATCAACGCGAGCTGCTGCAACTGGTCCGACAGGCCCCTGCCGAATTGTTGCTGCTCTGGGTGTCGCGGTTCGAAGAGGTTGACCAGGAGATCATCAGTTCACTCGAGAGATTCTGTGACACGCACGCGACGCCCGTTGATGAGGAAGATTTCGCCGAGCGATGGGCGGACTATCTGTCCGCCCCGGAATTCAATGCCCTGCTGGGGATCGAGTTCACCGACGATGATCCTGGGCAGGAGATCGTCAAACCACCCGGGACCACTTCTCGGCCAGTTCCGTCGTCCGGTGGCACAATGGCACCGGCGGTTTCGACCCCCACGTCGCCTCCCAGGCCGCCCAGTGCCACGGCGGTCATCTGGCGAGATCATATCCAGCCGTGGTTGACAGAGAACTGGTACCTGGTGGCCGGGGTCGTGATGGTGGTCGCCGGGGCCTCGTTGATCTCGGTCTATTTCTGGGACCGGTCTCCCGTCATCAAGTTCACGCTGATGCCGGCCTTGTTGGCCGGTTTCACGATGGCCGTGGCGTCGGCCGGATCGTGGATCGAACGACAGGATCTCAAGTTCCGTGGTACGGGGGCGTTGTTGCGCGGCGCGGCGGTTGCGTTGTTGCCGCTCAATTTCATGGTGGTGTCGTTGTTGGCCGGCGAGGAGGACCTGTCGTCGAAGAGCTTTTTCGTGGCGGCCATGGGCCTGGCCTACATACTTCTCTTCGGCTGGGCACTCCGGTCGTGGTGCCGGGCGGTTCACCAACCGCTGGGATTGCCGCTGGCCGGTTCCCTGCTGGCGATCAATGGCTTGGTGATGATCGGTCCGCTGGCCGAAACGCTGGTCGGCAGCGATGCGGATGGCCTGAAGTTGCCCATCGCCATCGGTTTTTACACCGGTTTCGCCCTGGTGGCGTGGATTGTCGTGCGATTTGCCCGCCACATTCTCAACTCGGAACTGGCGCGTGAGAAGCGGGTGCCGTGGTTCGTCGGTGGCACGCTGGCGGCCGCCTTCCTGCAGGTCTTTGGATGGGTGCATTTCCAACTCGAGCAACTCCCGCACGTTTCGACCTACGCGATGCTTGTGATCCTGGTCGGCTGGCTGGTCCTGTTTGTCGAACGTCGGGCGATCGAGTTGAAAGACGACGGTGCCCAGCTTGGAAGCGAATCGTTCTTGGGCTACGCGTTGGTCCTGGCGGGTGTCCTGATGGGTACTGCCCAGGAGCACGTCCGGGTTGCGGTCTTCGCGCTGGCCGGAGTGGTCTGGTTGTTCCAGGCCGTGCGGCGGAACCACGAATTGCAGCACTGGATCGGGCTGACCCTGCTGTCGTTGTCGGGGGCCTCGGTCGCGCTGCTCACGCGATTTCCACGTGATCCCTGGTTGCCGCTGGTCGGTTTGCTGCTGGTACTGCTGATGGGTGGCCTGCACTGGGTTGGGCGGAGTCGGGGCGGGCCACTGCTGGCACGAGCCACCCTGGGTATGCAACCGATCCTGGCGATGCTGACCGCCGTGGTGGCCATTCTCGGACAATGGCACTTCCGTTCTCCTCCCCTGTTGACCGCCGGAGTCCTGTTGGCGGTCGTGGTCGTTTTTGCCTGGCGTGCGTGGCGCGACGGGGACCTCCGCTGGGTGCATTCGGCGATGGCCATCGTCGGCCTCAGCCTGCCCTACCTTGGCTGCGTCGACATGCTGGGTCGCCAACTGCAAGGGAACACGATGGTCTTCGGACTGGCCGTGACCTCCTTCGGCTGGCTGGGACTGGTCTGGTGGACGAAATCGAAACTGCTGACACGGGCCCGCTCGACGGTGCTGATGGTGTATGGATCGATCGCCGTCGCGGCGATGGTGTTGCGGGTGCTCTTCGAGGGGGCCGGGCCCGCGGACCTTCAGCCGTGGCAACAGATGATGGACTACTCCGGTCCACTGTTGATGGCCGCACTGCTGGCGATCGCGACGTACCACACGCGATCCCTGCTGCCGGCCACGATGGCCACCGTGATCGCCGTGATCCTGTTTCCCGAGTTGCGGGCGCGGTTCGAGGAGACCTTCAATGCCCTGGGCTGGGGGACGGGCCTGGGCAGTTCCGCCAGTGCACTGGGACTGGCCGTGGCCTGCTTTCCCCTGGCAAGGGCCGGCTGGTTGCGCGGGCTCGACGCGGGCGATCGGTTCTTTGGCCGTGTCCCTTTCCCGTTCCGTCGCCATGATCACACGCTCTTCACGTGGCCGTTGGCGGCATCGGCTGTGTTCCTGACTGTCCGCGTCGAGGCCTGGACCGTGTTGCAGAATGCCCTGCCCGGTCAGTCGATCGGCAACCTGCTTCACATCGATATTTCGTTGATCCCACTCCAGACGGCCATCGCGGTCAGCCTGGCTGGAATCACCTGGACCCTGCTGGCGATCTTTTTCCGTTCTCACCGCGGTGCCGGGGTCGGGATACACCTCGGCTGGATCAGTCTCCTGGTCGGCCTGGTGCTCGGCAACCAGCTTCTCGATTCCGCCTGGCACTGGTCGTGGCCGTTGCTGGTGACCGGGGTCATCCTGCAGTGTCTCGACCTGGTCTACTCGCGACTGAAAACCACACGGCCCTGGGTCGAGAATTTCCTGCTGGCACCCAATCGGAGTGTGCTGGCAGCCGGCAGCGTGGTGTTGTCGTGTGGCTGCGTGCTGGCGCTGTTTGTTCATGGGGCTGCGGAGTTCTGGGAACTCGCCGTCCTGGTCGTCTTTGTGGCTGCTCAACTGGTCCGGGTTGGCCTGTCAACCGGCCGGACGTTCTTCGGCGGTTTCCTGTTTGTGTTGACCTGGGTCAGCCTGCTGTCGGTGACATCCCCGGGTGAGAACCAGTTGATGGATCGCCTGTCGTTGGCCGCCAGTCTCACCCCGACGTTGTGGCTGTTTCTGGGAATTCATGCCGTACACATCGGGTTGGAATCTGCCCACTCGATTCACCTGCGGTTGAGACCGTTGCTGGTTCCGTGTCTTTTCTTTTCGACCGTGTTGAGTGTTGCGGTGGCTGTTGGGAATTGCCTGGACGTCATCGACCCACTCGAGATCGCTACCCAGCAGCGTTGGCTGGTGCTGGCGTTGACGTTACTGGTGGCCAGGAACCACGGTTGTGGTTGGCTCGGATTCCTGGGGCTATTGCAGGCCTACCTGCAGGCACACGTCCTGGCCGATGCGCTGGAACCTGGCAAGCCGGACTCCAATCTCCTGACGCTGGTCGAGCCATGGCGTTGTGCGACCCTGGGACTGGTGGCCGCGACCCTGGGGTGGTCAGGTCAGTTGTTGAACCGCAAGCGGCCAGGGCTGTTGACAGGGGCATTCGCCCAGCCGGCGTTCCACTCGCCCCGGGTGGCGTGGCTGTTTGGCCCATCCGTCGCAATCGCGATGGCCGCCACGGTGTACCACGCCGCGTCGCCGACGTTGCGTGCCGAGGCAATGCAACTCTGGGCTCCCTACCTGGCCGCTGTCGGCCTGGTGGTCGTCGCCTGGTCCAGCCGCAGCCAGTCGGTGGCCTGGCTGGCAACCGTGGTGCTGTCGGTGGGCAACGTCCACAGTGTTCGACTCTTTCCCGGTGACATGTTCAGGGCATGGGGACTTTCAGAGATCCACCTGGCCTCGTTGGGCCTGGTCGTCACGCTGCTGCAATTGACCGCGTTGCGGGCGCTGTGGCGACGTGATCGGGTGGCCGCGTTCGTCAACCGCGCCAGCCTGGTGCTGGCGGGCCTGGTGCTGGTGCTGATCTGTTTCAACTATGTGACCGACCCGGGGTTGGCCGCCATTCCCTGGAAGCGATTTGTCGTCTCGGGTGTCATGGCATACATCGCCGCATTGTATTTCCGTGCCGTGGCACGGCGTCCCGGTGCGGGTGAAGAATCGCTGATTACCTGGTGCGAAGCCGGTTACCAATTCGGCGTCACACTGGCGATCTGGTGTGCGGCGCTGTTGATCCCGGCGCTGCGGGACCAGAAAACCGCGTTGTTCGCCCTGGCGGTTCCGGTTGCCTACTTTTACGGCCGGGCGGAGTTGGGCTTTGCCAGCGGGTTCGAATTTGCGCGTCGCTATCGCGACTCGGCCACGGCCCTGTCTTTCGCGGTCGCCGGTTTGTGGGTCTTCCGTATTGCTTTTCACCTGTTGATGTTCCCGGACCGGGAATTCGAATTGGACACCTACCACGTCAACGCGCCGCTGATCGTGTTGTTATCGATCGTGATGCTGCGGTTGCATGCCCTGGGGGGCACCGGTTGGCTTGGACTTTATGGCGGGTTGTCGTTGGTGGTTGGCAGTTTCTTCACCCTGACATGGATCGATGCTCTGAAACCAGAGCATCACCCGATCGCCGCCGCCTGGTGTGCCATCGGTCTGTCGCATTTCTGGACACTGGTCAGTCACCAGCGGTCTCCAATGCGGACGGCGGTCCTGCGGTTGGGCCGCATTGACGGTCCCGACTGGTTCCGGTTTCGCCGTTGTTGGGGTGTCTTCCTGCTGGTGGGAACGCACGTGGCCACCCTGTGGGCCCTGTGCGAGTCCTTCGGAGTGATGGGATTTCCGCCGTCGATGGCCAGGGAACTGCTGGCGGCTCCCCTGCTGCTGGGAACCGCGAGTGTCCTGGTGCACCTGGGCGCGATCCGTCGTTCGCTGATCTACTTCGGACTGGCGACGGTCGAGATCGTGCTGGCCTTGCACGCGGAGTTTCTTGGAATCGAGAGTTATCTGCCCAGGGAGCACGTGGTCTGGGTGATCGTCGGCTTGTGGGCGGGCGGCCTGGTGGCCTGGGAATTCGTGTCCCGACGCATGCAGGCCAGAAAGCTTGGCACGGTCAGTGCCGTGCTGGTCGGGCTGATGTTGCTGCACATCGTGTTTCAGCACGGACCCGACTCGACGGCTGGGCTGTGGGCATTCGCCACGATGGCGGTGCTGGCGGCGTTGACACCACGGTCGAAACACGCGGTGCGCGGCGGTGAGGAAATGGTCGCTGCTGGCCTGCTGCTGGTTGTTCCCACCTGGCTAATGTTCTTCAGCCAGGCCCGGTTTGACGATGGAATTGTGGGAGTTCTGGCAACGTGGCCGTTGCTGGCGACAGTGGCCACCATTTTCACCACCGGCAGCCTGTGCCGCTGGTTCCAACTCCGGCTGCTGACCAACTACGACGCGTGGGAACGCACACGACCACGATTGTTTGACCAGGCCCTCTCGCTGGTGGGCGAGACGGGCGGGACGCTCAACTCGATCACGCTCTGGTCCAGTTTCGGCGTGGCGGTCGTCGTGCAGTTGATGCATTACAGCGAGCCGTTCCAGACCCGTGAAATCGTGTTGCTGTGCGTGATGTATGCGGCCTTTGCAATGGGCTGGTTCTACGAGGGGCGGCAGAGACGTACGATTTCGGCCTACGTCGTCCTGCAACTGTGCGTCCTGGGATTCTTCGGGGTGTTGCGTCGACAGTTGATCAACACGACCGACTTCTGGACACCCGAGTACGATGTCTGGGCGAGCCTGGTTGTCTCGTTTGGCCTCTGCGGTGCCAAGCAGGTGATCGATGTGCGGCCACGTGAAATCCGTATTCCGTTGATGGGCACGCTGTTGGGATTGCCGGCCGTGGCACTGGTCTGGGTGGTCTACAACAAGATGGGTAGCGACGTGGCCCTGCTGGTTGTTGGGTTGCACAGCCTGATGTTCACCTTCCTGGGCAAGGACGATCGCGAGTCGCCCTACAACATCGTGGCGGTGGGTGGTTTCGTCACGTTTGTCGTGCTCTATTTCTGGGCGCGGCTGGAACTGACACTGTTTCACGCGTACGTGATACCCGTCGGGCTGGGGATCCTCGTCCTGCTGCAACTCTTCCGTACACGGATCGATGCCGACACGCGGAATCGGGTGCGGATGGTGACGTTGGTTGCCATGTTGGCCAGCGCCGGTTATTACGCGCTGGTCGGCGACGAGTACCCGGTGGCCTTCAACCTGACGTTGATCGTGCTTTGCCTGTTGTCGATGGGGCTGGGCAGCTTCCTGCGAGTCCGGCTGTACCTGTTCCTGGGTTTTGCGGCGCTGTTGGTCGACATTGCCTCGATCATCATCAAGGTCGTCAGGGTGGCCGACCAGACGACGCAGCGGGCCGCCATCGGTGCACTGCTGCTGGTGATCGGAATCGGCCTGGTCGGTGGCGCGATTTATTACAAGACACGTCGGGACCAGATCAACAAGATCATCGATCGCTGGCGCAGCAAACTGGGGGCGTGGGAGTAGCCGGTCCCCGGCATGTCTCGATCGACCGTGTCGGGAGACGCGACCAAGGGTGTTCGAGCACCTCTTTCAAATTCAGAAACTGCCGCATTGGATCGAATGCGCCTGCCATTCAACGTGTCTATCGGGTTGAATGCAGGTGGCCAGGCGATGAGACTGGTCACCAAGCGTGTTGTGGCCATTGAACGGTTATGAAGCAGACGACCAAGACAGTCAGATCGTCCCTGGGAACCGTTGAGTTCTCGGCCGCCGTGGCCTGCCTTTTGCTCTCGATGATTTCGTCGGTGGCATTCGCCGGTGACAAACCGGGTGTCGGTGTAGAGCGTGCAGTGCTTCCCGTTGCCAGGCAGTCGGTGAAAACCTTCGTTCTCGACCGATCAGTCCCGGAGAAAAAACGCTGGCTTCAACACGCCGGGTTCGGGCTGATGTTTCATTACGAGGTGTTCAAGAATCATTCGGCCGCGTCGTTCAACAGGGCGATTGACTCTTTCAACGTGGTGCGGTTTGCTGACGCGGTGGAGAGCACCAGGGCGGGTTACGTGATTTTCACCGTCGGTCAGCACTGGGGGAAGTTTTGTGCTCCCAATGCAGCTTACGAGCGGTTGCTGGGTGTCAAACCGGGTGTCTGGACATCGAGGCGCGACCTGGTCATGGAGATCGCCAGGGAACTTCACCGACGCAAAATCCGCCTTATCCTTTATATGACAGCCCGGGCGCCGATGCGGCACTACCGTGTCATCAAGGCGACCGGCGATGCTCTTCCCACGATCAACGGCAAGCCGGCCGGACCCGGTGTCGACACGATGTCCCATCCCCGCAAGGTCAAGGGGTTCCGCCGCAGCGAGAATCAGCCGCCGCCTTCGGTCTTTCTTAGAAACTGGGGAGCCGTGTGTGGCGAGTGGTCCAGGCGGTACGGTCCGTTGGTCTCCGGATGGTGGTTCGACGGTTACAAGACGGAGATGAAGGATGCTTACCAGGGGTTGAAGAAGCAGACGTTCAATATCGACACGTGGATCGCGGCCGTGCGGTCCGGGAATCCAGATGCCGAATTGGCGTTCAATGCAGGTGCCCATCCGATTCTCTCGCTGTGTACTCGTGGAAGACTGTGCCCGCATCAGACGTTCACATCGGGTGAAAACCGGGACTTTTATCAGCGGACGAAGAAGGGGCGGGGGAAGTTGCTGACCCCGGAGAATTTCCCAGCCCCCGAGGGGGTTGTCTGGCACCTGCTGTTGCCTGTCAGCAAGGGTTGGGGAGCGGGTGTGAAGTCCAGGTTTGATGTGGAGACGCTCAAGAGCCGAGTGGATCTCATCGACTCCCAGGGGGGTGTCGTCACGCTGGATGTCCCGGTCTCTCCCGAGGGGACGATTCCCCGCGAGGTTCTCGGTGTCTTGCAGAAGATGGGGCAGGACATCCGAAAACTCAGGGACGGAGCCAGGTCGTTCTAGCGGCGACCCGCGCGGTGTCCGAGTGTGGTTCGGACTGCGGTGGAACGTCGAGGAGGCCCTGGCCGGTCTGGCGTGGCTCTCTCCCCGCGCGGTGTCAGTCGTCCAGTTCCGCCTCGGGGTTGAACACGCGTGTCGGAGGCAGGAAATCACCCGTGGCCTCATCCGACGGATCATGCAGTTCGAACTCGGCTTCCACCTCGTCGATCCAGTGTCGGATCTCGGCCTCGTATTCGCTGGTCACTCCGGCCTGGACCAGTTCACGCTGGAACTCGGCCACGCCACCGGAATCGAGTTCCGCCTCCTCGGCGGATGGAAAACGTCCGAGCGGATCGGGATTGACCAACCCGCGGAGCAGCCTGAGCAGGGGTTCGGTCATCGCGAATTCGTCGACCGGCAACATGCCAGGCAGCCAGTCAAAGACCGCCCGCTTGGCGGTCAGCATTTCGGCGTACTTCATTTGCGAGAACGGTTGTTCGCCGGAGAGCATCTCGATCAGCATGTAGCCGATACTGGCCAGGTCTGACGCGGGCGTTCCCGGCTTGCCTTCCAGGACTTCGGGAGCGGCGTAGATCGGGGTGCACGGTTGCACCGGGGGGCGGTTCTCCAGTTCGAAGGCCGCTCCGATATCGATGATCTTGACGTTGCCACTTCGTTTGAGCATCACGTTGGACGGCTTGATGTCGTTGTGGACGATGCCGTGCCGGTGCATGGCCGCCAACGCCGCGAGGCACTCGCGGATCACGGACGCCGCGGTGCCGGGCCGCAAACGTGGCTGTTGTGGCCCTTCGGTCATCACCACCTGGTTGATCGTCTGCCAGCGACGCTCTGTGACCTGTTCCCGAATGTGGCCGTAAGCGTCGGGCGTCATCAGTCGACGCAGGTCGTAGCCGTCGACCCATTCCATCTCGAGCACGTGAATGCCCTGGTCACTGACCACATTCTGAACGTCGACAAGGTGGTCTTGCTGGATCCTCGCCACTCGCGAGGCCACGCCGGCCAACCGGGCCATCTCGATGGCGTACTCACCACGGTCCGTGAAACGGTCGGGCGAAAAGACCTTCAGCGCGACGGGGATCGTGAAACCGTCCACACCCCGGCGTTCACTGAGGTACACGACTCCCTGGCCACCGATTCCCAGGCACTTCAGGAAGGGGCGCGATGCATCCCAGCCCACGAGTCCACCACCGACCAGAGACCGGTAGTGGTCGCCCAGGATTTGCAGGCTGTCGCCAGGTCCGGTTGACTCGATTGTCATCTCATTCGCCACGATCGCTTCGCCTGTCTCGAATCCCCCGTGTAATCAATCTGTCGCAGTCTCTCAAGTGTCACTCATCTCGATGTTGCTTTCTGGCCGACATTTCTTACGGAGACGTTGCGTCCCGACTGACCCGTTCAACTCATACAATCCTATCCGTTGGTCGGCCGAACCCTTTACAGGGTGATGCCGAATTGGTTCACCACCAATGTTGCAGTTCATCTCGAGATCGGAGAACGCATCCCGACTGTCGTGGTGCGTACGGTGTGCGGTGGTCGCGGTCGTCGTGACGGGTGTCGTGGGGTTGGTGGGTTGTACGCGAGATTATTACCGGCGGACGGCGGACGACCAGACATACGAGATCCTGGAAGAGAAGGCTGTCGACGAGCGTTGGCAGCAAGAGAGTTTTGACATCACGCCGGACCCCCGCAGCCGGTTCTTCGATCCGAACGATCCAGACAATCCCCCGTTACCGCCTGACGATCCGACGGCCAATCAATCGATGGTCTCGGCCTACGGCATGCGTGGTTCGGAACTGTGGAACGAACTCGATCAACTCGATCATGTCGAGAATCCCGAGTGGACGGTGGCGTTGGGTGGCGACCGGTTTGAAGGCTCGGGCTCGCCGTTGCCACCGATCCGGAAGTTGACGTTGCAGGATGCGGTGACCCTGGGATTGATACACAGCCGGGACTACCAGGAGCAGGTCGAGAACGTTTATCTCGCCAGTCTTTCTCTGACCTTCGAACGCTATCTCTTTGACGTGCGGCCCAGTGCCTTTGGAAGCGAACCAACGGCGGGGCTGTTGGCCGGTTTCACTCCCGGTGAATCGGGGCGGCTGGAACTCGACGGGGTCTCGGCCGGTGTCCGCAAGCTGTTGCCGACCGGGGCACAGTTGATGGCCGAGATGACCAACAACACGATCTGGATGTTCTCGGGCAGCGACGGCAGTGGCACCGCCGGCGGACTGGCCTTCTCGCTTGTCCAACCGCTGCTGGCTGGTTCACAGCGAGAGGTCGTGATGGAGAACTTGACCCAGGCCGAGCGGAAGGCCCTGTATTCAATCCGCAATTTCGCCCGCTTCCGCCGAGATTTTTACGTGACGATTGTCACCGGCGAACGGGCGGTTCCTCTTCCAGGAAGTGCCGGTGGCGGCGTGCTGGCATTCCTGATCCGCGGGGAACGGAGTCCGACGGTGGGATTCTATTTCATGTTGTACCGGTTGCAGACCCTTCGCAATGTCCGGGACAACGTGGCCAGTCTCCAGTCGCGGGTCAACCAGTTGCGTGCACTGGCCGAGGCGGGACGAGCGACGTCCCTGGATGTCACGCAGCTGGAGAGCAGCCTGCAGAGGCAGCGGATGATGTTGCTGATTCGTGAGCGGGTGTTCCTGGATCAACTGGATCGTCTCAAGCTCCAACTGGGACTTCCGCCCGACATGGACTTGGAATTGGATGATTCGTTGCTGGAGCCGTTTCGATTGACCACCCCGATTCACGAGACACTCGAAAAACGTCTTGCCACATTCACCACCCGACTGACAGCGGTGCAGGCCGACGGCTCTCGGAGTGCTCTTGAAGCGGCGGTGGCCGGGTTGCAGGCGGTCAACGAACAACTGGAATTCCAGGCCAGGGAATTCGACGGGTACTTCAAGCAGCTTGACGTGGTCTTGCCGCGCCGGAAACGGCAGATGACCGATCCAGAACGATCCGAGATCGACGGATTGCTGGCCGAGGCCCTGGCACGGTTTATGGATCTCCGCACCCGCATCGGCAAGCTGCCGGCTCAAGTCGAGTCGTTCCGCAAGCGATCGTCCAAGCCCATGAAAGTGGAAGAGTCCAAGGTGCTGGCTGGCGAGCTGGTGATGTTGCGGGAGGAATTGTTGAGGATGACGCGTGAATTCTCGAGCTTGCTGGTGACGGTTCGTTTGGAGTTGATCGAGATCAACCCGGTGGACATGGGACTGGCGACATCGGTCCAACTGGCCCTGGACAGTCGTTTGGACCTGATGAATCGTCGCGCATTCGTGATGGACGCTCGTCGGAGAGTGGAACTGGCGGCCAACCAGTTGCAGATGGCCGTCGATCTTGTGGCCGAGGGAGAAGCGAACACGCGTCCACTGCTGGACAACGGGAAGCCGTTTGATTTTCGCGGTAGCCAGAGCGATTACCGGTTGGGAGTGCGGGTGACGACTCCACTGGACCGACGAGCACAGCGGAACAATTTCCGGGCGGCACAGGTGTCATTCCAACGTGCCCGTCGGAACTACATGGCGGCCGAGGACCAGGTGAAACTCGATGTCCGCTATGCCCATCGACGTGTGGAGATGAAACGCCGCGTCTTTGAGATCAACCGTCGCGCGGTGCGAGTGGCGGCTCGCGAATTGGACCAGGCGGTGGAATTTGCAGCGCGACCGCCCCGGCCCGGCCAGGATGCTGCCGACCAGTCCTCGCAGGGAGTGAACATCTCCCGGGCACTGAACAACATTCTCGAGGCCCAGAACGAGATGATCGAGACATGGGTCGATTACGAGAGCAGTCGTCACGCATTGTTCCGTGACACCGGCACGATGCAGATCGACTCGCAGGGACGCTGGGTCAAGTGACCGCGTGTGCAGCGAGTTCTTGCGGCCGGTTGGTTAGCCGACCTGGTCCCTGAGAGACTCCAGCAGGCTGACAGCGGCACCGATGTCTGCCTTTTGTCGCTCGCGGTCTTCCGCGATTTCTCGTTCGATTGTCAATGGGCCGGTGTAGCCGATGCTGTCGAGCACCTTGAGATAGGTCAGCATGCCGACATCACCCTCGCCCAGGGGCACCTCGGCCCCCCAGTCGGTGCCCCGGCCGGCAACGGGTGCGTAGGTGCCGTCCTTGCAGTGGACACTGCGGACCAGGTGTCCGACCTTGATCAGGGCATCGATCGGATGGTCCGTGCCGTAGAGAATCAGGTTGGCCGGGTCGAAGTTGATGAACAGGTTGTCCCGTTCCACGTCGGCGATGAACTCGAGCAGGTGTTCGGCCGATTCCTGTCCTGTTTCGAGGTTCAACTGTTGGCCATTGCCGGCGACATGGTCGAGCAGGTCTCGGGTGCAGTCGACCAGGCTGGTGTAGCTACCGCTGCTGCGGTCCTCGGGCACGAAGCCGATATGCAACGCGACGGTGTCGCAGCCCAGGTGCGTGGTGAAGTCACTGATCTCCTTCATCTCCTGCACCCGGCCGGCCCGCGTCTCCTCGGGGACCAGCCCCACCGTCGCTGCGGTTGTCGCGATGTCGGCGTAGCTCTCGCCTTCGAAACCGCCGAAGACGGCAGTCACGGTGATTCCCGAGTCGGCGCACTTGCCGAGAAACTCGGCGGCCGCTTCGGGGTTGCGGGTGTCCTGGTGGGGTGCGTGGATCTGGACGCTGGGGACTCCGAGTTCGGCGGCGACGTCCAGGTGGACGCCGAGTCCGGCATCGATCGAGGTGAAGACGCCAATGGGCCATTTGCTCATGAGAACACTCCGCGGATGAAGGGTCTGGTGTTGAGGAGAGGCATGATAGCACCGTCGTCGGTCGGCTCGCCAGCGGTCCTCACTTGCCGATGCAGAACTTCGAGAAGACCTGGTCAAGGATCTCGTCGGTGTAAACGGTTCCCATCACCGCTCCCAGTTGGTCGAGTGCCTCACGGATCTCCACGGCCACCAGCAATTCGTCGGTCACGGCTGCCGCTGCTGCCAGCCGGACCTCGGTCCGCCGTAGTGCCTCCGAGGTTCGGGCTGCCGTGGAACCGACCACCGACGGACCGGCATGGGTGTCGTTGCCGAGTCTGGCGACCAGGGTGTCCTGCAACGCCGCCATACCCTGGCCGGTGACCGTCGAGACGGACAAGTCTGCCTGAACGGTCAATTCCCGCTGGTCGTCAGTGGCGAGGTCACAGCGGGAGTGCAGCACCAGCATTGGTGTTCCGGCCTGCCGGATCTCCTGGCGTGCCTGCCGGTCGTTGGCCAGGTGCGCAGCGACCTGGATTCCCGGTTCGGGGGACGAGACACACCACACGGCCAGCGCGGCGGGTGCGAGTTGATCGAGTCGTTTCTGGCGGGCGAGTTGATCGATCGAGGCCTGGCCAGGGTGTGTCTCGGCTTCCCAGCCGGCGGTGTCGACCAGTCGGACGTCGAGTCCGTCCAGGGTGATGTCGGCAGTGACGACATCCCGGGTCGTGCCGGCACGTGGAGACGTGATTGCTGTGGCGTGGTTGGAGAGCGCATTGAGCAGGGTGCTCTTGCCGGCATTGGGCAGCCCGGCGAACACGACCTGGTGTCGTTCTCCGGAGGTCATCCGTTGGCCGGCCTGCTGGCGGATTGTGGCGAGCGTCTGGGCGAGCGCCTCGAGACGGTCGGTTCGTTGCCGGGCTGAAATGAACTCGATGTCCTCGTCGGCGAAATCGAGTCCGGCCTCGAGATCAGACAACAGGTCGACAAGCTGGCTTCGGAGTTGGCCGAGTGGTCCCGAGAGTCCTCCGGCGAGTTGTCGCAGCGCGACCTCGAGCCCCACATGATCCTCAGCTTCGATGACACCCAGGACAGCCTCGGCCTGGACCAGGTCGATTCGCCCTGCCAGGAACGACCGCAAGGTGAACTCGCCGGGGCGAGCCACTCGGACGCCGGGCGTCTCGTGGGCCAGCAGTTCTTCGAGCAGTTTCTGGAGGACCGGTGGTGAGCCGATCATGTGAATTTCGGCCGAGGGTTGTCCGGTGTAACTGTTGCGGTTGGGCCAGAGATGGAGGTCGACGGGGAGTTGTCGTGAGAGATCGGCGGCGGTTCCGATTCGCCAGGTCCCGGCGTAACGGCGGGCCGAAAGGTCGGGGCCGGGCCAGTCGCCGGGCCAGTCA
>CAZYAZ010000071.1:10916-13006 GCA_964646205.1 uncultured Planctomycetaceae bacterium | reverse complement strand
ATGCCGCGGGCGGCGCCACCATGGGGCGAGGCGACTGCGGCGATCGTGTCGTCGGTGGCAGGGAGCATGACCGGTTGGCTCTAGCGACGACGTTTTTTTCTACGACCGCCCTTGCCTTCGGATTTCTTCTGTTGCTTCTGCAACCGCTCGTATTCCTGCTTCTGCAGTTCCATCTTCTCCTGGGCCTCGTCCATCCACCGTCCAAACCAGGCCATGATTCCACGTCTCGGCTTGGTCTGTCCCTCGGGCACCGGTTTTGGTTTGGGGGTTGGCAGCAGATCCATCAACTTGCGTTCACCCATGCCCCACAGCGTGGAGATGATGAAATAGACGAGCAGGCCGGCGGGCAGTCGGTAGAAGAGGAACCCGAAGACGATCATCATCACGTTCATCATCTTCTGCTGCATTGCCGCCTCGTCCGTCGTCGGGGGCGGCATGAACATGCGGTTGTTGACCAGGTACAGCACCACGGTCACCAACGGCAGCAGGTTGAAGTCGGAGCCCAGGTAGGGGATCTCGAAGCCGAGATGGAAGAGTCGGTCGGGACCGGCCAGGTTGTCGATGTAGAGGAAGGAGGCGCGGCGGAGGTCCACCGAACTGCCCAGGGCCTGGTAGAGACCGATGAAGATCGGCAATTGAACAATGATCGGCAGGCAACCGGAAAACGGGTTGTAGTTGTTCTTGCGGAACAGTTCCATCTGTGCCCGGCCAAAGGCCTGCTTGTCGTCCCCGTGCTTCTCCTTGATCTTTTCGATCTCGGGTTTCAGATCTTTCATGATCTTGGCGCTGAGCGCCTGTTTGCGGGTCAGCGGGTGCATGCCCAGGCGAACGCTGATGGTGAGCACGATAATGGCAAACCCGTAGCCGAATCCGGGCAGCAACGAGTGAATGACATCCAGGAAATAGAGCATTGCCCGCGAGATGTGCTTGCCGATCCAGAAGATGTTGGTGACATCCAGCACATCCTGGGCCTTGAGCGGCGTCAGCAACTGGGGCCGCTTTGGGCCGGTGTAGAGCATGTAGTTGTGAGTGAGAGTCTTGCCCGGTGCGATCTCGATGTCGTGGGAGGACAGCACAACACTGGACTGGATGTACTTCGACGATGCGCCATCCCGGTGAATCAATTGCGGTTCGGCTCGGGCGATGTATCCGCGGGGGACGGTGTCCAGGCTCTCCTGGACCTGGTTTTCCGAGGGGAACAGCAACGCGGCAAAATATTGCACATCGACCCCAACGTAATGCCAGATTTCTCGAGGCTGTTGTTGCCGCTCGTTCTCGTCCTCGTTCTCGGCGATCTCGTCGGAAGTGATCGCATCGACCACAGTAACCTTGGTGCCGTTGCTGCTGGCCCACTTGATTGAACTGGAGTAGCGGGAGTTCTCGAGTTCTTCCAACGGCACTCCGACGGGGCCCTGCAGCCGATAGGCCAATTGCCTGTCCTCGTTGCTGTCGTTTGTCAACGAGAGCGAGAATTCGAGTTGGTAGGCCTCGGGAAGGCGGTCGACCAGGGTCGACGGATCGGTTCCGGTGGTGAGCAGTGACACGTTCTCGTCGGAGAGGCGTTTGAGTCGAAATGTCTTGGTGACGGTGATCTCGCCGACACGCAGTCGGAAAGTTGCCCCATTGGTGACCTCGCCGTCGGTTGACCGTTCAACGACTTCCCAGTTGAGTTGGTTGAGGCTGGAGGACTTGTCGACTGACTGGAGTTGCTTGTCGAGAGCCTCGATCGAGGTCTGCAGTGTCAGTGGCAGTTCACGGACTCCCAGCCTCGATGGTTTCCACGAGTCGAGTTCCACGGCGGTCAGGCCGTTGTTGTCTGTATCGAGACGTCGAAGATGGTCTCCGACGATTGATAGTGGTGGGTCTTCAGCAACCTCGGGGCGAGGGAGTGCCAGGTGCCTGGGATCGTTGGATGAGGAGATCATCACGGCAGCACCGCGAGTCACCAATTGCACCTGCAGGCCGTATCCCGTTGTCGGGTCATTGCTCCCGATCGTCACAACCTCGAAGGGATGATCAGGCAGCGGAACCGCCGATGGCTTGTCGTCCTTGGCATCCGGCTTGTCGTCCTTGGCGACCGGCTTGTCGTC
>CAZYAZ010000071.1:0-10816 GCA_964646205.1 uncultured Planctomycetaceae bacterium | reverse complement strand
CATCCGGCTTGTCGTCGGTGGCTTCGTTTCCGACTGCCGGTGGCTGGTCTCGTCCGACGTTGTCGGGGGCCCGTTCGGCTTGGTTCAGCCAGGTCCACCCAATCAACAGCGCGATCGAGAGGACCATGAACAGCAGGAGTCGGCGGAATTCTTCCATCGATTATCGTCCGTCCCGCAGACGATCTCCGAGGAAGTTGTCGAGATCGGGGATGGCGTAGATCTTTTCGGCCGTGGTCTCGATGTTGTATTCGACACGTTGGAACTCAACTCGAATCGCCCCCTCCGGTCCACCAGGCTGGTCTCCACCGGGGAAATCACCACCAGGCTGCTCCTCGTCCGGGGTGCCGGCTTGGAAATCATCACCAGGCTGCTCCTGGCCAGGGGTGCCGGCCTCGTCGGTGAGGATGACGTAGGAGGCACGCGAGTCACCGTTGCGGGGTTGTCCGACCGAGCCGACGTTGATCAGTGCCTTGGAGTCGTCGAGGGTGTAGACGAAGTCACATTCCTCGGGCGAGACAAAATTCAGGCCTTCTGTGAACACACCGGGGATGTGGGTGTGGCCCTGGAAGCAGTAACGTTCGACCAGGGAAAAGATCCGTTCCATCTTCCTCTGGTTGTAGATGTCCTCGGGAAAGACGTATTCGTTGAGCGGATTTCGGGCTGAGCCGTGGACGAACATCAATCCCGGTTCACGGTGGACACGAGGGAGTTCACCGAGGAATTCCCAGCGTTCTTCGCTTCCACCCCTGTCGCCGGATTCGAGCATCTTGCGGGTCCAGAAGATGGCCCGTTCGGCTCCCGCGTTGAATCCCTCGGGATCGAACAAGGCACCCTGGTCGTGGTTGCCCAGCAGGCAAACAGTACACCGCCTCACGCGATCGATGCACTCGCGGGGATTGGGTCCGTAGCCAACGATGTCGCCCAGGCAATAGATCTCTTCGATCGACTGGGCATCGATGTGTTCGAGCACGGCCTCGAGGGCTTCGAGGTTGCCGTGGATGTCGCTGATGAGGGCTCTGCGCACAGGAGACACTCGACTGGACTCGACCCGTTCGGGACCCCGCCGGTACATGACAGGTGTTCGAGAAACCGGGCCAAACCCTGAGTCTAGTTGAGCCATCCAAGAGGGGTCAAGTTTATGCCTTCGACGTGGTTTTTTGACCACACGCCAGACGTGACGTATCGTTGGAATACAGTCTGGTTGCCAGGTGGAATTGGTTCCCCTCTACAACCCTCGCAGTACCTGTAACCCCACCACCGCATGATTGCACAGCCCGGAAGTTTGTTGGTCGTCGAGGACGACGAGGATGTCCGTGAGTTCCTGGCGGGGGATTTGCGAGCGCGGGGATTCCGGACCGAGACGAGTTGCAGTTGTGGAGATGCGATTGGACAGTTGCGTGAGCAATCCTTCGACGTGGTGTTGTGCGACGTTCAGTTGCCGGATGGAGATGGGCTCAGCGTGTTGCGTTATTGCCGGGAACGTCCCAATCCTCCGGGCGTGATTCTTTTGACCGGATACGGGTCGATTGGGAGTGCGGTCGAGGCGATGCGGGCCGGGGCAGATGACTACCTCACCAAGCCGATCATCGACGATGAACTGGTGGAATCGTTGTCCCGGTCGATGGAACGTCGGATCGATGGACCGCATGAACGGCCACGGCCGGAAGTTGTCAACCAGCCCGTGCTGGGTGGCGGGTTGATCGGCGGCGATCCTCGGATGGAGCAATTGTTCGAGCTGGTTGAGACGGTGGCGGGTACACGGACCACGGTGTTGATCCAGGGTGAGAGTGGTACGGGCAAGACAATGACGGCTCGTGCGATTCACGACCAAAGTGACCGTCGGAGTGGTCGGTTCGTGGAGGTGTCGTGTGGAGCCCTGAGCGAGACACTCCTGGAGAGTGAGTTGTTCGGCCATGTTGCTGGCGCGTTCACCGGAGCGGTTTCCGCGCGGCCGGGCCGTTTCCGACAGGCCGATGGCGGGACGTTGTTCCTGGACGAGATCGACACGGCCTCTCCGGCATTGCAGGTGCGGTTGTTGCGTGCGATCCAGGACCGGGAATTTGAACCGGTCGGTGGAGGCCAGACCGAACGTGTCGACGTGCGGCTGATCGTGGCGACCAACGAGGATCTGGAGTCACTGGTTCGGGAGGGGAACTTTCGAGAGGACCTGTACTACCGCGTCAACGTGATCACGTTGACGCAACCTCCGTTGCGTGAACGCACGGCCGACATCCCATTGCTGGTCGAGTCGTACCGGGAACGTTTCTCCGAGGACCTGGGCCGGTCGGTCAGCGACGTGGACACGGCGGCGATGGAGTTGTTGTGCGAGTACAACTGGCCGGGCAATGTCCGCGAACTGGTCAACGTGATCGAACGTGCCGTGGTGTTGTGCCGTGGCGAGGTGATCCGGGTGGACGATCTGCCCGAAACGCTGCGCCGCGAGGATCCGCCGGCCGAGTTGTTGGCCCGCAACCGGCTGAAGTCGGCCCTGGCAGATCCCGAGCGTCGCATGATCGTTGATTCGCTCGAGGCTCATGGCTGGAATCGACAGCAGACGGCCCGTTCACTGGGGATCAATCGCACGACGCTCTACAAGAAGATGAAGCGTCACGGCATTGTCGCCCCGGCCCATTAGCAACCGGCTGATCCGGTGAGGTCTCCGAGACGCTCGCGAGATTGCGTTTCGAGTTGGTCGAGGACTTGCTCGGCTGTGAGTTGCGAGGAATCAATGATCAGGGCGTCGTCGGCCGGTCGCAACGGGCTGATCTCGCGTGTCCGGTCACGGAAATCGCGTTGGCGAATCTGGTCGAGGGTGTCGTCCAGTGGCACGTCGACGCCCCGTGCGAGCAGTTCTTCCTGCCGCCGCGTTGCCCGGACCTCGGCCGATGCCTCGAGAAAGAACTTGCACTGCGCCGCAGGAAATACCTCGGTGCCCTGGTCGCGTCCCTCGGTGACCAGGTTCCGGCTTCCGACCATCGCTTGCTGTTGCCGGACCATCTCGGCGCGGACACCGGGATGTTGTGCGACCCGGGAAGCGGCTTCGGAGATCGATGGAGATCGAAGCGCAACGGTGATGTCGACACCGTCAAGCAGCACGGCCTGGTCATCGAAATGGATCTGCAGTCGACCGGCCTGGTCGGTGACCCCCACCGGGTCGGTGGTGTCGATGTTCGCTTCCAGGCAACTGTGTGCCACGGCCCGGTACATCGCACCGGTGTCGATGTAGTCGAAGCCCAGCCGCCGGGCCAGTCCGCGGGCTGCGGTGCTTTTGCCCGATCCAGCCGGTCCGTCGATCGTGACGATCATCCCGGTCACGCTGTCTCCCCGCCCATGCTCGTGTCCACTAGTCGAACCTCAGTTCGATGTCAGCGATCTCGTGCGCGGTCAGGTCCACCCGCACTCCGTCGCCTTCAATCGGTAGTTCGGCGAGTGTCCGTCCCTCGAAGTCTCGTTGTCGAGCCATCGACGGGGTTCGCCAGCAGCGGAGCGTGGTGCTGCGGTGCCGTCCCTCGGTCTCCTGCAATCGCACCGCGAAGCCGAACGCGTCGGGCAGGATGGACTGATCGTGCTCATTGCCGATGGCCGTCTCGTCGTCGAATTCCTCTCCGTCATTCTCGCTGTCATTCGACCAGTTGGGTTGATCGACGAGTTCGAGGATCCTGGTGATCTGGACATTCCGACTGTCGAGATGGAAGAACCAGCCCTGGGTTCCGATGGGCGGCGGGCCGGACATCCGCTCGTGGACCAGTGGTGGCACCAGTTGATCGAGCGCGGCCTGCATGGGGTACGCCTGGTCGACGGCGATCGTCATCGAGAAGTTCCGGCGTTGTTCGCCCTCGGGCACCAGGATCGCATCGATCATGCGGTCCCCGGTCTTGCGGTAAAAAGGCATTCCGGGAGCAGACAGTGTCACCCGGTTCGACTCGTTGGCGATCTCGACATAGTAGGGACTCTCGAAACGGTCATTCCCGGCCGGTTGGGCGGTGCCCAGTTGGCTGCGGGTGATCGCGGCGGTGGCGTCGCCGTAGGCAAATCGCATCGACAGGTAGTTGCTCCAGGGGTCTCCCTCGGGCATCTGGTCGATGTCGAGTTCGATGTCGATCTCGACGTCAGGGCGATACCGCACCGTGCGGACGGTTTGACGAAATCCGGCGATCCGTTGCTTGTTCTGTGGGTCGATGAGTTCACCGTGAGAACGGATTTCTCCGATGTGAGGCCCGCTGGTGAGCAGTTCGACTCGGTGCGCGACCATCTCTGAATACCAGGTCGTGGTGTCCTGTGCCGGGTCGCCCTCGTCACCGGAGACGGTTCTTTCGCGTGGGAAGCGAAAGGCAATCTGTTGGCTGACCAGGTTGGGTTTGCGGCCGTATCCCTTGATCCGCTCGATGCCACCCGTGTCGGGGTTGACGTGGATCTCGAAAAACTCGTTCCGCAACAGCAAGTCCTCGGCGAGAGGCACCTCCGGATCGGGCGATTCAGAGCGTCCCTCGGTGGTGGGCAGCCAGCAGTAACCCGCGGCGGGCAGATCGACGATCGCGCGTCGACCTGTCGAGATGTCCTGGACACCCCGGAGGCCTGGTGTGTCGGCCGGGATGGATCGGTTGTCATCGATTGGCACTGCGACGGTGCGAGAGAATGAGAGCGTGTTGATGATCAGCAAGCCGGCCGGGCCGTCCTGGTCGGGCGCGCCAAGGATCACCGTGGCCAGGGCACTGGCTGCCTCGTCGGCGAATGCAGTGACCGCCTGGCCGGCCTGCTCGCGATCCTCCTGACTTCCTTCGCAGCCGGCATTTTCGACAAGGGCCTCCAGGGCACTCTGCCGGGTGGTGTCGAGAGTCTGGCCGGTGAGCAACTGGGCCAGGCTGCTACACCAGGCCGCGGCATCGAACTGGCCGCGGCGAGCGAAGTGTTCGAGGTAACGGTTGACCGGGTCGGGATCGCGGCCCGCAACCGATTGTGTCAGGAAAGGGGCCAGGTATTCGCTGGAGTTGTACGACGAGATGCGGCCGGGAGTGTCGGTGTTCTGGAAGTAGTCGTCGAGAGTGACAAAGCGGCCCAGGCAGGGGGCATACGCGTGCATCCGGACCAGGTCCATGAACCAGGGCGATTCGATTTCAGGCCAGCGGGCCAGCATCAAGGCCGCCGCCTGGTCCTCCTCCATCGACTCGGCCATCCGCATCGGGAATCTCAGAAAACTGGTTGCCGCCTCGGCCGCCAAAGGGATTCTCGACATGGCATCCACCACTGTTCCGTCGCAACCCTCCCATCGCAACTTGGACTGTTCACTGTCGGGGTACAGTCCGTCGTCCAGGAGGAAGTGCAGTGCGGAGTGGTAGCCGCTGCGGGAGAGCAGTTGAGGCAACAGGGGGGCCAGGCCAAAGCGACGGCGTGCCCACGTGGTCGGTTCGCGTCCGAAGAGTCGCTTCAGAGTGCTGCGACCTCGCTGCAGATCCCACAGCAGCGAATCGATCGGGACAAGTGGTACGGGAATCTCCTCGTAGTCGCCACCCACCACATCGATCGTCTCTCGCTCCCATGCTTCACGGATCAATCCAGCCAACTCGGGTTGATCCTCGACGATGGCCTCCGCGTCGGCGACCCGAAGCATCAAGTTGACAGGTGATTCCCCGACCAGCAGTTTCCGCAAGTGTTCGTCGGCAACCTCAGGGACAACCAGGCACAGATCGACGAGATAACAGTCGACCGGGTAGAACCGCTCGCGGGCCTCGTGAAGCGATTCGAAACAGGTCTTCAGGTGAGTCCGGGCCGTCTCGGCGTCATCGGCCACAACTGACTCGGCTGCCATCACCACCTCGCGTTGCAGAAAAACCTCATCGAGGTTCCCGAAATGGTGCATGTGCCGTGTGAGCAGTTCCATCTGCAGGTAACAACTGCCCAGTGCGAAAAAGTCGGCGACGAGTTCCGGGTCCAGTGGCGAGGGAGATGTCGGACCGGATTCAGTGGTCTCGTCTTCCAGGACCGCCAGGACAGCAGCCACCATCTCATCGCGGTCCGAGATGTCGGTGATGACTGCGCAGCCAGCCTCGCGAGCCCGTGACGCCCAATCGTGGCCGAGCCAGTCGGTGCTGGCCGTCGGCACCAGGAACAATTGTCCGGGGGTCGGATCGGTCGGTTCGTCGGCTCGTTGCCAGTTGGGAATGACACCGGTGGTCGCCAACAAACGCGGGTGCCAGGACACGGCGAATGCGTTCAGGAGGCTGGCGGCTTCTTCCTCACCCAGTTCTGTCGGAAAGTCCTCAAGACTGTGGCTGGGAATCAGGATGACAACGTCGGTGGGGGTCATGGCCGTATGGTACTGGGATTGGTTACGGATCGCCGGGTTTGGAGGGGCCCGTGGTGGGGTCGTTCGGATTGTGAGTGTAGTAGGACCGCGGTTGAGGTCCAAGCGTCGGGGTCGGAACGGAAAAAACAGCGGAACTCTAGCGATTCTCCGGTCGTCCAAACTAACGAATGTGATGAACCTGCCCTGATGGCCGGTTTCAATTGACCCAATGGAAAACTGCGTGATAGCCTTACGTTAGGACGATCCATTACGTTTTTATTTTGACTGAATCCCGGGGCCCGTCCCCGGAAAGTCACTGTAGAATAGAGTGGGTCTTTTCGTGAGATGGTGGGAGTTTGGAAACGATGGCTGATAGCCAAGACGTTTGGGGAATTGAGATTGGCCAGGCTGGTCTGAAGGCGGTGCACCTGCGTTACGCCGAGGCAGCCGACCAGGTTCTGGCCATGGGGTACCAGTACATTCCCCATCCCAAGATTCTCAGCCAGCCCGACGCGATTCCCGAGGAATTGATTCCGCAGGCCATCGAGACGTTCCTGGAGGCCAACGACGTGGATGGGGCCCGGGTGGCGATCAGTTTGCCCGGTCCGACCTCGCTGGCCCGGTTCATCAATTTGCCGCCGGTGGAGTCCAACAAGGTCGCGCAAATTGTCGAGTACGAGGCCAAGCAGCAGATCCCGTTCGACCTCGATGACGTCATCTGGTCCTACCAGAAAATTTCAGGCAGCGTCGATGAAGACAGTGGCTATATGCTCAATGCCGAGGTCGGCTTGTTCGCGATGAAACGCGACCAGGTCTACGAGACGTTGCAGCCATTCCTGGACGCGGGAATTGAAGTCGATCTGGTCCAGATCGCGCCGGTGGCGCTGTACAACTTTGTCTGCTACGACCAGATGGGCGTCCGTGCCGAGGACACGGAAGACGAATCGGATGAATACACGATCGTGCTCGACATGGGCACTGACAACACGACGTTGTTGATTACCAACGGTGCCAAGATCTGGATCCGCAATGTCCCGCTGGGAGGAAATCATTTCACGCGGGCACTGACCAAGGATATGAAGCTGACCTTCACGAAGGCTGAGCACCTGAAGTGCAATGCGACCAAGTCGGAGGATCCTCGAGCGGTCTTCCAGGCTCTGCGTCCGGTCTTCAACGAGTACGTGTCGGAGATCCAGCGGTCGATCGGGTATTTCTCGAGCGTCAATCGCGATGCGAAGATCGTACGAGTGCTCGGCTGTGGCAATGGTTTCAAACTGGCGGGCCTGCAGAAGTTCCTGCAACAGAGCCTGCAGTACACGGTCGAACGGGTGGAATCGCTGCAGGGGGTGATTGGTGAAAAGGTCCTCAATGACGGAGATTTCCAGGACAATGTCTTGACGTTTGCCGTACCGTTGGGCCTGGCGTTGCAGACGCTGGGGGTGACACCGGTGCACACGACGCTGTTGCCCAGCGAGATCAAGACGGCGCGGTTGATTCGTAAGAAGAAACCCTGGGCGGTGGTCGCAGCATCGATTCTGCTGGCCAGCCTGGCCGTCGATGTTCTTCCCCGAGGTTGTGTTGATCGATCGGTTCGCGACGAGGCGGTCGCAGCGGCATCCAAGAGCAGCGACAAGGTCTACGATGAAATCACGTCAACGCAGGGCAACTATGACACGCTGGTTTCAGAATTCGGCCTGGAACAAGAACGGCAGCAAGCCCTGCTGGGAGGGGCGGAAAATCGCGAGTTGATTCCGGAGGTGTTTCGGGCGATCAACGAATGCCTGCCGAGGGAAGTGGGCAACCAGAAGGACATACAGCAACTGGTTCGCCGCAACCGGATTCACATCTCCTACATCGTTCACAAGCGGCATGGTGACTTGAAGGCCGAATGGTTCGACAGGGTGATGGCGACCCAGGACGGGCGCGCGTACATGGATCCGAGTGGACGGGAAGAGGGACCCGCCGGAAGTGGCTACGTTTTTACTCTGATCGGCGAGCACTACCACAAGGGGCCGGAGGAGACCGACCAGTTGCAGTTCTATGTGAAGAACACGGTACTGGCGAATCTCTGGCGGCCGAAAATGAAGAAGTTGGGAATCACGCACGCGACATTGACCAAGCTCAGTCGGACGATCGTCAATTTTGACCCGACGGGCCGGGTCAAAATGAGCGATGCCAGCGGAGCAGCCGGAGGTGGTCGGCCGGCGTTTGGAGCCGTCGGGACGGCCAAGAGGTCGACAAAAGGTGGCAAGCCCACCAAGTTCGAGAAGATTGACAAGACCACCTTCAAACTGGAATTTGCGTGGATACCGAAACCACCCAGCGCGAGACAGCCGGAAGAAGACGCTGCCGCCGCGACGGCTAGCCAACCTGGTGAAGGAAGCCCCATGCCAGGTTCACCAGCCGCAGCACCAGGGATGCCGTGACCATCGATTGCTGACGTGAAGAACGTAGGACCTCACCTGACAAAAATCTGAACTGAATCCACAAACAACACTCCGGCACTTCCGCTAAGACACGGAAATGACACACAGCCCTCCAATGGGGCACGACGAGGAAAAAGATGGACAAGTTGAAACCGGTTCTGGCTCACAAGTTCTGGATCCTGTTTGTCATCGTGCTGGTCCTGGCACCGTTTGGCTGGAGCAGTGGTACCGGGGCGTTGACCGATGGGATCGAAGACGAGAAGAAAAAGCTGGAAGGGACTTTCAAGAAGATTGGCGGGCTGGCTGCTTCGGCCGGCGAGAAGAACGACAACTGGATCGCCGAGTTGACGAAGATCAATTCGGCGATGGCTTCACGAACCACGATGGCTGCTGGCAAGTTGTGGGATGGCCAAAAACAGTTGAAGGTCTGGCCGCCGAGGATTGCTCGACGGGCACCAGTCTTTCATTGCCTCGAGGATGTGACGACAGTTTTGGGAGCTCCCAATGGCAATGCGAACGTGATCCGTACGTTCTACAAGTTGGATTACGAGAGAGAACTGGATCGTGTGTGGCTACTGGTCGAGCCCGAACAAGCTCCCCAGGGCGCGCGTAAGGTGCGGTTTGCTCGTGAAGATCTGCCGACTCCCGGTCGGTATCCCTGGCAAGGGTTTGATCCATCAATCGAGGAAATTTACTCCGCCCAGGAGGACCTGTGGCTCATCTCGTCGCTGCTGACGGCGATTCGGGAGGTGAATGCGGGAACGGTTTCCATTGTTGACTCGCACGTCAAGGAACTGCAGCTGATTCAACTGTTTCGGGGAACACGGTTGTCCTCGGGAACGTCCGGAAGCAGTTCCGACGGAGGAGATGCCGGAGCAGGAGGAGCACCGGAGGCCGGCGGGGCCGGCGGTGGTGCTGGTGGTGCTGGTGCTGGACCACTGCCAGGGCAGCCGACCGGAGTGGCGGCGGGAGTTGGCGGCGGCGGAGGTGGTGGAGCCATGGGAGCGATGGGTGGCGGTGGTGGCCAGGTTGGCGGTACCCAGTTCACTGTTCCGGTCGATTTTGCCCTCACCGAGGAATTCAGTGCTGTTCTGATTATTGGTCAAAAAAGTCAGGACGGTGGTGGTGCGATGGGGGGAGCGACTGGTGGTGCGATGGGAGGAGCGGCTGGTGGCCCGATGGGAGGAGCGGCTGGTGGCCCGATGGGAGGAGGAAGCAGTCCGATGGGGTCTGAAGTCCCGATGGGAGGAGCTGGTGCTCCGATGGGAGGAGCCACGGCTTCTGGTGGTGACACCGCCGATGCCTCAGGATCTCCGAATCCACTGAAGTACTACTGTGAAGACAGTGATTTTGCTCGGACGCGTGGCTTCAAGCTCAAGCTCGTTGTTGACCATAGGAAAGTACCGGAATTGCTTGCCGCACTCAGCCGTTCACCTTGGCCGATCGAGATTATCCATGTGAACCAGGGGCCATCCGACACGATTATCTACCGACCCTCGGAAGTGGTTGCCAGCAGAGGTGCCGGCGGTGGTGACCCAATGGGCGGCGGTGGCACCCCGATGGGTGGCGGTGGTTTTGGTGGCACTCCGATGGGTGCTGGTGGTGGGACTGCGATGGGTGCTGGTCGGGGCTTTGGTGGCACTCCGATGGGTGGCGGCGGTGGCACTCCGATGGGTGCTGGCGGTGGTACTCCGATGGGTGCTGGTGGTGGTGGTGCCAGTTCGGCCAATGTCGGACTTCAGGCTCCCGGTGGCAACGGTGGTGGCACCCCCATGGGTGGCTTTGGTGGCCAGGGCGGAGCAGGTTTTCAGTCTCCGGCACAAGCAATGCCATCGACCAGTGGCCTTCTCTCTAATGTCAACGTGGTTCCAACAGAGAATCCGCACTTGGCCACTGTCGTCGTTGTTGGCTTGATGACCCTCTACAAGAGGCCACCAGTTGATCCGAATGCGACGGAAGGCGATGCGAGTAACATGGCAACGAATCCCGGTGCGGCTCCGGCAACGAATCCCGGTGCAGCTCCGGCAACGAATCCCGGTGCGGCTCCGGCAACGAATCCCGGTGCAGCTCCGGCAGCGAATCCCGGTGCAGCTCCGGCAGCGAATCC
>CAZYAZ010000070.1:7961-28202 GCA_964646205.1 uncultured Planctomycetaceae bacterium | reverse complement strand
GGGGGTGGCTGGGGGGGTGGGGGTGGTCTGGGGGGGCGCCGTGTCGGTGGCCAGCGCCCAGGCACCTCCCGCTGATGTCGCGGCACGCCTGGAGGCTGGTCGCAGATCCCTGGTCGCAAAGATCGAATTGCTCAAGAAGAACGAGTCGATCCGACGCAGGCTGGTGGCCGATGTCGAGGTGTTTGCCAAGGCGGTTGACTGGGCCGTACGGCACAACGAGTTCTATGCGGCCCGGTCGGGGAAAGGCGCATCGGCGTGGATTGGTTACGCCGAGGCAGCACTGGCCACCGGGGCGCGGCGTGCCGATGAACTGGCTGCCGGGAAGCCGTCCTGGGTGTTGCAGCCAGGCAGCACGATCCGGGGTTACTACTCGAAGATCGACGGTTCGGTGCAACCCTACGCCGTCTCGTTGCCACCGGGCATCAATCCTCGCTCTGGCACTCGTCATCGCCTGCACCTGAAACTCCATGGTCGCGGTGGCACGCTGAATGAACTCCGATTCATTGCCCAGCACGAGGGCAAGGCGTTGCCCAAGGGGCAGGAGTTTGTGCAACTGGATGTCTTTGGTCGGACCAACAACGCGTACCGGTACGCGGGCGAGACGGACGTTTTCGAGGCATTGGCCGACCTGGAACGTCGTGTTCGCATCGACAACCGGCGAATCACGCTCTGGGGGTTCTCGATGGGTGGTGCCGGTGCCTGGCACCTCGGCTTGCATCATCCCAGCCGCTGGTCCTCGGTCGGACCCGGTGCGGGGTTTGTCGACTTTTACAAGTACCAGAATCAGACCGAGCAACGTCCTGCCCACCAGCACAAGTCGCTTTCGATTTATGACGTCGTCCCGTACGCGCTGAATGCTCATAACGTGCCTGTATGCACCTATGGCGGCGAAATAGACAAGCAGTTGTTGGCGAGTACGACGATGGTGGACCGTGCCAAGCGGCTGGGGGTACCGATCAAGCTGTTGATCGGACCCAAGACCGGCCATCGGTTCCATCCGGATTCGTTCAAGGAATTCATGGCCTTTCACGACAAGCACGCTCGGACAGGACGTCGTTCCTATCCCGGGCGTACCGATATTCGGTTTGTCACCTGGACGGTTAAGTACAACGTGTGCGAGTGGTTGACGGTCGAGGAGATGGAGAAGCTGTACCAGCCGGCGGTGGTGCAGGCGACCCGGGCCGCCGACGGGACACTGAAGCTGAGAACTCGCAACGTCACCGCATTGCAGGTGGCACGCGACGTCGCTGACCGAATCGAGATCGACGGGGTCAAGCACCGGCTGGCGACTGCCGCTGACGGGTTGTTGCCGGGTGTTTTCTATCAAAAGAACGGCAAGGACTGGAACGTCCTGGGCTACGACGATTCGCGGAACTTCCAGAAGAACGTCGGGCTCAACAAACGCCGCGACCTGCAGGGGCCGATTGACGACGCCTTCATGCAGCCGTTTGTTTGTGTCCGCGGGACCGGAACTCCCTGGTCGACGTCCCAGGCCGACTGGGCCAACTGGACACTGCAGCGGTTTGCTGGCGAATTCGACAAGTGGTTGCGGGGTCGCATTCGTGTGGTGACCGACACCGCGGTGGACGACGAGATGATCGCCAAGAACAACCTCGTGCTGTTTGGCGACCCCGGATCGAACTCGGTGATGGCGCGGGTGATCGAGAGGTTGCCGGTCGAGTGGTCCAGGGAGGCTATTCGGGTCGCGGGAACCAGTTACGACCCCGGTTCGCATGGTCTCTCGATGATCTATCCCAATCCGTTGAACCCCCGCCGCTACGTTGTCATCAACTCGGGACACACCTTCCACGAAGCGGATTTCAAGAACTCCAATTCGTGGCTGTTTCCTCGCCTGGGAGATATCGCCGTGCAGGCCATTTCGAAGAAGGCGACGGGAGAATATGACGAGTCGATCAAGTGGGCCGGATTCTTCAATTCGGAGTGGCGGTTGGATCCATCGACGCCGGTCGAGAACAAGTCCAAGGGCAAGGCAGGAGAATAGATGGCCGTTTCTGGCGTTTGCGTGGACGCTGAGTTGCTAACGCGGTTCGCGTCGTCCTTGTTCCAGGCTGCGGGGGTTCCCGATGACGAGGCCGACCTCGTCTCGACCAGCCTGGTCGGTTCGAATCTCCGCGGCCACGATTCGCACGGTGTCGTTCGGATTCCCCGTTACCTGCCGTTGCTGGAGACAGGTGAACTGGTTGCCGGCGCCGGGTTGTCGGTTCTCTCGGAAACCTCCGCGATGTTGTGTGCCGATGCCGCGTTCGGTTTTGGCATGGTCCAGATGACACGGCTGATCGACCGGCTGGATGACAAGGTCGATCAGTTGGGCGTGGCGTGTGGGACCCTGGTTCGCTGTGGGCATGTCGGTCGGGTCGGGGAATGGGCCGAATTGGTGGCAGCGCGGGGTCGGGCGGCGCTGGTGACGGTCAACGACAATGGCGTGCTGAAGTGCGTGGCACCGCCGGGCGGAACCGAACCGACCGTCAGTACCAACCCGATTGCGATCGGGGTTCCCACGGGGGATCGACCGCTGGTCGTTGACATCTCGACGAGTGTCGTGGCCAACGGCAAGGTGCTGGTGCAGCAGGTGGCCGGTGAGGCGTGTCCGGAGGGGTGGTTGCTGGATGCCGAGGGCCAGCCGACAACCGATCCCGCGGTCCGCTTTACCGATCCCCGTGGAACGATCCTCCCGATGGGCGGGTACAAGGGATTTGGCCTGTCCCTGTTGCTGGACATACTCGTGGGCGGTCTTTCCGGCGGCAGTTGTCCGCCGGCGGCCGAGGGGGCTCCGGGGACCAACAATGTGCTCGTGGTGGTCTGGGATCCGGAGCGGTTTGCCGGGTCTGGTCATTTCCTGGGCGAGGCCGACAAGCTGATCCAGTTTGTCCGGGGCGTGAACCGGGTGCCGGGTGTCGATTCGATTCGCCTGGCCGGGGATCGCAGCAACCGGATGATGACGGACCGCCTGGCCGGTGGAGTGCCGCTGGATTCCGGGACGTGGGACTCGCTGTGCCAGACCGCATCCGAACTGGGCGTCGTTCCGCCTACCACTCAAACCCCAGCATGATGCTCGAGAGCCCGCTGCCGATTCCCAGCCAGGCGACCAGGTCGCCGGTGTCCAG
The DNA here is from genome assembly GCA_964646205.1 of uncultured Planctomycetaceae bacterium. GTDB lineage: Bacteria > Planctomycetota > Planctomycetia > Planctomycetales > Planctomycetaceae > UBA8437. Next base: position 25,077 of record CAZYAZ010000070.1, on the reverse strand, counting down.
GTGGCCGGCCTCCGCACCCAGTGCGGCGGCAATCGGCAACGCCGTCGCACCCGTGTTGCCCAGGAATTCCACGGTCGAGTAGTCGATGGCCGGGTCGAGTCCCAGCCGTTCGTAGAGCAGGTTGCGATGAGCCTTGCCGACCTGGTGAGTGAAGGCCTTGTTGACGTCGCCGTTGTCCCAGCCCAGGACGTTGCGAGTCTCATTCCATGTCGCCGCCGCCAGTTCGATTCCCGCGTGCAACAGGGCCTCGGAATCGGTTTCCATCCTGGGTCGCAGGTCACCGTGGTTTTCGGCCGAAACATCTCCGGCACACAGCTGGTGGGCGGAGGTGTCGGAGCGGACGACGCCCCCGAGCAGCCGGTGGCCGGTCCTGGAGAGCCGCCGGTCGCAGAGCACGATCGCTGCCGAGCCGGAGCCAATCGTGAGTGACGCGAAAGCCGATTTGATCGTCTGGCGGGTCAGGTCGTCGTCCTGGATCAGCGAGTCGATGGTGCCTTCGACCAGGCCCCGTCCGATCTCGGTTCCGACCACGACCCCGGCAGTGACCTGGCCCAGTTCGATCATGTTGGCCAGCAACAGGCACCCGTTGAGCAGGCCGAGGCACGCGTTGGAGACATCCAGGATCAACGCGTCAGCTGGCAGGCCGGTGGCCGCGTGCACGCCGCTGGCGGTCGCTGGTTCCAGCTGGTCCCGGCAGACCGAACCATGCACCAGCACGCCGAATTGCGACGGGTCGATTTGGCTGGCCACGATCGCATCGCGTGCCGTTTGAGAGCTGATGTCGCCGGGCCGCGTGCCGGAAGGAAAAAACCGCCGCTCGCGAATGCCGGTCATCAGTTCGAGTCGACCCTCGGGGAGTTCGAGTCGACCGTAGACGTCGGCCAGTCGATCCTCGATGGCCTGGGACGTCACCACTTCGTCGGGCAGCCGACAGCACAGGGCCTCGACGCAGACGTGCTGGAACCGCATGGGCGGGGCTGATTGGTGACTGGTTGGGGGGCGGGAAAGTCGAACTAGGAGAGGTTGGTCGAGGGCTGACTCGCCAGATCCTCTCGCAACTGCTGTTCCAGTGTTTCGATCGCCTCGAGCTGATTCGATCGCTGGTCATCCGGCAATCGACTTTCGCCCAACGAGAGCTTGACCGAACTGCGGACGAACTGCAGGCCGCGGAGCAACAGGTCACGTTGTGTCGTCGTGAGTTCCACCTGGGTCATTTCGTTCATGGCACCGCACTGACTTGTCACGTTGAATTTGTTCCGGCTTTTGTTCTGCCGTCCTCGTGTCTGTTGTCGACCCGGAGTAGCCATCGGCTTGGGGGCCGATGTTGTAAGCCGGATGATAGCGATTACATCGAATCTTCCGCTCGGAGATTGCCCGCTTCAAAGGCGTTGGCCATGGCCTGGGGCACCTCGGCTTCGGCCAGCACGACCTCCGCCCGGTTTTCCACTGTTTTTGCCTTCATTTCCTGTTCCTGTGCCACCGCCTGGGCCCGACGTTCCTCGGCCTTGGCCCGGGCGACCCTCATGTCGGCCTCGGCCTGGTCCGCCTGCAGCCTTGCCCCAACGTTCTCACCGACGTCAATGTCGGCAATGTCAATCGAGACGATCTCGAAGGCCGTCTGGGAGTCGAGTCCCTTATCGAGGACCGTTCGGGCAATCAGCATGGGTTGCTCGAGGACCCGTTCGTGTGAGTCGGATGATCCAATCGCACTGACGATTCCTTCACCCACGCGAGCAATCACTGTTTCCTCGGTCGCCCCGCCGACCAGTTGCGAGAGGTTGGTCCGGACGGTGACCCGTGCCCGAGCCTTCAACTGGATGCCGTTCTTGGCAACACCGTCGAGAGTGGTGCGACCATGCCGGGAGGGATCGGGGCAGTCGATCACCTTGGGATCGACACTGGTGCGAACCGCGTCGAGCACGTCGCGACCGGCCAGGTCGATTGCGGCTGCTGTGTCCCAGTTGAGTCCCAGTCGCGCCCGCGTGGCTGCGATCAACGCCTGGACCACTCGCAGGATATTGCCACCGGCCAGGTAATGGGCCTCGAGGTTGTTGGTCTCCACGTCTGTCAGGTTGGCCTGCACCGCCATGATCCGTGCCTGCACGACCACCTGGGGGTTGATCTTCATCAATCGCATCAGGACCAGCTTCAGCGGCGAGATCTTCGCGCTGCTGGTCATCGACCGGATCCACGTCGGGAACAACGGCAACAGCAGCCACAGGAAGACCAGGAAGAACAACCCGACGAAGGCACCCACGACAATCAGAAAAATTTCACCTGCGCCCATGTTGTCGGTTTCCCTCCACGATTGGTCCACAACCCGTTGCCGGGTTGCCGTCTGCGCCGTCGCCACCATTCTAGGTGTCATTGGCCGGTGTGCAAGCAGCGAATGATGTCTGCTGCGGCGGGACTTGCACGGTCGTCGCGAGTTCGTATGCTCGGAACTCGAACTCGACTCGGCCGGAATGGGCTGACCAGACGTGACCCTCGGGAGAAATCGATGAGTGCCGAAGCCAGGATCGTTGAATTGGGACTTGAATTGCCCACGCCTCCGCCCCCGGGTGGGACCTACATGCCGGTCGTGCAGGTTGGCGACATTTGCTATGTCTCCGGACACGGGCCGGTCCAGGTGGATGGCACGATGATCACCGGAAAGGTGGGCGAGGAGATGGGCGAGGAGGAAGCCAACGCGGCGGCGCGGGTCACGGGCCTGGCCATCCTGGCAACACTCCGGGCCCACCTGGGCAGCCTTGATCGTGTCACCCGCTTCGTCAAGGTGCTGGGGATGGTCAATTGCACTCCCGACTTTGGAACCCAGCCGAAGGTCATCAACGGTTTCAGTGACCTGATGGTTGAAGTTTTCGGAGAGAACGGGCGGGCGGCTCGCAGCGCGGTGGGAATGGGTGCCTTGCCTGGAAATATTCCTGTCGAGGTTGAGGCGATCGTCCAGGTCAGCGACTGATCTTCCCTCGCAGCGACGTGAGGGTTACAAGGTCGTCGGAGGCGGACGTGTCGTCCGCCCTCGGGGACCCTGGCTCATGGCTTGTGCGGACGTGGTTGTTGTCGGAGGCGGCGTTGCCGGTCTCTGGGTTCTCGATGAACTTGTCCGGGCGGGCCACGAGGCCGTGCTGCTGGAAAACTCGCGGTTGGGTTGTGGCCAGACCGTTGCGGCCCAGGGAATCATTCACGGCGGCCTGAAATATTCGCTCTCGGGCACCGCCACCGGTTCGGCACTGGGAATCAAGCAGATGCCGGAGGTCTGGACCGAGTGCCTGGCCGGACGCCGAGAACCAGATCTCCACCAGGTCGCTGTCCGCAGCCCGTCCTGCCTGTTGTGGCGAGGTCGCTCGCTGGGATCCCGGCTCGGGTTTCTTGGTGCACGTCTTGGGCTGGAAGTCACTCCGCGACCTCTCGAAGACGACGATCGTCCCGCCGTCCTGGCTGATCATCCTGGCCCGGTGGCGGTGATGGATGAACCGGTCATCGACCCGGTTAGCCTGCTGGAGTCTCTTGCCGACCGGCACCGGCACCGGTTGTTTCTCTATGACCCGGAACACGCCAGTTGGAAATTGGATGGTCCCGGTCGGGTCACCAGCCTGAGCATCAGGCACCCATGGGACAGTTTGCCAGGGTCCACGCTGCAACTGGTTCCCCGGGGGGTCGTGTTGACCGCCGGAGCCGGCAATGCCAGGCTCCGCGAGCAACTGGGACTGTCGGCCACGGCGATGCAGAGGCGGCCTTTGCACATGGTGATGGTGCGGGGAGAGTCCCTGGACTTGCCCGAACTGTGCGGACACCAGGTGGACGGGGCACACACTCGCATGACGATCACCTCGGATGTCGATTCCCGTGGCCGTACGGTCTGGCAACTCGGTGGCCAGGTGGCCGAGGACGGCGTGGCGATGACGAGGCAGGAACTGGCCTGCCATGCCGCTGCGGAACTGGCCGCTGTCCTGCCAGGCCTGGATTTCGACGGGCTCGAGATCAACACGTATCGCGTGGACCGGGCCGAGGCGATGACCGAGGGTGGCCATCGGCCGGAGACCCAGAGCCTGCGGGTCGATGGCAATACACTGACGGCGTTTCCCACCAAGCTGGCGCTGGCACCGGCACTCGCCCTGGAGGTCGCCGCCGCAATCGCTCAACTTGTGCCTCGAGATCCTGGCGGTGTTTCGACCGACATCCAGACGCTCGAGTGGCCTCGCCCGGAAGTGGCTCGTCCTCCCTGGGAGTCGGCCATCGACTGGTTGCCATTGGCTGGCGTGTCGTCGGCACGTCGGGCTGCCTGAGCACGCCGTTGGCCGCGAGATCACACCATGAACATCCGCCCGCTGGGACGCACCGGCCTGGAGGTTTCCCCGTTGGGGTTCGGAGCGTTCAAGATCGGTCGCAACCAGGGGATCAAGTACCAGCACGGTTACGAGTTGCCCACCGATTCGGAGGTCGAGGAACTGATGGGCGAAGTCCTCGGTTTGGGCATTCGCTATATCGATACTGCTCCCGCATACGGCGTCAGTGAAGAGCGTCTTGGCCGCGTCCTGGATGAGAACGACCCGCGACTGGTGATCTCGACCAAGGTGGGTGAGACGTACCAGGACGGGGTGTCCCGGTACGAGTTTTCTCCCGAGGCGACCCGGGCGAGCGTCGACCGGAGTGCCCGGAGACTTGGCCGGGACGTTCTCGACGTGGTGTTTGTTCACTCCGATGGCAACGACCTTGAGATCCAGGACTCCAGTGGAGTGGTCGAGACGTTGCTGTCTCTGAAGGCCGAGGGCCGGGTGCGTGCCGTCGGGTTCTCGGGCAAGACGGTTGCGGGGGCCCGGAGGTCACTGGAATGGGCCGACGTGGTCATGATCGAATTCCATGCCGAGGACCAGTCGCACGAACCGGTGATCCGGGAGGCACATCGACTGGGGATCGGGGTCGTGGTCAAGAAGGGCTTGGCCTCCGGCCATCTACCGGCTGCCGAGGCGATTCGCTTCGTGGTGGGTCACCCCGGGGTCGATGCGCTGATTGTCGGAAGTCTGAACGGTGACCACCTGGCCGAGAATGTGGCGGTGGTCAGGTCACTGGAAGAGTGAACGTCGGGATGCTCCCGGGTTGCCCCGCTCCGTTGTCCACGCCGCTTCTGTCAGCCGGCGGCATTCGCGTCCAACTCCAACAAACGATCCGCCAGAGCCACCTCGGTGCCGGCCAATCCCATTGAACAGAACAGGGTGATCTGTTGGGAATCGGTCCGCCCGGGGGCATCGCCGGAGATCACGTTGCCGAGTGAGACAATCCGGTCGACGTGTGGAGTTCCGGCGACCAGGAATCGGTCTCCGTAGTCGGCCAACTGGGCGGGCGCATCGGTCACGAGCACGTCGGCCGATTCGAAAAGTTCTCTTGGCAATTCGCTGCTGTCCTGGAATTTCGGGCCGACGTTTTGCACGTGAGTCCCCGGTGATATCCAGTCGGTCTCGAGCACCGGTGTGTCACTGATGGTTGAGCAGATCACCACGTCGGCCTCTGCCACCGCGTCTTTTGCCGAGGTCGCCGGCTGGATTTCGACACCGGTTGCCATCGACATGTCGTGACAGAACGCTTCACACCGCGATGCGTTCCGGCTGTAAGCCCGGATCGTCTCGAAGGACCGTGCCTCGCAGGCGGCCTGCAACTGGGTGCGGGCCTGCTTGCCGGTTCCTACCAGCGCCAGCGTTACGGCGTCTTCACGGGCCAGCGCGTTGACGGCAACTCCCCCGATCGCACCGGTTCTCAGCGGTCCCAGTCCGCTTCCAGCCACCAGTCCCACCAGGGCGCCGTTGCCGGTGTCGAAGACGGCCACCAGTTCGTCTCGCATCTCGCTGCCGAAGTGGGCCGAGTCGTAGACCCGGAAACCGATCCGTCCACCCGTTTCGTCACTGTAGGCGCCGGTGGTGAAGATCAATTGGCCCCATTCCAGTGGTGAGGCCAGGCGGGCCGGAGCGGCCAGGTGACCGGCCGCGTGGCGACCGAATGCCTCGGTCATCACCTCGACGGATTCTCTCATCGTGATCAGGTTCTTCACGTCCGTGTCGCCGAGTACTCGCACCGTCATCGACCTGCTCCCCGCCATCTGTCCCAATTGCTACACTCACCCGGGAAGATTCTAAGCCGCCCCCGTTTTCGTCTGCCAGTTCGAGTGATGTGTCATGAGATTTTTGCTGACCAATGATGACGGAATAGGGGCTCCAGGACTCGAATTGTTGGCCGAGGTCGCCGCCGAATTCGGCGAGGTCGTGGTGCTGGCGCCCGACGGTCCGCTTTCCGGATGCAGCCATCGTGTGACGGTCGAGAAACCGTTGACGGTCACCACGCATGGTCGCGATCGTTTTTCGATCAACGGCACGCCCGCCGACTGTGTGCGGATCGGGCTGGTCGAGCAGCAGCAGGAGATCGACTGGGTGCTGTCGGGGGTCAATGCCGGAGCCAATCTCGGGGTGGACGTCTACATGTCGGGGACGGTTGGGGCGACACGCGAGGCTGGACTTTTTCACGTCCCGGCGATCGCCCTGTCGTTGTTCATCCACCACTATGGTCCCTTTGACTGGGCGGCGGTGGCTCCGATGCTCCGCAGTACGATCGAGACGTTGATCGCGCGGCGACCGGCTGATGGAGGCTACTTCAACGTCAACTTCCCCGACCCCAGGGATGTCGCCGAATCCGCCCGGCTTGTCGAATGCTCACTTGACCCGCACCCGCTGCCGGTCTCCTATCGCCCGGCCGGCCAGGGAGTGCTCTACGAGATCGATTACTACAACCGGCCTCGTGATCCCGGGACCGATGTTGATGTCTGCTTCGGAGGTGACATCAGTCTCACCGAGGTGATTCCGGTCTGTGCCGCGCACGCGAGCACAGACTCGGGATGGCGGTCGAACTCCAGCGGGAGCACGGCACGCGAAGACTGAGGGCGGGCGGTTCTACTTCTTCTTCGCCTTGGGATCGACTCGCACGCCCACCTTCTTCAAAGCGGTGATCTGTCCGCCCTTGGCGGCATCCGAGAGCGGGTTGCCCGAGACATAGAGATTCCAGTACGGAGCAAACCGCCGGTCGCCCTTGGCGTCCTTCTGGGCCATGGCAACCAGTGGACCGAGGTCGGTCACCTTGTTGCCTTCCAGGAACGTGTACCGCAGTTCGGTCATGTTCGCCAGGGCTCCGACGTCCTTGACCTGGTTGTTCCGCAGGGCGAGGTTGGCCACCCATTTGAGGCCCTTCAACGGCCCGAGATCGGCGACCTTGTTGTTGTCCAGGTAGAGGCTCGAGAGTTTTTCGAGACCCTTCAGTGGTGCGACCGAGACGACCTTGTTGTTGCTGAGATAGACAGCCGACAGTTTCTTGAGTCCGGCGAGGCCGTCGAGTTTCTCGACCTGGTTGTTCTCCAACTGCAGGTACTGCAGTTTCTCGAGTTTGGCCAGCGGTGTCACGTCGGCGATCTTGTTGTTGGAGAGGTCCAGGGATTGTACGTTCTTCAGGCCGGCCAGCGGTTTCAGATCGGTGATCCCGTTCTTCGAGAGATTGATCAGGGCCAGGTTGGGGCACTTCTCGAGGCCAGACAGGTTGGTGATCTCCTTGCCGGGCGCCTCGAGAAAGAAGATCGTCTTGAGATCGGCTTCCTGGATGGGATCTGTCTTGGCCTGCTTCTTTTTCAGAATGGCCTTGATGACCGCCTCGAGTTTCGCATCGGTGAAGATTTTCTTTGCCGCCGGGGCCTTCTTGTCGGCTTTCTTCTTGTCGGCTTTTTTGTCCTGGGCTGTGGCAGGTCCACCGAGCAGGATGAGCAGGACGGTGGCGAGGGCAAGGAGGTTGGTCAGTCGGCGCATGATCGTGGTCCCCGGAGTGACTCTTGAGGAGTTGTTTTGGAGAGAACGTGCTGAAACGTGTTCATCAGTGTAATCGGGTACGCGAGTCGCGGACAAGCGACGCGGGTCCCGGGTCAATTGCCTTTGTGGAGAAGCAACGACTGGAAGCCACCGTCGGCCGGTTGTCCTGGAACGTGTTCCTGCCGTTGGACCTGCTCAAAATCGGGCCGGTTGTCGAGGAATCGTTCCACCACCTGGTCATTCTCAACCGGCTCGACGCTACAGGTTGAATAGACCAGTCGGCCACCGGGTGCCACTGTTCCCGCTGCCTGTTCCAGCAGCCGCAACTGCAGTTCCGCCAGTCGTGTCGGCTCGTTGGGTTCGAGTCGCCACCGGGCTTCGGGGCGTTTTCCCAGGACCCCGGTGTTCGAGCAGGGCACATCGACCAGCACTGCATCGAAGGGGCCCGATGGCAGGTTCTCGCCCGACTCGTCCACCAGGACCGGTTCGATGATCGAGAGGCCCAGTCGGTTTGCTGCTGGCGCGATCCGCTCGAGTCGTTCGGGGTGCGAGTCGACGGCCACCACCTGTCCGCGGTTTTCCATCAGTTCGGCCAGGTGAGTCGACTTGGTTCCGGGTGCGGCACAGAGGTCGAGAACTCGTTGGCCGGGAACCGGTGCCAGCAATCCGCCTGCCGAGGTGGCCGAAGGGTCCTGCACGGTGAAGTGTCCGTCGTTGAAACCGGGCAGGCTCGGCACGTGGGCCGTGCGAGCCAGTCGGACCATGCTGCCGTCCTCCTCGAGAGTGGCAGTGATGCCGGCGGACTCCAGGGCGGCGATCACCGTGTCACCGTCGGTTCTCAGCGGGTTGACTCGTAACCAGGTTGCCGCCGGAGTGTTGAACCACATCGACATCCTGAGCATCTGGTCGAAATCCATTCGATGAGACCAGTTTTCCACCAGCCATTGCGGCAGGCTGCCGGCAGCGGCGACATAACCCGAGGGGTCCGTCGAGGGATTGGGCAACAGCGGCTGGGCCAGTTTCAGGAAGTGTTCCGGTGAGACGGGAATGGCATCGGCCGCGGCCGCCGTGGTGACCTGATTGTCCAGGTCCCGTTGCACCGATCTCAGGACGCCATTGGTGAAACCTGTCCAGTGGGCGTTGTTCAACCACTTGGTCAATTCGACCGTTTCGTGAATCGAGGCGTGTTGTGAATCGGTTGCATGGAACAGCAACTGGTAGGTGCCCAGTTGCAGCAGCGTCCATAGGGAAGATTCGACCTGTTCGGGAGGACGCTTCATCCGTGGTTTCAGAACGGCGTTGAGTGTGGCCTGGCGGCGAATGACACCGTAGGTCAGTTCGCTGGCCAAGCCGCGGTCCGCCGCACTGAGGTCGTTGTTTTGGCTGAAGATCGATTCGAGCAGTGGTGCGGCGAATTGGCCTGTTTCACGCCATTGTTCGAGGACCGTGAAGGCGATCTGTCGTGCTGTTTGTATCGGTGGCGTCATCGAGGAACTCCGCAGAGTCGGGCCAGGTCTTCAAAGAACCCGGGATAGGTCTTGCTCGTACAGTCGGGGTCGCTGATCACGACACCCGGAGAAACCAGGCCGGCCACCGCGAAACTCATGGCCATCCGGTGGTCGTCGTAAGTCTGGATCTCGGCCGGCACCAGTGGTCCGGGATGAACCGTCAGGCCGTCGTCGTGTTCCTCGACATGAAGTCCCAACCTCGTGAGTTCGGTCACCGTCGCGGAAATCCGGTCGGTTTCCTTGATCCTGGCGTGTGCGATCCCACGGATGCGGGTCGGCCCCTCGGCGAAGGCGGCGACGACCGCCAGTGTCTGTGCCGTGTCACTGATTGCGTTCATGTCGACATCAATCCCGACCAACTCGCCTCCCTCGACGCGCAGCCCGTCGGGAGTCTCCCGGACCGAGCAGCCCATCCGTGCCAGGCAGTCGGCAAAGGCCACGTCTCCTTGCAGGGCGCCGTGGCCGAGTCCTTCGACGGTGACGTGACCGCCGGTCACGGCCGCCGCGGCCAGGAAGTAGCTGGCTGCCGTCGCGTCGGGTTCGATGTCGAGCGTGACGGCGTCGTAGCCGGTTGTTGGAATCGAAAATGTGCCCGCGGGATCTTCTGTCACGGTGGCTCCGAATCGCGACATCAACGCGAGTGTCATGTCGATGTAAGGTCGCGAGACCAGGGTGCCGTCGATGGCAATTGTGACGGGTGCGGCCGCACACGGAGCTGCCATCAGCAGGGCGCTGAGATACTGGCTCGAACTGCTGCCCGAGAGCCTGGCCTGCCCGCCACCCAGTCCGTTGGCAACCACGGTGACCGGGGGACATCCGGTCTCTTCCGGACACGCGGCATCGACTCCGAGTTCTCGAAGCGCCGACACCAGGTCGGTGATTGGACGCTGTCGCATGCGGTCATTGCCGTCGAGCGTGAATTCGCCGTGGGCGAGGCTGGTGAGTGCAGTGAGAAACCGGATGCTGGTGCCGCTGTTCTCCAGGTTCAACGTGGCCGACGTGGCGGGGATCGTGCCGTCGCCACCGACGATGTGTGTCTCGCCGATCGCCGGACCCGCGCTGGTTTCAAATCCCAGTGTGGTCAGTGATTCCAGCATCACTCGCGTGTCGTCACTGTCCAGCATTCCCGTCAACCGGGTCGTGCCTCGTGCCAGGGCCGCCAGCACCAGGGCGCGGTTGGTCAGGCTCTTGGAGCCCGGCGGGCGGATCGACCCGGTGATCGGTCGGGTCACCGGTTGGATGGGAAGAGGTGGAGAGACCATCGACGGGCTTGCCGCGGCAAACGGCAGTTTCCAGAATCGTTACTTGGTGTGGCCCACGGTGGTGGGCCGATCGCGGTCGGGGAATCAAGTATGGTCGGGCGGTCCTCAGGCGGGAAGAGTAGCGGACGGGCGAGTCGCAATCGTCCCGGAGACTGGATCTGGGGGCGTCGTGTCGTGATCGAGACGTTGCGGGGGGGGCGTTGGCCGATCCGGGATGTGTGGCTCTCGGATCGCGTCGAGGCGGGGGTGGCCGAGGAGGTGCGTCGATTGGCCGACGGCCTGGGCGTTGGTGTCCAGCAGGCCGACTCCGATTCGATCCGGGCGCGCTGTCACACCGACCAGCACCAGGGCCTGTTGGCCCGGGTGGGCGAGTATCCTTTCGGACCCCTGGAGGCGATGCTCGAGGACGCCGGTTCTGTGCCACTGTGGTTGCTGCTGGACGCCGTGCAGGATCCACACAACCTCGGTGCCATCCTGCGTTCGGCCGAAATCCTGGGTGTCGACGGGGTCGTGGTTTCCGGAGACCACGCGGCGATCAACGGGCACGTGGCTCGCAGTTCAGCCGGGGCGGTCAACCATGTTCGCATCGCGCGGTCGGAGAACCTGGTGGCGCTGGTCATGCGGTTGCGTCGCGATGGTGTTGCCGTGCTGGCGGCCACGGCCGAGGAATCGGTGGCGGCCCGGGGCTGCGACCTGACCGGGCCTGTGGCGCTGGTCGTGGGCAACGAGGGTGACGGCGTGGCCGCGGATGTGCTGGACGTGTGCGATGGACGGATTGGAATCGAGCAGTCTGGCCGGATCGAGTCTCTCAATGCGGCCGTGGCCGCCGCCGTTTTGCTCTACGAGGTCGATCGCCAGAGACGGGATGCGGAGGACGGGACAGTATGCTCGAACTGAAGAACCCGCACAGCGTGCTGGCTGCACTGGCCACCCGGGCTGGCGATGTGCTCGAGATACGTCTTGGGGATCAATCGCCTCACGGGGCCTGGCAGGATGTTGCGGATTCGGCACGCAGCCTGGGTGTTCCGGTGCGGACCGGTCGCATGCCCGCTGGCTCTTCGAAACGCCGGGACGCGAGTGGTGACAAGGGAGGGCAGGGACGGCGGACGCCGCTGGCTGTGGCGGCCGTCCGTGACCGGTCGGATGTTGGGATCGACGAGTTGTTCTCGTCGGCTGGTGGGGATGAACACGGAGTGTGGCTGGCCCTGGATCGCCTGCAGGATCCTCACAATATCGGCGCGATTTTTCGTACGGCGGCGTTCTACGGGGTCCGCGGCGTGTTGCTGACCACCAACCAGTCGGCTCCGCTTTCCCAGACCGCCTACGATGTGGCCTCGGGTGGCCTTGAGCATGTTCGCTTCACCCGGGTTGGCAACCTGGCCCGGGCACTCCGCCAGGCGCGCGACGCCGGCCTGTGGGTGATGGGGACCAGCGAGCGTGGCGAGGACAACCTGTCGGACACCACGTTGGACCGGGACTGGCTGGTGGTGATCGGCAGCGAGGAGCGGGGTCTGAGACGGCTGACCCTGGAACACTGTGACGTTGTTTGCCAGATGTCGTCGCGGGGCGAGATCACCTCGCTCAACGCCTCGGTTGCGGCGGCGGTGGCGTTGACGGTGCTGAACCGTTCCTAGGCAAACAATTCGCGGACCACGCGAACCTCGTCGGTCCCGGTCAATCGCTCGCGGAAACCGTGCCGATCGAAGTAGAGATCCTCGTGGTGCATGCCCAGGGCGTAGAGCATCGTGGCGTGCCAGTCGGCAACGCTCACCCGCTTGTCGACCGCCTTGTAACCGATCTCGTCGGTGGTCCCGTAGACGGTTCCTCCACGGATGCCAGCTCCCGCCATCCAGATCGAAAATCCCGCGGGGCCGTGATCCCGGCCGGCTTTCTTGGGATCGGTGCCCGGCCGAATTTGTGCGATCGGCAACCGTCCGAATTCGCCGCCCCACACCACCAGCACGTCGTCGAGCAATCCTCGCTCGCCCAGGTCATCCAGCAGGGCGGCGACCGGCTGGTCGGTGTGCTGGCAGGCGCCGACCAGGCTGCTGCCAATGTTGCTGTGGTTGTCCCACATCTGCCCGCGGGTGTAGATCTGCACCAGGCGGACTCCGCGCTCGACCAATCGCCTGGCCATCAGGCAACGCCTGGCGTAGTTGTCGGTCGTCTTGTTCCCGATGCCGTATCGCTGTTGCGTGTCCTGGGTTTCCTGGCCGAGGTCCAACGCGTCCGAGGCGGTCATCTGCATCCGGGCGGCCAGTTCGTAACTGGAGATTCTCGCATCGAGTCGCAACTGGCCGGGCCGCTGTGTCTTGTGGATTCGATCGAGCCGGGCCAGGAGCCGACGGCTGGCCTCGACGACCGGCTGGGGACGTTGTCGAGATTTTTCCGGTGTGAGGTTGAGGATCGGCGAGCCGGTCGGCCTCATCCGGGTTCCCTGGTAGACGGGGGGCAGGTAGCCCGACTGCCAGTTCTGGATCTCGTTGACCGGCAGCCGTGACTGGGGATCGTCGAGGACAACGTAGGCGGGCAGGTTCTGGTTTTCTGTGCCCAGCCCATAGGCCACCCACGAACCGAACGACGGCAGGCCGGGCAGCAGCTTGCCCGACTGGATCTTGTAGAGTGCCGGTTCGTGGTTGGGATGGGTGTTGTACATCGAACGGACGACGGCGATGCGGTCGACGTGCCGCGCGGTGTGCGGCAGCAACTCGCTGACCCAGGTTCCACTCTGTCCGTGCCGGGCGAATTTCCAGGGACTGCGCATCAGTCCACCGGCGGCCTCGGGACTGGACACGTCGGCCGCCAGGTCCTTGAAGACCGATTGGCCGTGGTGTTTGGTGAGAGTCGGCTTGGGGTCGAAGAGGTCGACCTGGCTGGGTCCGCCCTGCATGAACAACTGGATGATCGCCTTGGCCCGGGGCCGGGCATGCGGTTGCTTGGGCGTGAGGTCGTACAACCTGGGCGGGGGCGGTGCGTCGGCGGCCAGCAGGCCGGAGCCGCCATAGAGTTCTCGGCCGAACAGGTACGCCAGGGCGGTGCCGTGAAGCCCGTCGGCAGCACTGCGGAAGAAATCGCGTCGGGCGATGGGATTGGTCATGTCAAACTCACCGGTGGAAGGACCGCTGTGTGTGGGTGATCGTCAGTCGATGAACAGGAAACCTGCCGAGTTGATCAGCGTGTGGCAGTAGGTTGCCAGGGCCCGCTGGGCGGGCGGCTGGGGTGGTGTTTTGCCCGTTCCACCGGGCTTCTGCTGCCACAGACGAGTCAATTCCTCGAGAGCCGCCAGCCCAACTTCGCGTTCGGTGTCGTTGGGCATGCGGTTGAGTGCCAACTGGTAGCTCCGCTCGATCTGCTTGTACGGGGCGTTGCCCGCTTCGCGAGTCACCCGTTTGGCAAACGCATCGGCGAGAGTTCGGATCATGGCATCGTTGAACAGGTGCAGTGCCTGGCTGGCGACGGTCGAATCGGGACGCTCGACACAGTTGGGGATCATCTGTGGGAGGTCAAAGGTCTCGAGAATCGTGGGCATGTGCTTGCGGCGATGACGGATATAAATCGAACGTCGCCAACCCTCGCCGGCTTCTCGCGAGGTCACCAGGCCGTCGGGTCGGACGTCGACGGGGTCGGGTGGCCCGAAGGGGGAATCGTTCAGTCGACCGGCGACGGCCAGGATGCTGTCGCGGACCACCTCGGCATCCATTCGCTTCAACGGCATCCGCCACAGCAACCGGTTTTCGGGATCGACCGCCTCGGCTGCTGGACGAATCGCCGAGACCTGCTGGTAGGCCGAGGAGTTCATCATCACGCGGTGCAGTTGCTTGATGCTCCATTTCTCTTCGATCAATGTGCGAGCCAGCCAGTCCAGCAGTTCCGGATGAGACGGCCGAGTTCCGGTGTTGCCAAAATTCGAGAGCGTCTCGACGAGGCCGCGTCCGAAGTGGTGGAACCAGATCCGGTTGACCATCACGCGGGCCGTCAACGGGTGATCGGGATCGATGAGCCAGCGTGCCAGTGCCAGCCGGCGACCCGTCGAGTGGGCTCCCGGCCACGGTGGCTTGGCGACGAACGGGGTCTTGCCGTCGGTCAGCACGCTGGGAACGCCCGGGCCGACCCGGTGCCCGGGCTTGTTGTACTGACCACGTCGGAACAGCCACGTCGGGGAGGGGTCACCCCGGTCCCACAAAGCCCGGATCCGGGGCTCGACGGGCATCTCGGCTGTCAGTTCCTTGACGCGGTTGTTCGTGACGGTGGTGAGGTTCTTGAAGGAGGCGTCCTGTTTCTTGAGTGCCGCGACGGTCACGGTGAGCCGTTTTTCGAACTTGCCGGCCAGGTACTTCTGGACCGCGTCACGTTTTTTCTTGGGGGTGGTCAGCATCTTGCGGAGGTCCTGTCGGAGGACTTCCGGCAGGGTGCCAAGTTGCTTCTCGGCGTGCTGCTTCTGCAAGGCGGCCTGGCGGTCGGCCAGTGTCTTCTTGACGGCGGCAATTTGTTTCTCGACCGCTGCGCGAGCCAGCCGGTGCTGCTGTTGTTCAGACGTGGTCAGGTACGACAAGACTCGACCGGCCGCCTTGCTCTTGGTCTGGCCCGGGACGAATGACGGCTTGAGCCAGTCGTAGACGTCGTAGGCGCCCTGGAAGACCGCGACGAGCCGGTAGTAGTCCCGCTGGGGGATCGGGTCGTACTTGTGACTGTGACACTGGGCACATTTGACCGTCAGGCCCAGGACGGCCGAACCGAGCACGTCGATCTCGTCGATGACCACCTCGAACCGTTCGACCACCGTGTTGACGATGTCGCTGCCGGTGCCATCGGGAGCCTGTCTCAGGAAGCCGGTGGCCACCAGGTTGTCCTGCAACTGCGGGCTGATCGTCTTCGCGGTTGCGAAGTCGGCGAGTTCGTCACCGGCGATCTGTTCCAGCAGGAAGCGGTCGTAGGGCTTGTCGCTGTTGAAAGCGCGGATCACGTAGTCGCGGTATCGCCACGAGTGGGGCCGGATCGGGTCGGCCGAGCGTTTGCCCTCCGAATCGGCGTAGCCGGCCAGATCGAGCCAGTACCGTCCCCAGCGTTCACCGTAGTGGTTGCTGGCCAGGAAGCGGTCGACCATCCGGGCGTGGGCGTGCGGTTGCTTGTCACCCAGGAATGTCTCGACTTCTTTCCACGTTGGCGGCAGCCCGGTCAGGTCGAAGGCCACTCGACGAATCAGTGTCAGGCGATCGGCCTTCCGGGAGTATCCCAGGGATTTCTTTTCGAGCTGCCTCAAGAGAAACGCATCAATTGGGTTCGTGACACGATCGGCCAGCGACTTGTTCGTCACCCGTGGCACCGTTGGTTTGCGCGGCGGTCGGAACGACCAGAAGTCGCGGTCCTTGGCACTGACCAGTGGATCGTCAGTCGCGGTGGCGACGTCGGGCACCACCTCGACGTGGGGTGCTCCGGCAGCGATCCAACGCCGGATTGTCTCGAGTTCGCCCGCTTCAACTGGCCGGATTCCGAAATCGACCAGCAATTTCGGGGGCGGCATGTCGCGGTCATGAATCCTCTTGATCAGCAGGCTCTTGTCGGGTTTGCCCGGAACGATGGCGGGTCCCGACTTGCCGCCCTTGAGCATGGCGTGTCGGGTCCTGAGGTCCAATCCACCTTTTCGTGTGCGGCCGCCGTGGCAGACGACACACCGGGTGAAGAGGATCGGCAGCACGTTCTCCTGGGTCAAAGCGTCCCCGGCAGAGAAATCGCCGGCGCGGGTTTTTGCCCCGTTGCGAATCCAGTCGGTGATCCGGGTGATTTCGGATTTGCTGGGACGGTTCTTCCCATCCGGTGGCATGGCGCCTTCGGAGAGTACCTCGACCAGCAGGCTCTTCTCGGGCTTGCCGGGCACAACGATTGCTCCCGACTCGCTGCCTCGGCGGATGCCCGCCAGGCTGCCCAGGTCGAGTTGCCCTTTTTTCTTTCCCCCGGCGTGACAGCGGCCACAACGAGCGACCAGCAACGGTCGAATGTCGGTTTCGAAGATCGACGCACGGGGTGGGGCTGCACTGGTCACCGGTGTGGGCAACAGGGTCGCTGCCAGGGTGATCAGCGGAATCACGTGCCGAAAAATCCGCATGCAGCACCTGCGTGGGGAAAGAGATCCGTGGACCGGCTCTCAGACTAGCGGCCGACGTCGATATCGGTCAATTCGGACCAGCGTCGGTCAGCGTTTCATCACCTTGGCCAACTCGGCTTGAAACGTCCGAGCAAACTTCTGGTCGCCCGACAGGTGCCGATTGGCCATCGCCAGTTGCTTGCGTATTCGTTCGACGGCTTGCACCAGTGGCGTGATCACCCGATCGGTGATCTCCTGGGGGCTGAATTCCTCGAGATCCTTGAATGTCTGGACATCCAGGAACTGAAAAATCTGGCGGGCACCAAAGTCCCCCTTGAACTCCATGTCGAGTTCGGCCGATCCGGCGATTCTTGGCCGGCCCAGGGACCCCTTCCCGGAGGTGGTCTTCTTCCTGGCGACCGTTTT
>CAZYAZ010000070.1:0-7861 GCA_964646205.1 uncultured Planctomycetaceae bacterium | reverse complement strand
CGTCTTCTTGACTGCCTTCTTGACCGTCTTCTTGCGTGCCATGAGACGTGGTCAACGGTTGAGGTCGGGGCGAGAAACGTTCAGTCCGAGACGACCTGCAGGGCGTGACGTATTTCCTGGGACGAGAGGAGCCCCTTGAGCCGATCGGCAAAACCGGGAGTCACCCGCCAGCGACCCAGCACGTCGAACAACTCGTCGAGTCGTTCCTCTTCCAGGCACAGTTCACTCTTGAGTTGTTGAGCTTCATCGGGCGGCAGGTCCTCAAACTGCGAGATGACCAGGAAGTCTCCTTCGCAGTCCAGTGCCATGTGCAGTTGCTTCATCGCCTCGGCCAGCCCGTCGTGCACGTCCCGGATCAGTCTCTGGGGCCCCTGTTCGAGCAGGGTGGTGAACTCGTCGGAATTGACTCGTGCCATCCGGGCCGCGGTTTCGCAGGCGGCAAAGATCACTGCTTCGTCGACGAGTGTTGCGACGTGGGTTTCCGAGCAGACGTGTCGGTACCAGGTCTCGGACAGCAGGTCGAGTTGGACCTGGGGTGGGACGGACTTCAGGAACGGCACCTGGGTCAGGAAGCCAAAGGTTTGCCAGGGGTCGTTGTCGAACTGCCGGGCCAGTACCAGTCGTTCGAGCGTTTCGTGGAAACTGGCTCGGAACGCTGCGTAGGTCAGGTCGGTACGGGGCAGGGGATCACTGCAGATAGTCAGCATGGTCAATTCATGCTCACACACGCGAGGCGACGTCTCAACAGTTTTCTCGCTGCGGTGGTACCGGTTTCTCTTGGTTTCCGTTGGTTGCGCCACAGACGCGGCACAGCCGGTACTATCCGACCAATCCGTGCCGGCGGTCTCGGGCATCGCGGTGCTACCCGCGGGAGGTCAACTCGCGGATCGGTGTGCCGTTACGGAGCACGGGGACGGGGCGACCGGCGAAATCGGCCAGTGCCAGGTGATCCGCGTCCATTCCCAGGTGGTGGTAGATCGTGGCCAGGAAGTCGTCGCGACCGACAATCCGGTCCTTGGCGTCCTCGCCGCGACCGTCGGTTGATCCGATGACCTGGCCGGCAGGAATCCCGCCACCGGCGAAGAGGATCGAGGTGGCACGTGGCCAGTGATCCCGGCCGGGTTGTACGGTCCCCTTGGGGGCACTGGCGACGCCCTTGCCGGAACTGGCCACGTGAGAAATCTTGGGCGTCCGACCGAATTCTCCGGTCACCACCACCATCACTCGCTGGTCGAGCCCGCGTTCAAAGATGTCTTCAATCAGGGCGGCCACGGCCTGGTCATAGAACGGGCAGCGGTGCTTGAGTCCCTCGAAGACGTTGTGATTGACCGCGTGGTCGTCCCAGTTGCCCACGCGGCCACACAGTGATCCGTTGAAGGTGGTCGTGACCAGGTCGACTCCCGATTCGACCAGTCGCCTGGCCAACAGCGCCTGTTGTCCCCAGCGATTTCGACCGTAGCGGTCTCGCGTGGCGACCGATTCCTGGTTGATGTCAAAAGCCCGCCTGGCGGCCGGACCTGTCAGCACGTCCAGGGCCTGTGTTTCGAATTCGTCCAGGGCCTTCATGCGGTGGTACTGGTCGGCTTCGCGGCTGAGCCGATCGAGGCTTTGCCGCAGCCCGATCCGTTCCTGCATCCGGGCCAGTTTCTGCTTGTCATCGAGCCCGATATTGGGGACCTGGAAATTGCCGCTGTTGGGGTCTCCCGTGACGGCGAAGGCCTCGTAGGCCGGTCCCAGGTAGGCCGCGCCGGCGTAGGGCACCGGGTTGACGCCAACATAGTTGGGCAGGCCGCTGTGGGGTGCCTGCCGCATCCGATGCGTGATGGAAAACAGGTCGGGGTGATCGGGTTTTTGCTTGAGAATTCGGACCGGGTGTCCGGTGAGCAGTTGCTGGGTGCCCTGCTGATGGCAGAACCCGGTGTGCACCATCGACCGGAGCAGGCTGAACTTTCCGGCCACCCGTGCGTGGTGGGGGAGCAGTTCACAGATCTCCATCCCGGGAACGTCGGTGGCGATCGGATCGTAGGGACCCCGGTAGGCCGATCCCGAGAGCGGCTTGGGGTCGTAGGTTTCCAGGTGGCTGGCCCCACCTTGCAGCCAGACCAGGATCACCGCCTTGCGGTCACCGGCGGACGATTGGTCGGCGGCGGCCCGCGAGGCGAGCAATGCCGGCAGGCTCAGGCCACCGAGGCTCATCCGCAACAATTCACGTCGCCTCAACGTCGGCCCCGGCGAAACGCTCGGTGGCGGGCAATTGAGGCGGTCGGATGCAGTGGGTGCCGGAAGGATCGTCACAGGTGTTCGGTACCATCCGATTGCCGGGCTGGTCAAGCCCGTCGTGTGTTTCGTCGTATCCCCGTTGACCAGCGTCGCAGTTGTGGAATCCCCCGTCGTCCCTGTAGTCTAGCAGGCTCTGAGTGCGGTTCTTTGTGATATCGGCACGAATTGGCGGCCCGTTTCGAGAGTTTCGGACAGGATATGGCAAGTCCCGAGTCTCCAGGCGGTCACAAGAAGTTGGGGCAGTTGGCTGCGACGGCCATCTGCGGCAACGACATCACGTCCAGTTGCCTGTATGTCTCGGCGTTGGCCACGATGGCCGCCGCTCATCTCTCGCCATTCTCGCTGCTGATCGTCGCGGCGGTGCTGTACCTGTTCCGCAAGATCTACGCCGAGGTCGTGGGGGCCCTGCCACTCAACGGCGGTGCCTACAACGCGTTGCTGAACACCACCAGCAAGTCCCGCGCGTCGGTCGCCGCCTGCCTGACGCTGCTCTCCTACATGGCCACCGCGGTCATCTCGGCCATCGAAGCCGTGCACTATGTCCGGTCGTTGTGGGATGGGTTGCCGGAGATCGCCGCCACGATCGGGCTGTTGGCGGTGTTCATGATTCTGACGATCGTGGGGATCACCGAGAGTGCCAAGGTGGCCATCGGGATCTTCATCACACACCTGGTCACCC
This sequence comes from uncultured Planctomycetaceae bacterium, assembly GCA_964646205.1. Classification (GTDB taxonomy): domain Bacteria; phylum Planctomycetota; class Planctomycetia; order Planctomycetales; family Planctomycetaceae; genus UBA8437. The sequence goes on along the minus strand of CAZYAZ010000070.1, from coordinate 4,902 downwards.
TCGGCCTGTTGCTCATCGCCGGGCTCGTCTGGTTTCTTTCCAACGACGCGCACCTGGATGACAACTTCGATTTCCAGGCTCCCATCCAGCGGCAGATGATCATCTCGGGCAAGATGCTCGACTCCGAGGCCCTGTCGACAACAGAGAAGAACGAGGTCATCGGCGGCATCGAGACGCAACTGGGCAACGGCACGCTGCCCGAATCGCTCAAGGTGTACCTCGAGGAGAAAGGTGTCGAACTGGCCGGCGAGGAGGTGGCTGCGGTCGAAGGAGATCCCCATCGCTGGCGGATCGGCACCGGTGGCCTGGAAGTGCTCGTCCAACCCGAGTCGGCCGATGACGGTGGCCACGAAGAGGAGCGGGGGTTGGCGGTGTTGACCGAGACGACCCTGTTGGTCGGATTGTTCTTCGGATTCTGTGCGGCGATGCTGGGGATCTCGGGGTTCGAGAGTTCGGCCAACTTCGTGGAGGAACAGGAGCCCGGGGTGTTCCCCAAGACGTTGCGGAACATGTGGATTGCTGTCTCGATTCTCAATCCCAGCATGGCGTTCCTGACGCTGGCGGTGTTGCCCGTTGACGAGGTCGGATTTCACAAGAACCACCTGCTGGCCCACCTGGGGGACCTGACTGCCGGTGGTTGGCTGAAATTCCTGATTTCCATCGATGCCGCGCTGGTGCTCAGTGGAGCCGTTTTGACCAGCTATGTCGGGGTCACCGGCCTGGTCCACCGCATGACACTGGACCGGTGCCTGCCCCAGTACCTGCTGAAGAAGAACAAGAAATTCGGCACGACGCACCGCATCGTCATCGCCTTTTTCATCCTGGCCGTTTCGGTGCTGCTGGTGACTGGCGGAGCTCTCGAAGCCCTGGCGGGTGTCTACACGCTGTCGTTCCTGTCGGTGATGGTGTTGTTCGCCGTGGGCAACATGTTGCTGAAGGTGCGTCGCCGTCGACTGCCCCGCCCCGACCGGGCGTCCTGGGTGTTTGTGGTGGTTGCCACCGTTGCGGTGGCCGCGGCCCTGGTGGGGATCGCCATCGATCAGCCCGAGTACTTCATGGTCTTCCTCTACTACTTCCTGCCTGCTCTCGCCGTGGTGATGGTCATGCTGTGGCGGGTCGGATTGCTCAAGACGGTGCTGGGAATCGTGCAGTACCACAGCAAGTGGGTGCTGCAGTTCTTTGGAGGCATCTCCAAGGGAATCGAGAAGAAGATCGACCAGATCAATTCCCAGCAGGTTGTCTTCTTCACTCGCGGTGACATGGTCGACAACCTCAGGCGGGCCGTCGAGTACGTCCGCGACAACGAACAGACCAAGCGGATCAAGGTGGTGACGGTTGCCGAGGATGTCTCGAAGATTTCCGACAAGATCGAGCACGACCTGCAGGTGCTCGATGAGGCCTACCCCAACATCGATCTCGAGTTCGTCAAGATGGAGGGGACATTCAGTCCGGCGTTGATCGATCGACTGTCCGGTGAATGGAAGATTCCCAAGAACCTGATGTTCATTGGTTCACACGGCGAGAAGTTCAAGTACGACCAGGCGACTCTGGGAGGTGTGCGGTTGATCATCTGAATGGGGTTTTCAGCAATCTCCGTACATTGTCCCGGCACATGGCGACCCCGCGACGTACCAACACCAGCCGATCCCGCAGCTGTTCCGTGCCATGACCGATCGCTACTACGCCGCCTGCTGCCAGACCGATTTCCCCTGTCCGTCGGATCGGGACGAGATCGGCGAGCGGACTCGTCGCATGTGCGCGATGGCCGAGCAGACGATTGTCGGCTACGAGCCATTTCATGATGTCCGGTTGCTGGTGTTTCCCGAGTTTGCTCACGCCGCGCCGATCTACGACTCGGTGGAAATGCTCAGGCAACGCCTGGCCGTGGAAGTCCCCAACGAACACACCGATGCCTACCAGGCACTGGCCGCCAAGTACGGTTGCCTGATCCAGACCGGGTCGTTCATCGAGACCGATCCGGACTGGCCGGACGTGCTGTTCAACACCACCTGCCTGGTCGGGGCCGACGGCGTGCTGTCGAAGTACCGCAAGGTCAATCCATGGATTCCCTGGGAACTGCACGCCAGCCCCCACGACCTGGACGGTTATACCGACGACCCCTTTCCGGTGGTCGACACGGAACTGGGAAAACTGGGCGTGGCGATCTGTTACGACTGGTTGTTTCCCGAGACGATCCGCCAGTTGGCCTTCCAGGGAGCCGAGGTCCTGATCCGCGTTTCGGCGTACATGGATCCCTGGGGTGCGACTCCGCCGATGGACTGGTGGACGTTGTTCAACCGGGCCCGCGCGGCCGAGAACACCGCTTTCGTTGTCGCCTGCAACCAGGGGGCCACCTTCGAGCATTACCCGCCATTCAGTTGGCCCGGGGGGAGCATGGTCGTCGATTTTGACGGACGGATCCTGGCCCAGGCTGATGCGGGCCCAGGCGAGAAGGTCGTGGTGGCTCCGATTGATCTCGCGGCCTTGCGAGCGGAACGCCATCGCCGGATCGGTCACGACATGCGGAGCCATCTGCGGAGCGAGGTTCACAACTACCTGGGACAATCCTGGTTGCCGCCGGCCGAAGCGCATCCCCTGACCGGTGCCGCGATCCGTGAGCGGATTGACCTGGGTCGCAAGCGATCGGGGATCGAGCCGGATTCCGCGACGGGAGAGAATCAATGACCGACGTCCGCTGGTCGCGTTGCTGCGGTCTTTGGCCACTGTTGCTGCTGGTGCTGCTGGTCGGCTGTCCCGACGATTCGCCGACTCCAGGCAACGGTGGGGCCGGGACGACCCCCGGGGACAGTGGGCAGTCCGGGAAACCGTTTCGTGTGACCGCCGAGTTGGTTGCCGAGAACAACCGCGGTGCCGGGCTGATGGAGCAGTACAAGTACCAGGAGGCGATGAAGGTCTTCCAGAAGCTGGTCGATGACCATCCCGCCTGGTTGGATGCCAGGGTCAACCTGGCCATGGCGGTGCTCAACTTCACCCAGAAGGGAGCCTCGGCGGTTCCGATTCTCGAGGAGGTTGTCGCCGCCGATCCGGATCACGCCGTGGCGACTTATTGCCTGGGCCTGTCGCTGTTTCATGCCGCACGGATTTCCCAGGCGCGGGTGCATTTCCAGCGCGCCGTGAAGCAGGATCCCCGTGACGCGCACTCGGCCTACTTCCTGGCCCGCTGCCTGGAAGAGGAGCAGCCGGCCGAGGCGGTCACCTGGCATCAGAAGGCGTTGGAACTGGAACCGTATTTCCAGTCGGCTCATTACCGCTGCTTCGATCTCCTGAGGCAAATCGACGGACAGTTCGATGCGGCGATGCGGCACATGGACGAGTTCAAGCTGCTCAACGAACACCCGCTCTCGGTGGCCTTCGCCTACAAGTACACGCTGATGGGACCCAAGGCGATGGTGATCCGGGTGGGGTTGTCACCGGGCGACACCCGCCCGGTGAAATCTCCGGACGGTCCGTTGTTCGATCCACCGTCCGAGGTTTCGGCTGCCGGTTCGATCAAGGTGCCTGCCGGTGTGAGTGCGACCACCTGCGACATCAATGCCGACGGTCACCAGGACCTGTTCGTGGTGTCCACCGATGGCAACCACGTGTTGCTGGGGTCCGGCAAGGGACCCGGTGGATTCACTCGAGCCACCGACCATGCCCTGGCGAAGGTCCCCGGAGTGGTGGCACCGCTGTGGGGCGACTTCGACAACGACGGCCTGCTGGATGTGTACCTCTGTCGACGTGGGACCAACCAGTTGTGGCGCCAGTCGGAAGCGGGCAAGTGGGAAGACATCACGAAAGAGTCCGGGGCGGGTGGGGCCGATGCAACGACCATCGACGGCCTCTGGTTGGACCTGGACCACGACGCCGATTTGGACCTGTTGCTGGTCCACCGGGACCAGCCGGCTCAACTGCTCAACAACAATCGCGATGGCACGTTCGAGGACATCAGTGACAAGGTCGGCGTGAGTCGTTCTGGAACCGTTTCGGCATCGGCCGTCGTGGCCGATTTCGACGGCGATCGTGACCTCGATATCCTGTTGTTGGGTCCGGCCACGGCGAGCGACGGCAAACATCCGGGCAACGTGCTGCTGTACAACGACCGGGCGTGGCGGTACCACGCCGACAAGGCGTTGGGCGAGTTGGCCGGGGCGTCGGCAGCCGCGGCGGTGGCCGGTGACGTCAATGCCGACGGCCAGGTGGAACTCTATGTTGTCGAATCCGGCTCGGTGGCCCGCTGGACTCGCAAACCCGATGGCGGGTGGGACGAGTTGAAGCTGGTCCTGGGCGATGCCGAGGGAGTCATTGGTTCGGGGCCTCCCCGCATCGCCCTGGCGGATGTGACCGGTGATGGCCGGAACGAGTTGCTGGTGGGGACCAGTGGCTGGTCGGCCTGGCAGTTTTCAAGTGACTCGAAAGCGGCCAGCCTGGTCGAGGTGGCCGATTCGGGAGAACATGATGCCCTGGGGGCGTGGATCCCCGTCGTGCTCGACGATGTCCATGGCCCGTCGATCATCGGCACGGTTGTTGACGGGGCGTTGCTGGCCTGGGCGGCTGGATCCGGGCGACAGCCCTTTGTCACCGTGTCCCTGTCAGGAAAAAAGAAGGGACGGAACCGCGAACGGTCCAATGCCTCGGGACTGGGCAATACCGTGCTGGTCCGGGTCGGTGGTCGCACGCTGCGAGCCGATTCGCTTCCGGCCGATTCCGGGGCGGGCCAGAGCCTGCAGCCGTTGGCCATCGGTCTGGCTGGAGCCCGGCGAGCGGATTACCTGAAGGTCGTCTGGTCCGAGGGGGTCACCCAGGGACAACTGGACGTCGCGTCGGGCACCCGTCTTCGGATCGAGGAAGTGGACCTGATGCCAACCAGTTGCCCGGTGCTGTTTGCCTGGGATGGCGAGT
>CAZYAZ010000069.1:24196-28347 GCA_964646205.1 uncultured Planctomycetaceae bacterium | reverse complement strand
AGAAGCTGTGACAGAAGAAGCTGTGACAGAAGAAGCTGTGACAGAAGAAGCTGTGACAGAAGAAGCTGTGGCGGAAGAAGCCGGGTCAGATGAAGCTGTGGCAGACGAGGAGGAGATTCGTTGAAGATCCGTATCTTCAAACTGGCCAAAGAACTGGGTCTCGACCACAAGGAGTTGGTCGCGATTTGCGGTGAGGTTGGTGTGGCAGTTAAGTCCTCGCCCCTGGCGAGTATTACGCCCGAACAAAAAGATCTGGTTACCGAGCATCTGAAGTCGCGTTCGGCACCGAAGCCGGCCGTCGAGGTGGCCTCGGCCCCAATGGCTCCGGTACGTGATGAAGACGGTGCTGCGTCGGCGCGAATGCGCACGATGCGCACGATGACTGCTCGTCCGTCGCCTAGGACACGTCCTCAGACTGCCGGAACGGAGCCCGAAGAAGCGACGGAAGCGACGGAAGCGACGGACGTGGCGGACGTGGTTGGAGCTGAAGCCGAGAATGTGGAGGGCGAATCTCCAACTGAGGTTGAGGTGGTCGCCGACGCGGATGTCGCAGACGAGGCCAAAGAGGAGGGGGCCGAGACTGCAGTCGTTCGTGAAGAATCGCCTCAGTCATTCGAAGACAATTCTGGTGAAATTCGTCAATTGGGGCGCCGATCGGTTCCGGAGACAACTGCCCGTCCCAACCGGCGTCCGCGTCCCAAGGCGACGTTGCCTAACGTCGCCGCTCCACCTGCCTATCAACCTCCATCAACAGGTGGCGACAGCGGTCAGGAAAAGACCGAGACGCAGAAGCCTGACATCCGCCTGACGGCTGACACGTTGCAGCAGTCTCCTCTGGCGGCTCATCTCCGAAAATCGAGTGAACAAAAACGCAAGGATGACGATCCGGCTGTGGTTGTCCCGAAACCGGGAACCGGTCGCCGTCGTGGGTCCCTAACCGAAGAACGTCGCCTTGGCGGAATGGGGCTCGAAGAGTCGCGTCAACGACGTCGAGAGCGTCGCCGCAAGTCCGGTGGGGAAGAGGATGACGGTCCGGAACGCCGTGGTCGCGGAATGCGGCGCCGCCGGTCGCGTTCGGGTCCGGTCGAGTTGAAATCATCGGCGATTGTTGAAATCCCGGTCACCATTCGCAGCCTCTCCGAAGCCATGGGGCGGCCAGCGCGATCGTTGATTTCGGCGTTGTTCGAGCAAGGTCGTATGGTTTCGATCAACGATGCGATTGACGAGGAGACGGCCCAGGAGATCGCCTTGGAATTCGAGGTGGAACTCGAATTCAAGCGGCCCAGGGACCTCGAAGCTGAACTTGTGGCTTCCTTGGAAATTGATGAGGACCCCGAGGACCTTGTGTTGCGACCACCGATCGTGACGATCCTCGGCCACGTTGACCACGGGAAGACCACGCTGCTGGATGCGATTCGTTCAACCGATGTTGTTGGCGGAGAGGCTGGCGGAATCACGCAGCACATTGCTGCCTACCAGGTGGTTCGAGACGGTCGGCCGATTACATTTGTGGATACGCCCGGCCACGCTGCCTTTGGCGAAATGCGGGCACGTGGGGCCAATGTCACCGACATCGTGGTGCTGGTTGTCGCGGCTGATGATGGTGTGATGCCACAGACGGTGGAGTGCATTGCCCATGCGAAGGCGGCTGAAGTGCCGGTCATCGTCGCGATGAACAAGACCGACTTGCCGGAGAGCAACTTCGACAAGGTGCTGGCGGATTTGGCTGCCAACGAGATCACTCCCGCCGAATGGGGCGGTGACGTCGAGGTCGTTCGCACGTCGGCACTCAACGGTGACGGAGTCGATGATCTTCTCGAGACCATCCTGCTCACCGCCGAACTTCACGAACTGAAAGCGAGTCCCGAACGGAATGCCACGGGGTTGTGTCTGGAGGCATTTCGTGATGAGGGACGTGGTTCGCTGGCATGGCTGATCATTCAGACCGGCACGCTGCAAAAGGGAGATGTGATCGTCTGTGGAGCCGGTTTCGGCCGTGTGCGGGCGATCTACAATGACCGGGATGAATTGATTGAGTCGGCTGGTCCGTCGACCCCGGTGCGAATAGCCGGGTTGGATCTTGTGCCTGAAGCTGGTGACCACTTTCACGTGCTCTCAGGTCTCGATGAAGCTCGCGAAGTGGCCGAGTTACGACGCGAACGCGGCCGGACGGAATCACTGCTCTCGTCGGGACGGCCCAGAACCATGGAAGAGATTCTCGAGGCGGCCCGCGAGGGCGAAGCCCAGGATCTGCCATTGATTCTCAAAGCCGATACTCCCGGGTCGATTGAAGCGTTGCGTGGGGAACTTGGGAAGTTTGTACATCCTGAGGTCCGCGTACAGGTCCTGCACCATGGTGTGGGAGGTGTCAACGAAAGCGACGTGATGTTGGCCGTGGCTTCCGGAGCGATCATTATCGCTTTCCATGTCGTGCCCGATGAGAAAGCACGTCAGGTGGCTGATACCGAAGGAGTCGAAGTCCGGCGATACGACGTGATCTACGAAGTGGTGGACCACATCAAGCTGGCCCTGGAAGGACTGTTGGCCCCTGAAGAGGTCGAAGTGTCAACGGGACGCGCCGTTGTGCTGCAGACTTTTCATATCAGTCGCTTCGGGACCATTGCGGGCTCGCGTGTACTCAACGGGACCATCACTCGAACCGATCGAATTCGAGTGATTCGCAATCAAACGGTTCTCAACGATTATCCCATCGGCTCTCTTCGAAACGTGAAGGATGATGTCCGAGAGGTTCGCCGTGGAATGGAGTGTGGTATACGGCTCGATGGATTCAACGACATCAAGGAAGGCGATGAATTGCAGGCCTTCCGGATTGACCAAGTCAAACGGACTCTCGAGTGATATGACTGCTCGCCGCCTCGCCCGCATGGCACAGGCCATTCGAGAATCGGTCAGCTCGGCGATCCTCTTCGAGTTGAAGGATCCCCGAGTGCAGGACGTGACCGTTGTGGGAGTCGACGTTGCCGGTGATCTGCGTTCAGCTCGGGTTCGTATCACGGTTCGGGGGGATAGCAAAGCCCAGGCTCTTTCGCTTCACGGACTGCGATCCGCTCGAGGGTTTCTCCAGTCAAAAATCGCTGATCGGCTCAAGACACGCTACACTCCGATGCTCGAATTCGCACTCGACGACGAGTTTCGTCAGCATCTCGAAACAGCTCAGTTGTTATCGGAAATCGAAAAGGAACAGAGTCCAACCGACGAGCCTTCTTCGGAGTTGTCGACTGAAGATTGAAGGTGAGATCCGGTCAGACCGAATTCCTTTTCCCTACTGATTCCGTTTACTATTTGTCACCCTCTTTGTTTTCAACTGGTTCACAACTGAACATTCGGACCCGTTTCCCTCATTCCAGGATGTCGCCACGATTCCATGGCAGCTGCCAAGCAAACCAAGGCCCCGGGCCGACAGGATTCCATCCGACGTATTCTCGAAAGTCTCGAGAAACGCTATCGAGCGGATTTTCGCATGCCTGAAGAGCAACCGGTGCTCGAGACATTGATCTATGCGATCTGTCTTGAAGACTGCACCTTTGCCGAGGCAGAGACTTTCTATCAGCGAATTGGAACGTTGTTCCACGATTTCAACGAAGCACGTGTCAGTAGCATTACCGAACTGTCACACGTGTTCGTCAAATCTCCGTTCGCCGAATGGAAAGCCTTTCGCTTTCGTCACTTGTTGACTCACGTCTTCGAGTCATTTTATGCGTTCGACTTTGAATCTCTTTTGCGCAAGAGCAACGAACACGCCAATCGGCTGCTCGGACGAATTCCCGAAATAAGTCAGTTTGCTCGTAACTATACGATGAAACACTGTGTGGGGATCAATCTGCTTCCCCTGGATAATCGCATGCGCGACGCGGTGGCCTGGTTGGGCCTGGGTACTTCGGGCCAGACTCCCCAGCGAACCGCCACAGCGTTGAAGTCGGTTGTCCGCAAGAACGAAGCAGATCGTTTCTGCGGCTTGATTCGCTGCCTGGCGACCGATCCTCTGATGATCCGGGAACTCGAGTTTGAACACAAAGAGGATCCCCGACCGGTTCACGAATTGACTACAGCAGTCGAACGCCTCGAAACACTGTTCACCGAAACTGCACGTCGAAAACGGAAGTCGACGGGTAGTGGAAAAGCTGCGGCCA
>CAZYAZ010000069.1:0-24096 GCA_964646205.1 uncultured Planctomycetaceae bacterium | reverse complement strand
AGAAGACTGCGGCCAAGAAGACTGCGGCCAAGAAGACTGCGGCCAAGAAGACTGCGGCCAAGAAGACTGCAAAAAAGGCCACACGCAAGTCTTCGAAACGATAGACAATCATTACCAGAGTTGCCGCGGTCGTTCGACTTGGGCGTAGTCGCATTCTCTGGCAATGGTTACAATGCCGACACCGTTTCCCGTGTCTTGAAATACGCAACAGGCCGCGTGTGTGAAACGGGTTCTGGCAGGGACAGACCGATGACCCGATCGTTTTTCGCGTTGTTGTTACTTTCATCGATTGTGATGGCTCAGTCGGCTCCGCCTCCACCTCCTCTTCCGACGGTCAAGGGAGAGAAGTCAGGTTTGCAGCAGCAGGTGACAGATGATCCGGCGCGACCGTTGGATCCCAAGCGGCTTAAGACAACGAAGCCTGGCCTGGTCCGATCGCTGTCTCGAGCCTGGTACATGACCGGTCGTTACCGCATTGCGAAAGGTGATTTCAAGGGAGGGTTGGCCGCTTTCGAAAAGGCCGTGAAGCAGGATCCCAACCAGGTTGCCATCTATCGGGAGATGCTCCAGATCGCGTTGCGTTTGAATCGGGTTGATGATGCGGTGGGATATGCCCAGAAGGCGGTATCGCTCAATCCCGATGACTACCAACTGTTGCGGTGGCTGTCTCGGCAGATGATCCGTCAGCAGAAGTTGCCGGAAGCCATCGGTTTGCTCGAGCAGGCTCGCCGTTCCAAGGCGATCAATCGCAAGTCCGCGATTTTCGTCAACGTGATGAGAGATCTCGGGTTGATTTACATGGGAACCGGCAAGGCGAAGGCCGCTTCGAGTTGTTTCGAAGTGGTGTTTGCGGCGTTGAAGAATCCCGAAGCCTATGAGTTGGACGACCGGTCCAGGCGGACACTGTTGGCCAACCCGGCGACTTCGTTCGAGCGAATGGGCGAGGTGTTCCTGGTGGCCAAGCGGATGGACCTGGCTGTCGAAGCTTTCCGCGCGGCGGCAAAACAAGGGCAAGGCAATCCGGCGACGCTTGGATTCAACATCGCCCGTGTCCACACGGAGACGGAAAAATACGACGAGGCGTTAACTGAACTGCAGGTTTATTTCGACAAGAAGCAAACGTCCAAGGGGCGTGCCGCCTACGAACTGCTCGCCCAAATTTTCAAGGGACTGAAAAAGTCTGATCAGTTGACCGGTCAACTCGAAAAATTGGCGGCTCACGATCCCGACAATTCATCGTTGAAGATCTTTTTGGCCGATCAATACGTGGCTGCCGAAAAGTACGATAAGGCACGTCCCCTCTATGAACAGGGATTGGCCAAGGCCAATCCGGTCGATCGGGAGGCAGGCCACTGGGGATTGGCGGTTTTGCATCGACGTGGTGGGCAGGCGAAGGAACTTCTCGAATTTCTTGGCATGGCAGTGGATTCCCGTGGTGATGTGAAGCGGCTGGACGTTGAACTCAAGGCGATTGGTGAACAGAAAGAATTGCGAAAGAATCTTCTGGCCGAGGCGTCCAAACAGGCGTCCGACGACCAGGGACAAGCTCCTTTTGCTCGACGGCTGGTGGCTGCTCGACTGGCAATTCAGCTTGAGGAAAAAGAGTCTGCCGCGACCCTGTTGGGGTGGGCCCTGTCGGCCGAGAAAGGGACCCGGGAGGTCAAGGATCGTGTACTGCTGGACCAACTCCGTCGCCATGTTGAGGACCTGTCTCGTGCCCTGATGGTGGATGAGAAATATCTTCCTGCGGCCTCACTGCTGCGTGCCGCTGCCGACGACCGCGCCCTGGATGTCTTCAAGGCCCAGTTCCTTTTCCAACTCTCGCAGGCTTACGAATTCGGAGAGAAGACTGCCCAGGCGTTGGCTGCCATCGGAGAAGCTCGACGCACGAGCAATCACCCGCTGCTGCATTACCAGGAGGCGTGGATTCATTACCACGCTCGGCAGTGGGACAAGGCCGTGCCGTTGTTTGAACGGGTGATCAAGCAGTTTCCCGAGGACAAGAGTGTCATCCGCCGATGCCAGTTCTCCTTGTCAAATATTTATGTTGAGCAGGGGGACATTCGAAAAGGCGAGATGGTGTTGGAAGAGGTCTTTGCTGAGGACCCAGAGAATCCCTCGGTGAACAACGATCTCGGCTACCTGTACGCCGACCAGGGCAAGAAACTCGACCAGGCCGAAAAGATGATCCGCAAGGCCTTGAAGGCGGAACCGGACAACTCGGCCTACCAGGACAGCATGGGATGGGTGCTCTTCAAGCGGGCCAAGTACGACGAAGCACTCGAGTATCTCAAGAAGGCGTCGGCCGATCGCGAGGGTGAGGATCCCACGATCCTGGAACACCTGGCAGACTGCCTGGAAAAGCTCGAACAGAAAAAAACGGCAATTGAAAATTGGAAGAAGGCGCTCGAGTTGGCTCGCAAGGACAAGCGACCTGACAAGAAGTTGATCGAGCGACTGGAACAGAAACTCAAGGACGCAGGTCAACCGGTCAAATCACCCAGCAAGTAGGCGGGTGATCAGGCTGGTGATGCCGACGAGGCGAGGGTGTCATGGCAGGGCATTCCCACTGGGCGGGGATCAAGCACAAAAAGGGCTTGGCCGACAAGAAACGCGGCAAGCTCTTCGGAAAACTCAGCCGTGCTATCATTGTCGCTGCTCAGGCCGGTGGCGGTGACCCTGACTCCAATCTCACTTTGCGGTATGCCATTGATCGGGCCCGCAAGGCGAGTATGCCCAAGGACAACATCGAGCGAGCAGTCCAGAAAGGCTGCGGGGCGGACGGCGACGACAATTTTATCGAGATTGTCTACGAGGGGTACGGGGCTGCCGGCGTTGCGGTCCTGTGTGTCGCGTTGACCGACAACCGAAATCGTACGGCGGGCGAAGTCCGGAAAATCTTCGAGGTTGCTGGTGGGAATCTTGGCAGCACCGGCTGTGTTTCGTGGATGTTTGAACGCAAGGGACTGTTCACCGTTGCCAAGTCAGTGGCCGACGAAGAGACTCTCTTCGAGTTGGCTCTCGAGGCCGGTGCGGATGATGTTCAGGATGAGGGAGAGGTGTTCCAGGTGACTTCATCGGTGGAGTCCTATCTGGGAGTGCTCAGTGCCCTGAAGTCAGCCGAGATCGTGACAGAAGTGTCCGAGATCGCACACGTGCCGCAAAACACCGTGGATCTGGATGTGCCCAATGGCAAGAAGGTTTTGAATCTGCTTGAGGCGCTCGAGGACCAGGACGATATGCAGAGTGTCACGGCGAACTTCAATATTCCCGATGAGATTCTGGCCGAGGTGGCCGGCTGATGCCGCGAGATCCCGTGCTACGAGGTCCTGAACCGGGTGACGAGATTCCCGATCCACTCGAGGGGATGCCTGCGGGGTCAGAAAATGGTGCGGGGTTTGACCCGGATGATGGCCATCTCGACGATCACCTCCGGCCCCTGACTCTTGATGACGTCGTTGGGCAGCGGAAGGTCGTGGAACGCCTCAGGATCGTTCTCGAGGCGGCTCGCAGGCGGGGCGACCCACTTTCACACCTGCTCCTGGATGGGCCACCCGGAATCGGCAAAACCACCCTGGCAACGGTTCTCCCGCGCGAACTGGGTGTTGATGTCCAGATCACCTCGGGCCCGTCGCTGAGTGCGCCCAAGGACTTGCTTCCCTATCTCACCAACGCCGGTCGTGGTTCGGTGTTGTTTATTGACGAGATTCACCGTTTGCCACCGACAGTCGAGGAGTTCATTTATCCGGCCATGGAGGATTTTCGGATAGACATCACGCTGGGTGAAGGACTCAACGCTCGCACGATCAACATGGCATTGGAACCCTTCACCGTGATTGGTGCGACGACCCGGAGCGGCATGTTGACGGCGCCGTTGAGAGACCGTTTTGTCAACCGCGAGCATCTGGACTTCTACGAACTCGATGACGTGACCGAAATCATCCGTCGGAACGCGAAAAAATTGCGGGCCGAGATCGAGGAGGGGGCGGCGGTTGCCATTGCTCGGCGTAGCCGGGGAGTGCCCCGCAAGGCCAACAACTTACTGCGGTGGACACGCGACTTTGCCGATGCCGGTCGTCATCCGGCGATCACTGACGTGCTGGCCGCCGAGGCGCTTGAGATGCTCGAGGTCGACAAACTGGGCCTGGACAGTCTTGACCGCAAGTACTTGCAGATCCTGGCGACCGTCTTTGGTGGCGGGCCGGCCGGGATGCAGGCTGTCGCGCACAGTCTGAATATCGCGGGTGAAACGATCGAGAACGAGGTCGAACCGTTCCTGCTGCGAGTCGGATTCGTACAGAGGACGCCGCGTGGACGCATGATCACCGCCGCGGCACTCGCCCACATGGGCCTGACGCTCGACGGGGAACCCGACGGTTCGCAACAGGGACAACTGTTCGAATAACCCCTGGTTATCCGGCAGCGGCCAGGGCCGCGTCGTAGTCGGGATGTTCGGCGATTTCGGACACGTACTCGACATGCGTGAGCGTGCCGCCGCCATCAACGACGAAGACAGCGCGGGCCAGGCACCGGTCGAGTGGGCCACCGGCGATCAGCACGCCATAGGCTTCTCCGAAGCCGGTGCAGCGATGGCCGCTGAGGGTCGTCACGTTGTCGACTCCCTCGGCTCCACACCAACGGTTCTGGCCGAACGGAAGATCCATGCTGACGACCAGCACCTCGGTGTTCTCGAGACTTCCGACCGCTTCGCTGAATTTTTTCGTTTCCTCGTGGCAGACCGGAGTGTCCAGGGACGGCACCGTGGCGATGATACGGGTCTTGCCGGCGCTGTCGGCAAGAGTGACGTCACCCAGGTCTGAATTCTGCAGTGTGAATTCCGGGGCGGGGGAACCGGCGGCCAACGCCGGACCGGCCAAATCAACAGGACCACCCTTGAGTGTTACGGCACCCGTACGTACATCAGCCATCAGTTGACTCCTCTCTGGAGGTTCGAGACGATCGGAACTAAACGGTAGACCCGGAGTATGTGGTTTGTGGTCTGAGTTTCAAGCCAGCGGCGACGTTGTGTGATGGTCCCCGGTAGGGATCGGCAGAGACAAGCCGCGTGATTGTAGTCCAGAAAGGGATGGTGTGAGTCGAGCACGGTACGATTTCGACGTCGTGGTCGTCGGTGCCGGGCACGCCGGTTGTGAGGCTGCGTTGGCAGCGGCACGCGTGGGGGCACGGACCGCGTTGCTGACAATGAACTGTGACACGGTGGCACAGATGAGTTGTAATCCTGCTATTGGCGGGATCGCCAAGGGCCAGATCGTACGTGAGATCGATGCGCTGGGCGGATTGATGGGCGAGGTGATCGACGAGACTGGGCTGCAGTTTCGTATGCTCAACCGGGGCAAAGGTCCGGCGATGCACAGTCCCAGGGCCCAGGCCGATAAAAAAGCCTACCAGTTCGCCATGAAGTTGCGGGTCGAGAGCCAGTCGAACCTGGTGCTGCGACAGGAAATGGTTGAGGGGTTGGTCGTCGACGACGGGCGGGTCACCGGGGTCCGGGTTCGCGGTGACGCGGTCTACCAGGCCGCGGCTGTGGTTGTCACCACGGGGACGTTTCTGAAGGCGATCATGCACACCGGTGAGGCCCAGACCGCCGGAGGCCGCGCTGGAGAAGGCACCACCGGCACGCTCTCCGATGAATTGCATCGACTGGGGTTTGAACTCCAACGCTTCAAAACCGGAACTCCACCAAGGCTCAACGGTCGCACGATGGACATCGACCGTCTCGAAGAGCAGCCCGGCGATGTATCTCCACAACAGTTCAGCTTTCTGACCGAGTCGATTGATCGTCCGCAATTGTGCTGTTGGTTGACTGAGACCAACGCGGACGGGCACCAGTTGATCCGCGACAACCTGCATCGGGCACCGATGTACAGTGGTCAAATTGACTCGACGGGTCCCAGATACTGCCCGTCGATCGAAGACAAGGTGGTACGGTTTGCCGAAAAAGACTCGCACCAGGTGTTCCTGGAGCCCGAAGGCTGGGGCACCCACGAGGTCTACTGCAACGGCATCTCGACCAGCCTGCCCCGTGATGTCCAGGACAACCTGATACGAGGGATGCGCGGTCTCGAAGAGGCCGAGATCATGCGGTATGGGTATGCGGTCGAATACGATTTCGCGACGCCCACCCAACTGGACAACACCCTGCAAACCCGCCTTGTCGCGGGACTGTATTTTGCCGGTCAACTCAACGGCACCACGGGTTACGAGGAGGCGGCCGGACAGGGACTGTTGGCCGGAGCCAATGCCGCGTTGCAACTGGCGGATCAACCCCCGCTCGTGCTCGATCGGAGCCAGGCGTACCTTGGAGTTCTCATCGACGACCTGGTCACCCGGGGGGTTGATGAGCCGTACAGGATGTTCACCTCGCGTGCCGAATACCGGCTATTGTTGAGGCACGACAACGCCGATAGACGCCTGACCCGGGCCGGACATCGTGCGGGCCTGGTGGATTCCCGGAGATTGACGCAACTGGAGCGGCACGAAGGTGATGTCGAGCATGCCGTGGGGCTGATTAGAGATCTGCGCCACGACGGAAAATCGCTCGAACAGATACTGCGACGACCCGAGGTCGACTGGACGGCGTTGTGTGAATTGCCATCCGGACTGGCGCTGAAAGAGATCAATCCCCGGGCCGCTCAACAGGTCGAGATTGAAACCAAGTACGCCGGTTACCTGAAGCGTCAGGAGGCTTCAATCCGGCAGCAACAAAAAACCGAACACGTGTCGATTGCGACCACTTTCGACTATGACGCGGTTCCTCAACTTCGCAACGAGGCGCGAGAAAAACTGGGACGAGTCCGTCCTTCCAACCTGGGGCAGGCTGGCCGCATCAGTGGGATCACCCCGGCTGATCTCGCGTTGTTGTTGGTGCATCTCCAGCGGCCCGTGTCAGTCGAGTCCGACTAGCCAAATGAGTTGGGCGGGACGGTCCGGTGGAATAGGCAAATGAAGTGCAAATGTGCCATTGGGGGGGCTTGGTGGGCGATGTAGGTATTGACCGACATTGGAAGATAGATACAATCGGCCCCTGTGATAAAGAGGGTAAGATCGATGCCATGGAGAGGCTTCGGCTTGATACGAGTTCCGGGTCATGGGCCGACCAGGCTGGTTGACTCGGATAGGAATGCCCGAAGCGATGCTGAACGGGTTTGGCGTCAGCCCCATTCAAGGAACGGATGGATTCAATGAAGACAGTCTTCACGACCGGTGAAGCGGCCAAGATCTGTAACGTTTCACAGCAGACGATCATTCGCTGTTTCGACTCTGGCCAGTTGAAGGGATTTCGTGTCCCCGGTTCACGGTTCCGCCGTATTCCGCGAGACGTGCTGTACCGTTTCATGAAGGACAACGGCATCCCGACTGATGCCTTGGAGAGCGGCCGCCGCAAGGCCTTGATCGTCGATGACGATGAAGAATTGGTCGAGTTGATTCGTGATGTTTTTGATGCGGATGGTCGATTCGACGTCCGTGTGGCCAACAACGGTTTCGACGCCGGCATGATGGTCAAGGAATACAAGCCGGACGTCATCGTCCTGGATGTGATGTTGCCCGACATCAACGGCAAGGAAGTTTGCCAGCGAGTTCGCAGTGACTCGGCTCTCGACGACGTTCGCATCATCTGTATCAGTGGAATGGTCGAGGCGGACAAGATCGACGATCTGAAGGAGGCGGGGGCCGACGATTTCATGCAGAAACCGTTTGAAGTCGATGCCCTGTTCGCTCGCGTTTGCGACTTGCTCGACATCGAAGTGCCCGCCTAGCAACAGGTGGTTTGGTCTGGAGGCCGTCTGGTCACGAGGTGGCTTCGATGAGCGGGGAATCCGAGCCCGTCACCGTGGCTCCCGACGACGATCGACTGGAATCTCTGGCCGAATTTGCGGCCGGTGCAGGTCACGAATTGAACAATCCCGTCGCGACGATCGTCGGGCGGGTGCAGTTGCTCTTGCGTGATGAGACCGACCCAGCCCGGCGACAGGCCCTGGAGACAATTGCCGGACAGGCGTACCGGATTCGGGACATGATCTCCGATGTCATGGTGTTCGCGCGACCGCCTGTTGCCGAGCCATGCGAGGTCGAACTTGTCGCGTCGGTCGTGGACGTGGTCCAGGGAGTGTGTGACGGCCATGCGTCACGAGAAGGCCGTGTCCAGGTGATCGACAATGGCCCGGTGACAATTCTCGCCGATCCCGTGCAATTGTCGGTGGTGGTCGCAGAATTGTTGACCAATGCCCTCGAAGCGGATACGGAAGGGGGAGAGGTCCTGGTGAGCGTCACCGGCAGTGAATCGGTGGTGTTGGAGGTTCGTGACCGGGGACCCGGATTGGATGCCACAGCACGACGCCATCTTTTCGATCCGTTCTTCTCGGGGCGGCAGGCCGGCCGAGGACTCGGCTTCGGGTTGCCGAAGTGCTGGCGGATCGTCAATCTGCAGGGAGGACGGATCGAGGTCGAGCCGAACGAGCCCAGCGGATTGTGTGTCCGGGTGTCCTGGCCGCGTTCGGCTTGAAGTCGACGACTGACAAGGGCTACAGGGCCGGTGAGTGATGCGATTGGAGACGTTGCCACTGTTGCTAGCCGATGTGACTTCTGAGTCACTGGGGGCCTGGAGTCTGTTGCCTCCCCTGTTGGCAATTCTTTTGGCAGTTGTCTTTCGCCGGGTCGGGTGGGCCTTGTTCACCGGCGTGGTGTCCGGTTCGTTGATCGTGGCGCGGGGTGACGTCTTTGAGGCACTGGTGGCGCTATTCCGGGACTACCTGGTTGGTGATTCGGAGAATGTCTACGCACACCTGCTGATTCTATTGTTCACCACTTTGCTGGGGACGATGATTGGCGTGATCACTCGAAACGGTGCCATGCAGGCGGTGATTGGGAGATTGATTCGGCCCGGTCGCGACCGTCGCCACGGCCAAAAACTGACGTGTGGCCTGGGGCTGGCCGTTTTCTTTGACGATTACGCCAACACGCTGGTCGTGGGCACCTCGATGAGGCCGATCACTGACCGGTTGCGGATCTCTCGTGAAAAACTTGCGTTCCTGGTCGATGCCACCGCGGCCCCGGTTGCCGGGCTGGCATTGATTTCGACCTGGGTGGGTTACGAGGTGAGCCTGATCGGAGATGTCTACCGCGAACTTGGCCAGGATATTGACGCGTATTGGCTGTTCGTGAAAACAATTCCATATCGTTTCTATTCGATCCTGTTGCTGGTCTTTGTCTGGAGTGTTGCCAGTTCAGGGCGAGATTTCGGGCCGATGGCCCGGGCCGAACAGCGTGCAATCAGTGATGGTGATGTGTCGAGAATCGGCAGCACGGCGGCACCCGCGTTGGACGAACTTCCCGAAGGGATTGTCCGGCGGGGACTGGTCCGAAATGCCCTGGTGCCCCTGATGGGGCTTCTGGGTGGGTTGGTCGGAGGGCTGGCGTGGCTGGGAAGTGATGGAGCACTGGAAGTGATGCTGGGAGCCTCGGTGTTGGCTTCACTGGCGAGTGTCGTGATGAGCCTGGCGACCGGAGCTCTGTCGGGGCGAGAGACGCTGGTGGGGTGGTTTCGTGGTGGAGCCAGCATGTTCGCGGCGTTGTGGATTCTGGTCCTGGCGTGGGGATTGGGAGCGGTTTGTGGCCAGGGAGCACTGGGGACGGCGGATTACCTGGTCGAGGTGTCTGGCCGCAGGCTTCCGGCGGAATTGATGCCCGCACTCTCGTTTGTTCTGGCCGCGGCCATTGCACTGTCCACCGGGAGTTCGTTCTCGACGATGGCTCTCTTGATTCCCATCTCGTTGCGCGTTGCCTGGGAGTTGCTTGGTGCTCCAGTTCCGGATGATCCCGTGTTGTTGGGGACCCTTGGAGCAGTGCTTGCCGGAGCCATTTTTGGCGATCACTGCTCACCCATCTCCGACACCACCGTGTTGTCATCGGCCGCAGCCGGTTGTGATCATCTCGATCATGTTGGCACGCAGGCTCCCTACGCATTTGTCGTCGCTGTCGTGTCGCTGGTGGTCGGATACCTGCCGATTGGCTGGGGAGTGCCGGTGTGGATCTGTCTGCCGGTGGGAGTGGTGGCGACGGTCACGGTTCTCCGGGTCCTGGGCAAAGTCCCGGTCGAGAATGAGGCTGTTTCTCACCGGGAGGACTGATTGCCGGAGCGGAAAATCACTGGCTTGTGATTTCGTTACCGTGGCCCGTCAGTACCTACCATCGTCCCAGCCGTCAGGCTTGGACTAACCGGACCGTCTTGCCCTGTTTCCGGCCTCAAACCCGACCCAAAGCCCCTGTTCTACCCATCGGTCGGTTAGGCTCGAACCAACGGCCGCAGCAGGCCAATCCGTGACCCGAAAATCGATCGAGTGTGCCATGAGCAGATTGACAGGCATCTTTACACCGAATCTCGTTCCCATGGACCAGCGGGGTGAGATCAATGAATCGGAATTACGGCGGTATGTCGATTGGCTGATCGCCCAGGGTGTGCACGGTCTGTATCCCAACGGGTCGACGGGCGAATTCACTCGGTTCACCGTCGAGGAGCGACGTCGCATTGTCGAGATCATCGCCGACCAGGTGGATGGGCGGGTGCCGATTCTGGCGGGAGCGGCCGAGGCGAACGTTCGCGAGACGATAGCGGCGTGCGAGTATTATCACGAGTTGGGCGTTCGGGCAGTCGCGATTGTCGCGCCGTTTTATTACCGGCTGGGGCCCGAAGCGGTCTACGCTTACTTCCGTGAGATCGCGAGGAACACTCCAGTCGATGTCACACTCTACAACATCCCGATGTTCGCTTCCCCGATCGATGTGCCGACGGTGTGCCGGTTGGCCGAGGAGTGCGAGAGAGTGGTGGCAATCAAGGACTCCAGCGGAGACCTGCCACACATGATCCGCATGATCGAGGCCGTGCGGCCACTTCGGCCGGAATTCTCGTTCCTGACCGGCTGGGACGCGTCATTGATGCTCATGTTGCTGGCCGGTTGCGACGGGGGCACAAATGCCAGTTCTGGCGTCGTGCCCGAGGTGACGCGCAAGCTTTACGACTTGACGGTTGCCGGAAAAATCGAAGAGGCCCGCCAGGTGCAGTATGCCCTCGTGAACCTTTTTGATGCGATGATTCTCGGACCAGAGTTTCCTGACGGATTCCGTCTTGGAGTGTCGTTGAGAGGATTTCGGATGGGCCAGGGCCGTCAGCCCCAGACTCCGTCACTGGTCAGTGATCTCGACAAACTCAGCGACAAGTTGCAGGGGCTGTTGTCCGAGCAGGGGTGTGGGGCCGAACCGATGATGGCCGGTGGTTCGGACGTGGATCCGGTGGAAGTGACCGACCTGGTCGAGACCATCCTGGGAGAATTGCAGCGTCGCGGTGTGGCCTTGGCCTGAGGGTTGGATCAAGCCAGGGTGGATCGGTAGACCTCAGCCCCGGCTTCCAGAGCCTCGTCGATTCGGCTGGGGTCCTTGCCACCAGCTTCGGCGAGGTCCGGTCGCCCGCCGCCGCCGCCGCCGACCGCCTGCGCTGCCGCACGGACGCAGTCTCCGGCATTGAGTCCTCGCTCGAGCAATTCGGGACTGACTGCTGCGGTCAATGCGACCTTGCCATCGACCTCGGCTGCCACGATCAGTGCCACCGGCGACGCCTTGTCTCGCAACCGGTCGGCAAAGTCTCGCAACCCTTCCCGGTCGACTCCCTCGGCACGGTGGGCCACGATCCGGACGCCGTCGATTACCTCGGCATCCTCAATCAAGGAGTCGGCCGTTCCGGCTATGGCCGAGCGGCTGTGTTGTTTGAGTTGCCGGTGGAGCTCCTTGAGGTCGTCCTGCAACGACTCGACCCGTCCGAGAAGTTCCTCTGGCGGTGCCTTGAGTGCGTTGGACAGTTCCTTGACGACCGACTCGGTCTGGCGAATTTGTTCGAGTGCCCTGGGTCCGGTCAGTGCCGAAATGCGTCGGACTCCCTTGGCGACCGGTTCTTCAGAGATGATCCGGCACAGTCCGACCTGTCCGGTGTTGACCAGGTGAGTTCCGCCACACAACTCGGTACTGAAATCGCCCATCTGGACAACCCGCACATTGTCGGGGTATTTCTCTCCGAACAGGGCCATCGCGCCGGCTTCTCGCGCCTTCTCGAGTGCCATGACTTCCGTCGTCACTTCGGCCCCCTCGGCGATTCTCGAGTTGATCACGTCCTCGATTTTTCGGAGCTCTTCAGCCGTGACTGGCTGCTTGTGGGCGAAATCGAACCTCAGGGCATCTCGTTCCACTTTTGACCCTCGCTGCATGGCATTGTGCCCGAGGACGGTGTGCAAGGCGTGGTGCAGCAGGTGAGTTGCCGAGTGGGCTCGCCGGATCCCTGCACGTCTCTGCGAGTCGACTCCGGCGGTGAGTTCGTTGCCGGGCGAGAGTGTCCCCGATTCCAGGTAGCCAATGTGCAACAGCAGTTCTCCATCCCGTTGGGTGTCGGTGACCTGGAACGAGATGTCTGAGCCACCCAGGTGGCCATTGTCCCCCACTTGTCCACCGGCCTCACCGTAAAACGGAGATCGGTCGAGTACGATGGCGGCGACTGCCGTGTCACCCGTCTCGGACCAGTTCTCGATCAACTCGCCTCCGGCGATGATCCCCATGACCTGCACGTTCTGGTCGGTGGTGTCGTAGCCGTCGAATTGTGTCCCACCGATGCGGTTGCGAAGTTCATCGAGCGGACCGGCCGCCATCACGCTGTCAAGAAACGCGCCGGAACCGCTTCCGGCCATGTGTTGTTTCATGCGGGCATCGAATTGTTCCCGGTCGACGGTCAATCCTGTTCTGGCCGCCAGGGCCTCGGTCAGTTCCACGAGAAACCCGTCGGTCTGGTGAAGGTCAAAGGCTTCGTCACCGCTGATCCGGGTTCTCCCTTCGGACTCGGCGGACGAAGCGAGTTTCTGAAACTTTGCGACACCACGCTCGACGATATCCAGGAACTGGTTCTCTTCTTCGAGCACGACGTTGGCGACCGGGTCGGCCGATGTGGCCAGGTCGGGATAGGCGGCTTGCATCGCTGTGACCACAGCGGGGACCAGTTGATGCAGGAAGGGTTCGTGGCGACCCATCAGATAGCCTTCGAGCATCGCTCGCCGCAGCAACTGTCGGACCACGTAACTCTGCTTGTCGTTGCCCGGTTCGACACCCTCGTGGATACAGAAGGTCACGGCGCGAATGTGATCGGCGATTCTCCGCAAAGGCCGACCGGCTTCGGCATCGAATGAGTAGTCGACGCCCACCACTTCACCGGCCGCCTCGCACAGTCCTCGCAGGATGTCGATCTCGAAGTTGCTGCGGACTCCCTGCATGACCGCGGCCATGCGTTCGAGTCCCATGCCGGTGTCGATGTTCTGCTTGGGCAATGGTCGGAGGTTGTCCGGGGGATCGCCGATTCGGTTGAATTGGGTGAACACCAGGTTCCAGATCTCCACCGGTTCTCCCTCGCCGGTGTCAAAAAAGATCTCGCTGCAGGGACCGCAGACACCGTCGGGGCCGTTGGTTGGTGCTCCGGCTGGCCAGAAGTTCTCGTACTCATCGTCTCGTCGTATGCGAGAATCGGGCAACCCGATGTCGTCATTCCAGATCTTGAACGCCTCGTCGTCTTCAGCAAAGACGGTGACAGTGAGGCGATTGGAGTCGAGTGCCAACCAGTCGTCACCGGTGAGGAATTCCCAGGCCCACTGGATGGCCTCGGTCTTGAAGTAGTCGCCGAAGGAAAAATTCCCCAGCATTTCGAAGAAGGTGTGGTGATAGGCGGTGACTCCCACGTTGCTGATGTCACCGGTTCGCAGGCACATCTGGCATGTGGTCGCACGGGTAAAGTCCAGCGGTCCAATTCCCAGGAACTGGTTCTTGAACTGGTTCATGCCGGCCGGAGTGAATAGCACGGTCGGGTCGTCGGGAGGAACCAGCACGTCGGTGGGACGGCGGGTGTGGCCCCGGGACTCGAAAAACTCGAGGTATTTTTCGCGGAGTTCGTCGGTTTTCATCGGGAGTCGTCGATCGAAACGGGTGGGGGACGTTACTGGAATCAGAGGCGGTCAGGGGGTCAGCGTCACCTGTCGTCCATCGAGTAGTTTTAGCGATACGTCGGCGCGACGGGAATTGACCACCCGGAAGAATTCAGCGGGAGTTTCTGTCCGTTGCCCGGCAGCAGATTCTATGAAATCACCGGATTCGATTCCCGCCTTGGCGGCGGAGCTGCCGGGCTGCACTGCGGTGACGACCACCGCACGGGGGAATTCGAACGAATCGGGGACAAACCGTCGTCGACCGGTCGGATAATCGACGTCGAGCCCTCGCCATGGTGGATGACGTCGCTTGGACGCGATCATGCCACTGCGATCCGGGAGAGGCCATTTTCCCAGTGTCGCCTTCACACGAACTCTTCGCCGTGTTGTTTCCCGCCAGAGTTCAAGTGTCAATTCGCGGCCGGGACCGACCAGTTCGACGTGCCTCATCAATTCGTAGCGATCCCGGACCGGTTCCTTGCCGACCGACAGTATCAGGTCACCACCTCGAATCCCTGCCCGTTCTGCCGGGGACCCGCGAAAAACGCGTGCGGCACGTGCTGCCCCTGGTTGGTCGAACTCGGCACTGTAGGCGGCAAGTTGCCCGGTGGACACATCGTCGGGCTGGACTCCCAGGAACCCGTATTCGACCTCCAGTCCCTTACGGAGCGTGTTGATGATTCGCGTGATGGGCTTGTCCAGGGGGATGGCAAATCCGGCGGGAGTGTCGATTGCGTCGTGCGGTGTGATGGACGTGGTCAATCCCAGGAGACGTCCGTTGAGGTCGAGAACAGGGCCACCGCTGGTGCCGTGCCTGAGTCGTTTGTCGAGTTGGAGCAAGGTGCCCAGTCGGTGGATCGAATGTTCGGCTCCGGGACGATTTCCGGAAGTCACGGCGTGGCGGCGGGTGTTGCTGATCAGTGCCCACCCGACGCTCGCTGATCCGTCACGGGCGATCGCGAACGGATTTCCCAGCAGCAGAACGAAGCGACCCTTTGAAGGTAACGGAGTGGCGTTGATGTTCAGTGGTTTCAGTGAGCGAGCCTGAAGGCCGGCCCGCTTGAGATCGGCTGGATTGAGTTCGAGGATGGCCAGATCGCTGCGGGGGTCGGCGGCCAGGATCTTCGCCGGGCATCCGCGGCGGTTTGAGAACCGCACGTGCAGTTTGTGGGTTGGATTTCGGCCGGCCGCCACCAGGGGCCCGGTCACGACGTGAAAACAGGTCAGGACCAGTCGACGGGTCTCATCGCCGGGGTCCGACACCACGATCCCGGTTCCGTATTCATTGGGAATGAAGTCGGGGTGATCCGGGTCCACGGTGGGAGGCGGCGCGCCTGGAGAATTGGGAGAGAGTGTGGAGCCAGCCACCTGGTACCGGGCGATTGCCACGACGGAATCTTCGACCTGTCGAGTCACCCGGACCAGTGAACGTTCCAATGCCAGGGCTCCCGCCGGCACGGGGGTCTCCTGGGCGGAGACAGCCGAATGGCCGATCAGGAACGGCACGAGGGCCGCAAAGATTGTCACGCTGCTGCGCATCGAACGGGGCTCCCCCCTGATCGTACCCACTGCAGCGGGACCACCCAAGTCCGTTGGCTAGGCCACGTCCGCCTCGGGCAACTCGATCACAGCCGGAACTTCCGGGATTTCGGCTGTCTCGTCGGTTCCGGTTGTTTCGGCGACCTCGGCCTCTGGTGCGGCCTCTTGAGGTCCAAAGCCGCGTTCGACGAGCACCTTGGCACGGATTTCCTCGAGCATGTCGGGGTTCTCGACCAGCCACACCCGGGCCTTTTCGCGGCCTTGTCCCAGGCGGGTTTCGCCATAACTGAACCAACTGCCACTGCGTTGGATAATACGGTCCTCGACAGCCATGTCGAGAACATCGGCCTCGAGACTGATGCCACAGGTGCTGAGCATGTCGAATTCAGCGATCCGGAATGGAGGCGCGATCTTGTTTTTGACGATTCGAGCTTTCATCCGAATGCCGATGGCCAGGTCGCCGTCCTTGAGCGTGGCAATACGGCGGACATCGACCCGGGCTGAACTGTAGAACTTCAGGGCACGTCCACCGGGAGTCGTTTCGGGACTGCCAAACATGACTCCGATTTTTTCTCGTATCTGGTTGATGAAGATCACACAACTCTTGCTCTTGGCGATGGCTCCGGTCAGCTTTCGCATGGCCTGGCTCATCATCCGGGCCTGCAGTCCGACGTGGGTGTCGCCAATTTCTCCATCGAGTTCGGCCTTGGGGACCAGGGCGGCGACTGAATCGATGACGATCAGGTCAACCGCATTGGACTTGATCAGCATCTCGGCGATTTGAAGAGCTTCCTCGCCATAGGTCGGTTGGCTGACGAGGAGTTCTTCGAGATTGACGCCAAGTTTTTTGGCCCAGGATGGATCGAGCGCGTGTTCGGCGTCGATGAAGGCGGCGATGCCGTCAGATTTCTGAGCATTGGCAATCACGTGCAATGCGAGTGTCGTTTTGCCACTGGACTCCGGGCCGTAGAGTTCCACGATTCGGCCTCGTGGCATGCCTTTGCCTCCGAGGGCCAGGTCCAGGGAGAGGGCCCCAGTGCCGATGCCCTCGACCTCGAGGTTTGCATTGTCGGCGAGTTTCATGATCGAGCCGGGGCCGAAGGCCTGTTCGATCTGTCCGAGGGCGTTGTCGAGCATTCCCGCCGGGTTGTCCGCGGCGGCTTTTTTTCGTGTCTTGCTTTTGGCCATGGGGTTCTCACTCCTTTGTCCCGCGCCGCGTCCGGATTGCGTGACAATCGTCGGACGCATGAATTGACCGGCACCATCCTGCGCCGGGATATGAATATTCGCCGTTGTCGGTCCGGTTTTCAACGCCAGTCTGTCGAAAATCTGATTCCGGAGACGATTCAATAGAAATTTTCAGTCGTCCCGGGATGAGTCGGCCAGCAACAGCAAGCCCAGGTAACTCCGTCGCTCGCTGTCTACGAGCCCCATCGTTGTGGCGAGGTCCAGCAGGTGGTCGCGCGCCGACTGGTGGCCATCGACGTCGCTGATCGTCTCCAGTTCGACGAACTCGCCGAGTCCCTCGACCTGGTCGATCACCACTTCGACCGGGAGATTCCGCCACTGAACGTCAAACGGGCGGCGTTGTTTGGAAACGGTCCGGAGAAGACGAAAACCCAGTGCCACGAGAATTCGACCGGCGATCTCGGCGGACTCGATCCCGGTCTCCAGTTCCAGTCGCGTTTTGGCCACGTCGTCCATCAGCGGCCCCTTGTACGTCAATTGCAACTGATCGTTGTCTTCACGAATCCGCAACGCCTCGTCAGTTTCACCGAAGTCACGGCCCGGATGGGTGTAGTAGTGGTCGTGTTGCTGACGAGGTGGTTGGACCCGTCCGCCGATCGCTTCGAGTTGCTCGACGATCTCCGCGGCTGTCGGTGCCCCGTCGACCAGCGGAAATTTCAGTTCGACTTCAATCGGCATCATCGTTCTCGAGTTGTTCGATCGCTATTCCGATCTCGTTGAGATATTCCCAGGTGAACAGCCCCGTGTCGTGATCATCGCTCCAGATAATTTTCAGGGCATAGCTCCCCGTGTGACTGACATTTGTCGGGTGAATGTCTGTCGGCACGGAGTCAGGGTCCAGAACACGTTGCCCGGTGGTTTCACTGACACACGAGGCACATGGGCACAATTGTCTGAGTGCACGAAAGGGAATTTGGTACGACTGGCCATCGGACCAATCGAGGCACAACAGGGCTTCCTCGGTCAGGAAACGGATGCGGCTGGGGACGTCTACGGACATGCTTCAGTCTCGTCCGGGATGGGCAATGCGTGGCCAGTAAGTGTCAAATTTGAATTTCGGACTGTTGTCGAGGTCGTGACACGCGATACAGGTCTTGCGGCGAGCCTGTTTGAGAGTGACTCGCACCTCCGACAGCGATTGTTCGACATCACCAGACTCGACCAGTTCCACGTGTCGGTCACCCGGGCCGTGGCAATTTTCACAGCCGTTGCCCAGGAGATGCGACGAGGTGTTTTTGTCGACAAATCCACTCTTGAAGGGAAGCACTTTCTGGGGTTCCCAGCCGGTGACATGGCAACTGAGACACTCGGCGTCGAATGTCCGCGGCACCCAGTTGTCTTGCTGCCCGGTCCGTCCGGTGGTCAGGCTTTCGAAGGCATGGGAGTGTGGAGTTTGTTTCCATTTCGCCAGAGCCTGGGTGTGGCATTCGCCGCACCTGGCCGAACCGACGAATCGGCGATTTCCGCTGGTGTCGATGGGCAGCATCCCGGCGGCGAGGTCGAGTTGTTCGAGTGTCTGTTGATAAGTTCTCATGGCCTGGATCATCTTCGGATGATCGGAGAATCTCTGGTTGTCGAGGTTGACCAACTCGAATCTGGTCCGAGGTGTCATTGTCTTGGGAGTGATACCGATGACCCCGACGTATTTTCCCTTTTGTCCAACCGTCACCACGGTGGTGGTGCCAACCTGGCGTGGATTGTCAGTCAGGGGATCCTCGGGGCCACCCGCACTGATCACGATGTCGAAACGGGGGAATCGCCGCGCGAGTGCCAGGGAAGTGTCGATCGGGGCGTGGGAGAGGAGCACCAACAATGTGGCCCCCTTTCCGACCAGCGACTCGATCACTTTCGGGAGGACATCATCGGGAGACTGGATTGTCACGTCGTTGAGTGCGCCGGCAGCCGCGAGTGGCCTGGCCAGCGCGGGGTCGAGTATCGCGGTGATACCGATTGTGTGCTGATCCGACTTGATCAGCCGGCTGGCAACCGGGGCCCCGGGCAGATCGTCGGTGTCGAACAATCGAACATTGGCTGCCAACAGGGACGGACGCGGGGGCGACGGATTCGATTCGGATGATTCGGATGATTCGGTGTCTCCCTGGGAGAGCAAGAAGTCGGCTCCGAGAGCAAGATCCTCGGGGCCGACTCCGACCGCCACGTAGGACATGTCGGCCAGAGCCGACAACATCGTCTGGTACTTCAGACGACTCTGTTCACGCCGTCGCTGGACCAATCCACCCAGGTCCAACGAGACCGGTTTGAAGCCTCGCTTGGTCATCTGCCTGAGCAGGTCAGCTCGCCGTGAATAGCCTCCGGATTGCGTCTCGGAGCAGCCACAGGGCTCGAGGTATCCGTGTTGTTCACCGGAGACGACCAGCGTGAGTTGATCGTGAGGCCAATCCTGGAGCAGGGGGTCCGGTGAGGGCTGAATGGTCGGCGACTTCGGTGTGACTCCGGGGGGAGTTTCGGTCGGGGCAAACCAGTACCACATGGCCAGGCCGGTGACGACCGTCAGCGTGACCAGGGACAAGGCGGTCCAGCGTGGCATGAAGTTTGTGAGCCGGCGGTGAGAGGTGGAGAAAGGGACGTTAGCGCGAGACGAAGCCGACAAAGAACCTCATGATGCGTTTGGTGTCGCCATCGAACTCGAGGATGACTTCCCCATGTCGACGAGTGGTCAGCACGATCGGAGGTTTCCCTTTGGGAACGGTCAGTGTCATCCAGTAGCGGCGGTTCTTCTTGGCCGGGAACTTCGTGTCGCGTTCAAATTCGATCTCGAGGAATTTGGGTTTGACCGACTTGATCTGGATCTTGCTATCGCCGGTAACATTTTTGACCAGCATCGGAATCCGCACAGATTTTCCTTTTGCCGCGGAGAATGTCCCCAGTCGCAGGACCAGGTTCTTGCTGTCCCACTCGTTACCCGGGGTCCGCATGAACTCGATCATTCCCGAACGACTGCCGCGGATGTGAAAGCTGATCTCGTGGTCCTCGGAGAGATCAGTGTGGAAGGTGAGCGTCTCGAGGAATGGGCCAGAGGCGAACTTGGAGGAGTCGACCGTGGCGGTGATCTTGTAACCGGACTTGGGCAGTGGTCGCTGCGCTCCGGCCTTGAGGCGAGTGATCGCCTTGTCGACTTTCTCGTCGGCGGCTGAAGATGCGACGTCGGCAGTGCCGAGAGCCTTGAGTTGCTCGGCGTCAAGAGCCTGGGTCTTGGTCACGATTCGTCCCGATGGATTCTCGATCTTCAGCAACTTGAATTGGTCCGAAATCTCGCTGTGCAGTGTGAGGTCGACTTCGACAGTGCCGTCGCTGTCGACTTGTCCAAGCGACCAGTCGGTTGAAGGGAGGATGACTGCTCGCCGGCCAATCACACCCTTGATCAGAAGCGGGATCGTGACGTGATCGGGGTCGTTGGTTCGGATTCTCGCTGAATGTGCGAATCCGACCACCGGTTTCTTAATGCCCCAGGAGACGGTGACATTGACGGTCTCACCGGGTGCGATGAGATCGCGTTCCAGGCTGCCGACGGTGCATTCGCAGGTGTTGGCGCCCTGGTAGTTGGCCGCCAGTTGCAACGGAGCTTCTCCATCGTTGCGGATGACAAAGACATGCTGGGATTCCTGTCCCTGTTCCATGATCCCAAAGTCGAATTCATCACCACCGACCAGTACGGCCTTGGGATGTGGGCCAGATTTCGACGGAGACGGCAACGAAGACGGATCGTTGGGGCTGATCGTGACGGTTGTCGATTCCCGATAGGATTTGACAACCAGGAACAACGCACTGACTCCGAAGATCAGTGACAGGGTGACAGCGACGATACGCATGAGAACCTTTCGGGGATGTAGCGTCGGGTAAGTAGTGAATCAACGTCCGCGGAAGACAGGACTTCCTTGTTCTACAAAATCGACAAGATCACCGGCCTGGCTGGAGTCTTTGCCCGGGGCACCTTCATGGGGAGTCAGGATCAACCGTGGGTATTCTAGATTGGGGTTTTCAAGTCGGTCAATTGCGGCTGACAGTCGAGAGGCTTCGGTCGAGAGCAGCCTTCAGGGCATGGTGGTTCCGGGAGCCGCGAGCAAGGCCTCCATCTCCTCGAGATGTTCGTCGCTCAGCAACTTGTCGACGTGTCCTCGTTGTTCGAACAGGCGATGCAGACGAAGTGTTTCTCGAGCCTGATCTCGAGCCGATTGTTCTTGCCCGATCTCGTCGAATGTCCGGGCCAGCCACGCATGCAGTCGTGGATTGCTCGGATAGCGGTCCACGGCTGTGGTGCCCCACTTGATCATTTCACGTCGGTCCGCATCGTCGTGGTTCCGTTGCCATCGCAGTCTGTAGCCACGAGCCAGGTCATGGGCTGTTGACCAGTTGTGGGGATCGCGTTGGACAGTGTCGAGGCCGGCACGAATGGCCTGGTCAGAGAAATCGTCGGGGGCCGAATCAAGACGTCCCAGGTCGATTCTCAGCGACGTGAGACGTCGCGTCGGGGTCGGGTCGAGCGGATCGGCGTGCTGGGCCGCAGCCAGCAGTCGGGCGGCCTGGGCTCGTCGACCACTCAACAAGGCGTTGGTGGCAACCTGTTGGGCGGTTGATTGTTTGAAGACCGGCAAAAGTCCACAGACACACACCAGGATGAACAGCAGCCCACAACCAATGGCCGTCAGCCGGGCGGCCTTCAGTGATGCCGTGTCAGTTGACTGGTTCGGAGGACGGGAGACACCAGGTGCGGGAAGCCAGCCGATGGTCATCAACAGAACCAACTGCATGACCGCCGGGCGGCCAAATCCACCGGCCGCCGAGAGGTGGACCAGTATCGCGACAGTTGTGGCCAGGGACACTCGACGTTGGAGACGTCCGTCCAACTCCATCGCGGGCAGGAATGTTCCTGTGACAACAAAACTGGCCAGAACGCCCAGCAGACGATTGTCGAGAATTCCGCCCAGTAGCCATCCGGGGGCCAGTGCCAGCACGAATCCGCCAGCGCCTCCGAGGAGCAGCACGCCGGTTGAATAGTTCCCGGTGAGCGATTCGGCAGTTGGATCGTCTGTGTGGCCATGTCGACCGCGCAGTAGCAGGACCACACAGGCGGCCAGTCCTGCGAATCCCAGTAGTCCAGCCGTGGCGGTGGCTTCCAGGACGAAGTTGTGTGGATCAGCAATTTCCTCGCTGGACCCTTCGAGCTTGTGGGCCAGGTAGTGCTGGCGGAAGTTGCCCGGACCGGTGCCGGTCAATGGCCTGGTTGAAATCACGCCCAGCGTGCCCTGCCAGTACTCGAACCGGTACGCCAGTGACTTGGGGGCTTCGGTCAACACTTCCCGGTCGATCCCGCCGGTTGCCAGGACAACCGCCACGGACAGCACCGGTAGAGCCGTGGCCAGGGCCGTCCGGCCGGGGTATTCCCGCAACCATTTCCACAGGTTCTCTCCAACCAGCACCATGCCTCCAATGGTGAAGCCGATCCATGCCGTACGGCTCTTGGTGAGCAACAGACAGTAGGCCACCAGGATGAGTCCGGCGAGAAACAGCGCCAGTCGAGTGCGAGGCCGTCCAGGCCATCGCCGCCACGACCGCCACGTGGTTGGACCGTGTGCCAGTCCTGCGAGAAGGAGTGGGGCCAGGAATCCACCGAATGTGTTGGCTAATGCGAAGAAACCATAAGGTTCGCGGCTGTCTCGGAGCCGGCGTTCCCAGAGTTGTCGAGCGGGGCCGTCGAGCGGGATTCCGGCAGCCACCAGTTCCGACTGGAGCCGGCGAGCCTCCGAGGTGTTTTCGTTACGGATGGCGGTGGCGAGTTGAGTCTCGAGCCTGTCGAAATCGGCGATCGCCTGCTGGTACCCGAAGTGGTGTTGCCAGATTCCCAGGATCGAAACTCCTACTGCCACGGACCACGCGATACGCAGGACAGCCTGGAAATGGATTCGGTGTGGTAGCCACCGACGGAGCAGTACGAAACTCACCAGCAGCGCGATCCACTCGCACCCCATG
This sequence comes from uncultured Planctomycetaceae bacterium, assembly GCA_964646205.1. Taxonomy (GTDB): domain Bacteria; phylum Planctomycetota; class Planctomycetia; order Planctomycetales; family Planctomycetaceae; genus UBA8437. Next base: position 1,297 of record CAZYAZ010000069.1, on the reverse strand, counting down.
TTGGCTGCTGCCCGGGCATTGCCGTCTGAGGCGACAATCAGCACCAGTGCCGAGACGATTTGGGGAAAAACGAGCAGGGCGACCGCCAGGTCAAAGCGGTCGAGGTTCAGTGGAGCGATGTGCCAGGCCCGAAGCCGGCTGAGTGCCCAGATCGCGGCCAGCAGCAGCCAGCCCCCGACCAGCCACAAGGTGCTTCCGGTCACGGTCGATTCTGCTGGCAACAGCCAGCGAGCAACCAGCAGGCTGATCGCGATGGCCAGCCACGCCGGCGATTGGTCGGGGTGGGCTTCGGATGCCGCGGCGGAGCGAGACATCTCAGGCATGCGTCTCCTCGTCGTGTTCAGAGACGGAGGAGAGGCTGACGGGTGTTTCGGCTGGCGTGGGACGGGCGACGGTTTCCAGGATCGCGATCACGGCCAGGATACAGGTGATCAGTGCCACGATCAGCAGGGCCGCCATCCAGTTGTCGACGTGAAACAGCAGGACACCTCCCAGGCCGGTCATCAACGTGATCAGGTGCACGGTCAGTACGGCATTGCGTTGCGAGAGTCCCATGTCGACGAGTCGATGGGAAAAGTGATTCTTGTCGGCCTTGAAGAGGCTCTGTCTTCGGGCCAGACGGATCACCATCACGCTGGTGAAGTCGTACAACGGGATGGCCAGAATCAGCAAGGGCGCCAGGATCACGTGTCGCGAGGTCGATGCGGTTTCAGGATCGGGTTCGTAGAAGGTCCCCACGACAGTGAATGCGGCCAGCAGGCAGCCGATGAAATAGCTGCCGGCGTCGCCCAGGAATATCGTCGCCGGTGGCCAGTTGTGACAAAGAAAGCCAGCCAGCGTGCCAGCCAGAATCAAAAGGACTCCTGCGACCAACCAGTGAGGTTGGGGAGTTCCCACGAGCATGACGACGGCAAATAGTGTTGCGGCGATCATGGCGATACCCGGCGAAAGCCCGTCCATGTTGTCCAGGAAATTGAACGAGTTCACCAGGATCAGCATCCAGAGCACCGTCAACGCTCCGCCGATCAGCGAGTTCTGTACAAACAACGATCCACGGACGCCTCCAAGGACCAGGCCCGTTGCGACGAGAACCTGAACCGCCAGTCGTGGTCCCCACGGCAAGTTGCGGAAGTCGTCGATCAAGCCAACTATCCCCAGCAGGGTGGCTCCACCCAGGATGCCCCACAGCATCGGCAGTCGTGAGGGGAGCTGGGAGAGATCGAGATCGGTAAAGGTGGCTGCCGGCAGGACCTGCTCCAGCGAGAGTCCCGGGACCCTGTCAGCGGCCAGTAACGAA
>CAZYAZ010000068.1:22857-28911 GCA_964646205.1 uncultured Planctomycetaceae bacterium | reverse complement strand
CCCACACGGGGACTCTACGACAACACCAAGAGTCCATTCAACTCAAAGAACTCACGCCAACTCCTTTTGACAAACAGCACTCCGGTCCGGGATGGGACCGCCCACCGAATAACGAAACATCCACAGGCCAAAACACTAGGGGCGACTGCTTCACCCGGTGATGCCCCAGTCGCTGGAGCATGAATCCCGGCAAACCATTATTGACGATATTGACGGGTGACCACCTAAAGATATATTATTAATATATCTTTTATATTTTCGAGAGGCCTGATGCGACTCTCGCTCCAAACCGATTACTCGTTGCGGACGCTGATGTTCCTGGCTGTCCACGGGCGACGTTCGACCGTGTCCGAAGTGGCCCGCTTCTATTCGATCTCGACCCCGCACGTGGCCAAGGTGGTTCACGTGCTGGCCCGCGCGGGATTGCTCCGCAGTCTCCGCGGTGCCGGGGGTGGAATCGAGTTGTCGCGGCCAGCCGAAAAGGTGTCTGTCGGCGAAGTGATCCGATGCGTCGAAGGAAACATGCACCTGCTGGACTGTGTCGCCACCGATGGGGTCTGCGTGATCCAGGATTTTTGTCCACTAATCGGCGTTCTGGCCGAGGCCGAACGACGCCAGATGGATTTTCTCGACTCGATCTCGATCTCCGAAATCCTCCCGGGCCAAAAACGGGTGGAAGGACGATTGGTCGAACTGGACACCACAAGTCCTGCCTGAATCACTGGTCACTCTCTCACTCATTTTTCGTCTCGTGACGGCAACGTCACCGGACAACTCACTCAAGAAGGAGCAACTGATGACGAACCAGACCCCCCACTCCCAGGCCACTGGGCACTGGCGATTTCGAATGCAGATTGGAGCCAGCCTGTTGCTGGGATTTGTCCTGTGGAGCCTCGGCAGTGGTCTTCCGGCGGCAAATCGTGACAACGACAAGGCGGTCAAGCGAACCCGCAAGCAGGTCAAGATGCTCGACGACCTGTACAAGACGGCGGTCGTGCTCATCACCCAGCATTACGTCAAGCAGGACAGCGATCTTCCGGCCGGCACGGCGGCCAAGGCACTGTTTGCGGCGATGAAGAAAAAGGGATGGCACGACGTCCGTCTCGTCGATGCCACCGGCGATCCGCTCAACGACGAGAACGCGCCCAGGGACGCCTTCGAAAAAGGGTCCATCAAGAAACTCCTGGCCGGGGAGTCGTGGATCGAAGAGGTCGTCAAGACGGACAAGCAGCGACACCTGAGGGTGACGACTGCTGTGCCTGTGGTCCTGGAAAAGTGCACGATCTGTCACGAGAACTACAAGAACCTGCCCAAGGGCAAGGCGATCGGCGGGTTGTCCTATACGGTTCCGATCGAGTAGTTCCGACCGGAACCCGGCCGGAGAGATGTGTTCCGGTGGATCCCTCCAACCGCCTGGTTGTCGACATGCGAGTCGGCAACCAGGCATCGGTTGGCCACGACCGCGGTTTTCGGGACTCTGCGGGACTCTGCGGGACTCTGATGGTACGCTACGCTGTTACCATCATCGACAATTCGTGCCGATCCTCCCGGAAATTCCGTGAACTCTCTTCCGCGATTGCGGTCAGATCCGTGTCATGTCAACTAGTTCCCTGCGTTCCGAAATGGTGCAGTTCGAGTTTGAGGGCCAGACGGTCCGCGGCCGACCCGGACAAAGCGTTGCAGCCGCACTTTGGGCGAGCGGGATCACCCAGTTGAGGCGCACCACCGAGGATGCCGCACCACGTGGATATTTTTGTGGGATGGGCATCTGCTTTGACTGCCTGGTGACGATCGATGGTCGCCGGAACTGCCAGGCCTGCCTGGTCCCGGTGGCCGACGGCATGCAGGTCACCCTCCAGGGTGGACAGGGGGTGGCCCGGTGAACGACAGCACCACACCGGTCCGCTCGTCGTCCTCGACAGGCTCCGACCGCACGGCTTCCAGCGTTGTCGTGATCGGGGCCGGTCCGGCCGGCATGGGTGTAGCGATCACGCTGGCCGAACGCGGTCAGCCGGTCACCCTGATCGACCAAAACCCCAACCCGGGTGGACAGATCTACCGCTTCCCGGCCGTTCCTCCTCGATCGGCACGAACACCCGATCGTGGCACAGAACTCAGGCAACGCCTGGCCGAACACTCCGAGCGCATCACCTGCCTGACGGGACACCAGGTGGTGGGCATTTACCCGGATCGCCGACTGGGCGTCTGCAGCCCGGATGGGTTCCGAATTCTTGAACCCGACCACCTGGTGCTGGCACCGGGTGCTTACGAATACGTTCCTCCATTCCCCGGGTGGACCCTGCCGGGTGTCATGACTCCCGGTGCGGCACAACAACTGGTCAAGTCACAGGGTGTGTCACCCGGCCGCCGGGTGCTGCTGGCCGGTACCGGCCCGTTCCTGCTGGTTGTCGCGTTGGCGTTGCACGAGATGGGGGTGACGGTGGTCGGTATCGCCGACACGTTGCGTCGGCGTGACGCCTTCTGGAAACTTCCCGCTCTCCTGGCAGACGGCAAACTGCTCAAGCAGGGGCTCGACTACGTCGGCGGTGTCCGCAAGGCGGGCATTCCACTGTTGACAGGACACATTGTCACCCGGGCCGAAGGGCATGGACGACTCGAGCAGGTCGTCGTGGCCCCCTGCGATGCCGACTGGGTCCCCGACCACGGGCGTTCACGACCAATCGTCGCCGACACGCTCTGCATCGGTTACGGTTTTGTTCCGCGGCTGGGCCTGGCCCAGTTGGCCGGATGCGAATTGACCACCACCAACCTGCCGGGCGGCTGGATCCCGGTGACCGACGCCTGGGGACAGACCAGTGTTCCGGGTGTCTGGACCGCCGGCGATGGTGCCGGAGTGGCCGGCGCCATCGTCGCCGAATTGGCCGGACAGTTGGTCGGACTGGGAGTCGCCTCGAGTTGCGGGGCCATCGCGGGCACCGAGGCCGAGACCTCGGCCCAACCGATCCGCGAGCGACTGCACCAGTTGAGCCGGTTCCGAAAGGGACTGGACGCACTGGGATCCCCACGACCGGGCCTCTCGCAACTCGCCGACGAATCGACGGTGGTCTGCCGGTGTGAGGAGATCCAGCGGAGCGAGGTCGATGCGGCGATCGCCTCGGGCAGCACCACCTTGAGAAGCCTCAAGGTAGCGACCCGGCTGGGAATGGGTCCCTGCCAGGGCCGGATGTGTCAACCGGCCTGCGCACGCCGCCTGGTTGACCTGGGCTGCAACACGGCCCAGGAGGTTGGCCCTCCCGCTTTCCGGACTCCGCTGGTCCCCGTGACCCTGGGAGAGCTGTCTGGCCTCGAGGAATCCAACAATCCCAGCACCCAGGAACCGACTGGGGCGTCATGACATCTTCAACTGTCGACGTGGTGATTGCCGGCGGCGGCGTGGCGGGACATGCCACCGCCTGGGAACTGTCGCGTCGCGACCTCAAGGTGCTGGTCATCGACCGCCATCGTCCCGGCCGAGCCACCTCGGCGTCGGCTGGCGGACTCTGGCCGATCGGTGAAGCGGTCGGCCTGGGCTGTGGGGTGATCTACCAGGCCGCTCGAACTGGTGACGAGGCGTTGGACCAGGCCCCCGAGAGCCTGCCGGACACCTTTCGTGATTTCCTGGTCGAGAGCAACTCGCGGTTCCCCGACCTGGCCACCGAACTCCAGGAACTCACCGGCATCGACATCGAGCTCGATTCCGGCCCCGGGCTGCTGTTCCTGATGCAGACCATTGGCCAACAGGCGGTCGTCGACAACATCGCCCGCGGGCTGCCCGATGGCTTCATCCTTGAACTGCTCTCTCCCGCCGATGTCGCCGAACTCGAACCGGCCGTCACCACCGATATTCTCGGCGGAGCATTGCTGCCCGGCGAGAACCAGGTCAACCCGATGCTGCTGGCCGAAGCGTACAAGCGAGCCGCGCTGGCCAGCGGAACGAAACTGCAACACGATCGACTGGTCGACGAGATTCTCCGCGAGGGAGATCGGGTGGTGGGGGTCCGGATGGGCGACGAGACGATTCACTGCGGTCACGTGGTCAATGCCGCGGGAGCCTGGGCCGGCCATTTGGCCGCCACGGCCAACATCCCGTTGCCGGTGGAACCGATTCGCGGACAGGTGGTGCTGACCGAAGCTCTCCCCCCGGTCCTCTCATCATGTCTCTCAACCTCCGCCTGCTATCTCGCACAAAAACGTCACGGCGAGATCCTGATCGGCAGCACGACAGAACACGTCGGGTTCGACACGGCGATCACCGAGGAAGGCATCCGCGGCCTGTGCCGGGGAGCGGTGACAGCCATCCCCTCGCTGGCCGACATCGGCGTCAAGAGAACCTGGGCCGGACTCCGTCCGGGAACACCCGATGAACTTCCGGTGCTGGGACCAGTGGCCGGGATCACGGGGTACTCGAACGTCGCCGGTGGGTTCCGCACGGGAATCGTGGCGGCCCCGCTGATGGCACGCGTCACGGCCCAGGACATTCTGGGCGAGACACACGACGTCCCGATCGCCCCGTACCTCAACAGCCGGTTTGACACCCCCTAGGCCCGGTTCGACCACCTGGCGATCCGGAATTGTGAGACATCCGTGGGGTCCGAGTGGAACGCCGTTTCACTCTGGAGTGGTCACCCGGTACAATGTCCGCCGATAGCCTTCTATAGGTAATGTCCAGGACTGACACACTGCCAAGGGAAGTCTCATGCTGAAGATCCAGGGACAGATTGACCGTTTTTGCGATGGAGTGCCCCGCCGGCACTTTCTGCAGATCGGGGGACTCGCGCTGGGCGGCCTGTCGATGCCGGCCATCCTGCGAGCCGAGGCACAGGCCAAGGCCGAGGGACGAGCGGTCAAGGCCGGAGGACTGGGTCACAAGGCCGTGATCATGATCTACCTCTCCGGAGGCCCCTCGCACCAGGACATGTACGACCTGAAGATGGAAGCTCCCAAGGAGATCCGTGGGTCATTCAAACCGATCGAGACCAGCGTCCCGGGAATCCAGATCTGTGAGCACATGCCGTTGCTGGCCCGCTCGATGGAAAAATTCGCGATCATCCGCTCACTGCACGGGTCACCCAATCAGCACAATTCCGACATCTCACTCTCGGGTTACCCGAGTGGCCCGCGTGGTCGGCAGAACGGGCACCCCTCGCTGGGATCCGCCGTGGCCAGGCTCAAGGGGCCCGTCGATGCGTCGGTACCACCGTTTGTCGGACTGACCACTCCCACCCGCCACACGCCGTACTCGAACCCGGGATTGCCCGGATTCCTGGGGCAGGGCTATGCGGCCTTCCAGCCCTCCGGCGAAGCCATGGCCAACATGAAACTCAATGGCGTCTCGCTCGATCGGCTCGGCGACCGCCGTCGTCTCCTCTCTGGCATCGACCGTTTCCGTCGCCACATCGATCGCAGTGCCATCTACGAGTCGGCCGACACGTTCACCCGCCAGGCCTTCGACGTGCTGGGCTCCAGCCGGTTGATCGAGGCGATGAACCTCGATAAGGAAGACAAGGCCCTGCGAGACCGTTACGGCCGGGGCAGCTCGGCACCGGCCTTTGGAGAAGACGCCGGACCACACTGGATGGACCAGTTCCTGATGGCCCGGCGGCTGGTCGAAGCCGGTGTCCGGTGTGTCACGCTGTCCTTTGGCAGTTGGGACCGACATGGTGCCAACTTCACGAGACTGCCCATCCAGTTGCCCAAGCTCGACCAGGGAGTGACCGCGCTGGTCGAGGACCTGCACAACCGGGGCCTGGACCAGGATGTCAGCGTGATCGCCTGGGGAGAATTCGGGCGCACCCCGAGAATCAACAAGGGAGGCGGCCGCGATCACTGGCCCCAGGCCTCGTGTGCATTGTTGGCCGGAGGCGGCATGAAGGTCGGCCAAGTCATCGGGTCGACCAATCGCCTGGGCGAAGTGCCCCAGGACCGGCCGGTGCACTACCAGGACGTGTTCGCCACGCTCTACCGGAACCTCGGCATCGACCCGATGACCGCCACGATCAACGACCAGGCTGGTCGACCACAGTACCTGCTGGACCGTCGCGAACCCGTGTCAGA
>CAZYAZ010000068.1:0-22757 GCA_964646205.1 uncultured Planctomycetaceae bacterium | reverse complement strand
GCCATCGCTGCGGTGGTCGATGATTTCATCGACCGCGTGATGTCCGATCCGAAGCTCAATGCCAACCCCAAGGTCGACGAGGCACACCACAAGGTGCACCCGGCTGGCTTCAAGTACCTGGTCACCGAGCAGGTCTGCTGGGCAACCGGGGGGCCACAGACTTACACCGGCCGGTCGATGGCCGAATCGCACGAGCACCTGGACATCAACGAGGTGGAGTGGCAGGCATTCCTCGAGGACTTCCAGGCCACCCTGGACAAGTTCGAGGTCCCGGCCGCCGAACAGGCCGAACTGTTCGCGATCGTCGAGAGCACCAAGTCAGACATCGTCATCGCATGAGACACTGATGATTTCCATCCTGGGCCAACAGCTTGCCACCTCGCCACGGCACCCTCGCCGTGAATTCCTGCGGGTTGGGGCGTTGGGATCGCTGGGACTGGGACTGCCGGAAATGCTCGCCCTGCAGAACGGGGCTGACGCGGCGGGTCCAACGACCACCTTCGGACGCGCCAAACGGTGCATCCTGATGCATCTCTGGGGCGCCGCGCCCCACCAGGACACGTTTGACCTGAAGCCCGATGCCCCGGCGGAGATCCGCGGTCCGTTTTTGCCGATCCCGACCAATGTGCCCGGTGTGGAGATCTGTGACCACCTGCCACTGCTGTCGCGGCATGCCGAGAAGTTCACGATCGCCAGGTCGGTGAATCACAGCGAGGGGGATCACCAGGCGGCCTTCCACGACATGATGACCGGCAACCGCTACCAGTGGCTCGACAAGCGGAACGCGGCCAAGCCAACCGACAACCCGAATATCGGAGCGGTACTGGCCCATCTGAAACCCCGTCGCAACGGGCTGCCCGAGTACGTCCAACTGCCCAGCCTGTTGCAAACCAACTCGGGGAAAATCGTCCCGGGCCAGAACGCGGGATTCCTGGGCAAGAGTTTCGACCCGTTCCTGGTCAAGGCGGTCGACAACTACAAGCCGGCTCACGACCCCACCTTCGGCGAGTTCAATCCTCCCGCCTTCCGCAACCCGAGTGGTTCGCTGTCGAACATCCGCATCGACCGCCGCCGCAAGCTGCTGGCGTCGGTCGAAAAGGGTTTCGACAAGGCCGAGCGAGGCAAGCAACTGGTCGGCTTTGACGACTATTACCAGCAGGCCTTTTCGCTGGTCGCTTCGAGCAAGGCCCGGCAGGCTTTCGACCTGGCCGACGAGCCACACGAGGTCCGTTCGCGTTACGGATTCACCCCCTTTGGCCAGAGTTGCCTGTTGGCCAGGCGACTGGTCGAGGTCGGTGTGCCGCTGGTGAATGTCTACTGGCGCAACGGCCGACGACGCACCGACATCGGCTGGGACAACCACATCAACAACTTCGCCAACCTCAAGAACTGGCAACTGCCGCCCACCGACATGGCCGTCGCCGCCCTGCTCGACGAACTGGCCCAGCGGGGCCTGCTCGAAGACACCCTGGTGGTGCTGATGGGCGAGTTCGGCCGGACACCGGGCATCAGTGCCGAGGGGGGACGCCAGCACTGGCCGTTTTGCTACTCGGTCGTGATGGCCGGCGCCGGTATTCGTGGCGGAGAGATCTTTGGAGCATCCGACAGCAAGGCGGGCTACCCCGCCCGGGACGCCGTGTCGCCATTCGATATCGGCGCCTCGATTTTTCACCTGCTGGGAATCGACGTCACCCGGGTCTTCCACGACTTCCTCGGCCGACCACACCGCGTCTGCAAGGGCACTCCGATCACAACCCTGGTGGGAACCTGATCATGCCAGCCGCAGCCAACACCACAGCGACCGCCGCGCACAAGTTGTCCGGACACACCAGCTGGATTTACTCGCTGGCCTTCTCGCCCGACGGTCGCACGCTGGCTTCCGGCGGGTGGGACGAGTGGATCCGGCTGTGGGACCTCGAAACCGGAACCCAGCGGGCGGTGCTCGAAGGACACAAGTCGGAGGTCTATTGCCTGGCGTTTTCCCCCGACGGCAAGACACTGGCCTCCGGCAGTGCCAACAACACCAGCGTCGTCAAGCTCTGGAACGTCGCCACCGGAGACGAGCAGACCGAACTCCTCGGCCACAAAAACGTGGTGCACACGCTGGGTTGGTCACCCGATGGCCGCTGGCTGGCCAGTGGTGGTTATGACCGCACGGTCCGGATCTGGGACGTCAACGGCAACCCCTCCGCCGCGGCCCTGCAGGCCACGCTGGGTGGGTTCAACCACAAGCTCTACTCGGTCCTGTTTGCTCCCGACGGCCAGACACTCCACACCGTCCAGGCCGACAAGGTCACCCGCAGTTGGAACCGGGCGGCCTGGGAAGCCGCCGGGATTCCCAAGCCGACTGTCATCTCGGCCGACCCTTCCTGGGTGCACGCCACGGCGTTTTCACCCGATGGTCGCCTGCTGGCCTGCGGTTATGGCCAACATCAGCCCGACCGCAGCGTGGTGGGCCACGTCGAGATTCGCGAGGTCTCCAATGGCCGCGTGGTCAACAACCTGTTGGGTCACCAGAACTTCGTCCACTCACTGGCCTTCAACCGTGACGGCTCACAACTTCTGACCGGGGGCTGGGACGGCGAATTGAGGACCTGGGACGTCGCCACCGGCCAGCAACTCACGCAAACCTCGGCTCACGACACGCCGATCCTGGCCGTCGCGTTTTCGCCCGACGGACAAAAACTGGCCTCCGCCGGGTACGACCAGTTGGTTCGCACCTTCACCCTGTGATCATCAAATCGAAACAAGAGTGTCCCGGGACAACCCTTCGTGTTGTCTTGGACCGAATTCTTCCGATAATACTGGTGGCGACTTTCAATCGACCCCCCATAGCGATCACACCGCGATGCTGAACATCCTCGGACCACAGTCCCGATTCTGCGACGGTCTGTCCCGCCGCAGTTTCCTGTCCATCGGCAGCCTGGCGATGGGAGGGATGGGACTGCGCGAGGTGCTGGCGGCCGAGGCGGTCCAGGGCAATTCGAGCCCGAACAAGGCCACGATCATGATCCTGTTGCCCGGTGGCCCACCTCACCAGGACATGGTCGATCTGAAACCGACAGCCCCCTCGGAGATCCGCGGCCCGTTCCAGCCGATCCGGACCAACGTGCCAGGAATTGACCTGGGCGAAACGATGCCACGGACGGCGGCGATCATGGACAAGATGGCCATCGTTCGCTCGCTCCATGGCGGACTCAACGACCACAACGTGCACATCAACCTCACCGGCTGGGAAACGCATCCCCAGATGGGCGACAGCCCGCACCGACCGGGGTTCCCCCTGGGTGGCTGGCCCTCGCTGGGTGCGGTGGCCTCGAAGATCCATGGCCCCATCGACCCGTCCCTTCCGGCCTTCATCAGCCTCTCGCCACCCAACGCCGAATCGACGACGCGGGCCAGCCTGAACCAGTCGGGCTTCCTGGGCATCGGCCACGCCGGGTTCGAAACCAACCGCAGGAAGCGGGACGACATTGTCTACAAGTCGGGAGTCTCCAAGGAGCAGGTGAACGCCGACGCCGAGAGTGGCGCCGACATCACGCTCAAGGGCATCTCGCTCGATCGGCTCGGCAACCGCAAGCAGTTGCTGAAATCGTTCGACCGGTTCCGCCGCGATGCCGACTCGCGGGGCGTGATGGACGGCATGGACACGATCACCCGGCAGGCCTTCGGCATCCTGACCTCCAGCCGACTGGCCAATGCGTTGAACTTCCGGGACGAACCAGCCGAGTTGGTCCGTCGGTACGGGATCTCCGACGCCGCCACCCCGGTCCACGGTGGACCCGAGTTGCTCAAGCAGTTCCTGGTGGCCACCCGGCTGGTCGAGGCCGGATGCCGCTGTGTGACACTGGCCTTCAGCCAGTGGCCCCTGGAGAGAATGACCCGCGGCGGGTTCAACTGGGACTGGCACAAGGAGAACTTCCTGAATGTCAGGGCCACCGTCCCCATGCTCGACATCGGGCTCTCGGCCATGGTCGAGGACCTGCACGCCCGTGGCCTGGCCGACGACGTGTCGGTGGTGGTCTGGGGCGAGTTTGGCCGGACACCGCGGATCAACGCCAATGCCGGACGCGACCACTGGCCCAACGCCAACATGTGCATCATGGCCGGTGGTGGCATGCAAACCGGACAGGTGGTCGGATCGACCAACCGGCTGGGCGAGGTGCCTCAAGACCGCCCCGTGCACTACCGCGAAGTTTTTGCGACGCTCTACCACAACATGGGAATCGACCCCGAAACGCTGACCCTGGAAGACCTGCGGGGCCGACCGCATTACGTCGTCGACCAGCGGAAGCCAATCGGCGAGTTGATCTAGCCAACCCGGCAGTCCCTAAAACCGTCAGATTCCGCGTATTCCGCGTTTGAATCGGCAAGCTGAGGGGTTTACGGTAGTTGGTCGGAGGGAGCCGTCGCTGGCTGTTCCACCGCGGACCCACGGAGGGTGACCCGCTCGGGACGAATTCCGAGGACACTCTCTGATGCTGATCACGTCTTGGCTTGATTCCCTCCGTTCCTGCGCATCACTCCATCGTCGTTCCCGTGGTCAATCAGACCGCCGCGTACCGCGAATGGCCACCACGGCGGAGTTCCTCGAGGACCGCTTGATGCTGTCCTCGGCAACGCCGGACCTGTCCAGGATCATCGACACAGCCGAAACCGCCTCGCCCGACGATTACGCGATGGGTGAGATGCTAGTCCGATTCAATCCGGGTTTCACCGAAGCCGAAAAATCCATCGCCGTCGACAACCTTGGCGGCAGCATCCTGCGTCATTTTGACAGCATCGACTTGGCCCACGTGAAACTCGATGAGCCCGCCGAGACCATCGCCGGCGACATGCAACGGTTCATCGCGGATCCAATCGTCGCATACGCCGAACCCAATTATCGCGTCGTTCCGCTATCGACCCCCAACGACCCTGGTTTCACTGCCTTGTGGGGCCTGAACAATACGGGCCAGACCGGGGGAACGGCCGACGCGGATATCGACGCAGTGGAAGCCTGGAGTGACTTCACCGGGACCGACAAAGCAGTCGTGACAGTGATCGACTCGGGAATCTATGACACGCATCCCGATCTCGCCGACAACATGTGGATCAACCCGGGCGAGATCGCCGGAAACGGAATCGATGACGACAACAACGGCCGTGTCGACGACATCCACGGATACGACTTTTCGGATGACGATGCGGACATCTTCGACGACGCGTGGGTGGGACACGGTAGCCATGTCGCGGGAACAATCGGAGCAACCGGGAACAACTCGGCGGGCCTGGTGGGAGTCAACTGGGACGTGTCGCTGATGGGGGCAAAGATCGCGCCCAATGCGTTTGATAGCGTGATTATCGACGCAACAAACTACGTCACAACCATGCGGCAGAACTTCGGCGTCAACATCACCGCGATCAATGCCAGTTACGGCAGTTTCAGTTTTTCGCAGTCAACCAAGGACAGTATCGCGGCGGTCAACGCGGCCGGCGTGGTCTTCGTCGCGGCTGCGGGCAACGGTTGTGACCCCACCACCTGCGATTGGATTGGCGACAACAATGATGTTCTGCCGGCCTACCCGGCTTCGTACGACCTCGACGGGATCATCTCCGTCGCAAACACCGACCACAAGGACAACCGAGCCACGTCCTCCAACTTTGGCCTGGTATCCGTCGACCTGGGCGCTCCCGGCAGCAGCATACTCAGCACCGTGCCAACGTGGGTGAACGGCAGCGGCTACGACTACAAGAGCGGCACATCGATGGCCGCTCCCCAGGTCACCGGCGCCGTGGCACTGCTCCGGGGGCTGAGACCATCCCTGACTGTCCAGCAAACCAAGGATGCGATCCTGGGCACCGTCGACCCGATAGCCGCCCTCAACGGGATCACCGTCACCGGGGGCCGCATGAACCTGGCTGCTGCGGTCACCGAGGTGGCTGGCAATGTGGTTGTTTCGGCCCGGGAGAGCCTGACGGGAAACCTCAACGATGACGGAACCGGTGACGAATTTAGTGTGAAGCGTGACGGAACCGACCTGGTCCTCACGATCGACGCGGTCGAATCCGACCGCGTCACGTACTCGAGCGTCACCGGTGTCGCCATCCTGGGATCGTCCGACGACGACACCCTGACAATCGACCACACCGGCGGCCTGATCGATGTGCCGGTGATTTACACGGCCTTCGACGGAGCGAACACGCTCCAGGTCATCGGTGACCTGGATTACACGTTGAGCAATACCGAGTTGCTCAGCCCGGGTGCCGGCAACGTCGAGTTGGCGTATGTCGAGTCGGTCGAACTGACCGGCGGTGCCTCGGCCAACACGATCAACGCCTCCGCGTTCACCGCTGGGGCGGTTGTCCTCAACGGCCTGGGCGACAACGACATTTTGCTGGGTGGTGCCGGGCACGATGAACTCAACGGAGGAACCGGCGACGACACGTTCGTGGCAGGAGACGGCAACGACACCCTGTCTGGCGGTGATGGCATTGACCAGATCCAACAGGCCGGAGACGTCAACCAGGTCCTCACCGACACGATGGCGACCGGACTGGGAACCGACTCGATTGCGGAAATCGAGGAAGCGCAACTCATCGGCGGCACCTCGGCCAACTCGCTGAACGCCTCGGACTTCTCCGGCGGCGTGACCCTGTTGGGACTCGATGGAAACGACTCCCTCTGGGGAGCCGCGGCTGACGATTCACTCGACGGTGGGGACGGCACCGACCAGATCCAACAGACAATCGATGCCGACCAGGTGCTGATCAATACCCAGGTCACAGGGGACGGCACCGACACCCTGGAGAGCATCGAACACGCCTGGCTGATTGGAGGCAACACGAACAATTCGCTGGACGCCGACGGTTTCTCCAATGGGCCGGTCACGCTCGATGGAGCCGGTGGTGACGACACGCTGACAGGGTCCAGTCAGAATGATTCCCTGGACGGGGGCACGGGCAACGACCTCGTGCTACAGGTCGCCAACACCGACCAGGTGCTCACCAACAGCACTCTCACCGGACGGGGCAACGATGTCCTCACGGGTATCGAATTGGCGAGCCTCATCGGGGGCACTGCTGGCGACAGGCTCGACGCGGCCGGCTTCTCCGGACCGGTCACGCTGGACGGTGGACAGGGCAACGACACCCTGGTGGGTGGTGACGACAACGACATCCTCACCGGCGGCCCCGGGACCGATCGGGTTGAACAGGCCGCCGACAGCAACCAGGTCCTCACCGACAACAGCCTGACTGGCAATGGCAACGACACGCTGATTGCGATCGAACGTGCGTTGCTCACCGGTGGCACGTCGGACAATACGCTGGACTCCAGTGGTTTCACGCTCGGATCGGTGACCCTCCAGGGACTCGCCGGCGACGACACACTGTTGGGGAGTGGCGGGAACGACCTCCTCGATGGCGGCACGGGCACCGACCAGGTGCAGCAGGTGTCCAACAACGACCAGGTGATCACCGACAACAGCCTCTCCGGACAGGGAAGCGACTCCCTGGCCTCGATCGAGGAAGCGTTCCTGACCGGTGGTGCCGGCCCCAACAACCTCGACGCGGCCGGCTTCACCTTCGGCGGAGTGACGCTGGCCGGCGGCGATGGCGATGACACGCTCACCGGATCGGCCTTCTCCGACACCCTCGATGGTGGCCTGGGGATTGACTTGATCGCGATGACCTTCGACGGCGACCTGGTCCTGACCAACACGACATTGAACGGTCACGGCAACGACACGCTGATTGCGATCGAGAGATTTCATCTCACTGGTGGTGACAGCGCCAATCGCATCGACGCCTCGGCCTACACGCTGGGATCCGTCACGCTCGATGGAGGCCTGGGAAACGACACCCTGGTGGGCTCCACCGGTGACGATTCGCTGAGCGGTGGCCTGGGCACCGACACCATCGAACAGTCGACCGATTCCAACATGGTGTTGACCGATTCGAGCCTGACCGGATCCGGCACGGACATGATTTCCGGTTTCGAGCAGGCCGTCCTGGCCGGCGGGCCATCCAACAATTCGCTGGACGCGTCGGGGTTCACCGCCGGATCGGCCACCCTCTCGGGTGGAACCGGCAACGACACCCTGGCCGGATCCCAGGGAGATGATCTGCTGGATGGTGGCGATGGCACTGACCGGGTCGTCCAGTCGGCTGACTCGCATCACATGCTGTTCAATGGCCTGGCACTCGGCCATGGCACCGACACCCTGGTGGCGATTGAAGAAGCCCACCTGATCGGCGGGCCCGGTGACAACACGCTCGACGCCACCTCCTTCACGCTCGGCCCCGTCACGCTCTCGGCCGGGGACGGTGATGACACGCTGGCCGGCTCCTCCTCCGACGACATCATCGAGGGAAGCACCGGGATCGACACGATCTACCAGGTCAGCGGGAACGACCAGGTCCTGAACGATTCCGTCCTGACGGGCGAGGGGTACGATGTCCTCTACGGGATCGACAACGCCGTGCTCTGGGGCAACGCCGCGGCCAACGACATCGACGCTTCCGGATTCATGGCCGGTTCGGTGACGCTGATCGGTCAAAGCGGCGATGACACGCTGCACGGTTCAATCAACGACGACTCCCTGAATGGGGGTCCAGGAATCGATTGGCTCGAGCAGGTCACCGACTCGGATCAAACACTGTCAAACGGATCGATCAGCGGACACGGCAACGACGTGTTCGTCGCGTTCGAACGCGTCCGCCTGGGTGGTGGCCCCGGAAACAACCGGCTCGACGCAACCGATTTCAGCACCGGGCTGGTCACGCTGGAAGGGTTCGCCGGCGACGACACGCTCCTGGGCGGCCAGTTCGACGATCATCTGGATGGCGGGGCCGGTACCGACCTGGTCGAACAAACCGCAAACGTCGACCAGGAACTGTCACTCGGACAACTGACTGGTCGTGGCACCGACGTGCTGGTGTCAATCGAATCGGCCACCCTGACCGGGGGCGAGTCGGCCAACCTGCTGACTTCGCTGGCCTTCACGGCCGGTCCCGTCACGCTCAACGGAGCCGGTGGCGACGACACGCTGATCGCCGGCCCCGGAGACGACGTGATCAACGGTGGCAGCGGGACCGACCTGGTTCGGCAAACAACCGACTCCGACCAGCTACTCACCGACTCCCTGCTCACCGGCCTGGGAAGCGACACCCTCTCGGCGATCGAACAGGCCGAATTGACCGGTGGCCTGTTCAGCAATCGCATCGATGCCACCGACTTCACCTCCGGACAAGTCACCCTCAATGGCAGTGCCGGCAACGACACCTTGCTGGGTTCCGCTGGTGACGACGTGATCGACGGGGGCACGGGGTTTGATCAACTCGAACAGACCGTCGACGGTGACCAGGTCCTGACCTCCTCGAGCCTGACCGGCCGCGGTGACGACGTCCTGTCGAACATCGAGTGGGCAGTTCTCACCGGCGGCGTCTCCGACAACACGCTCGACGCGCTCGGCTTCGACACCGGCAGCGTCACGCTCGCGGGAGGCGAGGGCAACGACACGTTGCACGGATCACCGGGAGATGACCGGATCGAGGGCGGAGATGGAACCGACCTGGTCGTGTCGTCCGGTGATGTCGATCAGGTGCTGTCCGACACCATGATCGCCGGCGCCGGCAACGATGTCCTGGTCGAAATCGAGACAGCCCATCTCACCGGCGGCGACTCGGCCAATTCGCTGGACGCCAGTGGTTTCGGTGGCAACACCACGCTGGAAGGTGGCGACGGAGACGACACGTTGCTCGGGGGAGTTGGAATTGATCTGCTGCTGCAGATCGCCGACGCCGACCAGGTTTTGACCACCACATCGCTGAGCGGTCTTGGCCAGAACACTCTCGCCAACATCGATCAGGCGCGGCTGGTGGGGGGAGAGAGCAACAACGTTTTGGACGCCACCGCGTTCACCCCGGGACCAGTCACGCTCGACGGCGGCGGAGGCGACGACACGCTGTTTGGCTCGGCCGGAGACGACAACCTGCAGGGAGGCACCGGCACCGACCGGGTCGTTTCGACCGGGACAACCACCCAGGTGCTCACCGACACTTCGTTGATCGCTGACAGCAGTGACACCCTGACGGCGATCGAGGAGGCGGAGTTGTTCGGCACTTCCACCGCCAACCTCCTGGACGCCAGCGGTTTCAGTGGCGACACGACCCTGCATGCCAGCGACGGCGACGACACCCTGGCCGGGGGGATCGGCACCGACCTCGTTCGCCAGACCATCGATGCCGACCAGTCCATCACGAACTCGCAGCTGACCGGCCAGGGCACCGACCAGCTGACCGGAATCGAACTCGCCTGGCTCACCGGCGGTGGCAACGACAACACCCTGGACGCCGGCGGTTTCTCGGCCGGTGGCGTCACGCTCGACGGCAACGACGGCAATGACACTTTGATCGGAGGCACCGGAGACGACCAACTGATCGGAGGCGACGGCATCGACCAGATCCAACAAGACTCCGACAATGACCAGGTGCTCACCGATTCACTGTTGACCGGTGAGGGCGATGACGGGCTGACAGGAATCGAGGAAGCCGAACTCAACGGCGGAGGTGGTGACAACCTGCTGGATGCGACCGGCTTCACCTCCGGATCTGTCACCCTATCGGGACTCACGGGCAACGACACGCTGCGTGGCTCGACCGGTGACGACAACCTCGACGGTGGCACCGGAATCGACCTGGTCGAGCAGACCGTCGACGCCGACCAGGAACTGACCAACACGCAGTTGAGTGGTCGCGGCACCGATCAACTCGCTGGCATCGAGACGGCTCACCTGACCGGCGGCGACGGAAACAACCTGATCTCCGCATCCTCCTTCACACTGGGGTCGGTCACGCTGGATGGCGCCGCTGGCGACGACAACCTGACCGGTGGCAGCCAGGACGATGTGATCATTGCCGCCACTGGCGATGACGTGGCCAACGGACGTGGCGGCGACGACCTGATTTCCGGAGGTTCCGGAAACGACGTGTTCAGCGGTGGAGCCGGCGCCGACACACTCCAGGGGGATGCCGGGGACGACACGCTGTCGGGACAGGGTGGTCGCGACCAACTCGAGGGCGCCGACGGCGACGACCGGCTCGACGGTGGTGGCTCACCTGACACCGTCGTCGGAGGTTCCGGCGACGACTGGATGAGCGGCGGATCTTCCGGCGATGTGCTCAACGGATCTTCCGGGGATGATTTCGTCGACGGAGGCAGCGGCAGCGACCGGATATTCGGCGGCAGTGGAGCCGATACGCTCGACGGGGGCACTGGAGAAGACCGGCTCAACGGGCAGGGCGGCAGCGGGGACGTGGTCAACGGCAACGAGGGAGATGACACCGTTCGCGGCGGTGCCGGCGATGACGATCTCGACGGCGGCAGCGGCTATGACGAATTGCGAGAAGGAGGCGACGCCGACTACCTGCTGCAGAACAATTCGCTCAGTGGACAGGGCCTTGACGACATCCGCTCGTTTGAAACGGCCCGACTGACCGGGGGTGGAGGAGCCAACCAGATCGACACCACCAGTTTCTCCGGACCGGTGACATTGCGGGGCAGAGGGGGCGACGACGTGTTGTTGAGCGCCAGTTACGACGACCTGTTGCTGGGAGGAAATGGTGACGACACTCTCGATTCGGGCGCCGGCCTGGACACGCTCAACGGGGGCGCCGGCATCGACCGGATGCGGACCTCCGGGGACGGCGACTACGTGATCACCGACAACGCGGTCACCGGATTGACGACCGCGACGTTGATCGCGATCGAGACGGCCGACATCACCGGCGGTGACAGCGACAACGTGCTGGATGCCAGTGGCTTTTCCGGCAACACGACGCTGTGGGGCGGCGGTGGCCAGGACGTGATCACCGGTGGAGTCGGAGACGACTGGCTCAACGGCAACGACGGAGCGGACGCCATCCAGGGTGGTGGTGGTGACGACCTGTTGCACGGTGGTGAAGGTGCCGACCTGATGATCGGCGGTGATGGTGACGATTCGCTCAACGGAGAAGCCGGAGACGACACCATCGACGGCGGGGCCGGCAATGACCAGTTGATTGGCGAGGAAGGACGTGACCTGCTGCTCGGCCGGGAAGGTAACGACTCCCTGTACGGTGGGCTGGGCAACGACCAGTTGATCGGCCACGAGGGTCTCGACCGGATCAATGGCGAATCCGGCAACGACACGCTGCTGGGTGACGAGGGAGCCGACACCTTGTGGGGCGGCAAAGGCAACGACGTGATCTCCGGAGACGACGACAACGATCGTTTGTTCGGCCAGGCTGGCAATGACACCCTGCTGGGTGAATCCGGCAACGACCAGTTGCAGGGTGGATCGGCCCGTGATGTCCTGCTGGGCCACGACGGCGACGACACGCTCAACGGACAATCCGGCCACGACACGCTGGGAGCCGGTGACGGCAGGGACCGGATCAACCCGCATGACAACTCGGTGGTCATCAACGAGTTGTTCATGCTTCCCGGTGAACTGTTCGATGCCATCGACCACTTGCGGACCCTGTAGGAGTTCCGCACCCCGGTTTCAACGATTCCGGGTGATGGTCTGGCGAGAGCCCGGGTGGCAATCTTGCCACCCCTGCCACGAATCGGTTGTGCAGGCTGTATCGGCAATTCCGAGTAGTTGCCGTGTGATCGGGCGATTCGCAATCTCGCCACCGCTTGCCGTCAATCAGTCCGGTGCGGCAATCCGATCTCTTAGTCGGATCGTGTCGATCACTCGATCCGCACGCACTCAAGATTGTCATGATCGCCATAACCCCACCACACCAAGCATCGGTTCACCCCATGATCCGCACCAAGTTCTTCGCCGCCCCCGCCGCCCTGCTTGCTCTCCTTCTGGCCGTCGTCATGCAGGCCCCAGAGCCCGTGCAATCGGCCAGCAAAGTCCGACTCTCCAAGGCCCTCATCCCGGGAACCGGTTTGAAGATCGAAGAGATGGGCGACGATTTCGAGGACGCGAACTGGAAGTGGTACACCAACGGACCCAAGGCGAGCCGGAATCTCGATCGTCGTGAGCGATTGCCCGCGGCAGTGAGTGAAAACGAGCTGTGGTTCGAGAGCACCTACCGCGGTCGACCCGACCTGGTTCGCCGGGTGGGAACTCCGCTGGGCGGCCCGGTCGGCAGCAAGGGGTCCTTGTTGATCCGCACGCTGAACAGTGGCGTCCCTGGCCGTTTCACCCGCACCAGCCAGCAGGACGACCTGATCTTCGGTGGCGGCTCGCGATTCGGCACCTCCATCGACGTCAAGCTCCAGCCGAACTTCCTGGTCCACGTTTACCTGCCACCATGGAAGTACTGGGACAACATCACCGATTCTTCGCTGGGAATCCGCTGCGATGTCGAGGGCCGGCCGTGGAAGGACCTGACCCGCCAGTTGTTCACCACCAGGATTTCCGACCGCACGCAAACCTACTGGCCCGGGTTCTTCATCCAGTTCAACAGCCCCAGCGACAAGCGGTACAACTTCACCAAGCCCGCGGCGTTGATCATCATGCGAGCCGACGAGAGGGGCGAGGACGTGGTGGGCCCCGAGATCAAGCAACCGGGCTGGTGGACCTTCGGGATGTCGTTCACACCGGACGGCCGGGTCCACTACTACGCCTCACCAGGTGTCGATCCATTGACCGCCCGGGACCGGATCGGCAGCTTTTTCCCCTACAGCAACCGCACCCACAAGTTCAACTCGTTCTTCTTCAACGTCATCAGCCGGAATGACGGGAAGCACTGGTCGACACCGTGGGTGATCGAAAGCCCCTATGTCCACGTGGCTCGTCGCACTGGCATCGCCCGGAAGTAGAGTCGGCCAACCGCCGGGGAATCACTCGCCCACCACCGACTTCAGCCGCAGCACGATCATCGCCAGCAGCGCCGCCACCGCAGCGCCACAGGCATAAATCACCGGCAAGACCATCACGTCCTGGTTCCCGGTGGCGGCTCCCAGCACGGTCGCCGGCAACCACAACAGCGGGAAGCCGCAGCCGGCCACGATCAACACCAGGGCCAGGGCCAGCGGCAGGGCACCCCAGCGAACGTACAGGCTCAGTAAGACAACCAGGTGCACCAGCACCAGGTAGACCAGTCCCACGATCCACGTGCGGTAATCGGTCGCCAGTCCCTGGAACACGCTCTCATCGATCCGGGTTGCTATCCAGAACCACGCGATCACCGGCAGCAGGCCCAGAGCACCCCCGGCAAGTTTCTCGAGGACGATCCGCCAGGTCGGCAGCGGGAATCCCAGCGTGACCGGCAATGTCCCGTGCTTGCGTTCATCATGGAAGACACGTGAGGCGAACACGCCACCCTCGACAGCCATCGACAACAGCAGGGCCGACATCACCATCGCCGCACACGACCGGTAGGATGTCTCGCCACCAGAACCTGACTGCATCCAGCAACTGACGACGACAAATCCACCGTAGACCAGGGTCTTGAGCAGCAACCCGGGAACACCACCGGTCGTGAAGTGAAATTCCTTCCACGCAATTGCCATCCTCCACGCACGACCGGCGCCCAGCCACCTTGGCCACCGCCACCAGCGAACTCTCACAAGGCCTCGGGGAGCGACTCCACCGAGAGAATCTCGTGTGGCGGGCATGAAGACACACCACGCGATCACGAACAGGATGACCGCAACAGAGACATCCAACGCAACCCCACCGCTAAAAGGGGATCGGGAAAAACCACTGCTGCCAATCGTCTGCAACCGCGTGACAATGCCCACCCGGTCGTAAACAACCAACCAGTCGCCCACCCCTGCGATCCAGGACAATCCGCCCGGGAGACCCCCCGAGAATTCCTCGAACTGGATCGGCCCCATACTCCACCAGTTCTCCGACACGGTGAGAACTGGCTGCTCGACTCCCAGCAGGCGAACCAGGACGATGACCACCAGTAGGATCAGTGGTCTCAGAACCCATCCACCACCGAGAACCACAACCAGCCCCAGCAGGGTCAACATGCCAGCAGTGCCGGAACGCCGACAGAACACGCTGGACAACAGCCCGAGATTGGCCACCAGAGCCAGGAATGCTGCCAGCGCAATGTAACCGGAGACAATCTGGTTGAGTGTCACTCCACCCAGCACGATCGCCAGCAACGCAAACGGAAACTGGACCACCAGTAGCAGCACGATGCTGAACTGCCGGGTCATTGATTTTCCCAACAGGACCGCCAGCGGACTCACACCCGCGAGCAGCAGCAGCCCCAGCGTCCCTTCCTCCTTCTCCTCGGTGATCGCAGTCGACAGAACACTGACGGCCGCAAGGACAATCAGCACCAGGTTGAGCCACAGGATGTTGCTGAAAAAGAACAGGCCGGGGGCTCCCAACGAGAGACTCCGGATGTGAGTCACGACGAGACTGCCCAGGATCATCCCGGCAAACAGCATGCGAAACAGGTGCGGCCTGAGTCGACGCGCATCGGTCCGAAGTGCCCGTGCGAACATCGCTGACGTGCCGCCTCGCATCAGTCCACCCCCCGGGTCGTCAACGACAGGAAGGCCTCGTTGAGTCGACTCTGCTCACGAACAAACGACTGCACGACCGTGCCACGCTCGACAAGCCTGGCGAGCAGGCCGGAGATGTCGGCCTCGGCCGTCCGCAACACCACCCGGCAGGCCGCCGCCGATTCCAGGGGCAGCACGTCAAGCACCCCGTCGTGGGCCATGATGATATCGCGAATCGCCTCGTCCTCGTGCTGAAGCCTCAACTCAAAACACGACAACTCGCCGTCGCCATCGGGGAGCTCGTCGATCGTCCCATGAAAGCGAACCCGGCCCCGGTCGAGAATTGTGATGCCGTCACAGACTTCACCGAGATCGGCCAGGACGTGAGAACTGATCAGCACTGTCTTGCCCGTGTCCCGCAGGACACACATCAGGTCCTTCAACTCGATCCGGGCCCGGGGATCAAGTCCCGCCGCCGGTTCATCCAGGATCAGCAATTTCGGATCGTGGATCAGTGTCCGCGCCACGCCGACGCGCCGTTGCTGTCCCCGTGAAAGCGTTCCGACCACGTGGTCACGACGGTCGGACAGCCCGACCGTTTCCAGGGCTTCACCAATCGAGTCGACTCGTTCCGCAGGCGACAAGCCGTGAATCGCACCACAAAAATCGAGCATCTCGAAACAGGTCATCTGGTGGTAAACCACCGAATGCTCGGACAGGTATCCCACCCGTCTTCGAATCTCCAGAACGTCCTCCAGGGCACTCAATCCCAGCACGTGGACCAGGCCGGACTGGATCTCCATGAGAGTGGCAAGGATCTTGAGTAGCGTCGACTTTCCGGCGCCGTTGGGACCCACCAACCCATGCAGGCAACCGGCGGGAACTTGAAAATCAATTGAACGCAGCGCCCTGCGATCGCCATAGACGTGGCTGAGTCCCTCGACAGACAGGGCCGGAGCAAGCTCGATCGGCAATTCTCCAGTGTTCCCTGTCATGGAGCCGGTTCCGTCTGGACATCCCAGGTGTGGAGCACAAATCCAACCTGGTCGTTCGACTCGTCGGTCTGTACCAAAAGTGAATCGGAGGCCGGAGCGTAGACGAAGATACGAATCTGGTCCGGCGGCAACCTGAAATGGGCCGCACTCTCACGCGTGGTGAGTCCCAGGCTCCGCAGTGCCAGTGAGTCGAACATCGAATCGTAGACCTCCTCAACTTCGCGAAACTGGTCGAAATCGGGATCAAACGACCAGGACAAACGCCCACCACCGCTGCGTCCGAAGTGAACCAACCGTCCCCCCCCCTGACGACTCAATTGCAACAGGCCATCGCGCTGGACGAGTGAGTAGAACCGGTCTCCGACCAGGGCTGACGCCTGGTGAATCGGCCCCGGAAAGTCGTCTCCAATGGACACCGACATGACCTGCAACTGCTCCCCGGTCGCCTGGAAATCCACCAGCGTCATTCCGATCGATGACTCGGGCAATCGACCTCGAGCCAGGAACGTGCTGGAAGAGTACGGAGGAAGTTGAACAGCCAGCGCCGCCGTGGCACCGTGTTCGATCGTGCCAACAACTTTCTCGAGGTTCTGGGCCGTTGAATACAGGCGCCCCCGTCCATGGTGAGTGAACCGGTAATTGCCACCGCGATTCACCGCCGCTTCGACCCACTGCTGGTATTCAAGATCTCCATCGAGCCGGTGGTGAGCCACGGTGGCCGTGCGAATCACAAACGTCGAGATGTCATCACGTCGGCCCACCAGGAAAAACACCACGCTGAAGACAACAACGATTCCAACGAGCAGGGCCAACACCGCCCGGTAATCTCGATCACCCTGGCCGAATAAAAATCCACCGGGGAACAACAATCCCATGTAGACCAGGCAAACCACGTAGATCAACGACCAGTTGCGGTGGGGCCGAGTCATGCTCCGTAGCGCGCTGAACAGTGCCGAATCGTCGATGGCGCCGAACGGTTCGAAATCGTAGCCCGCAGACAAATTGTCGGTCCCGGCTCGTTTCTCCGGTTTCACCCCAGTGGAAAACCCGGCGGGAATATCGGCAACACCGAATGGCTGACGGATGACCCGTCCTGTCCCGTAACGAGTGACCGCATTGTTTCCATTGAGGACCTTGAGATCCCCGCCGAAGACGACAGCCTTTCCGCTGCGAGTCTCGAGCAGATGCACCGTGCCGCCACGTTCCAACCACTGCAGGAACGAACGGCGACGGGGAAGATCCCAGCGCGGCACGTGGTCGAGAACCACACCGGCCAGGCCGTCGGTGGCGGTCGAGACCGGTGGGAACCACGTCTCGTCCAGGGTTCGTAACCGCCCGCCACTTTGGGTCAATCGACCGGGCGTTTCGAGCAGAACCGTTGTGGGTACTCCCATCCGTGGTTTCAACTCCGCGGTTTTCAACACGCGGCGGTTGCCCTCCGGGTCAATCCAGGTCAATCGCCAGTCATCAAATTGACCGAGTACGTACGGGTAGAAACGGAAGGGACGGCGCTGCCCGGGAGAAACGAACACGGACAGCCGAATCGGTAGGCCAACCGTCCAGTACCCACCCCGCAGCCGCTGCAATTCGAGGATCCCCGACAGATCGCTACCAGCGGAATTGTGAACGATCAGGGTCAGAGGATTGAAAGCCGGGACCACCGCACGGCCATCATATCCCCAGTGAACCGACTCGATTTCAGGATCCGCGGCCGACACCGATCCCACTGCCAGAATCACGCAGGGCACCAGTTGACACAGAACGTTCAAGACACCGTTGGATTTGTTCGGCAGTGATGATTTGAAGCAAGAGGTCACAGTCGGCCCATCCTCAATCCCATCGCTAGACCTCACCGTCCGCACTCCCTGGACGAACCTCGACCCACCGAGTCCCCATTCTGGTGAATTGGCCGCGAGACTGACAACACGGACCAACACGAGCCAATCTCGACGGGTCGGCGTTTGCCGGAATCGGACGGGTCAGATAGTCTGGAACCAACCAAAAGACCCAATAGTTTTTGCGTGTTGCCTGCTCGGCCATCACCAGATCCAATAGTTTCACCCGCAAGTTTCCCGCCACCGTTCTCGTGCAACCTGTCACGACGAGGCCTCTTATGCGTGCGGTGACTCTGTCTCGACTGCTCGTCGGACTCATTGGCCTGTTCAGCGTTGTCGGATGCAGTGACGACACCCCGACCCCGCAACAAGGCACACCGATCAGGATCGGTGGCAACACCGATCCCGGACCTGATCCCGGACCTGATCCCGGACCTGATCCCGGACCTGATCCCGGACCGACGAAGCCATCCGTTGAGCCTGTCACTGATGAACAGGCCATCAAGGCAATTGGGGCAACAATTTCCAAGGACAAAGACGGGGTCATCCGGTCAGTCACGTGTTTCCGAAACCGGCAATTGACTGACGACCACCTCGTCCAAATCGCCAGGTTCCATCAACTCACCGCCCTGGATCTCCGCGACACCAGGCTCACCGACAACGGCCTCCGGCACGTCGCCAAGCTCGAAGGCCTCGAGCAACTCTATATCGGCGGCACGGCGGTCACGGCTGACGGGCTCACCCACCTGAGAAACCTCACCAATCTCAAGGTTCTGAATCTCAAGAAACTCCCGATCGATTCAGACACGTTCACCAGGCACCTCGGAGCCCTGACCAGCATCTCCGGGCTGAATCTGGATGGTACGTCCTTCGACGACGAGGGACTCCAGGCACTCTCTGAACTGGGCAACCTGCAGGCCCTTGTCCTGCCCGGGGCCGTCACCGACACCGGACTGGGTCACCTGGCAACTCATACCCAACTCGCAACACTCGTGCTCGACAAGTCAGGAGTCACCGACGACGGGCTGCCCAAGCTGGCTCCGCTGGTTGCACTCGAGCGACTCTCGTTGAGGAACACACGAGTCACGCTGGGAGGCGTCTGCAAGTTGGCTGCGCCCCGGACCGAACTCGCCATCGCGTTTCCACAGGGCAGCTTGTCCGATGGCAAAATGGTGCTCCACAAGGCCGTTGGCGACGACGATCTGGCCGTCGTTGCCCAACTCAACCAACTCAAGTCTCTCACGCTCAGTGACACTCGTGTCGGTGACGCCGGACTGATCCATCTCTCAAAGATGTTCAACCTCGAACAACTCGTTCTTCCACGCTCGATCACCGACAAGGGACTCGTTCACCTGGGACGTCTCTCGGGCCTGAAACAACTCGCCGCACTGGGTCGCGGGATCACCGGACCGGGATTGAAGTCTCTCGAGAGTCTCACATCGCTCGAGGAAGTCTCGGTTGATGGCACCCAGATCAACGATGTTGGCCTGTTTCACCTGGGCCGCCTGGGGAATCTCAAACGACTCAGTTGCCGAAAAACGCAAATCACCGACAAGGGACTGACCAGCCTCAGCAATCTGTCGCTGCTACAAACTCTTCGGCTCGGAAACAACAAGGTCAGTGACAAGGGATTGATCCACCTCGCGAGTCTCCCGAATCTTCGGAGCCTGGCCCTCAACCACACCAGGGTCACCGGTACAGGACTTATCGTTCTGAAACGACTGACGCGTCTTAGAATGCTCGATCTGGGCGGCACCACGGTCACCGCGACCGACATCGCTCCGCTGAAAATAGCGCTGCCCAAGTGCGAATTCCGATTTCCAGAGGATCCGCTGGTTTCCGCGCTGCAAACCAACGGAAACAAGTTGCTTCCAGCACTGGAACAGGTCGCGACAATCAAGAAG
Organism: uncultured Planctomycetaceae bacterium; assembly: GCA_964646205.1. GTDB lineage: Bacteria > Planctomycetota > Planctomycetia > Planctomycetales > Planctomycetaceae > UBA8437. The sequence continues at coordinate 2,572 of CAZYAZ010000068.1, read as the reverse complement.
GACAACAGCCAGGTTATCGCAATCAATATCAAGCACCGTCGATTTTCCGACGCAGCACTTGCCCGCATCAGGGGATTTCGACAGGTCCAGCGGCTCAGCCTCAACGGGACCAAGGTCACCGACGACGGAATGGCCGCTCTGGCCAGTTTCAAGCGACTGGAAGAACTCTGGATTGACCAGACCCAGATCGGAGACCGAGGCTTAGAACAACTCAAACGACTCAAGGGACTCAAGAGAATCCTCGCACGGAAATGCCCGGTCACGCTGCCGGGCGTCGTGACCCTGTCGCAACAAATTCCGCAGATCGAGATCTTTTTCACCGGTGGACGATACCACGCTGGACGACTCGAATTGGACCCGCCCCTGGTGGAAGCCGACCTGGCCAAGCTCGGTGGTTCCACGAGTATCCAGGTTCTCGACTTGGCCGGTCTCAGCGTCAGTGACAACGCCATCCGGTCACTCAAGCAACTGCCCGCTCTCAGGGAATTGGAACTGACCAATTGTCGGATCACCGACGTGGGACTCGTGCGGATCGCAGAACTGACCAAGCTCGAGGCCCTCGACCTTTCGGGAACACGACTGACCGACGTGGGCTTGAGTCCGATTGCCAATCTGACCGAACTCAAAAGACTCAAGTTGTCACGAGTCTCTATCGGAAACGAGGGCGTGGCCCACCTGGCCGGCCTGGTGAAGCTCCAACGGCTCTCACTGGCGGGAACGAGGATTGGCGGAAACTCACTGTCTCACCTGGAAAAAATGCCGTCTCTGTCGATCCTGGACCTCTCATCAACGGCCGTCACCGACAGCACCCTTCAGAAATACATCGCGCCGCGGACCGGACTGAAAGCGCTGGGACTTCGTGACACCAAGGTCACCGGTGGAGGAATGAAGCACCTCAGGTCGCTTGAGAATCTACAGGTGCTGTGGCTGTCGCGAACGGCCATTTCCAACAGTGGCCTGTCACAACTTGCCTCCCTCAAGTCACTCCACACCCTGGACCTCAGCCACACCGGACTCGACAACATGGCTGGAGAACAACTGGCGAAATTCTCGGGACTCAAGTCACTGGATCTCTCGGGCACGCTATTTACATCAGAAGCTGTCTCTGACCTCGACGGTGTGCTCAAGAACTGCCGTGTGACGCACACACCCGACCCGCTGGTTGACGCGTTGTCCAGAACCAAGGGCAACGTTCCCAGGGCTCTGCAATCCATCTGCACTGTCCGCACTGAAAAAGACGGTTCGATTACGGGCCTGAGCAATTGGAAGCAACCGTTAACTGATGCGGGACTCGGCTACATCTTGCCGATCAAAAGTCTCGCGATGCTTTCATTGGCCGACTGCAAAATCACCAACCGTGGCTTCCCCCGCCTCGGGACACTTCAAGGACTGACAGAGCTCTACCTGACCCGGACAAACATCAACGACAAGTCGCTCGCGACAATCGGCACATTAACAACCCTCAAGGGGCTTGGCCTCAGCAACACCCAAATCACCGACTCGGGCATGGCCCATCTTGGTGGGCTCAGCCAACTCACTGGCCTGAATGTGAATCACACCCAAATCGGAGACACGGGTCTCGAACACATCAAGGAGCTCACCGCACTGACCCACCTCGGACTCAAAGAAACCCGGGTGACCAGCCGTGGCATGAGGCACCTGGCCAACTGCCAGTCACTCGGTGTCCTCTGGCTCGATAACACTGGCATCACCGATGATGGACTGAAGCGATTTCGCCGGTTGCCGGCTCTCAAACGCCTTTATTTGAGCCATACGAAAATCACCGATGTGGGCCTGCTGTATCTCAAGGACAATCTCAATTGCCAGGGACTCGAACTCAGCCACACACGGGTTTCCAACACCGGACTCAAATACCTCTACCCACTCAAGTCAATGGTCGGCATCAATCTCACGGGAACCCAGGTGACAAATTCGGGAGTAAATGCCCTGCAAAAAGCACTCCCCAATTGCCGCGTCGTGCACTAGTTGTTGCGACTAGCCACCATTGATTTCCGATTCTCTTGGTGATGACTCTACTTGACAGTTGTCGAAAAAGAGGGTGAACTGAGGTCATAGCAGCTGCACAGCGGGCCACGTCACGCTGCCAAAAACAGCGTCTTTTTGATCGCGACGTGGATAGAGACTCCGACTCAGTCACTGGGGACCGTCATGCGGAAGTTGTTTAGCCGATTTGCCTGTGCATGGGTTTTGGCAACCATGTCAGTCGGCCCAGTGATCGCGCAGGGAATTCCCGGTGGCGGTATTCCGGGCATCGACGACCCAGGTTCTAGTCCTCCAGGCGGAGGAATCCCCGGAATCGACGACCTGCCTGGTGGTGATCAACCTGGCGGTGACTTACCCGGTGGCGACCAACCTGGTGGTGACTTCCCCGGTGGCCAACCGGGCGGCGATTTCCCCGGTGGTGATCAACCGGGTGGCGATTTCCCCGGTGGTGATCAACCGGGCGGCGATTTCCCCGGTGGTGATCAACCGGGCGGCGATTTCCCCGGTGGAGACCAACCGGGCGGCGATTTCCCCGGTGGAGACCAACCGGGCGGTGATTTCCCCGGTG
>CAZYAZ010000067.1:0-29847 GCA_964646205.1 uncultured Planctomycetaceae bacterium | reverse complement strand
CCATGCCTTGTCCTTGCAGCATCGGGGGGAGAAGGAAAAGGCGTTTGCCGCCTTTCAGCGGGCCTTCGGCAAACTCCCTGAACCACGGAAACAATCCGACTGGCCACAGGGAAGACCGTTCTTGCCGGGGATCCTTGACACGGTGATGCAACAGCCGGGACGCGTGCCGGTTGATTTGGCGGCTGCCGGGCAACTGCGGTTGTCCGAGACCACTGCTCCGCTGGAGATTCGGCAAGCTGAAGTTGATTGGCTCACGAGACTTGCCGTGGAATTGTTCCCCAAAGACCCGGGGGTGAGGCTCGCCCGTGCCAATGTCCTGATGCTGGCGGGGCAGACGGCCGAAGCCATCAAGACGCTGGGACAGGACGGCGGCGGAGAAGTCGACCCGCTGCTGGTCGGCGAGGTGGTGCGAAATGCCGCGGTTCGGTTGGTGGAACAGAAACAATACAAGCAAGCACATCAACTGCTGTTGAATGCGGGGATACCCGCTCGTTCGCCAGAGGCCTCCGCGCGACAGATCGATCTCAGCAAGTACTACAACCAATCGTTGTTCGACGTGCCGTTTCGTACCCGGAAAAAAATGGAGTCAAACCGTCGTTTTTGGAATCGGTTGCCCGTGGGGCTGGCACGTCTGAACGGGGTCCAATTCGACGTCAGAGGCATAGTCAGGCTCAAGGGAGGGGACCATGCTGCTGATTCATTGGTTGTCACGCCTCCAACCAAGGTCGAAAAGATCCCGATCAATCAGAAGGCCACCTGGATTCACGTATTGCACAACTGTTCGTTCAACGACGATGTCAGGTGGGGAGAGTTTCTCGGCAGGTACATGTTGCACTACGAAGACGGCTCGGAAAAACCCTTGTACATCAACTACGGGTTGCACCTGGTGACATGGGTCAACAACCCATTTGCGGTTCCAACGCAAGCTGAATTTGGCTGGAGAGAGGGGGCGTTCCATGAAACACGCACACTCACCCACTGTATCTGGGAAAATCCTGAACCCGACAAGACCATTGCGTCAGTCACGTTTGAGTCGACTGAAAACCGCGCGTCGCCGTTTCTGGTAGCGATGACGCTTGAGTTGCCGGAGCCACTGGACGGCGATCGTGACGCGCTCTCCCTGATAAATGAAGCCAGGCGGAAGATCGACGTCGTCAATGGAGCAACCGACACGACACACAACCACGTGGCGAAATTGCTCAAGAAGGCCGCACCTGCCGCCAAGGCCCACGAGGACACCAATTTCCTCCTGAGGTTCGTGCAGGCGAACCTCCATGCGGCCAAGGAAAACCACGTGGAGACTCTGAAGACGCTCGATGGACTCACGTCCCCCCAACCCTCCATGCAGAATTCGTTGCACAAACTTCGTGCCTATGGCTATTACCTGGCCGAAGATTACGACAAAGCCGCCAAGGAAATGGGCTTGTCCGTCCCACACGAGGATTTTCGTGCGGGCATGCCCAGTGGCCTGGATCACCATATGACCCAGGGCCTCTTGGCGTTTCACATGTCGGCACATGGGGTGACGAAGGGACGCGATTTTGTGCTCAAATCGCAGATTCCACCTCGCTCTGCTGACACACCAGGCGAGACCATCGACCTGACTTCGAAATACAATGCGGGATTGCACGAAGCGTGGCACATTGAATCCGCTTCTTCCGCACAGGTCGTGACGCCCTTGTGCCGGACACTCAAGACGGGCGTCCACCGTTTTCGAGGGATTCCGTTTGACGTGCGCGGAGTGGTCAACTTGTCGGCGGGCCTGGAGACGGAGATTCCATTTCCAGCATCAGTGCAAGAGATTGTTGTTGGGAAGAAGGCCGATAGTCTCCATTTCCTGCATAGTGGATACAAGAGAACTCCCCCCGGTACGCTCGTCGCGATTTATCGAATCGTCTATGCCGACGGCGAGGTCGAAGAATTTCCGATCCGTTTTGGATTCGAAATGCACCACTGTTGGATCCCCGGAATAAGGGATTCTTTTTCGAATCTCGTGTGGCGCGGCGAAGGAGCAACGGGCGATTTCCTGCGAAGTGATGCCGCGTTGTATTTGGCCACCTGGGACAATCCACGGCCGGACCAGGAGATTGCTCATGTCGATTTCACAGCGACACTCAACAAGGTCAATCCCTTCCTGGTAGCACTCACCACGGATCGACACGCAGACACGTTGGCCGATGATACGAACTCTCCCCTGGACCTGGTGTCGCGGGCGGTCCATCGGTCACGCCGTGCCCAGGACAACAAACAACTCCAGGAACAAGCGATCTCCCTGGCAGAGAAGGCAGTTGAGCGGGCTCCGAAAAACGCTGAAGTGTGGCGTCTCCGGGCCGAGATGTTCCTGGTGCTCGGCCAGGCTGCTGAGGCGGCACGGAGTATCGCGCGGGCGTCGGCACTCGATCCCGATTCAGGCCAGGTCCTGTTCATACAAGAACGAGTCCACGTCCTGCAGGGTGACACGAAACAAGCGTTGCTCGCACGCGCTCAGGCTCGCCAGAAGACGCTGCAACGGTTGATTCCACCTCGAGACACCACGCTGTCCGTGGAACAACTCGACCTGGAATCGCACTACAATGTTGCGCTGAGCGAGGATCTCTACAAGGAGGCGTCACGGAACCCGTGGGGAGACGACAGTCTCACAGCTCTACCTGCTGGCAAGTCAGTCTTCAACGGGGTCACATTTGATGTGCGGGGCGTGATTGCCTTGCACGGTCAAAAGACGCGGCTGCGAGTGACGATCGCTGACGTCGTTGATCGCGTGGAACGTGTCGACGTGGGGAGGAAGGCAGACTCCATACACCTGCTCCACGGAGTGGCTTTTGCCAGTCGCCTGCCCTACGGCACTGTTGTCGGCAATTACCGTGTTCATTTTGCTGACGGCACCGAAGAGTTGGTGCCGGTGCGAATTGGAGAACACGTTCTCGACTGGTGGCTTCCACGCTCACGAAAGGTGGCTGCCGCGAAGCTGGCGTTCACGATCAGGAGCAAGCGTTCTGCCGATCGGGACCTCGGGTGTTATCACATGACCTGGGTCAATCCAAAACCCGGTGTGGTGATCACAGGAATTGATTTTGAGACCACCGATACTGACGCCTCTCCATTCCTGCTCGGAATTACTCTCGGGTCTCAATCGGTCGCCGTGTCGAAGTTCTGATCGAGTGTCTCGAGGTCGATTGTCACATCGTTCCGACCTGGGCCAGGGTTGAACCTGGTGCCCTGGTCAAGACTGGTGGCAACCGATTTGCTGGCGGGTTGAATGGCAGCACCGGCGCCCGGATACACCTCACCGCCTGGATTGCCATTTCGCCGGATCCGACCAATCCGCCGGCGGTCTCTTTACGCGATGATCTCTTCAATCGGGTGCCCATAGTCGACTTCCAGCCGCTTGCGGCCGGGGACTTCGAGACGGCGGGGATCGAGGCCGAGTTGCTTCATAACAGTCGCATGAATGTCGGTGACGTAGTGCCGATCCTCAACGGCGTGGAAACCGAGTTCGTCGGTGGCTCCGTGGACTGTTCCGCCCTTGATTCCACCTCCAGCCATCCAGACGGAAAAGCCGAAGTTGTGGTGACCTCGACCGTTGGAACCCTGGCCGCCGGGAGTCCGTCCGAATTCCGAGCCCCAGACCACAAGCGTTTCGTCGAGGAGACCGCGTTGCTTGAGATCCTTCAGGAGACCCGCGATGGGCTGGTCGACCTGCCGACAATTCTTGGCGTGATTTTTTTGCAGGTTGCTGTGAGCATCCCAGGCTCCCGCTCCGCCACCGCCGTGATAAACCTGCACAAACCTCACGCCGCGTTCGACCAGTCGTCGCGCGGTCAGGCAGAGCCGGCCAAACGACTGCGTCGGTCCGCCGGTTGTCCCGTAAAGCTGGTGCGTTGCCGCCGTCTCGCCCGCCGAGTTCACGACATCCGGCACCGCTGTCTGCATTCGAAACGCCAGCTCGTACGACTTGATGCGAGCAGCCAATGCCGGATCGTTCGGGAACTCGTCGGCCGTCAGTCGATTGAGCCGGCCGAGCAGGCGTTGCGCTTTGAAACGCTCGGCCGAGCCGGCACCTTCTGCAGGAATCGCAAAGGGCAATGGGTTCTTTGGGTCGACCGACAGTGTCACTCCGTCGTGTTGGGGACCAAGATAATCTGCTCCTTCGGTCGCCTTTCCGCCGCAGCAGTCTCCGATCTTGTTCCCCATGACGATGAACTGCGGCAGGCTGTCGTTCAGTGAACCGAGCCCATAGTGCACCCAGGCTCCAATGGTGGGGAAGAAACCGTCGAAGCGGTTTCGCCCAGTATGAAACTGGAGCTGAGCGTCGTGGTTGCTCGCCGTCGTCCACATCGACCGGACGATCGACATGTCGTCAACACACCCCGAGAGGTGCGGCAACCAGTCACTGACCTCGATGCCGCTTTTGCCGTGTTGTTTGTAACCGACCTGCAGCGGATACAGCGTGTCGTAAATTTTCCCGTTGGCGTCGCCCTTCACCAGCTCGATGCGGTTTTTGATGTAGGGCGATTCCAGCACGCTGGCGAACGGCGTGTTGGGGATCGTCTTGCCGCCATATTTTGTCAAAAAAGGCTTCGGATCAAACGTCTCGACCTGGCTAACGCCTCCAGCCATGAACAGCCAGATCACGCTTTTTGCTTTGGGAGCAAAATGGGCGAGGCCATCCGGCGGAGCCCAACTGGTGTCGGATCCGAAGCCGTCGCGCTGGAGCATCGCTCCCAGGGCCAGCGAGCCAAAGCCGGTTCCCAGATCGGAGAGGAATTGTCGTCGAGGTTTTGCGAGGTGTTTCATTGGATCTTCGTTATCGGATCGTCACGAAATCGTTGTGGTTCAGCAGCACCAGTGCGAGTTGACGTCGAGCCTCCGCGCTGCCTTTGAATTCGGCAAGAAACCGGGTGCACTCGACCTGTTCTTTCGGAGCAGGCTCGCGGCTGAGTACGTGTTCGAACAACGCCTTGACGAACTCGCTGCCGTTGAGTGTGCGGTGAGTCTCGGCGATCTTTCGAGCCTGGCTGGCGGCAATCTGGCTGTTGAACATCGCGAGGGCCTGTTGCGGAGCGACCGTCGGTTTTCGCTGGTAGCACTCGTTGACCTTTGCTCCGTTGAACAGACTGAGAAACGTCATTTGTCTCTCTTTGTCCTGGCGGAAGTACAGGCTGCGGCGGAGTGCGGTTTGCCCCAGCGTGTGCTCGATGGGCGGGCCGCCCATGGCCAGGTCGAGGCTGCCTCCCAGCGACAGCACGCTGTCCCGGACGGCTTCGGCTTCCATCCGGCGCGCATTCATTCGCCACAGAGTCTGGTTGTCGGGATCTGCCGCTCGCGTCGCGGCCGATGCCTGGCTCGATGAAGAACTCAGTCGGTAGATGCCGGACATGACGATCTGCTTGTGGAGCTTCTTCAGGCTCCAGCCGTTTTCCATGAACTGCACTGCCAGCCAGTCGAGCAGCGCCGCGTGACGCGGTTTTTCGGATCGCAATCCGAAATCGAATGTGCGTTCGATGAGTGGCGCGTCGAAGTGCCGCAGCCAGACATGATTGACGAGAACTCGTGCCGCCAGCGGGTTCTTCCGGTCGGTGATCCACCGCGCGAAGCCGAGACGACGGCCGGAACTGGTCTTGGGATACTTCGGCCCCAGCGGTTTGTATTCGTTTGAGCCGTTGTCGAGCTGTCCTGTCGCGGTTGCCAGCTTCTTCTGGAGACCAGCAAGCTGCTTTTCCGCGGCCTGCAATTCGCCAGCCGCCTTTGCGCGAGCAGCCTTTGCCGCGGTCTCCTGCTTCTGCCGAGCCTGCTCGATTTTCAGCTGGGCCTGTGCGGCCTGCTCGGAAAGTTGATCGACAGCGTGCTGGCGAGTGGCGCGTCCAGCCGCCGTGGCCAACGTATCGGCGTTGCCTTCGGCCAGTCCGAACTTCACGGTCTCCACCGCAATGCGTGCTTCGAGCGAGGCTGCTGCAGATTGCGTGACACGGCGATGCGCAACCGCATTTTTCTCCGCGGCTTCGGAGACTTTCAAAGCCAGCTGTAGCTGTTTTTTCGTGAGCGATTTTGGTGGTGTCGAGCCTCCGCTGGCCGGCTCGAGTCGTGTTCCCGGTGGCAGTTCCGTCACATCGAGCTGGTCCAATTCGGCCGTCGCCGAAAACGTCCAGACCGCAATCTGCCCTGGCCTTCTCACCGGAAGCTTGTACGCGACCTTTAGCTTCCCATCGATCAGCACGTTGAGCAGCTGATCCTGCACCGCAACTTCGAGCACATAATCTTTGCCGATTTTCAATGGGGTCGTGACCCGTCCCGCGGCCGGATACACCCAACGGCCATCAGTGCCCTGGCGAGTAAACTGCACCTTGGGCACGGACTCTTCCAGGTAGACGCCGTTCATCGCCTTTCCGTTGACGTCGAAGCCCAGGCCGACCGAGTGGTAAGTCTCGCCGCCAGTGATCCGTAGCCGCAGTTTCGCTCGGAAGTTTCGAGGATGTTTTGTCTTTGAGATCAGCCGATGCAGAGCAGTCACTCCATTTGACTGGACAACTCTTCCATTCTTCACCGACCATGTTCCGCCTTCGATTTTCCATTGGTCGAGATTCAGTTTCGAGAAATCATCTCTCAGCACGACAGTGCCTGGATCGGTGGACCTTGCCGGGGTTGGCTTTTTGGGCGAGTCGCCGGGCTCGGGGCCTGGTTCCTGGAACTTCGCGAGCTTCTTTCGTGAGGCGGCAAGCGCCGTTCTCGCGTTCTTGAGCCCGGTGTCGGCGGCCGCGATTGCCGCTCGTGCGGCCTTCACCACTGCATCGCGATTCTCTCGTTGCAATGCCGGATACCAAGCGGTGACCGGGAGTGAGACAGGTTCGACCGACAGTTCGCCGAGTATCTTTGGCAGTCCAGGAGCCAGCGGATCTTTGCCTGGGCGATCCTCTTTGCCTTGCAGAAACGTGAAAGTCTTTCGATCCGGGTGAGCATCGTAGGCGCGAACGAGCATGCCGTTTGCCGGGCCGGCCGACGTGGGTTGCAGAGGGTCGTCGCGGAGGTCATGCGTCTCAAAAATCGCCCGCATGCGGTAGTAGCTCACCTGCTCGAATGGGTCGTATTTGTGATCGTGACAACGAGCACAGCTCACGGTGATCCCGAGAAACGCCTTCGAAGAATGCTCGACAATATTGTCGAGCCAGACGTTTCGGCTGAACTTGTACCAGTTCCGAGCGAGGAACCCGGTTGCCCGTAGGGACGACTGATCCTCGGGCGACACTTCATCCGCGGCGAGCATCTCGACGATCATCCGGTCGTAACCCTTGTCGCTGTTGAGCGACTCGATGATCCAGTCTCGCCACCGCCAGATGTGCTGGCGGCTGTCGCGGAATTCTTTGCCGTAGCCGGACGGATCGCTGTATCGCCAGATGTCCATGAAGTGCCGGGCCCACCGTTCGCCATAGCGAGGACTCTTCAGCAGGCGATCGACTGCATTTTCGAATGCCGCCGGCGATGTGTCGTCGATAAACCCGCGGCGTTCCTCCAGGGTCGGCGGGAGTCCGGTCAGGACAAGAGAGGCTCGCCGGAGCAGCATCGATCGAGAGGTTTCGCCGACCGCGGTGACACCGACCCGGTGGTGCTCGGCCGCGAGAAACCGGTCGATGTCACTGCGAATCCAGCCAGCCGAAGTGCTCGGCACGTCGGCTTTGACGGGTGGCAGAAAGGACCAGTGTCGGGATGGATCTTCGGGAATCGCTTCGTTGGGCGCTGTGGCTCCGGAGTTGATCCAGGCGGTCAGCTTGGCGACCTCCTTGGCCGTCAGTCGCGTGCCGTCCTCCGCGGGTGGCATCCGGTTGTCGTCGTCCGCGGTGACTCGTTTCAGGATGAGGCTCTTGCTGGCCGAGCGGGTGACGTAACCAGGACCGCTTTCACCGCCCTTGCGAATAAGACTCGCCGCATCCAGCCGCAGCCCGCCTTCCTGTTTGCGTGAGCTGTGGCAGGAAAAGCACTTGTCCCGCAGGAGCGGCTTGATTTCGGTCAAGTAGTTGACGGTCTTTCCACGCGGCTCTTCGGTTTTTGATTCATCCTGGGCACGAGCCGTCTGCGCTGCCAACACGCCGGAAAGAACAAGCAGCCAACAGACAGGCAGTCGTTTCATGGCAGAACCTTCAGCACTCGGTGAAGAGAATCCTCCAAGAGAATCCCCGTGGCTCAATTGTATCACGCTTGGTCACCCGAGCCCCGGTGTTCAACCCACAGGATCCGAACCACGCCCCGGCGTCGGGGGGTGTTGGTCATCAACGTTGGTAACGACGTACGTTGGAGATCCTGATTTCTCCGATCTGGCCGAAGAAGTTGCCGAAACCCAGGTAGTTGAAGTCGCCACCATACTTGACCCGACCGCCCACCCGGCTGAAGACGCTGAACTGTGCATCGTGCTTGCGATCGTTGACCAGCTTGCGGCCGTCCGGATTCTTCATCTGCCAGATCAATTTGCCGTCCAGGAACAACTGGTGCAGGTCCTCGGTGTAGCTGTATTGCCAGGCAACGTGATGCCACTCGGTGTCGCTTATCCCGACTTCGGATAGCTTGGCCACGATTCCCTTGCGGCGTTTCCAGGGATGAAGGTCTTTCCAGGTGTGTTTGGCACTCTGGAAATGAACGCCGGGGGCCATGCTTCCGTTGGGCGAATCAATCTCCGAGAGATACAACTCCCAGACGCCGCGTTGGCTCTTGTCGTACGTACCGCAAATGTGGCCGTAGTCGAACTTTTTCAGGGGGATATCGCCGAAAGCCTGGTAGGGGCCCCCGCGGCGAACCCACGCTTCAACGGTCCATGCCCTGGAACAGGTCTTCATGTCGAGCCTGGGAATCCCATAGCCCAGCGACACGAAGCCGTGCTCGCCGTGTCCCGTTTCCTGCGGAAAGCGACCCTCCCGGCCGGTCCAGTGGTAACGGCGATCAGCGCCCATGTTGGTGTAGGTCAAGGTCGTTGCCTCCCCGCCAGCGATCCGCTCCGGGATGAGGCGGCCACTGGGACCCTGCCAGTCGTAAAGGGCAACGGTCTGTTTGTCGGAGGTGATTGTTCTCAGGCGGTCCGGTAGGACACGGAACACCAGGCTGCGGCGGTCCTTGTGCCCATTGGCGTCGGTCACCTCCACTGACACCGTGGTTGTGCCGACGTTCACAGGAGTGCCAGCGATTTTTCCCGTCAGACGGTCGAGAGCCAGGTTCCTGGGCAACGATCCTGAAACGACCTTCCAGCGCAATGGCTCTACCAGGTGCTCGGACTTCAACCCGGCCTGGTAGGCCTTTCCAGCAAAGGCGGACGGGAGCGATTCGGAGACCACCCGTCCAGGCGCTACGGTCAGCGTAAACGTGTGTTTGTCTGTGTCTCCCGCCTGGTCGCTGGCCAGGATTGTCATCGTCCGACCGTTGACCAGTTTTTCTGGAGTTCCGTGGAGGAGGCCCGTCCTGTCCAGGGCCAGTCCCTTCGGCAGGCTGGTGGGGTACATCATTTTCCAGCGGGTCTTTCCTTCGGCAGCGTCCGCACCCAGCTGGATTTTGTAGGGAACTCCCAGGCCCGCATCGGGCAGCTTCTGGCGGATGATCGCCAGCTTGTCGGCCACCGGAAATCGCATGATCCTGGAGATGCGCAGTTCGTCGATTTCCCCCTCCATGTTGTACATGGTCATCCCGAAATCTCCCGGCTTCCAACCGGGCAGATTGGTCGGTCTCAGGAAGCCACCAACCTGAAACGGGATATCGCATCTCTTGGCATTGTTTTCGATGATCCGCGTCTGCGCGCGGCCAGGCGCGGGCAATGGCACCTTTCGGGTCATTTTTCCGTCAACGAACATGTAGCCAGTCTGATCCCGATAGCGAAACTGCCAGGCGAAGTGATGCCAGCCGGTATCACGAATCCGTCCCCAGTCTTTTCCGATCCAGCCGTGACGGTAGCCGGGCCAGAATGCGCCGCCCACGTCGTTGTTCGGGTCTTTGCCCTTGTGGGAACCGATGAAACGGGCTCCGGGCAATAGCCCATCCAGGAGTGTTGCGTTGGAATTGGATCTTTCGGTTCGCAGGTAAAAGAGCCAACCGTGTCGGTATCCATCTGCCAGGGCGGCCCCCTCCTCGTCGGTTCCGCAGATATTGGCGAACGTGTAACCGTTGGTCCTGGCAGTCGAATTGGGACGGTCCTTTCCCCCTGGACCGGTGTAGCGCACCCAGGCTTCGATGGTCCATTCCCTGGTGCAGGTTCGTAGATGAAGCTTGTCGTTATTGGTCGGCCCGACCAGCAGGTGGTCGTTTTGCCGATCGAAGCGTGCTGTTGTCCCGAAGCCCGGGCGGCGTCCCCAAAGCGACCGCTTGAACGCTCGCAGGGTCAGTTTCTTGTCACCAGTCGCGTCGTGAGTCCGGTTGCCCGTGCCCTCATCAAAGTGATAGAGCACGACGGTGTGTTTGTCTGGCTCAAACGGTCGTCGCCACGCGTCATCACCTCGCGACACAGACGTACAGGCTGCTACGGCCAGGCACGAGATGACACTCACTCGCTGCATGTAGTGAATACTCGTCAACATCAGTCCTTCAGTCATCGTTCAACCCGCTGGATTCGAACCACGCCCTCCGCCGGCGGCAAACATGTTCCTTCTTCAACCACAGTCGACCAGGTGGTGCTCTGTTCAATGAGGGATTTACTTCCCGAAGTGCTTCGAAAGGAATTCCAGCGTCTTGCCGTTTGACCACTCGTGGGGGCCATCGAAGAAGTCCGCTTCGATTCTCTTGGGGACGCCCAGGAGGGTGTAGACGCGTTTGAGTTTTCCGAGTCCTTGTCGCGCGTCGGCAATGGGTGCACTTTTGTCGCGCTGACCGTTGATGAGCAGAACGGGCCGGGGGGCGTGCAGCGCCACCACGTCGGACATCTCGCCGTACTGCATTACGCCCGGCAAGCAATTGCAGATGCAGTGGTTCATTGCGAAAAACGAGTTGCGGTAGGACGAGAACACGCCCGCCATCATCACCAGCTTGACGCGGTCGTCAAGAATTGGCAGGTAGAGAGACAGCGTGCCGCCGCCGGACAGCCCGGCGATGCCGATTCGTTTCGTGTCGACCTTTTTCTGCGTTTCCAGAAAGTCGATCACCCGCATCGCATCCCAACACCGTAGACCTGCCGGAGACATACCCAGCAGCAGGCTGTTCATGGTCACGTTCTGGCAACTGCGTTTTGGAGACCGGCCGTATGGGTCCTGGTATCCAGCCGTCTCGTTCCATCCGCGGACGATTGGCAACGCCGTCACGTAACCGTGCTCGGCAAAGAAACGGGCGAAATCGCGGGAGAGCACCGATCGTGCCTCGCCGGGTTTTCTACCTTCTCCCAGGTAAGGCACGACGCCGTCGTGCCCGTGAAGACAGACGATCGCGGGCGTCCGCTTCTTGATCTTGTGTGGCACGAAGTAATAAACCGGGCACCAGAAAGTCTTTTCGGTTTGAATGTAAATCTTGTGCCGGGTGAACTTGTCGAACCGCTTCTTCTCGATCCACTTCACTTCCAGCGGCACGCGTTCGGGCATCCGCCCCAGGACCTCGAGCATTTTTTTCCGGAACCCGGTCCGCCATGACTCGTGCTCTTTGACCGTGGTGGCGTTCCAGGCAAGCTTCGGGGGCGTGGAATCAGCCAAACCGCGAAAACTCGTTTCCACCCGGTTCTCAGATGGTTTCTCCGACAACGCGGCGACGGGATTGCGGACTGGAAGCAGTGAAACGAGCCGGTCACTGTCGATCGGTGCTTCGAGAGTTGATTGGGAGGAAAGCCCCCGCTTCTTGTCCACATTGGATGATCGTTTCGATTTCAGCGGCTTGATTCGGACGTTGCGGTACTCGATGTAGTGTCCCTTGGGCGAATGCGAATCCTGCAGGCCGATGTAGCCTTTCAGCGGTTTCTTTTTCGTGATTGCATTGGTCGACTGATCGAAGTCGATGCACTTGATGCCGTCGGATTTCACGGTGACCCGGGGGCCCTGGCAGCGGATTTCGAATGTATGCCACTTGTCGGCCGACTCATCCGGTCGCGGTTTGACGGCGACGAAACCATACAACGATCCCGTGCAATGGCTGTCGTCGCGGCGGGCGTTGGAGATTTGCACTTCGTAGCCAGTCACCAATCGCTGGGCAACGGGACTGAGAGCCAGGTCGGTGCCCGAGCGAATGAACACTCCGCTGTTGCCGCCCTTGGAGACCTTCCATTCGACTTTCAGAATGAAGTTCGAGTATTTCTTCTTCGTGCGCAACCACTGGCCGCCCTGGCCGCCATCGGAATGGATGACACCGTCCTTGATCGCCCAGCCCTCCGGCTTGCCCATGATCGTCCAGCCATCGAAGTTCTTGCCGTTGAAGAGTGGCACGAAGCCGTCTTCGTCCTTCTTGTCGCCGCAGAAACCACGACCGCACATCAAGGCCACAAACGCCACGAGCATCGCTGTTCGATAGGACATCGTCCACTTTCCTTCGGTAGGAGTGACCCGCGGATGGGATCATGCAGTTGAACTCAGAACCGGCGTTCATTGCAGTTCCGAGAGTCCCGCGGGTCCTGATTGCAGCACAGTTGTGCATCGTGATCAAGAACCGGACAGTCCGGAAGCGATACCGTCGCCGGTAACAGTGGGGATGACTACGTCGACGAGTCGTTCACCTTCTGGGCGGACTGGGTCGACGACGACTGAGACCTTCACCGACTTGGTCAACACGTTGTGGTAAAATCGCACCCATGCCCGAACGCATGATGGTCACCTGCCCTGGCTGCGACGGCGTCGTGTATGTAACACCGACTGGCGATGAGGCCGAGGTGCGCTGCCCGGAGTGCGACGAAGTGGTCTACGCCAGGAATGCTCAGAGCGGTGCATGGTGGGCCAATCCTCCAGTGGCGGATCCGACTGGCACCAAGCCACTCGAAGTTTCAGAGGCGGTTGCGGCGGAGTTACCTGGCGTTGTCCACGACGGAGTTTCAACGCCACAAACGGAGATCAGCGAGGCCCCCAAAGACACCACCAGCCCGCCTTCCGTTACCGATTGGTTTCTCGGAGCGGTCATTGCGTCGATTTGTGCGTTTCTGTTGGCTGGTCTGATTTATGTGGCCGGGGAGAACAAACCAAATTTTAATCCACCCGGTCGCGCCAACGCACCGGGATCACCGAAGTTTACTCCAACTGAAAACCGAATGTTTACGGCATTCGTCGCCACGGCTGTTTTTATGTTCAGCGTGGCTCGGTGTACCCGTTCGGTTCTCCAACGTCGACGCAGGGTAAACGCTAAGGAAGCCGCGGACCTCGTGAGAGACTCAGTGAACAACTCGAGTTGGCTCCGCTATGTGGCAATCGGAGTTCTCATAAAAAAGAATCCTGATTCGGTAGTTGGCGAAACGACATCGCCGGATGAGGAGAGTGGGCCGCCGCTTTCATCCGAGGCGAATGAGGTCGGCAATTCGTTTTACCCAAGAACAGAACAAGGCCTGAACGTGGTCGGTCTTCTCGTTGTGGTGTTGGTCATTTTGATCGGATGGTTTGGCAATTGGGTCTTGAACTTCATGAACAACTGAAGGAGCGAACTGCCCCCCAGTCTCCCCACCCCAACGCCGGCGTTCGACTCAGGGGCGGCAACACCGCCATAGCTTCCCACAAGACGTCCAGGTGCGGTGGTTTTGCCCGAGCAGTCCGACAATCCTGGACGATCTCCAAGTCATTTGACATTGCCTTGCCCAACCAAGAAACTGGTCTGCTGGAAGTTGGACAAGCATGATCCGCCGGGTGAGGTGCCCGGCGGATGTCCGCTCGTGAAGTTTGGGGAAACTGTCACATGATCGCTTCATGATCTGTTGATTCGCT
Organism: uncultured Planctomycetaceae bacterium; assembly: GCA_964646205.1. Lineage (GTDB taxonomy): Bacteria > Planctomycetota > Planctomycetia > Planctomycetales > Planctomycetaceae > UBA8437. Next base: position 16,009 of record CAZYAZ010000067.1, on the reverse strand, counting down.
GCATGGCTCGCTGCCCGTTCCGTCGTGGAAACAAGGTCACCGGCACGTTGTGTCCATGGTGACCACCGCTGCGGAACGGAGAGGACGGTCTGGAAACCCGGCACCGGCTCGCTCTCCCATGTTGCCTGCCCCTCTTGCTGCCAAGGCGAGGGAAGTACTGTGCCTCCGGAACGCATCGGCCCCTACGAGATCATCAAGCCCATCGGCCAGGGTGGCATGGGCGAGGTCCTGCTCGGTCGTGACGACCGTCTCGACCGTCTCGCCGCGATCAAGGTCCTGCCCGGGAAGCCCGACGACAACCAACAACATCGGCAACGCTTTCTCGAGGAAGCCCGTTCGGCCTCCGCGATCACCCATCCCAATGTCTGCGTGATCTACGACATCGGCGAGACCGACGAGGGCCAGCCGTTCATCGCGATGGAGTACGTCGAGGGCAACACGCTCGATGAACTCAACTCGACCGGCCCGCTCACCACGGAACTCACAACCGAGTTCACCATCCAGATCGCCGATGCACTGCAGGTCGCACACGAGACGGGTGTTGTCCACCGCGACATCAAGCCCTCCAACGTCATCATCAACACAAGGGGACAGGCCAAGGTGCTCGACTTTGGCCTCGCCAAGCGGCTCGACGACTCCCCCGAGGCCACCCAGAAGCGACTCGTCGAAACACACGAGGGGCAGCTGCTGGGCACTCCCAGCTACATGAGCCCCGAACAGGTCATGGGGCAACCGGTCGATGGCCGATCCGACATCTTCAGCCTCGGCGTGGTGATGTACGAGATGATCACCGGCCGGCAACCGTTCACCGGACGGGCACTCGGCGAAACCCTGCAGAAGATCTGCCAGGACTCGCCCGAGAGCATGGCCAGGCACAATGACAAGGTCCCCCAGGGACTCGAACGCATCACGCTCAAGTGCCTGCAAAAGGACCTCGCCCACCGATACCAGAACGCCGGCGAACTCGTCACCGACCTCAAGACTCTCGCCGCGGTCCTCAGTGATGACGTCGCTGAATCCGTCTCCGCGGCCGCGGCTCAGACGATGACACAGATCGTCCAACGGGACCCCGACAGCACCATGCTCTCGGCCGATGACGTCCGCCAGAGCGACATCCTCATCAGCTGCTCACAACTCGACAACCAGCCGGTCGCCGGGAAAGACGAGGGCTGGATCTCCCGGTTCCATCGCAACCTGAAGATCCGCCTGGAACAACTGACCGGCGAGCGGATGAACGTCTCGTTCTGCGAGATGCCTCCGGGAAGCGATGAGATGGACGAGACGGTTCTCAACGCCATCCCCGACGCACCGACCATGGTGGCCGTGGTGTCGCCACCATTCGCCAAGTCGACCGCTTGCATCGACGGCACCACCCGGTACTGGTCCGAGATGCTCGACAGTTCCTCGACCGGCGCCGTCGCCAAGTCGCTCTTCAAGGTCGTCAAGACACCGGTGGAGGACGAGGACCTGCAACCGCAGGTTGCACGGATCTTCCAGCAACTCCTCTCCTACGACTTCTTTGACCAGGACCCCGAGACCAACCGGGTCAGGGAATTCGACGAGTCCTACGGCGAGGCGGCCGCGCAACGTTACTACGAGATGATTTACGATCTGGCCTACGAGATCGCCGACAAGGTCAAGAAGGCCCGGCAATCTGACACCGCCGGATCCGGGTCGATCAGCCAACTGAGGAAGTCAATCTACCTGGCCGAGGCCACCTCTGATCTGAGAGACGAACGGGAGAACCTCCGCCGCGAATTTCTCGAACAGGGACACCTCGTCTACCCGGATCGATCGCTCCCCATTGAACTGGGAGAACTCGAATCGGCCGTGCAGGGGTACCTCGACGACTGTGACGTGATCGTCCAGTTGATCGGCGGCCGGTACGGCTTCACACCCGAGGGTGCGGACGAATCGGTGATCGTGATCCAGAACCGCCTGGCCCGCGCCACGGCCGAATCACGACAGACACCAAGGTTCCTCTGGCTTTCGCCCGGCAGCCAGGCCGAGGACGAACGGCAGCAGCAGTTCATCGAGTCCCTGCGACAGGAACCGGCGACCAGCCGTGGGGTCGAGCTGGTCCGCGAGTCGATCGAGAACTTCAAGGAACTGCTCGAGCAACGTTGGCAGGCCGAGTTGTCGCAACAACAGCAACAGGCGGCTGGCGGCGATGAGGCCGGACCGGCCGGCGAAACCACCAGCGTCTACCTGATCTTCGAAGAACGTGACGAAGCACTGGCCGAACCGGTCGAGGACTTCCTGTACGAGCAGGGAGTCGAGGTGATGCTCCCCGAATTCCAGGGGGACGAACACGAGATCCATTCGTTGCACCTGCAACATCTCACCGATTGCGATGGCGTCATCGTCATCTACGGCAGCAGCAACAAGGCCTGGGTCGACATCAAGGTCCGCGAATTGACCAAGGCACTCGGGTACCGAAACGGCCGTCCCATCGAGAAGGCGGCGGTGGTCATCGCACCACCGCTCGACCGACGCAAGGAACGGTTCCGCAGCCTGTCGGCCGATGTCTTCTCACCCACCGGAGACGCGATTGACCCAACGGTCCTTGCCGGCTTCTGCCAGGAACTCAAGGACCTCTCTTCTTCCACGTCCGGAGATGCGGTCGCCTGAGACCGCTCGACTCCATCACGTCCTGAAGGACGCTTCAGCAGCCATGACTGACCGCAAACTCTTCAACCCGTTCCCCGGCCTCCGACCGTTCGGTGCCGAGGAGGACTACCTGTTTTTTGGTCGCGAGGAGCAGACCCGAGAACTCCTGCAATTGTTGCGGACGCATCGCTTCCTCGCTGTCGTCGGCACCTCGGGCAGCGGCAAGTCCTCGCTGGTTCGCGCCGGCCTGCTGCCCGCTCTGTATGGCGGCACGATGGTCGGCGTCGGGTCGGACTGGTCGACGGTCGTCTTCCGACCGGGCGGCGATCCGCTGTTGAACATGGCCGAGGCGATGGTCGAGGCGGACCTCTACGACCCGGACGACGAGGAGGCCCCGCTGAGGATCCGTGCCACGCTCAGCCGCAGCCGCCTCGGGCTCGTCCAGTCGGTCAAGCAGTCGGACCTGGCGGAAGGCACCAACCTGCTGATCGTGGTTGACCAGTTCGAAGAACTCTTCCGGTTCCGTGGCACATCGCCAGAACACCAGGGCCGCGCCACCGCGTTCGTCAAGCTGCTGCTGAACGCCGTTGCCGATCCCGAGCTGCCGATCTATGTCGCCATCACCATGCGGTCCGACTATCTCGGCGATTGCTCGCAGCTGCCGGGCCTGGCCGAGGCGGTCAATGACGGGGAATACCTGATCCCCAAGCTGACCCGCGACCAGAAACGGGACGCGATCGAAAAACCGGTCTCGGTGGGAGGCGGCCAGATCTCCCCCGCCCTCGTCCAGCAGCTCCTCAATGATGTTGGAGACGACTCCGACCAACTCCCCATTCTCCAGCACGTGTTGATGCGGATCTGGGACCAGTGGGAGACCGACCACGACAACTCCGAACCGATCGACCTGCGTCATTACGACACGGTTGGCGGGATGGACAACGCCCTCTCGTTGCACGCCGACGAGGTACACGACGAACTTCCGGACGACAACAGCCGTCACCTGGCCATGCGTGTCTTCCAGGCCATCACCGAACGCGGTGACGACGAGCGGGGCACACGACGTCCGACGCGACTCGGAGAACTCTGCAACATCGTCAATGGCAGCCAGGACGAGGTCACCGTGGTGCTCGATGCCTACCGACAGGCAGGGCGAACCTTTGTGATGCCCGGCCAGGAGGTGCCGTTGCAGCCGGAGACGGTGATCGACATCTCTCATGAGAGCCTGATGCGGGTCTGGCAGCGTCTGAAAGGCTGGGTGGCCGAGGAATCCCAGGCCGTGAGAATCTATCGCCGCCTGGCCGAAACGGCCGCCTTGCATGCAGCGGGTGAAGCCGGGGTCTATCGCGATCCGGACCTGCAAATCGCCACCAGTTGGCGAGACAGCTCGGAACCGACCGAAGCGTGGGCACAGCGGTACCACGCCGGGTTTGACACCGCGATGACATTTCTGGACCAGAGCTGGGAAACAGCACACGCCGAGGAGGAGGCTCGCGAGGCCGCACGACAACGGGAACTGGAACAGGCCAAGAAACTGGCCGATTCGGAACGCAAGCGGGCCGAGGTGCAGGCCCGTGCAAAGAAACGGCTCTACGTGCTCCTGGCAGGCATCTCGGCCGCGCTGATGGTCGCCGTCGGGATGTACATCTACGCCGAGGGTCAAAGAGAGCTGGCCGAAACCAACCGCCAGCAGGCCGTCGCGAACGCGGAAACCGCCACCCGGAATGAGGAACTGGCCAAGAAGAACGCGACCGAGGCCGAGAGGAATGCCGAGGAGGCCAAGCGGCAGGAGACAATCGCACTGAAGAATGCCGACGAGGCCAAGACGCAGGCTCAACTCGCCGAACAAGCCCGAGCCGAGGCTCGCAATGGGCTCTACCGGTCACAGATGCTGATCGCACATCAAAGCATCATACAAGGAGAGAGCTTCGAACAGGCCGCTCGCCTCCTGGACGAATGGCGTCCCCGATCCGGAGAAGACGATATCCGAGGCTGGGAATGGCACTACCTCAACTCTCTTCGTGAAACCGACGGACAATTCATCTCGACAACCTCCAATTGGCACACCGCGGCGGACTGGTCCCCGGTGAGTGATCATCTGGTGGCCTACGGAGCCGGCGACAGTTCCATCGTCCTCTATGACGTGGCCAAGAATGAAGAGATCCGTCGAATGGTTGGACACACCGGACGGCTGAACGCTCTGCGATTCAGTCGTGACGGAACGCTCCTTGTGAGTGGCAGTCGTGACAACACGGTCCGCGTCTGGGACGTCCGATTGGGCATTGAACGCCAGAAGTTCTCAGGGCACAGTGGAGCAGTTCATACCGTGGACTTCTCCACGGACAAGAACCGCATCGTCTCCTCCTCGTTCGATCGCACATCGAGGATTTGGGAGATCAGTACCGGCAAGTTAGTCAACACGCTGGAATGCTTGGCCAACTCGCCGGCTGTCAGCCGTTGGAGCCCTTCGGGTGAATGGATCGCCACTGGCATTGGTGACCATGAGATCCGAATTCGAAACTCCCGGACTCTCGATACGATCAAGTCCCTCAGGTGCAATTCCCCCGTGGTCACCGCCTTGGATTGGTCCAGCGACTCCAAACTCCTTGCCTGTGGAACAGAGAGCGGTGACGTCGAGATCCTCGACGTCCCCGCCGGCACAAGCGTCACGCGCCTCTCCGGTCACAACGCCCGTGTGCTGTCGATCCGCTGGACGCCCGATGACAAGAGGCTCATCAGCGGTGGAAGCGACGGCATCGTGCGGATATGGAACGCCACCTCCGGAACGCTCACGGAGTCCTTTGATGGCCAGGTCTTCGGCATCTCCGACGTGGCGTGGTCTCCTGATGGACGTTCCTCGCTGATCAACGGGGTTTCCGGGCGACTGAGAATCAAGCGGCCCGAAGTCGAATCGAACGATGATTCGAAGTCTCCCCACACAGGTATCGCCGCCAGCGTCGCCTGGCATCCGTCGCAGAACCTCCTCGCCTATGGAGGGGACGACCGGTTGTTACATGTCGTCTCGATGGACAACACCAACTCACCAAGCAAGTTGCCCGGCCACACCGGCAAGATCAACGCCGTGTGCTTCAGCCCAGGCGGCAAGTGGATCGCCTCAGGTGGAGGTGACAATTCCCTGAGAATCTGGGACACGGCCCGCCTGAAAGCAGTCAGCACATTTGATGATCTTGAGGCGGACGTCCAATCATTGGCATGGAGCCCGGACGGAAAACGGCTGGCGGTGGGCCTGGGCAAGCCCAACACGTGGGCCTTCGGCAACGTCGCCGTCCTGCCCAACAGCATTGTCATCCTCGACATGACGGACCCCGGCAAGCCACAGGTTGAGCACACGATGACCGCTCACCTGTCTGTGCTGACGCTGGCTTGGAACAGCACATCCGACCAGTTGGCCACCGCCGGCATCAGTCACCGACGTGACGAAGAACGGATCCGCATCTGGGACGCCGAAACTGGCGCCGAATCGGGCAAACTGACGTTGCCGCTGGAGGTCGTCTTTGACCTGGACTGGACAGATGCGGACAAGACACTTGTCATCGGAACTCGCAACAGCCTTGGGCAGGGATTTGTCAAGTTCCTGAAGGTCGAGGATGGTTCAGTCCAACGGACGCTTGAGGGCCACGATGGGGTGTATTCCGTTGCCCTGAATCGGGACGGCACTCGGCTGCTCACGGCTGGCAAAGATCGGAGCGTCAAGGTCTGGGACCGGAATAGTGGTGCTGAGGTGTTGACCATCGCGAACTCGACATCGGCCGTCTTCTCGGCCGCCTGGTCATGGGATGACACCCAGATCGCTGCCGTCGGAGCCGGGTTGGGGATCTTCAATGCCTACAGCAGTTTCCTGGAAGAACGTTCGCCGTCGCTGCTGCTGAGTCTCAACGAGAAAGAAACCAAATCCGGACTCGGTGCCATTGAACTGCTGGCGCGGGCCGAGCTTCATACGCAGCGAAACGACTGGGACGCCGCAGCTGCAGATCTTGTGGCCTACAACCAACCGCTGGACCAACCGAGCAAGTGGTTCATCATGCCATGGCGGATCCAGGGTCCCTACAACGGCGGCATGAACCAACGTTCACCCATCGACCTGGCGAAGGAATACGACCCGTTTGAGACAGATCCAGGGACCCTGGCCAATTCGCTTGAGAACTGGCAGAGCATCCACCTGAAGCCCGACGGGTTCTTGGACATGGCAGCGTATACCGATGGAGCCGAGACCTGCAGTTGCTTCGCCATCTCACGCATCTACTCGACATCAGACCAACAGGTGGCATTCCTGATGGGCACCGATGACAGTCATCGGATCTGGTTGAACGGAGAAATGGTTGATGAATTCTTCGGCAACCGACCGCCTCTACCAGATCAAGACGTGCTCCTCGCCGAGCTCAAGTCCGGTTGGAACACGATTCTGTTCAAGGTGCACAACGGTTTCGGTGATCATGGTTTCTACTTCCGGATAACTGACGAGCCGTTGCAGATCGCCTGGGCGCTCAATCGAAATGGCCAGTACAAGGAAGCGGTCGATGCCTGGGACAAGCTTGTCGCTGACCATCCGGAGAACATCTCGTTCAGAGTCGCTCGTTTGCAGGCTGCGTTGCTTGGCGTCCTGCCCGAACGAGCGACGGTCGATATCGAGTTTCTCGGGAACCTTGTCCCCGAGAACAACGAACTCCAGAGCAGGCGATCCGAGGTCGCTGCAACTCAGGGACGATTCCAGGACGCCATCAGCGCCCTGTCCAACGTCATCACGCGTTCCGGCGGGAGTCCGGAACAGCTGATTCGACGTGGAGAACTCCACAGACTGATCGGCAACTACGACGACGCAGCGGCGGACGTTGTAAGATCGATCGCGACCAACAAGACGGTCGTCCTGAAGCGATCCCGGATTTCGGGAAGCCGCATGATCAACCGGGCCGCGGCAGCCATCGGGCAAATCGAACTCGTCAAGTCAGGACGCAACAAGGCATCCGTGCCATGGCGGTACACCTTCGACTCACCGGACAACTCCTGGACGACAATCGAGTTTGACGACGCCGGCTGGGAGAGAGGCCTCTCACCGTTTGGCAGCGGCAATAACTCCAAAACTGACTGGCCGACAGAACAGGAGAACATCTGGCTGCGTCATGAATTCCAGGTCGACACCGTTCCGACGGGACAACTCCGGATCAACGCGTTCATCGACGACGGGGCCGAATTTTACATCAACGGCGTCCGGGTGGCCCAGGGACGCTGGATCGGCAACAAACGCCAGGACCTGCGGCTGGCCATCGACAAGGCGTCACCACTCCGGAAGGGAAAAAACGTCCTCGCGGTGATGTGTCAAAACCTTGTGTTCGCAGGTCTGATTGATGTCGCCCTGTACGTGGACAATCCCGATCCACAGGCCATGGTCGGCCTGCTCGAACGCGCTCAGACTGCCGCCCCTGACGACCACGCGATCAACATCCTTCGGGGCAAACAGCTGATCCTCAACCAGCGCTGGTCCGAGGCGAGCGAGGCCTACCGCAAGGGGATCGACTCGGTCGCCCAGGATCACTGGAGCTGGTACGAAAGCATCGGGCTGGAGTGGCTGTTGGGAAACCAGGCCGAAATGCAATCCCAGCTGGACAGGATGTTCGAACGGTTCCGTGACGACTCCAACCCAACCATCGTGCGACGGACAGCCAATCGCGGTGTGTACTCCGACATGGTCAAGGTCGATCCGGAGGTCCTGGACCGCATGACGAAGATGTTTGTCGAAGGGCAACCCAACAACGGGTTCACTCACTTCATCCACGCGGTGGTGCTGTTTCGAAAAGGAGACCTGTCAGCGGCCCACGACACATTGCTCAAGGCCCGTGGATTCGCGCCCGGCTGGAACTGGGTCTTTCACTCGATGACCCGGACCTTTCAGGCCCGCATTGCATTTCGTCAGGGCAACCTGGACCAGGCCCTGCTCAACTACCAGAACGTCAACCGAGTCTTCAGCCTCAACGGACCGAAGTCCCACAAGGACCAGTTGCAGAATTCCTGGATTGACCAGATGGCCGTCATGCTCATGATTGCCGAAGCAGGCCAGGAGATCGTCACCGCACTCCAGGACAAGCAGGAACTCACGCTCACCGAACGTCGATTGCTGATCCAGGCTCTACTGGGGATCGCGCGACGTCACGAGTTTGCCCAGCAGCACTCCAAGTTCCTGGACGCCACGCGGAAGGTGCTCGACCAGATGATCGCGTTGGTAAACGACGAGAACAATGACACCGACCGGCAACGAGCCATGTGCTTGGTGTGGGACCAGTTGAACGCCGACACCGAATTCCAATTGCCCCACGAGATCGTCACGGCCGCATTGGAGACGCTTTTTCCACCCAACTCCCTGGAGATCGCCCCGGCCCAATGGACTCCTCTGAAGCCCCTCGCCTTTGAATCCACCAACAACGTGGCACACCTCATCGAGCCGGATCATTCGATTGTCATCCCACAGGGAGGGAGGATGCCCAAGACGAATGACTACACGGCCCTCTACGAGATGGACGTGGATTCGATCACGGGACTTCGGATCGAGTTCATTCGTGATCGCCGCCTCGCGTGGTTCGGTCCGGGACACTCGGCCGGGAGCGGCAATATCGCGATCGAGAATCTTGGCTTCTCCCTCAGCACTGATGGCACCAACAAGGGTCAGCCCTTTGACGTCGCCAGCGCCAGCGCCGCATTTTGCGGAGCGACCTGGGAATCCGGCGATCACCCGGCTGGCAAGATGTTTGATGACGACAACACCTCGTTCTTCAACGTCTGGCCCAAGGTCGGACGATCGCACGCGGTGATCGCCCGGCTCGGCCAATCGGTCGTTCCGGCGGACGAAGACCAACTGAAAGTGACCATCGGGTGCAACCACCCACAATTTGGCTGGCATACCCTCGGCCGATTCCGAGTCAGTGTGACCTCCTCCACGACCGGACTGAAGGTCCAACGCTGCTGGGACGACAAGGCCCCACAATCGGTTTCCTACTGGAGCATCTGGGCCACCCGTCTCATGAACGAAAACAAGTTCAAGGAGGCCAAGCCCTGGATTGAGCGTGCTTTCAATGACAGCGAGCCAGCAACCGCATTCGATTGGCTGGTGGCAGCCCGTTTTCACCGTCGGACCGGCGACACCGCACGGGCCGACAAGCTCTACCAGGATGCACTCCAGTGGTCATCCAGTTACGGCAAGGGTCTCCCGATCCTGGAACGCCAATTGAAGCTGGCGGCACCTGCCGGAGACGAGACGGCCACCAACACGCCCTCCAGGTGATCACCCGTTGCCCGGTGGCTCGAAAACATGGGTTGGCGGAAGGAAATCCCCGGTGATTTCGGCGAAGGCGCAGCGCATTCTACAGCACTTGAACCGGCGAAAGTCCCAATCGATCTCGATCTGGACACCGTAACCACCGCTTGGCACACGCTACCGCTGGACATCTTCCCCGTCTCATCACCGTGTTGGTAAACTGTGGCTTTATGCATGTCTTCAACTGATTCTTAGTGAGACGACTGTCATGATCGGTTTCATCAACCGTGGCTGTGCCCTTCTGTTGCTTGTTGCCATGACGTCGCACGGCGAGAGGTCGGATGCGGCCGACTGGCCGCAGTTTCGTGGCCCCGATGGGAACTCATTCGTGTCGGTGCGTCGTCATCCCGGAGAATGGAGTTCCGGGAAGAACATTGGCTGGAAAACCGAAATTCCTGGCGGGGGGTTGTCGCCGGTGATCGAGTTCTTGTGACGACGGCGGTTGCAGGCGGAAAGCTCCGACCGAAGGGATTCTCTGAAGGGGTGTCCTCGATGCGGAGGTTTTTCCGGGACGCCAGGAAGCCGATCGGCAAGATCAGTTATGAGGTTCATTGCCTGAGGTTGAGCGATGGCAGGCGGATCTGGAAAAAACAGGTGGTCCAGGCACAACCACCACACCGTGTGCATCCATCAAATAGTTATGCGACCGAGTCTCCTGTCGTGGTCGGTCAACGTGTGTGTGCCTACTTTGCCACGATCGGTGTCGTGGCCTGCCTCGACACCGACGGTAAGGAAATCTGGCGTCGTGACGTGGGCGCTTATTCGACGTCGAGCAGTTTTGGCACGGGAAGTTCCCTGGCCTCGGCGCGGGGTAAGGTTTTCTTGCAGTGTGACAACCAGCAAAAGTCCTTCCTGCTGGCCTTGGATGCCGAGAATGGCAAGAAGATCTGGCGAGTCGATCGATTGAGCCGCACCTGCTGGAGTTCCCCTCTGGTCTGGAAGAATCGTCTGAGGACCGAACTTGTCGTCTGCGGTTCGGGAGATGTTGCCGGATACGATCTGGAGACCGGGAAGGTTCTCTGGCGACTGAGAGGACTTGGCGGGTCATTCAGTTCGTCACCAGCGTCGGATGAGAACCGCATCTACATCGGAAACAGCGGCCCGGGGCGGAGCGGGCCGTTGGTGGCTGTCAATGCGGGCGCGGCTGGAGAACTCTCGCTCCAGGATTCCGGTCCAGATTCCGGCATTGCTTGGGTCCAACAGAAATCCGGTCCCGGTCTTGCCTCGCCAGTCTCAGATGGACAGATGGTCTACGTGACCAGCCGGGGCATCCTGAATGCGTACGATGCAGGAACCGGCAGTCGGGTCTATCGAACACGTCTGAAGGGTGTGTCCAACGTGGCGGCATCCCCATGGGTTGCCGGGGACCAACTGTTTGTTCTCGGTGAGCGGGGAACCACGAGCGTGGTCCACACGGGGAAGACATTCCAGTTGGTTCGTTCCAACTCCGTGAAGGGCCTGTTCTGGTCCACACCTTCTGTCGCCGGTCCCGACCTGCTCTTGCGGAGCGCCGACTCCGTCTATTGCATTCGTCCTGTTGTCGGGTCGAGCGGCTCAGACTGAAAGGCGTCGGATGACGGTGGAGGCAGCGACACGATGATGGATGACGTCTCGGAGGTCGAGGAGTCCTTCGCCTACTGGGGCGACGCGGTCTAGGGTGGGGAGACCATGCCGTAACACCCGGTCGGTTAGTCAGTGGTGCGCAACAGAAGTGCCCGGAATGGCTGCGGCGTTGTCGTCCTTTGTACTTCGCTGAAGCCAGTTAGGTGGTGTTCACGTTCCATCCGGGCGAGACAACTGTTTCCGTGAACGAACCGCAGACTTTTGTTTACGTTGGGCGTGTCGTGAGCGAATCGCTGAATCGGGGACACCTGAAACATATTCATCGTGAGCAAACTGGATGATTCCATTCTCCCCGCTCAATGACCCTCCCCAGCCGTGCCATGTCGTCTGAATCGAGCCCGAACGAACTGAGGAGCGGGCGTCACGTGCACGGCGACGTTGCCGTCGGCGACCGACACTCTGCCCGTGCGGCCCAGCAGATCGATCAGATCAACTTCCGTCCCTTGACAGGGGATAAGTACAGTCTGGGATTGCTGACTCCAGAGCATGAGCGTCTGCCGGTCGTCGCCTCCTGCGACACAGATCTGCTCGACGTTGTCAGGCAGTCCGGGCAGGTCATCGAGCAACGGACGACCGTCGAGGAGATGGCTGGCCACGTTGATTGCGTTGTTGGCCGGGAGTGGGTCGCCGTACAGGTTGCAGAACCCCAGGCAGGCCCCGTTGTCGTACAGGGCCAGATATGCCAGTGACTTGACGATGGGATGCTTCAGGGTCCATCCCAGTTGTTTCAGCACGCCCTCGGCCTGGCCGGTCGCGCCGTTCGCGGAATGGGCCAGGGGCGAGGACACTTCGCCGTAATACACCGAACAGGCGTTTTTCGTATCCTCAGCCATGTACGGCAGCAAAACCCCGTGCCCCTCCTGGTGGGAGTTGCCGATCAGGGGGTCCGAGATTCGTGGCGCCCGGTAGGGGTGGGCGTGCACGTCCACGTGGTCCGAGAACCTGGCGTACCCCCGCCGCAAGAGTTCGTCCGTGCAATCGCTTCGCCGCACGAGAGACGCCGTGATGAACTCGGCCTCCGGGTCGGCCTCCTTCACGGCCTTGTAGAGGATCCGGGACGCATGAGCGTAAACGGCCGCGACTGCCGGTGTCACGGCACCGACGTTGTCCACCTCGTTGTCCCCGCACCACAGCTTCACCCTGTCTTTGTACCGCGAGACCACAGCATGGGCGTAGTCGTGGAGGGTCTTTTCGAACTCCGGTGTGCCGTATGGCGGTAACGGCCGGGCGCCGTACGGCACGATGCGAATGCCGCGAGCCAGATCCTCAACCCGGGCTTGCCGCGTGTTGGTCTTCTGTTCTTCCGCTTTCTGCCCACCCTCACGTTTGAGGTCCGGACGCACATAGCCGAACGTGAGGTCGCCGACGACACGGATACCGAATTTTCCGGCCTTGTCGAGCAGGCCGTCGATCACCGGGGCCTCGCCGATCGTCACATTGCCCTCGCCATCGTGCTTCACTCCCCACACATTCCAGCCCTGGCAGAGCTTCTGGTGCTGGGTGACGCCAACGCGGTGCAGCCATTCGAGCTTCTCGAAGGCATTCGGCCGGACAGCCAGCCAGTGCCCGATGCAGGCAAGCCGCCGGCTCGTTGCGTCTCGGGACACATCCACCGGTCCCCGAACCACGGCGGCCGTATGCTCGTGGTCCCGCGCCTGAACCCGGCCGTCCGCGTCGATGAAATCGGTCGTCAGGCTGTAATGCCCCATCGGCAATGAACCGCGGTACAGGGAGACGGTGCAGACAAGGCCGCCTTCGGCGGACTTGCCGAAGGCGAGCGGAAAGCGGTTGGCAAAAACTCGATTGCCATCGAAATCGAAGAGGGAGACCGCAACCTGCCTGGCTGCAGCCCTCTTAAGTTCGTCGAGGGAAACGCCGCTGTCTGCCGAAGTTGTCGCCGGTTTCGGTGGCGCCGCGTACGTCCAGGCCTCGCCCTCGTACTGGTCGTGGGGGTTGGCGGGGAAGTGCTCGTACGCACCGGCTGCCGCGCGGATCGTCAAGGACAGGTCGGTCGATTCTCCCCGCACGAACAGCGGGCGTCTGTCCCCGGGACCACGCAGCGTGGTTAGATACCGTACGGGAACTGCCGCTTCACCGGCGCGGGGGGAGTTTCGCTCAGGATCCTCGCATTGCACGCGAAGCCGCGGGACTGGTCCCCCGCCCGGCAGCGATATGCTGGCACGCAGCGTCCAATTGCCCGGCTGCCCTGCCGTGGGATACACAGGCTGCACACCGCGAGTGCTCGACGGACTGAGAACTTTGATCAGGAGCCGGTTCCAACCAGTATCCAACTGCATCGGAAACCGGCCGCCGTCTTGTTCCGGAAGCCGCGTTCCATTCAGCCACACGACCACGGGCTGGCCGGACTCAACCACGAAGGCGACGTCTCTGGATTTCGCCGCGTGCAGGTACGTGTGGGCATACGCCGCGGCGCCGGCCCAGCGTCCAGCAGCATCCTCGACCACCATCTTGGTCACGCCCGGCAGGACGTCTTCCGAGTAGAAGTTCATGAACCCGTCGGGGGCGGAGTACGCTTTCCAGACCAGGCACCGCGGGCGATCTGTCCCCCAGGAGAACGAGACGTCCCCGGGGGTCGGCCGGATGCGCGTCTCGATCCCAGGGCTCAGCGCCGACAACCCGCTCTTCCCCCACGACGGGCCCCACACGTTCCAGAACTCGATGGGACTCGGCCTGGCTTGGCCTGCAGGATCGGCCATCCCAGCGACGGCTGCCGCTGGGTCAGCCATACCGGGGCCAGGCATCGCAGGGGCGCCTTCGGCTGGTTGGGCGCCGCCACCATCAGCAGAGGCGACTTCGGGTGAATCGTCGCCCCCGTAGCCCACCAGACACACAAGACAGGCCAACACCAAGCCGAGAGCTGTTGAGGATCGTATGGCAACCAGCTTCATTGAGGTTAGTGCCTCCAAAATTGATTCCCGCAATCTCGACATGTGAATTCAGACTCATGCTGATGTGGTATGCCAGATGCGGACGTGACGATCGCTTTTCTAGCCATTTCTGATCTGCGTGTGTTCCCAGTTATTCTGGTGTTGGAGGAATTGCACTGTGGGCACTTCTTGCGAAGTTTCATGATAAGTAATTGGGGAACGACGAAAACGACCAGAATAATCACACAGAATATCAATGACTCCGAGAGGTTCATTTGGCCAACTGAAAGAAGACGTAGGGGATCATGATTCCGACGATCACGAGGACCACTGGCTGGCAAAACGACATCGTCCACCGCTCCTCGTAGCCCGCTACCAACAGCACCGCCAGGAGAACTCGCATCACATCTACCCAGGCTCGGACACGGTGCCCCCAGTCTCCCCACCCCAGCCCCGGCGTTCAACTCACCGGCGGTAACCGCCCGATCCGAACCACGGTACCGCCCCTCGCTCGCGGCGTGACTCCGGTTATCGCGTGGGCGGGAATCGAGATGATGGCTACCTGGAGATCTTGCAGTCGGGTAATGCCTTTTGCAGGTCGGCGATGCCCGTGTCGGTGATCTGTTTGGGCAGGACCAGCGATTGCAAGTCAGTCAATCCTTTGAGATGCACCAACCCCGCGTCGGTAATGCTGCCACTGAGGCCGAGCGTCTGTAGGCTGGTCAGCCCCTTGAGGTGCACCAGCCCAGCGTCGGTGATCTTGGTGCCGCCGAGGACGAGCGTCTGCTGGTTGGTCAGCCCCTTGAGATGCACTAAACCCGCGTCTGTGATCCTGGTGCCCTCGAGGTAGAGGTACTTCAGCTTGGTCAAACCCTTGAGATGCACCAGCCCCGAGTCGGTAACCTTGGTCTTGTTGAGGATGAGATTCTGCAGTTCGGTCAACCCCTTGAGATGCACCAGCCCAGCGTCGGTGATTTTGGTGCCGTTGAAGTGGAGCGTCTGCAGCTTGGTCATCCCCTCGAGGTGCACCAGGCCAGCACCAGTGATCTTGGTGCGGTGGAGGTTGAGCGTTTGCAGGCTGGTCAGCCCCTTGAGATGCACCAACCCCGCGTCGGTAATGCTGCAACTCAGGCTGAGCATTTGTAGGCTGGTCAGCCCCTTGAGGTGCACCAGCCCCGCGTCGGTGATTTCGGTGCCGTAGAGGCTGAGCGTCCGCAGCTTGGTCATCCCCTCGAGGTGCACCAGCCCCACGTCGGTGATCTTGGTGCCGCAGAGGTGGAGCGTCGGCAGGTTGGTCAGCCCCTGGAGATGCACCAGTCCAGCGTCGGTGATCTGGGTGTTGATGAGGAGGACTTCAACAACTTCGCCCTGGTCATCCTGCCTGATGACGGCTCCCAGCTTCTCCAATGCAGCAACGGAATCGGCGTTAGCAGTTTGAGCAGTTGTCGAGGAACCGCCACCACACCCAGCGATCCCAACCACCAGCACCACCACCAGAACTCGCATCACATCTCCCCAGGCTCGGACACGGTTCCCCAGTCTCACCACCCCAGCCCCGGCGTTCAAC
>CAZYAZ010000066.1:0-30702 GCA_964646205.1 uncultured Planctomycetaceae bacterium | reverse complement strand
CGACCGTGTATTTTCCGGTAGAGCCGGTGAGCACGTTGCCGGACGGCTCGCCAGAATCCGTCCTCGTCGGCCAGGATCTCGCGCAACGGTCTTCCGCTGTAGCAACTCAGGAACAGCAACAGGTCCCGGTTGGTGAGTCCCGTGTCCATGGCCGAGAAGTACAAGCCGGCGATGTCCTTGAGTTTCCAGCGGCGTGGGATGGCTCGACGCACCTGTGCCCGATGCAAATCGATCAGCGTCAGGTCGGGAGTGGTCGGCTCGTTGTCCGACGGATCCAGCAGCAGGAAGTGGCAGAGATAGAAGTCGCGATGGTTCAGCCCCGATTCGTGAAGTCGTTTTGCGAGTTGAGCGACGGCACGGATCAACCGACGTCTGAACGACGGGCTGACGGACGTGGTTTCGAAAAGTTCTTCGAGGCTGATGGCAGGAGCCACTTCCTCGGTGACCAGGAAGGATGACCGGGATGACCACAGTCCACCGGTTTCACCAAAGGCGGCGATCCGTGGAACCGGGATACCGTGTGAGTCGGCGGCCCGGATGGCTTCCCATTCGGGTCTCGCTCCGACCTGGGGCCGTCTCAGTTTCAGCAAATCCTCGATGATCGGCCACCAGCCGGCCGGCCCGTGGGTCTTGATATAGAATCCCCGGCCGCCCCGTTCGAAACGGCGCGTGCTGCGGTTACCAAACCTCCGGGCCTCGACGCCGTCGATGGCCAGGAAGGCGTCGATCGTTTGTTCGCCGTCGAACAATTCGGCGACGTCGTCATGGACATCGATCACGAGGCCCTCCGTTGCCGCTTGGACGACGTGGTGTGGTGATTGCTGGTGGCCCGTGCGACGATCACATCGGTGGCCCGGTCGACCATGGAATAGAGATCGGCGGTGTCACGGTACTTTCGGGCCTGGGTCCGCCAGGACTCAAGACGGTCCGCGTCGAGTGCCTCGGAGAGTTGTGCGTCGAGGGTGTCCTGGACGAACGGGTAGGGGCAGACCCGGCCGGCACCGGCCCGTTCGATATGAAACGCGTAACCGCAGTTGGCCGTGACAAGCACCGGCAGGCCACAGACCAGCGACTCGACAAGGATGTGGCCGGCGGTCTCGGTTCGGGCCGGGTGCAACAGCAGGTCGGCGGCGTGATAGAACAACGCCACGTCGTCGCGGCCGCCGGTGAAGTGGACCTGTCGCTCGATGCCCAGCTTGCGAGCCAGTTTTCGATAGGAGTCCGGTTTGCCGTTGCCAACGATGATCAACTCCGTGCCGCGTCTCAGTTCCTCGGGAAGATGAGCCACCGCGGTGATCGATCTATCAACTCCCTTGGTCGAGAAGCTGGACCCGACGCCCAGCACGATCGTCGATTCGGGATCGAGTTTCAGTTCGGTGGTGATGGCCTGGCGGGCGTTGTCGGTGTGCGGGCCGGGTGCAAAGCGGGTGCGATCGATGCCCGCCGGCAGCAGGTGCATTCGCGACGGTGGCGGTGCGTAGTGTTGGGTGACACGTTGTTGTTCGCCCTCGGTCAGCAGCAGCAACTCGGCATCGCTGGTGGGACCGAAGACCGAATCCTCGATGTCCAGGTACGTGCGGTACCTGGGAAAACAGCGAAGCCACGATGGCTTGTCGTCTCCGAATCGAGCGGCCAGGCAGGGGTCGCCGCACCAGCAAACGTCCAGGTTGGCCATGCGGGTGAATCCGACAACGCAGTCGAATTCGTCCTGCGTCACGAATTGGCCAACCGCCTGGCCAAACCCGGCACAGCGGGCGTGATTGGTGCGTCCGCCAAAGCCAATCGTGTGGACGGTGAGTGATTCCGGCGGAGGTCCGTCCCAGTCGCCGGTCACCACGTGCACGTCGTGTCCGCGGCTGGCACAGGCGTTGGCAATCCGAAGCATGTCCCGCTGCAGTCCACCGAACTCGAAGTACCGCTGTATGGCAAACAGCAGTCGGTACGAGTCCGATTTCGCACGCGGGGCACCCGGTTCGGGGTGATGCGACATCGGTAGCACAATCTTCTGGTGTTGGACCTCGTGTCCTGCGACGTCGATGGAGTGGTCGGTTCCATCGCATCGGCGCGGAGTGTCCCACAGCCGGTCGGAACTGGCAACACCAGACAGCTGCGGTTCTCGCCGCGTTACGCGTTGGGGCCCAGCAACGGAGGCAACGCGTCACCCTCGGGGATGAAACGCATCGAAAGCGAGTTGACGCAGTGACGGGTGTTCTTGGAGGTGTGGCCTTCGCCAAGAAAGACGTGACCCAGGTGGCCATCGCAACGTCCACAGAGAATCTCGGTTCGACGACCATCCGCATCGGGTTTGCGAACCACCGCGCCGTCGATCTCGTCGTCAAAACTCGGCCATCCACATCGGCTGTCGAACTTGTCCCCGGAACGGTAAAGCGGTGCCTGGCACTGGCGACACAGGAATGTGCCGGTGTCTTTCAGGTCGTCGTATTCACCGGTGAACGGTTGCTCGGTGCCCTTGCGGAGGATGATGAACTCTTCATCCGGGGTCAGTTCGTTCAGAGGTGGCGGTGTCGGAGTGGAGTCCATGATTGTGGTCTTGAGGTTCCTGGGGGAGGTGTCAGGGTTGAGGCCAATTGAGATGGCGGTGGAGGAACCGGAAGGTTCCCTGTGCATTGATCGTGTGCGGTCCGTCAAAAAACTCGATCTCGGTTTTTTCACCGATTCCCAGTTTATCGTAATGGCGACGAAACCTCGCGTATTCGCTCGCGACCCACTCGGGCGGGGCTCCCCCGTCCAGGCGGCCCTGTTCGACCATGAATGGTCGCGGGGTCATCAGCATTGCGAGTTCGGCGTAGCTGGCGACATGCCCCATGTTCCACTCGGGGATCTCGTATTCGGTGGTGAAGATGTAGTTGTAACGGGTGCTATTGCCCGCGATGGTCCGGATCCAGTCGGTGAAGTCGCCCGAGCAGATCGCCAACGAGTAGCGGGTGACAAATGGAGGAACCCGCATTGCCGTCTTGCCGCCGTAGGACAGTCCGTAAAAGGCGATCCGGTTGGGGTCGACCTGTGGCAGGCTCGCCAGCCAATCGAGCGTCTGTTCGTGTTGTGGGATGATGTAGCTGTAGAGGGTACGACCCAGCGGATTGGACATCCGCTGGAGGACTCGAAACTTGTCACGGCCGTAATAGGGGTTCTGCGGAGAGTAAACGACGAATCCTCGCAGGCAGAGTTCTTCGGCGAAGGCCTTGTAGTACCTGAAGGCCCGCGGTTCTCGTGATACGGTGTCCATCGCGGTTCCCTCGAGACCGTGTTGACAGACCACCACCGGGCGACGTTCACCGGGTTTCTGGTCGCGAGGCAACAGCAAAATCCCCGAGGCGATCACGTCGGGGAAGACGTCCAGGACCACCTCGTAGCCACGGTATCGAGGGTGATCCAGTACCTGGCGTGACCTGGGATTGGCTGGCAACCGTTGACCGGGCAATCTCCCGATCAACTCGTCGTAGACCTGGTCGCGTTGACGTCGGCCGGTTGCTTGCCAGTCCCTTGCGGTCTTCGCCTGGCTGGCCCATCGACTGTCTCGGACCGGGGGACTGCTGCGCATCAGCCCCTGGACATGATTCTGCAACTGGTCGAACTGTCGCTTTTGGCGAGTCCGTTGTTGTTCAGCGGTCATTTGCCGGGATGGCGAGCCGATTGTCCAATCGGGTGGCGGCCTGTCGAGTGAGGACGATATTCCCAATCCGTCGACGAACGACTTGATCGCTGCTGTCGATCCGGCGGTTTCACCGGCAAACGGTTTTCCCGCTACGAGGTGAAGCTGTTTTTCGGCTGCCTGGGCCGTGAACAGTTCCCGGGCCCGTTGGAATTCCACTCGAACCGATTCACTTTTCTGGTGCTCGATTCGTCCCGGGGCGGCCGACTTTCGACGACCGGAGCGGACCGGGGGTGGGCCGTCGACAAGTGGGACCTGGCACGGTTGGATCACCAGACGTCGTGGAGCGATAAGTCCGGCCAGTTCGGCGTCTCCGAGTGAGTTGAGGATGCCAAACACGTTGCGATAGATCGGTTCCCGCCACAGTTGCTCGCGCTGGTCGAAGTATCCACACACCAGCGTCGACTTGATCCGAGGGTCCAGTGCGGCGGTGTGCATCGCCAGCAGTCCGCCCTCACCGACTCCCACGAGTCCGACGGGTAGTGTCCGGAGTTGGCCCCTGTCGAATCGGTCCAGCAGGTCGATTGCAGCCAGCACCTTTTGCACCTCGTACCCGATCACGTGGCGGCCCATCTCGAATGCCTGCCGGTAAATGAATTCGCGGTGTGGCAGGTTCGTGTAGGACACGGCGGGGTGACCGGAGAATTCGGCGTCGCGGTTGATCAGCAGCGGGACAATCACCAGGCAACCCTGGGCTGCCAGTTGACGTGGCAATTGTGCCGTGACCGGGACTCCCGGTTCGATGCCGCAAAACTGCTCGGGTGTCCAAGCGGCATCGGGGATCGCCACGACACAGGCCCGGGGGTGTCGGGGGATGAGCAGCAATCCCTCCGCGGTCACTCCAGTGATGACCTTCCAACGAACATCAACAACCGAACAGCTGGCGGTGTGAGCTCGAGGGCGTTGACGGTCGGACAATTCGAAACTGTGACGGTGATTCGGCGCGGCAGTCAGCCGTGGATCCACCACGCCGATGGCTTGGCCGAGACGTCGGCGGATGGTCCGCCATTTTTTTTGAGCTGACTCGGGCGATTCGTCACCGGACGGGAAGTTGCGGTTCCAGTCATTGCGTCGTCGCTTGGGTGCGGATGACAATTCTCGCAAGCAGAACCGTCGAATGCCCTCGACCATCATCTCGACCAGTGGTCGCCGTGTGGACAGCGGCCTGGTGTTCGGCAAGCTGTCGGGTTGGTTGGCCAGTGCTGGACGGGCCAATGGCAGGACCACCACAAGCCACAAGCCACAAAGGGCCATGATGTTGTGTCGCACGATGGGACTCACTGGATTGTCGCCGGTTCGCACTCCCCAGGCTCCTCGTCGGCAAGGTGATCAGTTGGCGAGTTGGGCGATGATCACAAAGACCAACACCCCTCCCCAGATCAGCGTGAACAGCCCCCCCATGATGATTCCAATCCACGCGTGACACGTTCCCTTCACGGCGGGGTTCTGGTTCCGCTTCTTCAGTCCCATGATGCCCAGTACGAACGCGGGAATAGCCAGGACCAGTCCCAAACAGGGGATGAGCGAGAAGATGCCCAGGTAGTAGGCCATCAGCGCGGGGCCGTTCTTGTACGGGATGATTCCGCCTGTCGCATCTCCCTGTTCGACCGGGTGTCCAGCCGGCGCCTGGACCAGTGGATCCTGGTGCTGGTTCGAGTCTTGATGGTCCTGTGACATGTCTGAAAATCCTATCGTGGTGGGATCAGTGTTCCGGATCACGCGATGATGTCGTGAATTGGTTCCCCGTAGTCGATCTCCAGTCGCTTGCGACCGGGGATCTCGAGGCGACGGGCGTCGATCCCCAGCAATTTGAACAGCGTGGCATGGATGTCGGTGACGTAGTGCCGGTTCTCGACCGCATGGAATCCCAGTTCGTCGGTGGCCCCGTGCACGACTCCACCCTTGATGCCACCACCGGCCATCCAGACCGAGAAACCGTAGTTGTGGTGATCGCGGCCGTTTTTGCCCTGGACTCCCGGTGTGCGTCCGAATTCGCTGGTCCAGACGACAACGGTTTCCTCGAGCAGTCCACGTTGCTTGAGGTCTCGTAGCAATCCGGCAATGGGCTTGTCGGCCTGTCCGCACATGTTGGTGTGATTGCTGATGAGATTGGAGTGTGCGTCCCATGCTCCAGCGGCGCCACCGCCGTGGAAGACCTGGACAAATCTCACGCCCTCTTCGACCAGTCTCCGGGTTGTCAGGAGTTTTTGGCCGAAGCTCCGGGTCGTGGGATTGTCGAGTCCGTACAGGGCGTGCGTCTGGCGAGTTTCGTCGTCGAGTTTCATCACCTCGGGGATGGCCGTTTGCATGCGGAAGGCCAGGTCGTAGGACTTGATCCTGGCCCGCAGCTTGTCGTCAGCCGCGTACTCGCGAGCCGCCTGGGCCTGCAGGCGGCTCAGCAAGTCTCGCTTGGTCTCCTGCACCGGTCGGCTGATCGTTTCCGCGCTGTTGGCGTACGGGAGGGGGTTCTTGGGGTCGACGGTCAACCAGATCCCCTCGTGCTCGGGACCGAGGTACTGGGCATCGGTCCCTCCTGCACATTGCGACTCCATCCCGCGGTCGCCGATCGAAAGGAACTGGGGGAGATTGTCGCTGAGCGAGCCGAGTCCGTAGTGGATCCATGCTCCGACGGTTGGAAAGCAACCGTCGAGCAGGTGGCGACCCGAGAGGAATTCCAACTGGGCGCCGTGATTGTTGTCGGTTGTCCACATCGAGCGGACGACGGCCATTTCGTCGACCAGTTCACGAGTGTGAGGCCACCAGTCACTGACCTCGGTCCCGCTCTCGCCGGATGCCCGAAATCCCTTCTGCAATGGAAGCACCCGGGCCTGGTCGGTCTTGATGACGTTGTTGAGCACCTGCTCACGGACATTGCGGTAATAGGGCGACTTGACCACGTCGTCGTGGAATGGTGTTTCAGCGAGCGTTTTGCCGGCGTAGCGGTCCAGTGCCGGCTTGGGATCGAATCCCTCGTGGTGACTGGCCCCGCCCCGCATCATCAGCCAGATCACCGACTTGGCACGAGGTGGGAAGTGAGCTCGACCGGCCGGATCGGGTCCATGTCGGTCCGCGGGAGCCTCGGCCTTCAGGTCCTGGCTGATCATGGCATCGAGTGCCACGCCGGCCAGGCTCATGCCACTCCAGCCCAGGAGTTCGCGTCGGGTTGATTGGTTCGGGAAGGCTGACATCGGTGAAAGCACTCTCAACGGATAATCAGGAAGTCGTTGTGCATGACCAGCACGTGTGCCACATGCCGATGGACCCTGGTCCGCACCTCGACGGGGCCGAGTCCCTGGCTGGCCAGTTGACCGGACAACTTGTCACAGGCCTCGATGGTGATCGAACGTTCGGTCGACGAGGGACCACGGCCAAGAATCGTCTCGAAGGCCACGGTGACGAATTCGGAGTGTGATGGGACGGAGAGCCGTTGGCCTATGGCCCCGGATAGGGTCTGCACCATCCGGCTGTTGGCCAGTGCCAGGGATTGTTGTGGAACCACCGTTTCATGACGGCGGTAGCACTCCTCGACACCTGCCGCGTCGAAGGTCTGGAGCAACTTGAACTTGTCGTCGCGGGCGTAGCGGTAGTAGATCGTCCGCCGGAGACCACTCTCGGCCTTGGCACTGGGCAGGACCATTCCGCCGATGGTTGTGTCGAGTTGTCCCGAGAGTGCCAGCAGGCTGTCTCGCAAAATCTCGCCCTCCATCTGCCGGACCGGCACCCGCCGGAAGAGCCGGTTGTCGGGATCGGTGGTTTCGGCGGGGTCGGTGGCATCGATTTTTGATTCGCGTTGATAAGCCTGTGACAACACGATCACCCGGTGCAGCTTCTTCATGCTCCAACCGCCGGCGATGAACTCGGTCGCCAGGTGGTCGAGCAGTTCCAGGTGGTCCGGTTGCTGGGTCCTGGTGCCGAAGTCGAACATCGAATCGACAAGGGGTTGACCAAAGTGACGGGTCCAGATGTGGTTGACCGCGACCCGGGCGGTCAGTGGATTTGCCGGGCTGGTGATCCACCGGGCCAATGCCGTCCGACGGCCCGTCGATTGCCTGGGGAACTGTTTTCCCAGCGGCTTGTATTTTGTGCCGGGCTTGGCGGCACGTTTTTGTTCGAGTGTCTTGCGGGCCTGGTCGGCGGTCGTCTTGAGTGCCTGTGTTGTCTTTGAGTTGTTGTTGCCGGTGGCGGCAGCGAGTTTTCTTTCGGCGCGTTTCACGGCCAACTCGGCTGCTGCGATCTCGTGTCGCAGTTGGTCTGCGGCGGCCGTTTTCCTCAGCGGTGCCACGTCGACCTGGTCGAGCCCGTACCGTGCCCGCTCGGCGGCCACCCGGGAGGCCAGCGACCGGGATTCCAGTGCCAGGACTCCCAGGTCCTGTTCGGTGAGTGCCAGTTCGTCTTTCAGCCCGGCGATTGTGCTCAACAGCGATTCTCGCGTGATCACCGCCTGTGGTGGCGTGGAGTTCTTGCCCGATTCCAGGTTCGTGAACAGGGACGCCGCGGGGTCGAGAGCGGAAAAAGAGAATCCGAGGAACTCGGCCGTCGCCTGGTAGGTCGAAATGCCCAGGCGGCCATCACGCCGCGGGATCGGCAGCTTGACGACCAGGCGAAACTGGCCGTTGACCCAGGCGTTGACCAGCCGGTCGCGGACGGCGATGGTCACCTCGTAAATCTCCCCGTTCTTGACCGCCTGCTTGCCGCGCCCGGGGTAGGTGTTCTTGCCGTTGAAGGTCTGTGCCAACGAAACCTGCTGGCCACTGGGACTGATGTAGACGTTGAATTGGCCCGGCTTGGAGATGTCGAAACAAAGACCAATGGACCGGGTATTTCCACCGGTGATCCGGAACTTCGAGGTGGCCACGAAATCCCGCGGCGGCAATTGCGTGCACTCGTAACGGGATTGCTTGCCGTTTTGACTCTGGTTCTGGTTGTGGAGATGGCCGTCGACGATGGTCCAGGGGCTACCGATCTCCTGCCAGTCCCTGGGACGGGCCTTCTTGAAATCATCGGAGAACAGGGCCTGGGGCGTTTTCTTCGTGCCGACCTCGTCGAGACGCACCTGCTGGGCTTTCAATCTTTTGCCAGTTTCGGTGATGCGTTTCTTGTTGGCCGCAATCCGGTTGACGATGTCCCCGCGTTGTGATTCCACGGCGAGTTGGTGCAGGCCGGGATACCAGGCCTGGGGTGGCAAATCGATTGGTTTTGCCGACTGGAAAAATGATCCAAACAGCGAGGGGATCACCGGTGAAATCACCTTGTCCTTGTCGACGTTTTTTTCGTCGCCGCGGATGTAGAACAGGGTTTTGGCCTTCAGGTCGGCGTCGTAGGCACGGCTGACGGCCGGTGCGTCGGGTGAGGTGTTGGCGGTGAGCGAGTCGAGACGAACCCGATAGGGTTCGAAGAAGGCCCGCCACGAGTAGTACTCGTCCTGGCTCAATGGGTCGTACTTGTGGTCGTGGCAACGGCAACAATTCAGCGTCAGGCCCATGAACGCCTTGGCGGTGTGTTCGACGACATCATCGAGCCAGTAGTTCCTGTTGAAGAGATTGAAACCGCGGGTGAGGAATCCGGTGGCACGAAGTCGGTCCAGGTCGGTGGGGGCGACCTCATCGGCGGCGAGCATGTCGACGACCATGCGGTCGTAACCGAGGTCGGCGTTGAGCGATTCCACGATCCAGTCCCGCCAACGCCAGATGCTTTTCTGGCTGTACCGGACTTCCTTGCCGAGACCAAACCAGTCGGTGTAACGCCAGATGTCCATCCAGTGACGTCCCCAGCGTTCGCCATGGTGAGGACTCTTCAGCAATCGATCGACGTTTTTTGCGTAGGCGGGTTCTGATCGGTTGGTAAGAAACTCGTGCAATTGCTTGCGGGTGGGTGGCAGGCCGACCAGGTCCAGCGAGACACGACGCAAAAGGTGTTCGGGACGGGCGGCGGGACGGGGCGTGATGGACTTTTTTCCGTGCAGCGAATCAAAGTACACGTCGATCGGATTGTCGCCGGTTGCCAGCCGTTGGGAACGATCCGGAGTCTTCCACGCCCAGTGATCCGTGGGACTCGCCGGGATCGTCTCGTTGGTGGGAATCACGGCTCCACTGGCAATCCAGTTCCGGATGACAGAGATGTCGTTTTTTGAGAGCGGTTTCGCCTCGGCCGGCATCCTCAATTCGGGATCGTTGGATGTGATTCTCGACAGCAGCAGGCTCTGGGCCGGTTGCTTTGCAACGACCGCACGGCCCGATTCGCCTCCCTTGTGGATCAACGTGGCCGCGTCGAGTCTCAGGTCCGCCTTATGGCTGCGGGGGCCGTGACAGGCGACGCAGTGCTTGACCAGGATCGGTCTCACGTCGCGCTGGAAGTCCACATCGGCCGCACGGCTCGGGGAAATCACCGAGAGGGCCAGTGCGACGGTAATTGTTGCGTGGAAGTGGGACATGTTGCTCGTGGAGAGAATCGAGAGGCCAATTGAGAATTCTAACACAACCAGCCGGTGAAGAATGGTTGAATGGTTCAGCGATTGCTCTTTGTGGCGGGTAGTGGATACGATCGCGCAGTGGTCCCCAACGTGTGGTTTGATACCGGGCAGAGGAGAAATAGAACGTGGACGTTTTCTTCGCCGAGATGATCGGGACGGCGGTCTTGATCCTGCTGGGCAATGGAGTGGTCGCCAACGTCGTGCTCAAAGAGACCAAGGGTAACGATTCCGGATGGATCGTGATCTGTGCCGGGTGGGGCTTTGCGGTGTTTGTCGCAGTCGCTTGCGTTGCCGACATCAGTGGTGCCCATCTCAATCCGGCCGTGACCATCGGACTGGCTGCCGCGGGCAAGATGGCCTGGTCGGCGGTGCCCGGCTATATCATGGCCCAGATGACCGGTGCCCTGGTGGGCGCCTCGCTGGTGTACCTGTTTTACCGCCCGCACTACAGCGTCACCGATGATCCCGACGGCAAGCTGGCCACCTTCTGTACGACACCGGCGATCAGGAACCTGCCGGCGAGTTTCCTGTGCGAAGTCCTGGCGACGGCGGTACTGGTGCTGGCCGTGTTGATGCACGTCGGACCCGAACTCCGGGCGATCGACGGGCTCCTGGTGACCGACCGGATCGGGCTGGGTTCGATCGGGGCACTGGAGGTGGGGCTGGTCGTCTTTGCCATCGGGCTCTCGCTGGGAGGCACGACCGGTTACGCGATCAACCCCGCGAGAGATCTCGGTCCGAGAATTGCTCACGCACTACTGCCGATCCCCGGCAAACGCGATAGCGACTGGAGCTACGCTGGCATTCCCGTGGTCGGGCCGATTCTCGGAGCACTGTTCGCCGTGGGCGTGGCCAGGCTGCTTGGACTTGGTGCGGTGGCAGCCGATGTCGTCAGTCTGGGGTGATCTCGGTGAGCCTCGAGTCGGCTCGCACCTGGAATTTCCGTGACCGCTGGTTGCCAGTCTTGATGGACACGGTGGCCACGTAGCCGGTGTCGGTCGGTTTGATGCTGGGGGCTGTGATCACGCCGGGCCACTTCGTGTTGGCCAGCCCGAGTTCTCCGAGTGATCCGGCCCACTTCTTGTGCTTTCGGACAAATGACTTCTGGTGGTGGTAAACAGTCATCAGCGCCACTCGTGCCGGCCACGAGGGATCGGGTTGGAACCTCGTGCCGGTTGTTCCATCCGAGAATTGCACGTAGCCCCACATCTCGGGGCGGTGCATGTCGATGATCCCCTGTGGCGACCAGACCCAGTTGTCCTCGCGCATCTTCGGCACCTTACGGTACTTGCCATCCTCGACCAGGTGCTGCCATTCGACTCGTGAAAAGTTCACTCGCCACTGGTCACCCGGGCGAGGCGGCGACGGACGATTGGCCGACTTGGCCAGCACGGTCCAGGGAATCGCGATCTCGACGGACCACCCCGAGTCGGTGTTGGACGGGTCGCCGAGTGTGCCGCGGACGGAGACGGCGGTTTTCAGTCCGGGGATCTCCCAACTGTTGTCGGCTCGACCGCCATCCTTGTACGGCTTGGGCAGGAACAGGTCCCAGCCGGTGTTCAGGGCATTCATCTCGAATTCGTAGTACTGGTGGGTGTCCCCGTCGGGATCGATGAACACCTCGAAGTCGTTGTCGCGGAAGATGACCGAGTCGTGCTTGGTCAGGGTGCCCCAGACGTGCGGTTCGATCATGTCGGCAGCGATGTAGAAGTAGTGCTTGTCCCAGAGCATCTTGGCGCGGGTGGTGAAACGGGGCCTGGGCTTGCGGGTTCCCTCGATGTCGATGAACTTCCTGGTCCACGCGGCCGATTCCCAGGCCGGGTCATCCAGGCGTCCGTCAATCCGCAGCGGCTTGTCGGTGGCCTGGCAGACATAGCCCTGGGGAACAATGGATCGCATTTTCGCCCAGTCCTCGGCCGATCCGGCCTGGACTGGCGAGTTGGGGATCACAAGACCGCTGAGCAAAAACCAGCAGGCCAGTCGACGATGTGCATTCATGGTGTGTGTTCTTTTGGAGGCGACTCGATCGGTCCGGCGTTTTTGGGATTGGCATTGGAGAGTCGAGGAAAACGTGTCGCTTGTCAAACACACGGGTTTCACAAGGGCCACACGACGTGGAACACCGTCATGTATTCCGGCAAGACTTGAGATCCGAGTGGCCGGGTCAGAAGATGTCCGAAAGTTCGTGATGGGGCCCGGTTTGTGATTGGGATGGATTGGTCGCGGACAGCAAAACTGATTGACGGAAAACAGTGATGTACAGACGAGCCTGTTGTGTCGTTCTTTTGCTGGCCGGAACCCAGGTGGCCAACGCCGAAGAATTCACCGGCAAGAGTTCCGATTGGAACGGTTTTCAGCGGTACCAGTTTGTCGTCTCGGGACGTCGATGCTGGGTTGTCGCGCCGAAGGTGGTTGCGAAGGGGCGGCCCTGGATCTGGCGGGCACGGTTCTTCGGACACGAACCCCAGGCGGATATCGCGTTGCTCAAGCAGGGGTTCCACCTGGCGTATTGCAATGTCGGCGGCCTGTTTGGCAATCCGCAGGCCGTCGGGCATTGGAACGCGTTCTACCAGGTGCTGACGGAAAAACACCGATTGTCCCGACGACCGGCACTCGAGGGCATGAGCCGTGGCGGTTTGATCATCTACAACTGGGCGGCGGCGAATCCCGAAAAGGTCGCCTGCATCTATGGCGATGCCCCGGTGTGCGATTTCAAGAGCTGGCCGGGCGGCAAGGGGAAGGGAAAAGGCGGTGGCGGTGCGTGGCGGGCCTGCCTGAAGGCCTACGGCTTGACCGAGGCCGATGCGCTGGCGTACCGGCACAATCCGATCGATAACCTCAAGCCGCTGGCGCGTGCCGGTGTGCCGTTGCTGCATGTCGTGGGCGACGCCGATGTCGTCGTGCCGGTCGAGGAAAACACCGCGATCATCGAGGCACGCTACAAGAAACTGGGCGGCTCGATCCGGGTCATCCACAAGCCGGGCGTGGGACATCATCCCCACTCGTTGAAAGACCCCGGGCCGATCGTGGCATTCGTCCTCAAGCACACCCGGCCCAGGGTGCGTGATTAGGGAAGTCGCCAGCGGATGGCCGTCGAGGAAACCTGCTGGACCCTGGAGACCACCGTGCAGAGCCACTACCGCTGGCGTCTTGACGCATCCTTGCTCAAAGGCGAACATGCCGCCGCTGGAGCCTATCTGCCAGACGCCTGGGCCGTCGCATTCCGGAGCCGAATTCGTGACCGATCCCCCGGAAGCCGCCAGTCGATCTGACGGAGTCCACTGTTCCGATCCTGCGCCGGAACAGCCTCGTCGTGGCCCGGTCATTGTTGGTCTTGTTTGCGTCGTACTGCTCGTCGTGGCGGCTCCGTGGCTTCGCGACAGGCTTGCACCAGCTCCGATTTACGTCCAGGAACCTGGTCACGAAATCACCGGGCATCGGTACCTTTACGACAAGACTCTCGGCTGGCGAAATATCCCGGACTGGTCTGCGACGACCTACGGCCACAAGCTGACGATCAATTCGCTGGGGATGCGCGATCGCGAGTACGAACGCCAGAAGCCCGCTGGCCGCAAGAGGATTCTCGTTCTGGGCGGCTCGTATACGTGGGGCTACGGCGTGGCCGACGGCGAGAATTACACGGACGTGTTGGAGTCGCTTCTCGACCGAGAGAACGGAGACGACTACCAGGTTCTCAACACGGGGGTCTCGGGGTGGGGGACAGATCAGGAGTTTCTGTTCCTGAAAAATGAAGGCTTCGACTTCGAACCGGACCTGGTCGTCGCAGCGTTTCATCTCACCGAGCACCCGATTTATTGCGCGACATCACACATTTTCGGACTGTCAAAACCGATGTTCCTCAACACGAACCTGGAGTTGGGCAATGTGCCCGTTCCGACACCCGACCGGCAGTCGACGAAGCTGACCTGCCAGGCCAGTGAGGAAGAACTGGCGATTTCCATTCTGCGACGGATGGCTGCCGAATGCCAAGAATATGGCTGCCCGCTGGTTGTCATGAAGTTCGGTGCGTTTTTCTTTCGGCACAAACCCGAGGCGATTGGATTCCGGAAACTTCAACGATCACTCGACGAGCGAGAGGCGATATTCAACGATGCTCTCAGTGGGTACCCGGGTCTGTGGCTGTTTGACCTCGACGAGGCGTTCGAGAAACGCAATCTCGATTTGAACGCGATTCTCGAGGGCAATCACGACGACCACTGGAATCCGTCTGGGCATCGGCAGGCCGGAGAGCTTCTTCACGCATGGCTGGCCGAGCAGAAACTGATCGAATAACTGGTTGTCCGGCCGCGCGAGAGATTTCCGCGGCCTGGAACTGAACATCACGGGGCAGCCGGATTCATGTCGTTCGTATCGCAGGGTCATGAGTTTCTGATCTTCTTTGCGATCGTTCTCGGTGCGTATTCGATCGCCGGACGCTGTCTGTCGGCCTCTGCCGGACACCGGGTTCAGAATCTCCTGCTGGTGTCAGCAAGTTATGTTTTTTACGGTTGGTGGGATGTCCGGCTGCTGTTCCTGATCGTCATCTCGACGGTTGTCGATTTTTGTGCCGGGTTGATGATTGAGCGCGGCGAATTGACGCGGCGTCAGCGGTGCTTGAGCACCCTGGCGTTGCCGCTGGCCGCGGTGTGCTTCATCGGCCTTGACTGGAACGCCGTGTTTGCGGCGGACTCCATTTCCGTCGGACTCGCGGCGGTCTTTGAGAACGCTCCCCTGGTGAGTGGAGGCGGGCTGGCCCAGTGGATTGTCGGCGGGAGTCTGCTTGCCGTTCTGGCCGGGAATCTGCTCTATCCGATTCTGACTTCGCTTTCGGAGCAGAGGTGTCGGCGAGTGTTTCTCGTCGCAAGCGTCGTGGCCAACCTCGGCATTCTCGGCCTTTTCAAGTACTTCAATTTCTTTGCCGAATCGCTTGTCGAGCTGGCTGGAATGGCAGGAGTCACGCTCGACACCCCAACGCTGGAAATCCTGCTGCCGGTCGGGATTTCGTTCTACACGTTTCAGACGATGGGTTACACGATTGATGTTTACCGTGGCCGTGTGAAGCCGGTCGATCGGTTTTCCGATTTCATGCTTTACGTCTGCTTCTTTCCACAGCTGGTCATGGGGCCGATCGAGCGAGCAGCTCAGCTGCTGCCACAGATTACCTCGCCGCGCAAGGTGCGTCTGGACCAGCTCACGTCGGGAACTCTGCTCGCAGTGTGGGGCTATTTCAAGAAGGCCGTCATCGCGGACAACGTTGCTGTCATCGTCGATCAGACTTTTTCCGATCCCGCGCCGCCAGGTTCGATGGTTGTCCTGGCGACGTACGCGTTTGCCATTCAGATTTACTGTGACTTCTCCGGCTACACCGATATCGGACGCGGAGTCGCTCGAATGCTCGGCATTGAGCTACGGCTCAACTTTCGGTTGCCCTATTTCGCGACGACTCCCGGCGACTTCTGGCAGCGGTGGCACATCAGCCTGTCCAGTTGGCTGCGGGATTACCTCTACATTCCGCTCGGGGGGAACCGGCATGGCGAGCGGACAATGTACCGGAAC
Organism: uncultured Planctomycetaceae bacterium; assembly: GCA_964646205.1. GTDB lineage: Bacteria > Planctomycetota > Planctomycetia > Planctomycetales > Planctomycetaceae > UBA8437. Next base: position 15,004 of record CAZYAZ010000066.1, on the reverse strand, counting down.
CTGATTCTGACGATGCTGCTCGGAGGCCTGTGGCACGGAGCGGCCTGGAATTTCGTTCTGTGGGGAGCGTACCACGGACTGTTGCTGATTCTGTTTCGCGTTCTTGCTACGCCGGCCACTGATCGCGAACTTGCCGCGGATGGCACGAGTCGGCGCCGAGCAGGAGCGAAGTTCTGGCTGAAGGCGTTTCTGTTTTTTCAGCTGACGTGTGTCGGCTGGCTGCTGTTCCGATCGGCGTCGCTGGAGCAGCTCAACCATTTTGCCTGGGCGATGTTTACGAACCCGGGCCTGGAGTCGGTCACGTTGAGAGACCTGGTCACAATCTCCGCCTGCTCGCTGCCACTGCTGGTCGTACAGCTGATCCAGCACTCACGTGATGATCAGGAATTCTGGACGAACTGGTCGCTGGTTGCTCAGGCCGCAGCCGGCCTGGCGGTCTACTACGGCATCATCTTTCTGCAGGCGCCCAAGACGTACCCGTTTATCTACTTTCAGTTCTGATCTGTCGGTGCGGCTTGAGTTGCCTTCTGGATTCTCACACGAGGTTCCCGAATCGCGGCTCTGGATGTGGTCGGAAGGGCGGGCGTAACCTTGGCGGCCGGCGTCGTTTTCAGATGCTCGTGAATCTTCTGGATTGGCTGTCTTCGTTCGTCGGGAGTCATGTAAAACTGGTAGCCAAAGTTCTTAAGTGACACGCCGAAAAGCTCTTCGATCCCAATTCGGGCAAACTGGCGGTTGATCAGGTAGGGATCGTCGAGAGCTCCCACGAGATTCGGTAGAGCCCAGGTGGACTGCATGCGAAACAGCGAGTCCGCACCGATCAGTCGGACATGCGGCTTCGCGCTCTTCAGCCAGCCGATCGCGACAGCGCCGTCCCGCTGTGGGTAGTTCTCCGTCAGCTTCCGCTCATCGTAGTTCGCCTCAAACCAGTCCTTCAGATGCGACAGCGTCCAGTCGATGGGCTTTTCCGTGTGACACATGTTGCAGGCGTTGGGTTCGTTCGACTCGATCATTCGCCATTCAGTGGGTGAGGTGATCGTGTGAGTTCGCACGACGTCCTGTAGCCCCTCGTTCAGACGCGGCATGTGGCAGTCCATGCAGTGGCTGCCGGTGCTGCCCACCGGGTGGTGTGTGTGAGCGGCACGAGCTTGTTCGGTTTTGAGATTGTCGTGGCAGCGCAGGCAGAGGGCATCATCCTGTGCTGGCGTGTTCTTCCATTTCGGACCGGTCGCCTCGTGAGGATTGTGGCAATCGATGCATTTCAGTTTCGAGTAGCACGTTCCGCGTGTCGCGTCGGTGTACTCCGTGGAATTCCATGTCGACATCGTCCCCACGTACTGCGGCCGGTTTCCGGCGTGACAGCGACTGCACGTCCAGTTGACGTTGTCGTGATTGCGATCCGTCTGGATCTTCTCGCCGTCATTTTCGACCAGCAAATGAGGGCTCGTCGGGAAGAAGCCCGGCTTCGCGTCCCGGCCGACGACGTGGTCTTTGCAGCCCAGATGGCAGGCCTCGCAGCTGATCCCCAGGGTGACGGCGTGCTCGGGAGCTTCGTATTTCTCGAACGTATTGATGAGTCCCAGCAGCCCCCTTGCATCGACTGTCGAGGTGTGTTTTGAGGCGTCCCAGAGTTTCGGATGAGCGTCAGCAAGATATTCCGAGAACAAAAAATGCATCGGCATCGGGGCGTGACGGCTGACGGCATGTGGAAGTCGCACAAGCTGATCGGCGGCGGGGAATGTCGTGTGGCAGTGGTTGCACGCGACCGCGTAATCGGAAAACACCTTGGGGAAGTCTTCGGCGAAAGCGTCGGTCCGCTTGTCGTCGGCGAATTCGTCCTCGGAATAAACGTGCACGACAGGGACCCACTCAGCGCGGTCCAGCCAGTAGCCAAACGGCAGAACATGGTCGCGTTGGTAGGTCGGCCTGCCGGCGGGAGCCTCGCCCTTCACCTGTTTGCCGATGTAGTACTGAAAAAAACGCGAACCGATTGTCTGATTGATCACGTATTCGCGCGAGTGGTCTCCGCGCTCGGTCGTCATGCGGAAGGAACCGCCCCTGCGAAAAAACTCGACGCGGCCTCCCAGGTGAGAGATGCCGGCATCGCCGGAAAAATCCCCGACGACGTTCGATTCAGTCGCCAGCACATTCATCCACCGGTGAGGATGCTTTGACCAGCTGTTGTAGTTTTTCTTGTGGCACTTCTTGCAGGTTTCCGGCCCGGCATAGTCGGCGGGGTGAATGTTGCTTTCCGGACCGGTTTCGGTTGAGTCGGCACGAACCGGATCCGGCACGCCGTCCCACCAGGCGATGGAGCGTGCGTGCGGCGGAGCGTAGCGCAGAGGATTCGTCAGTCGCCGTGCTTTGAGTTTCTCGTCGACCACAGCTGTCGTCGCATCCGGATTCACTGGTGGCTTCCACAATCCGGCAAACAGGGCCACGGCGATGGCCACCGCGCAGATCAGAAAAAGAACCCGGCGTCCAGAGCCAGTCGAGGGCCGAGGGCTCGTCATTCCGCCAGGTCCAGAGAGGGTTGCCACGGGACAGGCCAGGTCTGTCCGTCGAAGTGAATTCCAGACCTCATTCTGTCCGGGCTCAATTGGCAGTGTCAATTGCAGGCCTGGTGAACTGCAGACTGCCACTCGTAGCAAATCTGATCTGCTCGCCGCTCACGTCAGACACGACATTTGTGTCACTCTGAGAAGACCGATGGCTGCTACTGGACGTGCCATTTCCCACCTGACCGCCACGGCTCCCGTCACCGTTTGTCAGGACCCTTGCCTGCTGGTTTCTTCCGCTTTTTGCCGGCGCCCGCCGCGCCCGAGGTGGTGCTCCTGCGGAAGTTCAGCGGAGTGATCTTTTTTCGTACCGGCGCCAGCTGGCGACCCTTCAGCCGATCGACGTCCTTGGCCAGCCGGAACCACTCACCGGCCATGGCGGCGACCCGTTCAGGGTGCTTGGTGGCCAGGTCGTTCAACTCGGTCCGATCCTGGTCCAGGTTGTACAGTTCCCAGCGTCCTCGCTTGGCTGAGACCAGTTTCCAGGGACCCTGCCGCAAGGCGCGGTCGGTTCCGAAATGGAAATAGAGTGATTGGTGCGGGTCGCGGGTTTCGCCTGCGAAGATTGGCAGCAGCGAGCGGCCCATCAGTGGATCGATCGTGCGGTCGCCGACCTGGCCGGGGTACTTGGCCTTCGTCACGTCCAGGAAGGTCGCCATCAGGTCGACCAGGTGTCCGGGCTGACGGGTGATCGAGCCTGGTTTGGTCTTCAGCCCTTTGGGCCAGTGCACGATCAGCGGGGACGAGATGCCACCCTCGTGCTGGTTCTGCTTGTATAGCCGGAACGGCGTGTTGCCGGCATGAGCCCAACTGGCGTCGTAGGTCCAGTAGGACCTGGGATCCCACGGCTTCTTGTATCGGCCCCGTGTTCGCTCGAACGGACACGCCCCGTTGTCGGCACAAAAGAGGATCAGCGTGTTGTCGAGGATGCCCTGCTTCTCGAGGCGATCGACCACCCGGCCGACGGTACGGTCCAGCACGTCGACCATCGCGGCGTAGACCTCCATCCGGTCTGCCTCCCACCGCTGCTCCTTCGGCTCCAGGCTGCTCCAGGCGGGAATGTGAGACGGTCGTGGGCTCAACTTCCACTTCGCCGGCAGCAGCCCGGTGGCGACCTGTTTCTCGTGTCGTTGCAGTCTCAGACGGTCCCAGCCGATGTCGTATCGACCGTCGTATTTCCTGACGTCCACTTCGGGAGCCTGCAGCGGGTAGTGCGGTGCGTTGAAGGCCACGTAAAGCAGGAAGGGCTTCTTGCTGTCAGTCGCTTCGTCGAGGAACCGCAGCGCGAAGTCGCCGATGGCGTGGGTCGTGTAGAAGGGGCGGCCGCCCAGCGTTTTGGGGACCTGCCACGGTTGGCCGTTGAGCCGGAAACTTGCGTCACCGGTGAAGAAGTTGGTGGCTCCCGAGAGATGGCCCCAGTAACGGTCGAATCCAAAATCGGTTGGCTGGCCGCTGAGGTGCCACTTGCCGACCATCGCCGTGAAGTAGCCGGCCTGTCCCAGTGCTTCGGCGATCGTGGCCCCACGACTGAGCCTTGCTCCGCCGGCCTGATCACAGTACAGGCCGGTCAACAAGGAGACCCGGGACGAGTGGCATTTGGCGGTGTTGTAGAATTGGGTGAATCGCAATCCCCTGCCGGCCAGGCCGTCGAGCCTGGGAGTGGCGATCTCGCTGCCGTAGCAACCCAGGTCAGCAAAGCCCAGGTCGTCGGCCATGATCACCACGATGTTGGGTCTTTGGGCTGCCGGTGTTGACGACGAACAGGCTGCTGTCAGTGCCGTGGCGATGATCAGGATGTGCCGCATCGAATGTTGCCTCGTCGTACCTGGGTCCGGGAGCACGGGGTTCAGTGTGGTGAGCCACCCGGTCACGATCAAGACCCGGCACCGGTGATGTTGGTGGCATCGAGTGGCCGAACCCGAGTAAAAACAGGGGATGAATGACACAACGATTCCACTGCTGAATGTCTCTGGCACACCCTCGGCCATCGGCGAGGCACACGGGGAAACATTTCGTGACCTGGTGAGGGAACACATTTCCTGTCACCGGGACTGGATCTTCGAGAACTCCTCGGTGCCGATGGATGCCGAGACTTTGGACGCGACGTGGCAACCGTGGGTCGAGGCCAACCGGCAGGTGGCCCCGGAACTGGTCGAGGAGATGGAGGGAATTGCTCGTGGTGCGGATGTGCCCTTCGAACACGTCTTCCAGGTCAATTCGCTGCTGGATGTCGGCAATCTCCGCTGGATCGACTGCGTGCAACAACTGGTGGGCTGTACCTGTTTCGTGGTGCCTCACGAGGCCGGGACCGGCCAGACCCTGTTGGGCCAGACCTATGACCTGGCCGCTTTTCGCCGTCGTTTCAACATCGTGTTGCGGATTCGACCCGACCACGGGCCCTCACAACTGGTGTATTCGTTGGCCGGAATGGTGGGCCTGGCGGGGCTCAACGAGCACGGCCTGGGAATCAACATCAATTACCTCTCGAGCAAGGACTGCCAGCCGGGCAAGTTGCACTCGGTGATTGTCCGGCAGGTGCTGGCCGCCACAAACCTGGCCGATGCCGCCGCCGCTCCAACGGCCGGGACACGAGCCGGTGGATCTCACTACCTGGTCGCCGACGATGCCGGGCACGTGGTCAGTGTCGAGACGACCGCCGAGCAATTCGCTTTGCTGTATCCCGATGGGAAACCCTACGGACACACCAATCACTACCTCTCGGAATGGCTTCAGCCGCGGCAGGTGATCCGGTCGACGGCCATCGGCAGTTCGATTGCCCGTTACACGGCACTGCGGCGTTTTTTGCAGCGGGACGACCTGGACCGCGATTCGTTGAAGGCGATGACCGCCGACCACAGTTCCTACCCCCGCTCGATCTGTGCACACGGCGGGCCCGAGGAACCCGATCATCTGCGTGGCAGTACGATCGCGGCGATGGTGCAGGTGCTGGGCGAGCGGAGCATGCACATCTGTGGCGGCTGCGCCTGCGAGGGCGAGTACCAGGAGATCTCGCTGGAGGGCTGACGTCTAGTCGAGCAGTTCGCGGACCACGTTGCCGTGGACGTCGGTCAACCGGAAGTCCCGGCCGGCGTAACGGTAGGTCAGTCGTTCGTGGTCAAGCCCCATCTGGTGCAGGATCGTGGCGTGCAGGTCGTGCACGTGCACCTTGTCGGTGACGGCCTGGAATCCGAAGTCGTCGGTGGCGCCGTGGGCCTGGCCGCCCTTCACACCACCGCCGGCCAACCACATCGTGAAGCCGTAGTGGTTGTGGTCCCGCCCGTCGGTGCCCTTGCCCTCGGAGAGATCGGTGGTGGGTGTTCGGCCGAACTCTCCACCCCAGACCACCAGCGTGTCTTCCAGGAGACCCGAGCGGGCCAGGTCGTCGAGCAACGCTGCGATGGGTCGGTCGATGTCGCGGCAGAGACTGACTGCACGCGCGTTGTGGCCGCGGTGTGTGTCCCAGGGCTGGCCGTTGCCGTAATAGACCTGGACGAAGCGAACTCCTCGTTCGACCAGTCGCCGTGCCAGCAGGCATCCGTTGCCGAATTCCCGCGTCCCGTAGGCCTCGCGGACCGATTTGCTTTCACGGGACAGGTCGAATGCGTCGGTCGCGGCAAACTGCATCCGGAAGGCGGTCTCCATCGATTTCAGTCGGGCCGCCAGCAACGGATCCTCACCGCGCCGGGCCAGGTGCCGACGGTTGACCTTCTGCATCAACGCCAGTTGCCGCGCCTGGGTGGGCCGGTCGAGGTTGGTATTTCGCAGGTAGGGGATCATCTGCTTGGGGTCGAGCGACTTGTGGTTGATGTAGGTGCCCTGGTGTTCGGCCGGCAGAAATGCGCTGGTCCACAACACCGAGAACCGCACCGGTCGCCCCGGGCACAGCACCACGTAGCCGGGCAGGTTCTCGTTCTCGGTTCCCAACCCGTAACTCAGCCAACTGCCCATGCTCGGAACCGTTGGCGAGATGGTGCCGTTGTTGATCTGCAGCAGCGCGGGTCCGTGATTGGGGTTGTCGGTGTGCAGGCTACGAATCACGCACAGGCGATCAGAGTGCCGGGACAGGTGTGGCAGCAACTCGCTGATTTCCAGGCCGCTTTCCCCGTGCCGACGGTACCGGAAGGGTGAAGGCATCAGTCCGGCGGTTTGCCGCTCGGTCCGCAACTTCACCGCCTCGGGCCGCTGGCCGGCGTACTTGTGCAGCAGTGGCTTGGGGTCGAACAGGTCGGCCTGGTACGGGCCACCGTTCATGAACAGCTGGATCACCCGACGGGCGCGGGGCTGGAAATGGGGCACGGGAGCCGATCGCACGGCGTCGGCCAGGGCCACGGTGCCCAGGCCGCCACCCAGGCGGGAGATCATCTGTCGTCGTGAAAGTGATGTCATGGCGTGTCAGTCAACAAACACGAATTCGTTGCTGCCCAGCAGCACCTGGACATACTGGGCCCATCCGCCCGGCCCGGCCGCCAGCAGGAACTCGAGGGCCGTTTGAATTTCGACCGGTTCGGCACGTCGACCGAATAGCAGTCGGTGCAGTCGGTCGACGGCATCCCGGGGCCCTGGGCCGTCGGGGACACGGGCGGCGGTCAGTGTTGCCTGCCGAACGATGAAGGGGCTGTTGAGGACGAAGAGTTGTTGCAGCGGTGTGATGGTACGAATTCGCTTGGGGCTGTGACCTGTCGGCGAGGGGAAGTCGTAGAGTCGCAGCATGGTGTCCAGTTCGCGGCGCTTGATGGTCGAGTACAGGGTGCGACGCCGGTGGGCGGGATCGTCGACGGTCCGGGCGGGACCACCCAGGGCGGTGTCGAGTTCGCCACTGGCCGTCAGCATGGCATCCCGCCACGATTCGATCGACAACCGCCGGGGGTTCATCCTCCACAACCAGCGGTTGTCTGGATCGGTGGCCTGGCCGGAGCCGTCGGATCGACTGGCCTGCCGGTAGGTGGCCGAGAGCACCAGTTCGCGGTGCAACCATTTCAACGACCACCCGTTCCGGATGAACCGATCGGCCAGGTCATCGAGCAGTCGGGGGTGGGACGGTCGTTCGCCCTGGAGGCCGAAGTTCGAGGGCGTGGTGACCAGGCCACGGCCAAAATGCTGCCGCCAGATCCGATTGACGATGACACGGGCTGTCAGTGCCCCCCCCTGTCGGGGGTCGACCAGGGCGTTGGCCAGTTCCAGTCGGCCGCTGCCGTTCCGGAAGGGCCGGGCCTTGCCGGGCGAGAGCACCTCCAGGAACCGTCGTGGGACGACCTTGCCGGGGCTGGATGGGTTGCCCCGGCGATGGATCGCGAGGTCGCGGACCTGGCCGAGTCGGTACTCCAGCCGGGTCATGTCCTGTCCGTCGGCCAGTACGAACAGGCTGGCGTCTTCCAGGGAATGTGTTCGCGGGGCATCAAAGTCGGGAGTCGACTTCTTGATCTGGTCGATCTGTGACCGGAGCTTCGCGATCTGTTGTTGCTTGTCGTTGGGGGGTGGGATGCGGAGCGTGACCTGTGTGACGGCTCGCTCGAGTTCGCTGATCCGTCGATCGGCGTCACGGACCACCCGGGCTCGATCGGGCGGCAACAGCGGCTGGTCGAACAATCGTGTGCTGGCCAAAACCCCGGCCAAAGCGTAGTAGTCGGCCTGGCTGATCGGATCGAACTTGTGGTCGTGACATCTCGCGCACGCCAGGGTGAGTCCCAGGAAGGTGCGGCCGATCGTGTCGATCCGCTCCTCCCACTCCTCGGCCACAACGACCCTGATCAGTCCCGGAGCCAGCCGTGGCTCTTTCCAGTACGTGGGCGAGAGGCCCAGGAACCCCAACGCGCGGCGTTGTTCAATGGGCAGTCCGTCGAGTTGATCGGCGGCCAGTTGTCGCCGGACAAACTCGTCGAATGGCAGGTCCGCGTTGATTGATTCAACGACCCAGTCACGATACCGCCATGCTCCGGCAGTGCTCTTGAGCCAGGATGCGGTGGTGTCCGAATAGCGGGCCAGGTCCAGCCAGTCGCGGGCCCAGTGTTCGCCGTGGTGTGGGTTGGCCAGGAATGTGTCGACCAGGCGTTCGTAGGCATCGGGCCTGGTGTCGGCGACAAACCGATCGACCTGCCCGGAGGTTGGCGGAAGACCCAGCAGATCGAAACTCAGTCGCCGGACCAGGGCGCGTCGATCCGCTTCGCCGGACGGGACCAGCCGGTGCTGTTCCTGGCGGGCGTGAACGAAGTGGTCAGTTCGTGTTCGGGCCCAGGAATCGGCCCGTGGTGTGCGCGGCAAAGCGATCGGTTTCAGCGGTTGGAATGACCAGAAGTTTCGAGCGGTTTTCAGATCACGGGTCGGCCTCGGCTTGTCGAGTGGCCGATCCTTGGGCAGGGCCGCCCCACGTCGCACCCACTCGACCAGGATCGCGATCTCCGAGGCCGGCAGCTTGCTCTTGGGCGGCATTTGCAGATCGGCATTGGTGTACCGGACGGCTTCGATCAACAAGCTGGCTTTGGGTCGCCCCGGAGCGATCGCGGCGCCCGAGTCACCGCCCTGGCGGATCGCTGCGGACCGATCCAGTTTCAGGCCACCCGCGATCGGCTTGGACTTGTCCGAATGGCACTTGTGGCAGCGACGGATCAGCAGGGGTCGTACCCGCTTCTCGAAGAACTCGAGGTCCTTTGCGGATGGTCCCGGTGCGGCGGTTGCCGGGATGGGCGAAAGGCCCAGCGACAAGATCAGCAGTACGAGGATCAGGCGGGTGAGGGGCATCACGGTTGATTGTCGCTGCACAGTGGCCTGTTGCAACTCTCCACGGACACCAGGTCGTCGGGTGACCGCGGATTCGGGTCAGCTTCCGACAATGCCATTCCCCCGGGAGGGTGACGACACACAGCCCCACAGTGCAGGCCAACCATCCGGTCGCGGAAAAACCGACTTTCGGCGACGTGTTGGCCTGCAGTGAGTGGGTGGCTGTCGTGTTGAGGCGTCTTCGCCAGGAATCCGGCTACTCGGCCAGCAGTTTCTCGATCAACTTTTTGAGTGCCGTGGCGTTGGCCGGGCCACTGCCAACCCTGGTCATGCGAATTTTCCCCTTCTTGTCGATGACGGTGACGTGGGGGATGCCGCTGACGCCGTAGTACTTCGACAGCGTCGATTTGGCCGGCTGGATTGCCAGGCGGTGCTTCAGCTTGTGGAACTCGGCAAACTGCTGGACCATCGCCTGTTCGCCCTCGGGGGTCTGGGGCGTGGCGGCTCTGCCGAGCTGGCCGGTCCGATCGTCGAAGCTGTACCGCTTGTAGTAGTTGGTCAGTCCGATCATCACGAAGTCCTTCTTGCCGTACTTCTCCTGCCACTCGATCAGGTGTGGGAAGGTGGCGATGCACGGTCCACACCACACGGCCCAGAAGTCCAGGACGACGACCTTGCCCTTGAGGTCCGCGTCAGTCAGTGGAGTCCCGTTGACCCAGGTGTCGACCTGCAGGGGAGCGATGTCCTTGCCGTTGAGCGAGAGCAGCTTGCGGGTCGAGGCGATGGTGCGGTCGTATCGCTTCAGTGACGTCTTGGCCGCGGTGACAGCCTTCAGGGCGGCGGCGGCGGATTCGTCGAGGGCGAGTCCGTCGAGGAATGCAACGGCGGCTTTCTGCTTGGCCTCAGCCTTGTCCGGTTGGCTGCGAGCCAGGCCCGAGACTTCCTGGGCCGCTTTCTGGCCATATTGCCGAATGGTCTTGGGCTGATTCGAGTCCTTCTTGAGCGATGCCTGCAGATCCTCGATCTTGACCCGCGAAAGGGTGATCTGGTCACGGTAAAAGTCGATGGCCCGCGTGGCCCTGGGGATCAAGGCAACACTCTTGGCATTTTTCGGCTTGGCTTTCTTGACCTCGGCTTCCAGGGCGTTGGTCAACTTTTCGGCGGCATCGACATCCTTGGCGACCAGCCCACGAATGACTCCAAAGGTCTTGCCGAAGAACGCGTTGAGTGCCTTGTCGTTCTCGAGCACGTCGTGGAGCTTGGTGACGTCGACGGCCGGCTTGGTGGCTTTGGGCTTGGCTTGGTCGGCGGCCGTGACCGGTGTCACGAGCACGGCACACAATGCAGCGGCACACAATCGGGATGCAAAGGTCATGGGGAAACTCCTGTGGTGTCTCTTGAATGTGAGGGAAATCAGAGGGATCCCGGAGGTCCCCACGCCTCAACGGTCCATCTAGTAAAGCAGTCACCGTGGTTGCGCACAAACCTTCGATGTGGGGTTGAAATGTTTTCTCGAGGGAATCGAATTCATTTCGTTCTGTTCTCGTCAACTGGAAACGACGCACTCGGGACAAGCTGTCCCGGTGCTGGAAGAGTGTCGAGACACTCGCAGCAACGAGCCGAATTCAGCGGGATTGATGCACCGTGTCTCCGGTGGCCTGCATCCGTGCAATCAATTGGCCGTGCAGTTCACCAACGACTTTTTGGACCGAGGGTTTTTTCGAGGCGATCAGGTTGGTCGCTTCGGCTGGGTCCTCTTCCAGGTGATACAACTCGTCTCGGGTTGGATTCAGGAAATCGCGGATGAGTTTCCACTTCCCGTTGGAGATCATTCGCATGTGAGTGCGCGACTGGTGGTGGGTGCTGTACTGGGCGTAGTAGGTGTTGTCCCAGTCGGCTGGTCTCTGCCCCCTGAGCAACGGGGTGATGTCGCGGCCGCGGAGTTTCCAGGCCGCCCGGGTTTTCACTCCGGCCATGGCCAGGATCGTCGGAAACCAGTCGAGGTTGGAGACGGTCTGGGTGACGACCGTGCCCGGTTTGATCACACCTGGCCAACGGATCATCGTGGGGACCTTGATCGAATTGTCGTACATGTTGGGCCGCTGTCCGCGAGGGATGTTTGGCTTGGCCGGCGGTGGTGGTTTCAGCACCCAGTGGCCGTTGCCCTTATGCCAGATGCCGTTGTGACCCATGCTGTAGCCATGGTCGGAACTGAAGACCACGATCGTGTTTTGCGAGAGTTTCAGTTCGTCGAGCACCTTCAGCATCCGGCCCACGTTGCGGTCGACACTCCGCACGCTGGCCAGGTACTCGCGCGTCATCCGCTTGACCCGGGGTACGTCCAGGTTCGGAAAGTCGGGATTGGGGATCGGGACGTCCACGCCCTTGTAGGGTGCCATGTCCTCGGGAGCGACGGGCAACCAGCGGGCGTGCGGGGCGCGGGTGTGCCAGCACAAAAGAAAGGGCTTCCCGGTTTGGGATTTCGCGTGTGACCGAATGAATCCCAGGGCTTCATTGGCCAGAACGTCGGCCGTCAGGCCTTCGAATTTCCGGTTCTTTCCATCCTTCTCCAGCGTCGGGTTGACCGGGCTCCAGCCACCCTGGCGATGTCCCATGAAGTGATCGAACCCGTACCTGGTGGGGTGTTGCTTGTCCTGTCGACCGAGATGCCACTTGCCGACCAGGCTGGTGTGGTAGCCGGCTTTCTGCAACTGGCGTGGCCAGACGGGCAAGCTGGGATCCAGGCCCAACTGGGCCTCACGACCCGGGTGGATCCAGTCGGTGATGCCCACCTCGGTTCCGTACCGGCTGGTCATCAGTGACGCCCGGGACGGGCTGCAGACCGGTGTCACCGTGTAGGCGTTGGGCAGGTAGGCCCCCTCGCGGGCAATGCGGTCCATGTGGGGCGTTTTGGCCAGGCGGTTGCCCGAGGCCCCCAGGGCCCAGGGCGCCTGGTCGTCGGTAAAAATGAACAGGATGTTGGGTTGTGCAGCCCGCGTGGAGGAGACCCAACCGGCGAGAAGCAACACCACGAAGAGACACCACGTCTTGTTTGTCATGTTTGTCACGTTTGTCAGGAAAACTGTCCGGCCTGAAGTGGGTCATTTGGTCGATAAATAATCATGGCGTCTGGGCGACTGTTCAGATAGTCGCACCCGCCACAACGTTGACTCGACATTGCAGGTGCTCGGAAACGCGCTTAGAATCTTGCATCGAGGAACACTGATACGACGTTTGTAGATACGACGTTTGTATCGTCATCGACTCAAATCTCCCCGGGAGACCTGGTCCATGTTGAAGGTTTTGTTTGGCGACAAGTCGACCAATTGTGCAGGCATGACGCGGCGCAGCGCGTTGCAGGTGGGAAGTCTTGGGTTTGGCGGATTGACGTTGCCGAACCTCTTGTCTGCTCGGGCGGCGGGCTCGTCGGAGAGCAGCCACGACACCTCGGTCGTGTGGTTGTGGCTCAATGGTGGTCCGACACACATCGAGACCTTCGATCCAAAGATGACGGCACCGAAAGAGTACCGGAGTGTTTCCGGCGAGGTGAAAACCCGGTTGCCAGGTGTGACGCTGGGAGGTCATTTCAAGGGCATGGCCCAGCAGGCCGACAGGATGACCTTTGTCCGGTCGTTCGTGGTCCCCACCAGCAGTCACAATCGCGGCGCCTTCTGGGTCAACACCGGTTACAAGCAGGGTTCGAATCGTCCGTCGCTGGGTTCGATCACCTCGCGGGTCCGCGGTGCCAATCACCCGGTGTCCGGGATGCCGACCTATCTGCAGATGGGTCAGATCGGTTTCAACACCGATGCCCCGATCATTCCCGGCCCCGCGTGGCTGGGAAAGGCCTATGGTCCGTTCACTCCCAGTGGTCCGTCGCGGGAGAACATGAACCTGACGACAGAGGTGTCTCGCCTTGAGGACCGTCGTTCTCTGCTGAAGGGACTCGACAAACTCCAGCGGGATGTCGATGCCAACGGAGTGATGGACGGGATCGACGGCATGAACCACCAGGCGTTCAGCCTGATCATGGGCAAGGCCACCCAGGCCTTTGATCTCAAGAGAGAAGATCCACGGACTGTCGACAAGTACGGTGGTGGGCTGGGCCAGTCGCTGTTGACCGCCCGCCGTCTGTGCGAGGTCGGTTGTGGATTCGTGGCGGTCTCGTTGCAGGGCTGGGACATGCACGGCAATGTCGCCGGTGGCATGAACAGCCGTGGTCCGCAGGTGGATCGTGCGGTGTCGGCCTTTGTCTCCGACATTCATCAACGCGGACTGGACAAGAACATCCTGCTGGTCATTTCCGGCGAGTTCGGTCGAACCCCGCGGATCAACAAGAACGCCGGTCGAGATCACTGGGGTCCGTTGAGCACGTTGGCCCTGGCCGGTGGAGGCCTGAACATGGGCCAGGTCATTGGCAAGAGTTCCGCCAAGGCCGAGGTGCCTGCCGGAGGCAAGGTGGGGCCCCAGCAACTGATGGCCACCATTTTCCACGTGCTGGGAATCGAACGAGAGACGTCCTTCGACGATCCCGCCGGACGTCCGATTCCGATGCTGGGCACCGGCCAGCCGATCCGGGGTCTGATCTAGATCACGCGGTTGACATCGACAGCAATGGCCAGTGACCACCAGCGGTCGCTGGCCATTCGCCATTTGTGTCGTGGCGATGGCCGGATCATTTCTGTCGCTGTTGCTTGTTGCAGTTCTTGTCCTGCGGGACAGCCTTGCCTGTTTTGCCCACCGGGTGGGTGAACAGGTACTTCCACGCCGATTCGTGAAGATACTTGCCGTCGGGGTCTTTTCGGGCACTGCCTCCGGGGACGACGGCCACGTGTGCCCTCCGGGTGTTGCCACCGACATCGAAAGTGCTGACCAGTCGACGCGAATGTCCAAAGGGCGATGCGGCCTTGTCGACGTCGACGATGGCCCCGTGCTTGTGCAGTCCCAGCAGTTCCCAGGACCGGCAGTAGTGGTCGCCCGACCAGCCGGTGTCCAGGACGTGCGTGAACCCGAAGAACCGGTTGGTGGGAGTGGCCGAGGGAAGTGCCTGCCAGGTTTGGAACTGGTCGCGTGGTCCCGAGAACATCACCACCCGGCTGACTTTCTTGTGAACGGCGAACCGGGCAGCGGTGGTGGAACCATGAGAGATGCCCGCCACGATCACGTTTTCCCATTGCAGGTCACTGCCATCGGGAGTCAGGAAGCGGTTCCACTGTCCCTGGGGGTTGTGCTTGGCCAACCACATCACGAACTGCCTCGACCGCTCCATCATGCCGTCGGGCCTGGGGATCGAGAGGTTCGGGCTATGGTCCTCGCCGGTGGCCGCCTCGAGTCGTGCGTCGCCGCGGCACATGTTCCCCACCGGGGTCTCGCGGCAGATCTTGCCGAACCAGCGATTGGCGTAGTGGACCTGGATGGCGTGCAGGCCGTAGCTGGAGAGCCGTTGGAACAGACCCGGGTTGTGTCGCATCAGCCAGATCACCAGCTTGCCACGCGGAGCGACCCGGGTGTCGACGATCGCCTGTTGCAGGTCCTGCACCTTGCCCCCGCTGCTGAAAACGAAGTCGATCTCGCGGTGCTCCTTGGCTCGTGGGTCGATCTTGCTGGCTCGTTCCGAGAGAGTGTATTGCCGGGGCTTGGGATCGGAGTACTTCCAGGCGACGGTGTTCTTGGCGGCGACCCGCTCGAGATGGAGTTGAAGGAAACTGTAGACCCGTTTCCCGTTCTGACCG
>CAZYAZ010000065.1:0-31064 GCA_964646205.1 uncultured Planctomycetaceae bacterium | reverse complement strand
TCGGAATCCTTCATCGAGTGGTACCAGGTCTCGAGCCCTCCGGAGGTGTAGGGTGACGGGGTGAAGTTGTACCAGCCCTTGTCTCCATACATCCGGGGTGTCATCCGTTTGCCGTCCACCACCTTGGACTGGGCGTTGATCCGCTTGATCTGCTGGCGCCAGACGTCGAGGAACTTGTCGTCGCCGGTGAGCAGGTAGGCGTTGGTGAATCCGACATGGCCCAGGTAGTGGGTGTTGCGGTGGGCCATGGCACCGGTCTGGGGCACAACGACAGAGAAATTCCAGCCGTACACTCCGCCATACCATTTTCCGTCGGTTGCCCCGCCGATGGTGCCGTCGAGTCCGATATTGGTGGGAATGATTCCCTTGTTGTCGATGGTCCGTTGTCTCCATGCATCGACGTATTCCAACAGCCAGTCGCGGTACTTGCCCTGCCCGGTGAGCAGGTACGCATTGAGTGCCAGGGAGGTGGCCAGCAGGTTCTGCGGGTGATCGCCCACGATGTCGTTGTAGTCCTTGAAGTGGTCGACCATCTCCTGGTAACTCCGCTCACCGTGTCCGAGCGAGAAACGGTTGGCGATCTCGATCGGATCCCCGGCCCAGTCCAGACCGGTGGCTTTCCTCATCAGGGGCCCGCGGCTGCCGTTGAAGAGGCTGCGGATGATCCGGTGCTTGGGGTCGTAGTTGAGAGCACCGGGGTCCTCGTTGAGATAGAAACCAGCAAAACGTCGGACGCGGTGTCCGAAGCGGATGTTGTTCGGGTCGGAGAGTCCCTGGAGGTTGAAAACGGTCAGGCCTTCTCCATTGTGCACCCAGTCGAAGGTGACGGGGAATTCCTTGTAGTACATCCCGTCCCGTGCGAAGGGGACCTCGACGGTCTTGGCCAGGGTGTATTGCCGGAGATGTCCTTCCCAGGCTGTCTTGTACATCCGGAGTACAGCATCGTCGGCCCCCAGCGCGTGCAGAATCGGCCAGTCGTTGCAGTTCTCGATCGCATCGTCGGGTCCGTCGTCGCCACCCCAGCGTTCGACACACAGCAGGAATCCCCGCTCGTCGAAATACCTGGCAAAGAATTCGCGGCACGCCGCGGTGTTGGTTGCCAGGAGTTGGCGTTCCAGCAGTGCCCATTCGGGTGGCGAGACCGAGCGGTTCAGCCGCACCGTGACCGGTTCGGCGGCTTCGATCGAAACGACGGACGCCACCATCGGGATGATGGCGAAAACGAGACAGGCGACAAACCGGCGACGATACATCAAGAGGTCTCCGAGAAGTGAATCGGAGGTCTCATCGTATCGATGCAGGGTGCTGGTAGCGAGTCGTTCGGAAGTGCCCGGAGGCGGCTCTAGGGAGCCATGTCCCATCCGTAGCTCTTCAGTTCAACCGCGAGGAGGCTGATTCCAACGACCAGCGCGGCGACCGAGACGAACAACAGGCCGACGAAAACGTCGAGTCCGGGGCTGCTAGAGTTTCGAGGTGACATTGTCGCCCTTCGTAATCACGCCGTTCTTGGCTTTCTCCTGGACCGTGCCAACAGCCTTGTCGGCGAAGACCTGGATGATGCGAATTTGTCCTAGGTATTTTGTTCTCTGGCTTTTGCCGTTGCCGGGGCGGTAGACGGTCAGTTGCTGGCCTTCCTTGATGCCATCGTCGCCGCCGATCGAGACCTCGACATAGAGAATGCGGTTGCCGATTCCCGGGCGAGACGAAACGACCTTGCCGTCCAACGGTGGCGGCGGCGTAATGTCCTCGCTGGGGAGTGCTCCCAGTCCACCACCCTTGCGGCGTGCCTGGAGACGAGCTGTCTTGAGTTCATCGAGAATCACCAGGTGGCGTTGTTCCCGTTCACCGAGTTGGAGTCTCAGGTCGAAGATGATGTCTTCCAGGCCCCGGTTGGTCCGGACCGATTCGACCAGGTTCCCGTGCAACGCCTTGTTGACCTGGCGTTGCTCGACCGCCTCATCGCGGCGGAACTTTGCCTCGTCACCTTCCAACTGGGCGACGGTCCGCTGCGTGTCGTGAGCGGTCTTGAGGTTGTTGAGTTGTTGCTGGAGGTTGTCGGCTCGGTTCTTCTCGCGGTTGAAGTCGGCGAGTCTTTTCTTGGAGAGGGTGTCGAGGCGTTTTTCTGTGTCCTGCGCCGAATTCTTGAATTCGTTGAACTCTTTGCTCTTCGCAGTGTAGGACTCCTGCTCGACTTTCAATTCATCCTGGACGTTTGAGGCCTCCTGTTTCCAGTTTTTTTCGACGGTGGAAACTGCACCGGCGAAAGCCATGAACAGGAGGCTAAGAACGAGTTGCAGGACGATGAGCATTTTGCCGACGAAAGTCATGGTCTCTACTCCCTCCCGTCAACAACTGACGGGACTGGGCCTGGAACAATATGGATCGTGAATTTGTTTGCTCTACGGTTGTGTCTTCGGCGTTTTTGCGGGTGCGTCTTTGGGAGCCTTGGCGGGGGGGGAAGAAGATTCGTATTGTCCACGGGCTCCCGATGTCACCAGTTGGACCTGTCGTCTCTTGAGCCGGCTCACCACGCCTCTCTTGCGGACCAGTAGGTCCCGCAGTCGTTTTGTCTGTTCATTGATCTGGAACAGGTCTGTACGAATCTCATCCAGTTGGGACAGAAGCCGGTAGACCTCTTCACGTCGATTCTCGTTGCGTCGCAACGTGCCCTGCGTTTTTTCCACCGTGGTGATGTTCTGCTTGGATGCGTCGTCGATCGACTTGTTGAGAGCCGCCAACTCACGAGCGAGTTCATCGCAACGTGCGGTCATGGATGCTTCATCCACCGTGGTCAGGGCTATCCAGTTGTCTTTTTCGGCGACGTGGATGACGGTCTCTTTTTTCAACGTGTCTATGCGCTGGTTCTGTTTTTCCACCATGTCCTTGCGAGCGGCAATGACGGTGGACGCCAGGCTCTTGGCCCCGGTACTCAAGGACTTGTCATCCTTGTGTGACTTCACGCCATAGGTGGTCACTTCGCCCACTGTGGTTTCAAACGTGTAGTCTGCAGTGAGTTGGTCGCGCTCGATTTCCCAGTTGGCGCCACCCATGGCCGTCACCGCTGCGACGCCCATGAAGGCGAGGCAGGCGGTGAGCACAAACACGCAGAGGATCTTGCTGATATTTGTCATGGGACTCGTGCGCTCAATTCGTCGCACGCTACAAACGTGGTTTTCAAGCCGTTTGGATAAGTTGACTTACCCGAAGTATAGGCCTGCTGTTTTCGGGTGGTCAATTCGGAACTGTAAGAGATCGCGAAGCCGCGGGATCACAGACGTTGGAATCGATTCAGGCGTCAGGTCCGGTGCGATTGTTATGGATTTCCCAAACCGAGGGGACCGGAAGAATTCCGGGGATTCAAAGTCCAGTGCGTGGGATCTGGGACGATCCTTAAAAGGAACATGCCCGGCCTTCGGGGGGGAGAAAAGAAGAGTTGGCTTCCGTGCCTTTGGACCGTCCCTGGTTGTTCACACGTTGACTGATTGAGTGAACGACAGCCTCTTTCCACGTCCGTGACCGGGCATGCCCGGTGTCAGTTTTCTGCGTCATGTTGGACTGAAATCCGTGAATCGCTGGAGATCACGGTTCCGGTCCCTTTTTCCTTATTCGGTCAACTGCAGGAACAGCGGCCCAAATTCGGGCATGTCCTCCCGCAGCGTCTCGATCCAGGCATCAACGCTCCAGATCTCCACACAGATCACAGCCCCGACCAGCATCAAGTCCTGGTTGGGGGCTACGCCGAGAAAAGATCGGAATTCGTCGGGCACCAGCAGTCTCGATCGTTTTGCCAATCGGACCGTCTGATGCCGGGTTGACAGAAGGCGTCCCAGCCTCTGTACATCCCCGAAACGACTCTCCATCCGTCCCGCCTCAATCTTCTGGCGAATCAGTGCCACTCCGGCATCAATCCGTTCCTGCCAGTCGGCTGCTCGCCAGAGACTCACACAACCAAATCGTTCCTTCGAGATGATTGTCTGGCCATTGTCATCCGTGACTGCCTCGGCCATTTCTGCCGGCAAGGAAACGCGAAACCTGTCGTCCAGGGTTCGTCGCACTTCGCCGGTGATAAAGGTCTGTGGAGGCATGGGCCAGTGGCTGGGAGGGGATGGTGCGGAAAACTTGCAGGCCGGACGGTGTCCATGCCGGCGACCTGCTCCGCAAGCCGCATCCAGCATAATGGGCAGAAAACCCACATGCAATCAAGTTGTAAAAGAACATTGGGTCGAAAACCCACAAGGAGGACTGTAATGAGGTGGGGTGAGGTTGGCAAATGGAAAAAACGTTATCAGTGGAAAAACCGGAAAATAATTCCGACGCCCGACACGGAGGCAACCAAACCGGTGCACAAAGTGAACTGGGGCCGCCCATCGGCCGGACGGTGTGGTCCGCGCCGGGGGGCTCTTAGGGCCGGGGAACGAGTTTCACTCGGACGGTGAGTTGGCCCGTGTTGTCGTGCAAGCTGCCCCAGCGATCGTCGCAGCGGAGGAACAGTTTTCCGTCCCCTGCGGGCTTGAACGTGGCTTGCCTGCCCAGGTCGCTGCTGCGGGTCAACTGGTAATTGTTCCAGATGACTGCCTGCAGACGTCCCACTCCCTTGGAATCTCCATCGGCATCGACCGCATCGACACCGGTGGAGGTCTGCCAGTTTCCGGAGGCGGTCACCGAGTAGCTGTGGCCGGCCTGGACACTGATGCCGCTGGCCTGCCAGCCTCGTTTGGCATCGATTGTCGATTTGGCTGTACGGCCCGTTTTGAGACGTCGGAAGCGGGTCTTCCAGTCCCAGGCACACAGGTCGACCCGATACCCGTTTTCAAGGTTTCGCAGGAAGAGGTCGTATTCGAATTGGATCTCGCGGCTCATGGTTCCGAAAAACGACTGAAAACTCGTCCCGGGGCGTTCTCCCAGGAGTGAAAAGCCCAGAGTCCGGAAGCGTTGGCCGTAGTTGGGGTTGTTGGCCAGCAGGTGGCACAAGGCCCATCGCTGGGCGTAGTTCCTCCAGCCGTCTGAGGTCTGGCCGGTGCGGGTGAGCGTCTTGACCGATGGTGGTGCTGTTTGCCGGAGAAACCGAATGGGGCCACGGTCGCCGTGGACACCGCGGTCGTTGTGACTGGCCCAGTACCTGCCCATCTCGGCCATTCCTTCGCTGTACCACACCGGCCCGGTGGATCCGAACATCTGGTAGCAGTAGGCGTGGACTGCCTCGTGTTGGGCCACGCCGGTTCGGGCGGCCGCGTACACGATGCTCTTGGTGAAGAACATGGTCCCCTGCATTCGCTTGACACTGATCGTCACGCCGCTTTTGGAGCGAATCTTTTCGATGGCCAGTTGCGGCAACCGGCCACTGGGCCAGTTCTTCAGGTCCTTGACCACGCAGCATTCGATCAACCGGCGGTTGGGGCGTCTCCAGTACTCGGAGACGACTTTCAGCAGCGTCTCGAGCCGTTCGAGCAGTTCCTTGCTGCGATCGGGATCATCGTCGGAATGCACGACGAAGTTCTTGGACCGATACGAGCCAACGTTGGCCGCCTGGAGAGTCGAACCCATCACCAGGAGGATCAGTCCGCAGGCCAACACCAGGTGCTTGTTGGCGGCGTGCGAGCAGGGTGAGTTGAAGCGGTGCACGGCGTGACGATGTGGGAGAGGGAGAACTACCAGAGGTCCTTGATTCTACGACGGATCTCGGCAGCCGTCACGTCGGCGGAAAAGTCTTCGTCCATGCTGTCTTCATCGCCCAGTTGCCGGGCCGGACGTCGGTCGCAGCAGGCGATCACCTCGTCGGTGAAGAACCGCGACAATTGTGAGAAGCCGTGGGCGTCGCTGCGGCGGCGGCCTCGGAAGTAATACCGTTGTGGGTAACAGGCAAACAGCCGGTTCTTGGCGCGGGTCATCGCCACGTACAGTAGCCGCCGCTCCTCATCGATCTCGTCGGCGTTCCCGGTGGCCATGTCGGAGGGGATGTTCCCGTCGGCAACGTGAATCACGAAGACGCTGTCCCATTCGAGTCCCTTGGATGAGTGGATGGTCGAGAGAACCAGGAAGTCGTCGTCGAGGATCGGTTCACCTGCAAAATCCTGGGTTGAGGAGGGAGGATCGAGGGTGATTTCGGCGAGAAATCGGCTGCGGTCGTTGTAGCGAGTGGCGAGTTGTTCGAGTTGTTCGAGGTCACGCACACGGGCAGAGGCGTGGTCGTAGCGGGTTTCCAGCAGGGGAGTGTAGAACTTGCGGACCTGGTGCAGTTCGGCCGAGACGTTCTGTTCGGACCGGTTGTCGCCGGCAAGTCGTTTCAGCAGCCGCATCAGGTCGGGCCAGATCTCCTCGGCTGCCGGTGGTGGCTTGACCTCGTCCCAGGCCGAGATCCGGCCTCCCGATTCCAGAAGCATTTCGACCATCCGCCCGGCTCGTACTGGCCCGATGCCCGGCAGCAACAGCAGCAGCCTGTTGGCGGCCACACCGTCACGAGGGTTGTCGACGAGTTTGAGAAATGCCAGGAGATCCTTGATGTGGGCGGTCTCCAGGAATCTCAGGCCTCCGTACTTGTGGAACGGGACGTTCCTCTGGGCCAGTTCCACCTCCAGGGCCAGGCTGTGGTGCGAGGCCCGGAAGAGCACGGCCTGGTCTTTCAGGGCCACCCCCTCCTCGCGTCGCGCCAGGATCTGGTCGACCACGAACTCGCTCTGTTCATCTTCGTCCGTGCAATCGACCAGCACCGGGTGTTCGCCGGAGGTCCGGTCGGACCAGAGGGTCTTGGAATGTCGTTGACTTGCCTGGGCGATCACGCGATTGGTCACTTCGAGGATCGGTTGCGTGCTGCGATAGTTCTGTTCCAGGGGCACGACAGTCGTGTCGGGGTATTCCTCGGGAAAGTCGAGAATGTTCCGGATCGTGGCAGCTCGGAACGAGTAGATTGACTGGGCGTCATCGCCGACGGCGGTCAGTCCCGTTCCGCCCGGGCACAGTCCCTTGAGCAACCGGCCCTGAAGCCGGTTGGTATCCTGGTACTCGTCAACCAGGACACAGTCGAACAGCTTGCGGATGGCGGCTCCGGCGGTGGGATCATCGAGCAAGGCTTCCCAGAACACCAGCAGGTCGTCGAAATCCAGGCAGTGTTGGACTTCCTTGCGGTCGACATAGGCGGCGAACAGTTCGCCGAGGCCATCGAGATCCTCGGCGCACCAGGGGAAGGCCGTTTCCAGCACCTCCGACAGGGTCGTTTGCGTGTTGACCACCCGGCTGTAGATCGCGGCGCAAGTCCCTTTCTTGGGGAATCGTCGTCCGGTTTCACCAAGTCCCAGCTCATTTCTCAGCGAGGCCATCAGGTCCTCGGAGTCACCTCGATCGAGAATCGAGAATTCCGTTGGCAATTCGATCAATCGACCAAATCGTCGTAGCAGTCGGGTGGCGATCGAATGAAACGTTCCGCCCCAGACCCGGGTCGATCCCGCCGCTCCACCTCCGCGGCCACTGTCCAATTGTCGAAGGATGGCCTCGACCCGCCTGAGCATCTCGGCGGACGCCCGCCGGGTGAATGTCAGCAGCAGGATTCTCGATGCGTCGGTTCCCTCGTGAATCAACCACGCCACACGGTGAGCCAGGGTGGTGGTTTTGCCCGTGCCAGCACCGGCGACGATCAGCAACGGCGAATCGCCGTGGCAGGCGGCCTGCCGCTGCGGCGGGTTCAACTCGCCGAGTACCGTCTCAATCGATGCTGATTCCTGGTTCATCGCCGACCCGGTCGTTCCATCCGGTTTCCCGCGTCCCCGGCAGAGTCCATTGGGGCTGGCCCATCATGTCGCACGAGGCCATCCAGCGGAAGTCCCTCGGGCAGTTCGCCTGTCGGATTGGTCGTTGTGGATGGCGACCTGTAGGATGAGTGCCATGCCAGTCGGAGTTGTCAGCAACTGTTTCAAGAGCCAGATCGATGCGGGGCAACCGCTGGGGGACCTGATTGGCCAGGCCAGCCAGCGGGGGTTCAGCGTGATCGAACTTCGACAGGGCTGCCTGGGCGATTGCGAGAGCGAAAACGAACTGGTGCCCGATCCCGATCGCCTTCAGGCGCTGGTGGAGTCGTGCCCCGGGTTGCAATGGGACCTGGCACTGGGGTACCCGTGTTTTGATCCGACGACCTCTGGTGCTGACCCGGTTTTTGTGGCCGGTTGCGAATCCATCGGCCGATTGTCCCACGGCGACCAGGTTCCTCATCTCCGGCTTGTCGACCTGTCGACGGATCATGCAACCGTCGACGTGGCAGATGCCGCTCACACGGTCGGCCACTTGCTGGAGCGGGTGCGTGACGTGGGAGGAATGCTGTCGATCGAACACGCTCGGGAGAACTGGGAGTGGTTCAGTGAGGTGTTTGCGCGGGCTCGGGAGGCGGCTGGTGACAACGGCCAGTGGCTGAAGATCTGTTTCGATCCCTGCAATTTGTTGATGGCACCTGGATGTCCGGATCCCGCCCAGGTCACTGTGGACCTGGATCCGGATTCCATCTCGATGATCCACATCAAGCAACGGCGTGACGGCCGGCCGTGGCCGGCTGTGGCCGAAGGCGAGGTTGATTGGCCGGGAGTGATCTCGGCGATTGACCAGATGGGGCAAGGGCGAGGTTTTCACGGTCCACTACTGTTCGAGGTCGCTCCCAGCCGGGACGTTTGGGAGTTTCTCGACGGCAGCCGGGTGTACCTGAGCCGGTTGGGATTGGAAATGGAACTCGGGACTCGAGTTCCCGGACAGGACCTTGAGGCGGAAGAGAGTGGAGAGGCAACATGAAACAGGTGGTGATGTGCTGGGGCCTGGTTCTCGTTTTGGTATCGGTGGCCGGGGCCGGTGAGGCCGACAAGAAGATGGGGGCCTTGATCGATGGCATGCGGGTTGGGCCGCTGCGACGGCTCGATATCGGTGTGACTCGGAAGGGCACCCTGATCCCGGCGGTGGTGAGTGCCGATGACCTCGATTTGCGAACGAAGAAAACACGCGTGTTGCTGGTCAACGTGAACGGTGAATCCGACCCGAAGGTGTCGGTCGGGGCGACGTTGAAGTGGTTTTACGAATCGGAAGAGGCGGCCGAGTTCCGCAAGCGGTTTGTGTTGTCGGCCGTGCCGGTGGCCAATCCGGACGGTTGGGTTTCCGGACGGGGTGCCAGTAATCTCTCGGGTGGAATGCCCGCGACGGCCTTTCCACCGTCGGGAACTGCCTACGGAGACGTGAAGAATCCCGAGGCCCATTATCTCTGGCGATGGATCGGCATCTCGGCGCCCGATCTGGTGATCGAAATCGGCAAAGGTGATTCTCCGGGACTGTTCGTTCCCCGGACGGGACTGGCCGCGATGAAGCCCCTGGTGTCCCTGGGAGCATCCTTGGGTGCATCCGGAGAACTCGCGTCGTGCCTGCCACGTCATGCGGCCTGCGGCACGGGACCGGTGGCTGCCGTGCGACTGGTTGACCGTCCCGACCGGGTGCCGACCCACCTGGCCAGGATTTTCAGATCGGGGTTCACCGGCCCCTCGCCGGCGCGACGCGAACTGCAGATGCGACTGGCACGCACACCGGTTCAGGTCGCCACTCAACTGGCCAAACGCTACGGCCACCAGTTGAACACCGTTGCATACATCCCGGCCCTGGCCCTGGTTGGTCGGATACGGCTGGGACAACTCACGGGGGATTCGAGCCACCTGGACGACGTCCAGCGGATCGTGGCCCCATACGCTTCCGGGAAGAAACCGACAGTGCCACCGGGGCGGATCTTCGGCAGCAATCATTCGGGGCACCTGGTCTTTGCAGAACTGGCCCGGGTGACCGGGAAACCGGTGTACAGGAAACTCGCAAAAAATGCTGCCGACCTGGCTTTCGACAAGCAGGGGCGTCCACTGGCCGCGATGCCGGGACATGTGGAGATGAGCGATTCGGTGTTCATGGCCTGTCCGATCCTGGTTGAGACCGGCGTGCTGACCGGCACACCTCGTTACACACGGATGGCGTTGCGGCATATGAAGTTCATGCTGGTCACCAATCTGCGGCCCGACGGGTTGCACGCGCATTCGCCCCTGGATCCTGCTCCCTGGGGCCGGGGCAACGGGTTTCCCGCACTGGGGTTGGCGTGGTGCCTGAGCCATCTGCCCGAATCGGCGGCCTAACGGAAACCGATCATGTCGGCGCACAGGGCGCATCTATCCGCCTTGATCAAGCGACAGGATCCAACAGGGATGTGGCACCAGGTGATTGATCACACGGGCAGTTACCGCGAGTTCACCAGCACCTGCATGATCACCTACTCGATCATTCGTGGGATTCGTCGTGGCTGGTTGGACGAGAAGACCTACGGGCCGGTGGTGGCCAGGTCGTGGCCGGCAATCAAGACCAGGATTGCCCAGGACGCCACGCTGGTGGACGTCTGCACCGGGACGGGCAAGCAGAAGACACTGCGTGCGTACCTGGATCGCACGGCGATTCTTGGCCCGGACGATCGTGGCGGGGCGATGGCGTTGATGGTCTCGACGGAGATGGCTGCCTGGGATCGTGACCGACAGCAGGTCCGGAAGAGCCGATGACCGGCGGTTTCGACGGTGTCATCCTGGGAACCGGTCACAATGCCCTGGTGCTCCAGGCGTACTTGTGCCGGGCTGGGTTGCGGGTGTTGTCGGTGGACCGGGCCGAATCGGCCGGCGGTGGATTGGCGACAATCGAAAATCCCCGTCTTCCCGGGTTCCTGCACAACACGCATTCCTTCTTTCACCGTGCGATCACGACGATGCCGTGGTACACCGATCTGGAGTTGGAGGGTCACGGGGCCCGCTACATCGAGCCGGCACTCAACGTGGCGATGATCTGCCCGGATTCACAGGTGTTGAAATGGTGGACCGATCTGGACAGGACTCTCGAATCGGTGGCCGCCGTGTCCCGTCGTGACGCAGACGTGCTGGCCGGTTGGATCGCCCGGTTCGAGCCGATTGTCGAGAACCTGTTGATCCCGGAGTCGAGTTCTCCGCCGTTGACACCCGAGGACCGTCGTGAGCGGCTTGAAAGCACCGCCGACGGACGCTTGTTGCTGGAGGTCTCGGCGCTGTCGCCATTGGAATTTGTCCGTGGTGAATTCGAGGATCCGGTCGTTCGGGCCGGCTTGTTGTTCTTCAACGGTCTCAGGGAAGTCGATCTGAGGTTGCCCGGTTTTGGTCATTCGATTCCCGCGTTGCTGGCCGGACGTCACAAGGCGCAAATGTGTGTTGGTGGGTCGTCGCGGCTGGCCGAGGCACTTGTTGCCGATGTCGTCGAGCACGGTGGCGAGGTGAGGTGTGGAGTGGAGATCGACGGGATCCTTGTCGAGCGGGGGCGTGCGATCGGAGTCGCCCTGGCCAATGGCGAGAGGATTGACGGGGCCGATTTTGTTGTCTCGGGACTCAATCCCCAACAGACACTGGTGGAGTTGATCGATGCCGATTGGGTGCCCGAGACGATCCGTCGCCGGGCCGAGCGGTTCGAGTACAACTTGCTGGCCCCGCTGTTTGCCCTGAACCTGGCTCTGGCGGAGCCCCCCGCTTACACGGCCGCAACCGACGATCCGGATCTGGACGAGGCATTCATGACGATCCTGGGACTGGGACACGATGGACAATTCGAGGACATCGTGGCGGCTCACCAGGGGGGGGCCGTGCCGGCGACGGTGATGTGGGGGGCGGTGCCCACGCGGTTTGATCCCTCGCAGGCACCCGAGGGACAGCACACCGCTTTCATGTGGGAGAAATTGCCATACCGATTGGGCGGGGCGATCGATGGCTGGGACCGGGCTGGGGACGCTCATGGCGAGATGATGTTCAATGCGTGGGCTGCCGCGGCCCCCAATCTCTCTCACGCGGTGCTCGACCGATTTGTTCGCACGCCACGCGACACGGTGCGGAGTCTGCCCAACATGCGCGAGGGTGACCTGCTGGTGGGGGCCTTTGGCAATGACCAGGTCGGGTACCACCGGCCGTTTCCCGGGGCCGGGCATTACCGTGCTGGAGTCGACGGCCTGTACCTGTGCGGTGGTTCCTGCCATCCCGGCGGCAACATCACCGGACTGTGTGGTTACAATGCCGCCGGAGTGGTCCTGGCCGACCTGGGACGTTCGGCCTGGTGGAACCCGGCAGCGGTATGAGGAGTGACCGGCGATGACGATCGAGGTGCTGGGGGGGGACATCCACCTGATCGATCTGCAGACGCGGCTGCCATTTCGCTATGGCATCGCCACCATGACCGAGGCGCCTCATGCTTTTGTCCGGCTCCACGTTCTCGTCGATGGTCAGCACTCCACCGGGGTGGCCGCCGACTTCCTGCCGCCCAAGTGGTTCACCAAGGTTCCGGAAACACCTCTACGGACCGAGATCCTGGAGATGCTGACGACGATCGAAGTGGCCGTTGAACTGTCGGTCGGGAGTCGCGCCGAAACCCCCTTCGAACTGTGGCGGGATCTCTACGAGCGGCAGGCCGAGTGGGGGCGACGCCAGGAGTGGCCGCCGTTGCTGGTGAACTTCGGGATGACGCTGGTGGAACGCGCGATGATCGAGGCGGTGGCACGTGCGCGAGGAATCAGCTGGTTTGAATTGTTGCACGGCGGGGGCCTGGGGATTCGACTGGACGACTGTGACGATCGGCTGGCAGGCCTGGAGGTTGGGGACCTGTTGCCCACCGGGTTGTCCTCGGAGGTGATCGCTCGCCACACGGTGGGGATGGCCGATCCGCTCACCGACGACGAGATCACTCGGGAGGAACGGCTCGAGGATGGCCTGCCTCAGTCGTTGGCTGCCTGCCTGGCCGAATACGGCTTGCGTCATCTGAAGATCAAGGTCAACGGTGACTGCGATTCCGATCTGGAACGTCTCCAGAACATCGCCAGCCTGGTCGAATCGGCCGACGTTGAATCGTTTGGCTTCACCCTGGATGGAAATGAGCAGTTCCGTGATCCGGGCCAATTCCGAACCTACTGGGAACGACTCACCGACCAGCCCGAACTCCGCGAGTTCTTCTCGCACCTGGTGTTTGTCGAACAGCCGTTCCACAGGGATGTGGCGCTCGACCGGGAATTGATGGGAGGTGCAGCCGGCCTGGCCTCCTGGGCCGGCCGACCGCGGATGATTATCGATGAATCGGACGCCCGGAACGACAGCCTGGCCCTGGCACTGGAGTTGGGATACCACGGCACCAGTCACAAGAACTGCAAGGGAGTCTTCCGGGGTGTGATCAACGCGTGCCTGATCGAGTTTTTGAACCGGCAAAACAACGCCGGCGACCGGGAGTCGCGGTACATCATGAGTGGTGAGGATCTGGCCAACATCGGTCCGGTGGCGCTGTTGCAGGACCTGGCGGTGGCCAGTTCCCTGGGAGTGAAAAGTATCGAGCGGAATGGGCACCACTATTTCGCGGGTCTGCAGGCGTTTCCCGGGCCTGTTGCCGACCAGGTCCTGGCGGCTCATGGTGATCTCTACCATCGCAGCAGCAACGGCTGGCCGACGTTGACCGTCCGGGGAGGACGCGTGTCACTGGCCAGCCTGCAACGGGCTCCGCTGGGAGTTGGCTTTGCGATTGACGTCGAACAGTTCACCGATTCGGTTCGGTGGCGAGCCGGCATTTCCACATGATTGGCGTGTGGATCTGCGCACTCGCTGGCGGTGGTGCCGTCGAGTCGGCCCGGTGGTTATGATGAGCGGATGACGCACAGGATCCAGACCACCGTTGTCGGCAGTTATCCGGTCCCCGACTGGCTTCCGGCTCATCCCACCTCGGGGAACCTCCGCGATGCCACCCTGGTGGTTCTCAAGGCCCAGGAACTCGCCGGACTGGACGTGATCAGCGACGGCGAACTGAGCCGTTTTGATGTGAATCATCCGGAAACCAACGGGATGATCGACTACTTTGTCGGTCCACTTGACGGGGTTGCGACCGAGTTGACTGGCGAGGAACTGTCGCGGTTTCGGGCGGCTCCGGATTTCCGATTCCGGTCGAAGCCGGCCGGTGTGGTCCGTGGGCCGCTGGGGCCGGGCCGTTTGGATCTCCCCGAGGATTATGGGCGGGTCCGCGACCTGGCAGCCGCCCCGTTGAAGTTCACGCTCACCAGCCCCTACATGCTGGCCAGGACCCTGTTGGACGGTCATTACGGAGGGCTCGAACCGCTGGTGATGGCCCTGGGCGAGGTGTTGTCCGGCCAGTTGGCGGATATCAACGCTGCGGTGATCCAGGTCGATGAGGCGAATGTGCCGGGACGTCCCGAGGACTCGCTGCTGGCGGCTGCGGGAATCAACAGGGTGCTCGAAGGTGTCACGACCGAGCGGGCGGTGCACCTGTGTTTTGGCAATTACGGTGGACAGACAATCCAGCAGGGGGCCTACCAGGCTCTGCTGCCGTTCTTCAACGCATTGGATTGTGACCACCTGGTGCTGGAGTTTGCTCGTCGAGGCGACACTGAACTGGAGGTCTTTCGCGAGGTGAAGCCGGACATCAAGCTGGGGATCGGTGTGATCGATATCAAGGACAACGAGGTCGAGAGTGTCGAGACGGTGGCGGGGCGGATTGAGCGTGCTCTAGAGGTGCTGGGCGAGGAACGCGTCAGGTGGGTGCACCCGGATTGTGGGTTCTGGATGCTGCCCCGTGGTGTTGCCGACGCCAAGATGGCGGCACTGGTCGCCGGTCGAGACAAGGTGCTGGGAATCGGTTCCAACTAGAGAATCCAACGAGAAAGTGACGGCAATGCCTTACATCAAAATCGAGGACATCGAACCCCTGGAAGTGGTTCCCGGTTGCCGGATGCGGACTCCGTTCGGAGAAAACTTGATGTTGAGTTACCTGGAGATGGACGAGGGGGCGGTGGTTCCACTGCACGATCATCCGCACGAACAGGGTGGGATTTTGCTCGAGGGGCAAGTCGAATTGACGATCGGGGACGAGGTGCGGGTTTGCGAGGTTGGCGAGATGTTCCTGATCCCGCCCAACACGCCTCACAAGGCCGTCGCCGTGGGTGGCCCGGCAAGGGTCCTGGATGTCTTCAGCCCGGTTCGCGAGGATTACGCCGAGTTGTACAACAAGTACATTCCCGAGACGGACTGAGCGTGGTGGCGGTGATTTGCTAGAGACGGCGAATCAACAGGCCACCATCGATAGTGAGCACCTGTCCCGTGGCGTAGGTGAGATCGCCCCGGGCGAGCATCGCCACGGCACGCCCGACGTCGTCGGGTTCACCCCAGCGTGTCTCGACGGTCAGGCCGTCAGCGATCAACTGGTCGTACTTTTCGGTGACTCCAGCCGTCATATCGCTCTTGATGATTCCCGGTTGCACCTCGTAGACGTTGACCCCGTGCGGAGCCATTCTCACGGCCCACAGTTGGGTGGCCATTCTCGTCGCTGATTTGCTCAGGCAGTAATCGCCCCGGTGGATGGAAACGACATCGCCAGAGATCGACGAGATGTTGACGATGGTGCCCTGGAACCCGGGGTCGGTGTCGTGCTGGTCGATCATCCAGCGGGCGCAATCCCGCGTGAGAAAGAAGGGACCCTTGAGATTGACTCCCAGGACGCGATCGAAGTCCTCCTCGTCCGCTTCCAGGATATCTCGTCGGCCGGGCGAGGTGATGCCGGCGTTGTTGACCAGCAGGTGCAGTGCTCCGAACTTCTCGCGGACCTCCGTCACGGTGCGTTTTCGATCAGCAGCCACGGCGACATCCCCCTGGCAGTAACAGACCTCGATCCCGTCCTGTCGGAATGTTTCGAGCACATCTGCGACGTCCTCGACGTGTCGTCGTCCTCCCAACGCCAGTTGCCAGCCGTCGGTGGCCAGAGAACGGGCGATCCCCAGCCCGATGCCACGCGCGCCTCCGGTGACCAGGGCCACCCGATGGTGTGGTTGGCTCATGCCGCGTCTCCATTGTCGGCCGAGAAGAACGTGAGGTTTCGGCCTTCGGCGAGACGGCCGGCGTACACGGCGGCTTCGCGGAGATGGTAATCACCCCAGAGGCACGATTCGCCTCGTGGGATGTTCGATCCCTGGGGCACATGATCCCAGCCATTGGGCCGATGGTAGACCGCGTGCAAAAGCAGGCCCTGGTGTGCGGGATCGGTCGAGAGGTAGGGTTCTTCCAGTAGCGTGGCGAGCGTGGCCAGTCCGGCTCGCGTGTAGCCGTCGGCCGCGTCCGGTTCAGAGGGGCGAAGCACCTGTCCCAGCCGCAAGAGTCCCTGGCAGGCGATGGCCGCAGCCGAACTGTCAACCGGTTCGTGTTGATTGTCGGGGTCGGCCGGCCCGTCGCGGTGGCCCGGCATCTCTGAAAGCCCGGGAGCCCCGGTGTCCCAGTACGGGATGCCGTCTGTGGGGGTCGTGTCGATGTAAAAATCGCAACTGGCACGTGCCGCTTCGAGCATCATGCTGGTGATGGATTCCTGGCCACCCAGTGGCTCCAACTCCGAATCGTCGAGGGTCGCGAGGAACTCCAACAGTTCGGTGTAGCCCAGCATGATCCAGGCCAGTCCACGAGTCCACGTGGTGAACGGTGAGTACCCCTGCTGGGTCGAGGCACAACGGTAGTGGCCGTCGCTGGTGTTGAAGAGGCTCTCGTGAGCCACTCGCCCCCGCACGTCGTAGAGATCCCGACCCGTTCCATAGTAGACGTTGTAGCGGGCGGTGGTCCGGGCATGGCGGACCAGTCGGTCGAGAAGCCCAATAGGCTCGTCGTGTTCCCCCAGCAATCGGTGTCCCAATTGGTGAGCCAGTGCGAGTGACCGGAGGCTGCGGATCGTGTCGGCGAAAAGTGAGTGTGGTCCATTGAACGAGTGGATGAACCCACCGCCCTCGGTGGTGTCGGTCCAGCGGACCGCCTGCACGGCGCCACTGACCTTCAAGGCCAGTTCCCATCCAGCGAATTCGGCTGGAGCTGTTTCGAAGCGACCCTCCTGGGCCAGCCGCCAAAGATTGCCGTACGTGCTGACGTTGTTGAAACCGTGATCGTGCACCCCGACATGTGTCAGGTGCACCGGCATGTGCGCCAGGGTGGCGTCCCGTCCGGACTCGAGAAACCGGATCTCATCGGTGGCGTCAAATTGCAGCAGGGCGGACCCGAACTGAAAGCCCTGGGTCCACTCGGTCCAGCCTCGCGAGGTGTACTTGCCGTCGACGGTGTAGACGGGAGCCCCGACACCGGGATCGGTGTGCTGTTGCAACTGATCCAGAGACTGGGCCGAGACACCCCAGAACCGGTCAAGTGACGGCCTGAGGTCGCTGGCGTTACGGACGGTCCCCGGGTCGATCATGACCGGTTCCCCCCCCGGAATGGCCTAGGAATCGGCCAGGGGTTCTTTTTTCTCGGTGAGCACCGGCAGCGGAGGATCCGGGTCGTTGCACATGTCGGCATTGAGTTGGGTGAAGCCTTCCCATTCGCCCGGCAGGTTCTCTTCCAGGAAGATCGCCTCAACGGGGCACTCCGGCACACATGCTTCGCAGTCAATGCACTCATCCGGGTGGATGTAGAGCATCGACTCCCCCTCGTAAAAACACTCGACCGGACAAACGACCACACAGTCGGTGTATTTGCAGTTGAAACACGGTTCGGCGACGACGTGTGTCATTTTGATCCCTTTGCTATTCCGTTCGTAAGCGGCACGAATCTCGGAGACTGGGTCGCTTGGACGACCGCACCGGGAAGTTTATTCCCAAACCCCCTAATGTTTCAGCGGATCGTAGTGCGGCAGTTGGTCAGGTGTCAAGTGGCCATTCCAGGTGACAGATCTCTCGGAAAAAACGTCAGACAACACACTTTAAGTCGGCAGAATCCAGACCCATCTTGCCTCAGGTCTTGCCTCTGACTACAGTTTGCGACGGCGGGGGCTGCTGTCGTTTTTCCATTTTCTCCAAGTTAGCCTCGCGCATTACGTTGGCACTCACCGAAGTCGATCGCAGTCTGCTCGCCCGTTGCCTGGAACATCATCCCGGTGCGTGGCGAGATTTCGTAGACCGATTCATCGGGCTGTTCGTCCACGTGGTCAATCACACTGCCCACGCTCGCAGTGTGAGACTCTCCTCGGACGACATCGATGACCTGTGTGCGGAGGTCTTTCTGACGTTGCTGGCTGACGATTTTGCCGCTTTGCGTCGTTTTCGTGGACGGTGTTCCTTGGCAACCTACCTGGCCGTCATTGCTCGACGTGTGGTGGTCCGCGAGATAGCTCGTCGCCGAAAGGCCGAAGCGCTGGGGCATGTGCCGGCTCACCAGGCGTCGCTGGATCGGGCCGGCTCTGGTCCGGTCCACGAGGGACGGATCGACGACGAGGATGAGGTACAGGCCATGTTGGCCGGGTTGGGTGATCGCGACGCTTCGGTGGTGAGACACTTTCATATCGAAGGTCGCAGTTATTCGGAGATCAGCCAGTTGCTGGGGATTCCGGAGAACTCGATTGGTCCCACGTTGGCCCGCGCCCGCGGCAGACTCAGGCAGCAAAACGTCAAGTCTTGACGTCTCTGCGGCTGCTGGGACCTTGGCTTTGACGGTGGGGTGGTTTGTACTGGCCACACGGCAACCGTTGCTTGTCATCGGCGGATAGCCGGCTATCTTATTGACACTGTGACGCAGTGTGGGTACAGGGGAGTACAGGGGATTGGCTGGTTGTCCGGAGCGTAGTCGGCTGGTAGCACGAGTGGAGTTGGAAATGCGGAACCGCTTGCAGAGTCGAGGACCGTGGAACGGTCGGTCCGGGTGGGTTCTGACAATTGTCGCTGCCGTCTTCGCTTCTCCACTGGTTGCCCAGGAGACGTCCGAGACTCGGCCGGTCGGGCAATTTTTGAAGAAGGTTTTCAAGGACGAGCAGGGATCTCACCATTACCAGGTCTTTTTGCCTGCCGGTTACGACGCGAAAAAGCGGTATCCCACGATCCTGTACCTGCATGGATCCGATGAGTGTGGCCGTGACGGTGTGAAACAGGTCCAGATTGGCCTGGGGCCCCTGGTGAGGGCCCGTGCGGACAAGTTTCCTTTCATCGTGGTGTTTCCACAGTGCGAGACGATTCAGGGGCGACGGTACCTCAAGCGGTGGTTGGCCGGTTCACCGGATGCCAAGCGTGCCCTGAAGATTCTTGAGCGTGTCGAACAGGACTACAGTGTCGATCGCGATCGAGAAATCGTGACCGGGTGGTCCATGGGCGGGTATGGGGCCTGGAGCCTGGGGATGGCCGATCCGGCCCGCTGGGCGGCAGTTGTTCCGGTTTCTGGTGGAGGTGACACGACACGGGTGGCAGCGTTGAAGGACACGCCGGTCTGGGTCATCCACGGTCCCAAAGACCGGATTGTCTATCCGGCGCGATCACGTGAGATGGTGGCGGCCCTGAAGGCGGTTGAGGGGTCAGCCGTGCGGCATGATGAACCCGAGTCGGAAGCGCATGGCGTGTGGCAGTGGGCCTATGACAGCCAGGCCCTGGAGACCTGGTTGACGAATCCAGTGAGTCCCCTGCCCGGTGCCGACGTCCAACTGGAAGCGCGGGGGACTCCTTTGCCCAGGTCGCTCCAGCCATTCGTCCCCGTGGCACATATTGGTGGCGCCGCCTACCTGAGTATCGGTCGCGAGACGCTCGACTTGATCGCCGCCGCGATTCCCTCGGCTGTTCCCAAGGATCTCCTCTCGGGGAAAATGGAACCGTTTACGATCCAGGACATCGGCAGAGCGACGCGGAGGAAAGGTGAGAAGAGTTTCTACGAGTCGACCCTCGAGGACATTTCTTATCGGGGCGAGATTCACTCGGCCAAGCTAACACCGCGGAATGACGGCACCGTGCAGGTGAAGATGGAATTGAAGAATATCATCGTGGATTGTCCGCTGATAAGGATCCACCAGATCAAGCTGGAAGAAAGACGGGTCAGGGGGAAAAGACGGTATTTCCAGAAAAGCCGGAAGCAAAAATTCCTGGCCCACAACAGCCAGATTCTGGTCGCTCAACAAAAACCGGTTCTCCTGGAGTTCGTGCTCAAACCGTCCACGGCCGATCGGAGCCTGTCACTGGGGCTGGTCAAAACGAGTTTCCAGATCGATCCGGAACAGTACGAGGTGGTCGGTCCGTCGATGATCGAGGTGACGGGACTGCTTCAGGAATCCAAGCGAAAGAGGGTGCGCGAGCGAATTGTTGCGAGTTTGCTCGGAAAACTTGGCATGGTCGAAGACAAGGTTCGTGAAATGGTACCGACGATGCTCGCCAGGATGGAGCAGGAACTCCAACTTGGTGATTCGCCGGATCTTCTCAGCAGTCTCTGGCCGTTACCGGTCTTCCAACCGCGGGTCAGGCTGTGGCCCGAAGCGGTGGTGGTTGAAGACAGTGGACTCTCCGTCGCGATGGGGATAACCGTGGCGGCAGTCGATCCCTTGGCTGCTCCGGCAAAGCCTCAAGAATTGGTCCTGGTCAAGGACCTGATCACGCGAATTCCCAGGACAAAGTCCCTGCGTGTGGGAGTCGCCCCAAGATTGCTTGATCCTCTGACCCAGATGGTGATCGACAGTGGGATGGCGAGAATCGATGTTCGCGACACTCCCGAGCCACTTGTCAGGAAGTTGGGTGATCGTGATGTGTTGTCGAAGGTGATCCCGGCGGTTGGGTCCTTGTCGGCGACAACCGAATTGCGAACCGAGTTGGTCCTGACCCGGCCGATTTCGATCTCTCCAACCGACGAATCGTCTTCGGCCGCCCAGGCCCCGATGAAGTTTCGTTTCAAGGTTCCCGGTGCCCAGTTGATCGTGTCAACTCGTTCCGGAGACAATTGGAAATCGTTGGCGGTCTTTGATTTCACCCTGGAACACACGGCGAGGTTGAAATTGCTGGATCGTACCGGGGATGGGGGGCAGGCGCTGAAGGTCAGTTTTCCGACGAAGCCGATGATCAAGATGAAAGGACAACTGGCCCCCGGTGTGACGGTCGCCAACCGGCAGTTGTTGCCCGAAATCTTCCGAGCCGAATTCGACCGGGCCTGGCAGGCCTTTGCACACAAGGCGCTCGAAGCGACCGTGATGGTCAGTGATCTCGAATTCGGAGACGTCTCGTTTCCGTTGAAGGACATCGACTGGTCGTCGCCGTTGCTGTCGGTCGAATTCGGATTGGCTCCTCATTCGCGTGTCACGTCGCAAAGAGCACCCAGGGGGCGATCTGAGGCTCCGGTCGTCAAGGGAGCATCGGACAAAAATGGATCGCCCGACGTGCGGGGGCAGCGTTCGAAGCGACAAACTGTGCAGCCGAGGCGTTAGTGATAAGGGGGCATTGGGCCTTGGTGGGCAGCTTGAATCAGCCCCCCGAGAGTGCCACAATGGCGTCTGCGTTAGCCGGAATGGGCTGCGTACGACGATGGATGTCTTGAAGACTACGACTGTTGCTGGATTCTCCTGCCGTTGCGTGAAGGACACAAAGAATGGCCGTAAAATTGCTCGAAGGTCAGACCGTCGGCATTGACCTGGGAACCACGTACTCATCGATCGCTCAACTCGATGACGAGGGGAATCCCCAGTTGATCATGAATGTCGATGATCGCGATATCACGCCCTCGGTGGTTTTGCTGGGTGACAGTGAACGGGTCGTGGTTGGCCCTTCGTTTGCCCGCATCGCCGAGGAGACTCCGGATCGAATCGTCGAGGCGATCAAGCGCGAAATGGGGAACAAGGACTTCCACGTGGTCTACCAGGATCGGAAGCTGACCCCCGAATTCGTTTCGGCGTTGATTCTCAAGAAGCTCAAGCAGGATGCCGAGCAGCAGATTGGACCGATTGCCAATGCGGTGATCACCGTGCCGTATTACTTCAACGACATCCGCCGCAAGGCCACCCAGGATGCTGGTCGCATTGCCGGATTGAACGTGATCGATATCGTCAACGAACCCACAGCTGCGACGTTGGCCCACGCATGGGAGAAGGGCGAACTGGGGCGAAGTGATCTCGAGCAGGTCGAGCGGACAATCCTGGTGTACGACCTCGGGGGCGGAACCTTCGACGTCACCGTCGTTCGTTACACGCCGACCAATTTCAAGGTGCTTGCCACCGACGGCGACGTCATGTTGGGCGGGCTCGACTGGAGCCGGCGGCTGGTGGATCACGTGGCCGACGAATTCCAGAAGCGGTTTGATCTGGATCCCCGCGAGGACGCCACCAGCCTGAGGCAATTGACCCAGGACTGTGAAGATGCCAAGCGACGCCTCTCCGAGAGTGCGCAGGTTCCGATCGAGGTCTATTTCCAGGGCAACACGATGACCGTTTCGGTCAGTCGTGGCGAATTTGAGCGTCTGACCGGTGACCTGCTGGAACGGACCAAGACAACCACCGTGCTGGTTCTCGAACAGGCCGGTGTTGGGCCCGGTGAACTCGACGAACTGGTTCTCGTTGGCGGTTCGACTCACATGCCGGTCGTCGAGCAGATGCTCACCGACATCTGCCAGCGTCCGCCGAATCGGGATGTGCATCCCGAGCAGGCGGTTGGGCATGGGGCGGCGATCCACGCGGCAATCCTGGAAGCCCGTGCCACCGGTGGCGAGACCCGGATGGGCAAGGCGATCATCAATCGTCTCCGGAGCGTGTCGACTGCCGACGTCAACTCCCACTCGCTGGGTACCAAGGTCGGTCCGAAAGACGCCAAAAAGAACCACATCATGATCGGGCGAAATACCGAATTGCCCTTCAACGTCACCCAGCGATTTTCGACCAACGTGGAAAATCAGCAACGGATCCACGTGACAGTACTGGAGGGCGAAGTCGAAGACCCGGACGCCTGTGCGACGATCGGGGATTTCTACATCACCAACCTGCCAGCCGGCCTCCCCAAGGGGGCGCCAGTTGAGGTGACCTATGCCTATGACGCGGCGGGACGGATCAACTGCACCGCGAGAGAATTGACCAGCAACAATGAAGCCTCGATCGAGATCATTCGAGGGTCGGGACTTGATACCGACGGCGTCAATTCGTTCGAGACCTTGGCCGAGAAGTACCTGGTTGAGTAACCGAGTCCGGTCGAGGTCGCGTCCCGGTCGGAAAC
The DNA here is from genome assembly GCA_964646205.1 of uncultured Planctomycetaceae bacterium. Classification (GTDB taxonomy): domain Bacteria; phylum Planctomycetota; class Planctomycetia; order Planctomycetales; family Planctomycetaceae; genus UBA8437. Next base: position 8,068 of record CAZYAZ010000065.1, on the reverse strand, counting down.
TACGCTCCACGAGGAGCGGTGCTGGTGGGAGGAAGGCAAGACGTGCCGTTGGATGTCTACAAGGACTGGCTGGGAATTCCGGAAAACATCCCCCGGCCGCCGGACCACTACGCGTTGTTGCGGCTGGTTACGTTTGAGGACGATGTCCAGAAGATTCGTGGCCACTACAAGAAACTCAACGAACACGTTCGTAAGTACGCGACGGGGACCTACCAGGTCGAATCGCAGGAATTGCTCAACGATCTCGCCAAGGCGATGTTGTGCCTGACCGATCCCGAGCGAAAACACGATTACGACGAGGGATTGGGACGGGAATTCGACGAGAACGATGAACTGGTCCGACCCACGATTGCTCAAACACTGGTCCGCAGTGGTGGACTCAGTCGTGATCAGATCGATGAGGCGAAGGACTTTGCCGAGCGGCGTGGATTGTCGTTGCGGGATGCCGTTGTCCAGATGAAGCTGGTGGATGCCGAGACAGCCGCGGAGGCCCTGGCGATCGAACTCGGGCTTCCGTACGTCGATCTCGAGCAACTGACCCCTGACGATTCGATTCTCGCCAAGATTCCCCGCAACGTCGCACGCCGCAACACGATCCTTCCGTTGTTTGTGGACGATGACACGTTGCTGGTCGCATGTGTCGACGAACCCACTCACGATCTCGAGGATGAACTGCGGTTGCGGGTCGGCGTGCCGATGAGGCGGTTGATTGCCAGTCCGCTTTCGGTCAACCAGGGCATCGCCCGGTTTTATGCGGGACTTGAAGCCGATGGAGAGGCGGAATCGGGAACCGACCGTGTCGACACGGAGAAAGTGAAGAAGACCAAGAAAAAACCGAAAAAGAGAACAGCGGCTCCGAAACCGGGCAGTCCCGAGGCCAAGGAATCTGAACAAAAACGTCGCCAGATCGGGTTGATTCTGATGTGCTGGAGCGTGGTGCTGCCGGCGGTGCTCGATCAGGTGGCACTGCCCGATTCGATCAAGTTCGTCGACATCTCCGGCTTCTGCTACACGTTGTTTCTTTCGCCGGTTTTCATGTTCCTGGTTTTCAAGAGTTACTTCCGGCGAAGGTAGTTGGTGCCGGCTCACCTGTCGTTGTTGACGGTGTTGCTCCAGATCGCCCAGTAGATTCGCTTGCCGCCCACCTCGTGATAGCGGTCGACCAACGCCCCGATGTAATGTTCGTCCCAGGGTTCCTCGAGCGCCAGGCGGTGTACGTCGCCGGCCCGAAATCGCTTGAGAGTGCCTCCCAGGTCGGGATAGAACTCGTCGGCAACCTTCGCGCGGGTCTTCCTGGGATTGTAGTGTGCGACGTAAATCGTTGGCTCGACCTGGTCACCTCCGCGGTGGACGGTCAACACGTTGTACTTCAAGACGAAGGCGTAGTTGTACAGGCCATCATTGGCCAGGAACTGTCCCGGCATTTTCGCCAACCGGGCGGTGACCTCGAAGCGGCCGGCTGTCCGGACCGGCCCGTCCGGTGCGGTGTCCTCGGGAGCTGTTCCGCGGACGCCTTGTCCGGATGGTGGTCGTAAGGCGGTGGCCACTCCAACGGCAACCAGGGCGACCAGGACGATTGCGCCAAGAATCCAGCGGGCGCTCGAATTGACGGTGTTTTTCGGGGGAGCTTCGGGGGCCGGTTCTGGCAACGGACTCTGGGTCATGGTCGATGAGTTTCTAGCGAGCGGCGGTGACGTCGACGTAGGTCCAGTGAGGTTCCCAGAGTTCTGGCAGGGAGAGAACCGGGCCGTCGTGCGCCTCGGCGTGCAGCTTTCTCAGTGCCGGGCTGGAGCCCCCGATGATCGGCGCATCGGCCAGTCGCATGAGGCCCCCAGCCGCTCCGGATCGTTCGGATCCTCCACCGTCCTTGGGACAACGGGTGAACAGCACATAGCGGCCATCCGGTGACAGGCCACCGCCATAGATGTGGCGGCCGTCTTCACCGTAAATCATCTTTCGCGTGCCCCCATTTCCCGGGGCGATCCACAACTGTGTCCAACCGTATCCCTGCTGGTTGCTTGGCCGGTTGCTGAAAATGACCTGCTTGGAATCGGGGGCCCAGTCTGGTGTGCAGTTGCGGAAGCGGCTGACGACATTCCACTTGCCGGTGACAACATCCATGCGAACGATTGTCCAGAGTTCGCCGCCCACGTTGGCGGTGCCACAGAACCACTTGCCATCGGGCGACCAGAACAATTGCTGGAAGTAACCGGCCCGTTTCATTCGCCGCTGGACTGTTCCGGTGGCCACATCGAGAATCTCGATTCCCTTGAGTGACAGGCAGGAGATCTTCTTGCCATCCGGACTCCAACATCCCCATGGGTGCTTGCCAAGAACACGCCCCTTACGTCCCATCGCATCGGCGACAACCAACTCACCTTGGAACCCCCAGCGGTCGTGGCTGATCACGGTCCCGGCCTTGATACGACGGTACAGCAACCGACGGCTGTCCGGGGACCAGCGGGGAGCCGCCTCGCTCCAGGCCGGGGTGTCAGTCAATTTGCGTTGTTCGGATCCATCGGGCCGCATCAGCACCAGGTCCCAGTCGCCGCGAGGCTGCTTGATGCTGGCCACCAGGAAGCCCTTTGTGGAGACTTCCTTGCGGAGGGATTCGACTGTCCGAGCGTCGGCTGCGGTGGCACTGGGAATCGCACAGATCCCGGAGAGTGCCAGGACGGCGGTCAGCGTGGTGGAGGAGAGTGGCATGATGGAGAGACTCCGTCTGAGGGGCCGGCTGTTCCCGGGGGATGACGACCCGGGAAGCTCACATTAATCCATCCTGCAGCGGCGTGTCCACCACACCGGAACCGGCTGGTCTCAATCCGATTCGACCATGTCCGCGTCAGGCAGTTCGTGCAGTGCCGGTCCGGTTTCCTCGTCCCCTTGCCGGGCTCGCATCAGGATCTTGATCGGTACCTCGCGAAACGGCAATTCCTCGCGCAGGACGCCAAGCAGGTACCGTTTCCAACTGGGACTGAACAACTGAGGATGATTGCACTTCAGCACGATGGTGGGCGGGAAGACGTCAACCTGGGTGGCGTAGAAGATCTTCGGCCGCCGGTTCTTGCGGAAGGGAGGCGGATTGGCGAAGACCGCTGCCCGGACGATGCGGTTGAGTCGGCCGGTGCTGATCCGCTCTCCGGCCTGCTTGAAGACAGACTGGGCCAGGTTGATGAGTTTTCGGGAGTTGCGACCGGTTTCGGCGGTGACAAATGCCACGGGGGCAAATCTCAGCATCCCGAACGTCTGGATCAGGTATTGCGACCAACGGTCCATTGTCATCTCGGCCTGGATTGCCAGGTCCCACTTGTTGACCACCAGCACACAGGGCGTGTGCGTTTCGACGATGCTTTCCACGAGTTGCTTGTCGACCCGCGAGATTGTTTCCTGGGAGTCGAAGAACATCATGACCACGTCGGCACGCCGGATGCTGTTTCGTGAACGCACGAGGCCGTAAAACTCGATGTCGTTGGCAATGCTTTTTCGCTTGCGAACTCCCGGGGTGTCGATGGCGACAAAGCTCCGGCCATCCATCTCGAATCGTACGTCGATGCTGTCCCGGGTTGTTCCGGGCACCTCGCTGGTGATCACGCGTTCGTCGTCTGCCAGCGCGTTGATGAAAGTGCTCTTGCCCACATTGCGTCGTCCGACCATCGCCAGTTTGAGTTCTGGATCGGCCGTCATTCCTTGACCACACTCGGCCTCGTCGTCGTCGGCCGGCGGCAACACTTCCAGCAATGTTGCCAGCAGTTCACCACGATGGCGTTGTCCAACGACGCTGGTGGTCACCACCGGGGCGTCCAGCAGTTCCAGGAAGGCGGGGGCCTCGTGGTCGGTGCGAGGTGAATCGCACTTGTTGACCACCAGCAGGGTCGGTTTGTCCAGCGGTCTCAAGCGTTGGGCGACCTCGCGGTCCATCGGCGTGATGCCTTGCTGACCATCGACGACGAACATCAGCAACTCGGCCTCTTCGATCCCGACCTGGATCTGTCGCTCGATCTCGTCCTCCAGGCGGTCGGTGTCGTGCAGTCCAATTCCGCCAGTGTCAACCAGTTCGACGTATCGGTCACCGGCTTGCAGGACGAAAGTCACGCGATCACGAGTGACCCCGGCGGTTGGATCGACCACCGACACACGCCGCCGCGCCAGCCAGTTCAGCAGCGAACTCTTGCCGACATTCGGGCGGCCAACGATCGCGACGCGAGGGACAGGCATGGGCGATGACGATCGGAAAAAACTCGGGTTCGAAACGGGCCTGGTTAGCCGTGCTGTTGTGGTTGCAAACACAACTGTAGCCAATAATGGGCAGAGGACAATTGCCGGGACAACTTGTTGGATGAGGCGGGCAGGTGGCAGTCGAGACCACGGGAGTGGAGGCCGGTTTGGCGGTGTGGGGGCCGGAGGTCCTGCAGCGACCCGACTGTAGTCTTCAACAGGCACATGCCTATTGTCTCGACCTGGCGAAAACCCATTACGAGAATTTCCCGCTGCTGTTGTGGATGTGTCCAAGACGGTTGCGGCGCCCCCTGGCCGCTGTTTACGCCTGGTGCCGCTGGGCTGATGATCTGGCCGACGAAATCCCCAACTGCCAGAGATCGCTGGAGTTGCTGGATTGGTGGCGGGAGGAGTTGGACACCTGTTTTGCGGGGGACCCGACGCACCCGGTGACCCTGGCATTGCAGCAGACCGTTGCAGACTTCGGGTTGGATCGCCAGCCGTTCGACAACCTGCTTGAGGCGTTTTCCATCGACCAGTCGGTTCACCGGTATGACACGTTCGATCAGTTGTTGGGATACTGCCGCAACAGTGCCAATCCAGTCGGGCGGATCGTGTTGCAACTGGCAGGGGGCTGCGACGAATCGACGGTGGTGTGTTCCGACGCGATCTGCACGGGTCTGCAATTGGCGAATTTTTTGCAGGATGTTCGTCGTGATCACGACGCAGGCCGGGTCTATCTGCCGCGAGAGGACCTGGAACGATTTGGGTATGACGAGACGAGCCTGACAAACCAGGTCACCACCGATGGTTTCCTGGAATTGATGCGGTTCGAGGTTGATCGATCGCGTGAGATCCTGGATGGCGGACGGCGGTTGCCGACGCTGTTGTCTGGATTTCGGGTGCCGGTGATGGTCGACCTTTTTGCTCGGGGAGGAGCGAAGATCCTGGACCGGATCGAAGCGATTGGTTTCCGTGTTTGGGAACAGAGGCCGGTGGTGCGGCGACGTGATGTGGCGAGCATGGTGATGAGGGCATTGGTGTCCGGGCTGACGCGCACGCTGAGACCGGGTCCAGGAGGGCGAAGCAGGTGACTGGTTCCCGGCTTCAGAATTCGTATGACTCGTGCTGCCGACTGGCGCGTCGTGCGGCGGGCAATTTTTTCGTGTCATTTCTTGGCCTGCCTCGTGACAGATTCCGAGCCATGTGTGCGCTCTACGCCTTCCTGAGACTTTCGGATGACATTGCTGACGAGCCCGGAAGGAGTGTTTCGGAACGCGAGAGAGGGCTACTTGATTGGCGCGAACAGTTGCGGGCGGCGATGAGTGGTGAGGAGATTCTACCGGGAGATCCGGTGGACGTGTTTCCGGCGCTGGCAGATGTTGTCACTCGTTATGGAATCCCGGTGGAAGAACTCGAGACTGTGCTCGAGGGGATCTCAATGGACCTGCGGCCACGAATTTATGAAACGTACGAAGACTTGCGGGTGTACTGTGACCGGGTGGCCGGGGCCGTTGGCCGCTGTTGCCTCTACGTCTGGGGTTTTCACGATCCGGCTGCGATGGAAACGGCCGAGGACTGTGGATTGGCCCTGCAGATGACCAACATCCTGCGGGACCTGGGTGAGGATGCTGCGATGGGGCGGATCTACCTGCCCCAGGAGGACCTGGAGCACTTTGGAGTGGCACCCCACGACCTGACGGCTGGCCATGTTGACGAGCCATTCCGGGAATTGATGCGTTTCGAAATTTCCCGGGCGCGTGACCATTATGCGGCCAGTGAGCGGTTGTTCGAACAGATCGATTCGACCGGACGACCAGTGTTGCGGGCGATGTTGCGAGTCTATGGTGGGCTCCTGGGCCGGATCGAGCGGGTGGATTACGATGTCTTCACCCGCAGGGTCCGCCTGCCTGCCTGGAGGAAGGCCCTGATTGGAACCGCCGCGATTTTGGGCCGCAGTTAGCGAGCGAAGCGATCCGGCTGCTTCTGGAACTCGATCAGGTTGGCCTTGGTCGCGAACAGGAAAAGCTGTCCGCGGTACCAGGTGGCGTGGTCGAGTTGCCCCATCAGAGGATTTTGCCGGCTCGCGCTCACCAGGTCAGTCCCTCCGGCGACCGGGAGATAGGTCTCCGGCTGGGCCAGGAAAGCGGTGCGGGCCTGTATGGAAGATAGCCCGATTGCCCGCCCCTGGTGGGTCACGCTGAACTCGGAACGTGCCTTGATCAGCTTGCGCTGGTCTTTCAACGCGACCGGACAGAATCCCTTGAGACCGTCACCGTGAGATGGCCGTCGGGTGACCTGCCTGGGTTGTTGAACTGGCCTGGCGGCAATCCGTGGACGAACTGGGCTGGGTGCGGCAGCCGGTGCACCGGCTGGAATTGGAGCGAAGTCGACAGCCGGCGGTGGTGGTTCTGCGGCGAGTGCGAGGTGCCGGATTGGTCGGACGGTTCGAGGTGTTCCGTGAGACTGTTGCTGTCGATCGAGTCCGCGGAGTGTCATCGGTGGCATGGTCAACCCATTTTCCCGGTAGATCTCACGGAGTTCATCCAGCACGTCCGAGGAGGGGGCTGTCTCGGCCAGTCGAGTGTCAAGATGTTGCAGTAGGGCAGGCATTCGGAAATCCGCCGACGGTGTCGAGGCCGTTTTTTCCGCGGCGAAGGTGGGTGGCAACAGCCATGTTGCCAGGCAAATTCCCATTGTGGCACAGCCGCCACATATCCATTGTGTCGTGCGTTTTCGGATCCCCAACATCCGGCCTCCTCCTTGGCGTTGACTGGTCATTGCACGACTCGATTCGGCGACCGATAATCGATTGTTTGATGCACTTGTTCCGTTCTCGACTTGCCGGAAATCGTGGACTCGTCTGGTAGCATTCCATGTCGGTATCGACGACTCTTCGTGCAACCGGACAGATTGGAACAATCGTTTTGACTGGAGTGAACCGGTCCACCGGCATCGATTGTTAGCACTGGCGGAATCGTTGCCGACGGATTAATCGGCAGAGTCAGCCCATTGTGACGGGTGATAGTCTGGAGACGGAGCCATGGTGAGTGAGGATCGGTCCGAAAACGAAACGACGCCCCCCCTGGAGTCGGTGGAAGCCAGCTCGGGATCTGCCGTTCACGTGGAAGTCGCAAAGGAACGAGGGCAAACGGGTTCACCACGCTTGTGGCGAGTGATCCGCTGGGTTGCGGTCGTGTTGCTGCTGGCCTCCCTGGGAGGCAACTGGGGCCAGTACCGGCTCTGGCAGGCGACACGCGGCGGTGGGCCACGAGAGGTGTTTCATTCGGGGGATGATGGGGCCACTGCCAAGCTGGCGGTGATCCCGGTTGAGGGGGTGATCATGCCGCCCCTGACCGACCAGGTGATATCGATGATCGATCTGGTGCAGGAGGACGAGTCGGTCCGGGGGGTGGTCCTGGCAATTGACAGCCCCGGTGGGCTGGTTGCCGACAGCCACCAGATCTATCACCGGCTGGAGAAGTACAGGGCCGAGACCGGGAAACCGGTGACGGTGTCGATGTCGCGGATTGCCACATCTGGTGGCCTTTATGTGGCGATGGGTTCGGGGCCCACGGGCCGTGTGTTTGCAGAACCGACGACCTGGACAGGGTCGATCGGCGTGATCATTCCCCGCTATGACGTCAGTGCGCTCTCGGATCGATTTGGTGTCCGGGTCGATCCACTCAAGACCGGACCACTCAAAGACTCGCTCAACCCGTTTCGGCCACTCAGCGACCAGGATCGTACCGTCTGGAAGGCGATTCTCGATGATGCGTTTGCCAGGTTCATCGACGTGATTGCAGCGAACCGTTCAAGATTGGATGAAAACCGGGTGCGAGAATTGGCGACC
>CAZYAZ010000064.1:0-31549 GCA_964646205.1 uncultured Planctomycetaceae bacterium | reverse complement strand
GCGGGCATTTCACCGATCACGAACGACAGGTACAGATCACTCTCACAGATCTCCTCGACCGGAGATCCACAGACGTCGCAGACGTAACCTTTGTCGCACTGGGCCATGGGAGCATTGTAGTCCAGAGTGGTGAAATAGGTGGGAAGAAAGGGAAAAAGGGGGTCGTTTGACGGGTGGTCAGTGCTAGGGACGTGTGCCACACTGGGAGGGCACCCATCCTCTCCGGACTTGTCCGGAATTCCCCGTCGCTTGTTTTCCAGTTCCCGGCACCTCCACGATGTCGCTCGCACGCTTCAGCGTCAACAACCGCGTCCTGGTCAACATGCTGATGCTGGTGATCCTGCTGGCCGGCGGGATCTTCGCGTTCACGCTGGTCCGTGAATTCTTCCCCGAATCGCGACCCAACAAGATAATGATCGCGGCGGTCTATCCGGGTCAGCAACCCGAGGAAGTCGAGAAGTCCGTCACGATCAAGGTCGAGGAGGCGGTGCACGACATCGAGGGAATCGAGAAGGTCGATTCAACGGTTTCGGAGGGAATGAGCCTCACGTCGCTGACACTCTACAACGACGTCAAGGACATCAACGTGTTGCTGCAGGAGGTCAAGAGCGAGATCGACGCGCTGACCGATCTGCCCGACGACGTCGAACGGGTGACCGTTGAAAAAATGGAACCCCGGCTCCCGGTCATCAGCGTGGCACTCTATGGACAGGGCACCGAGGCCGAATTGAAGCGTTCGGTCAAGGCATTGCGAGACGACCTGTTGCTGCTGCCCGGCGTCAGCGATGTCCAACTCTCGGGAATCCGCGACGACGAGATCAGTATCGAGTTGAAGCCGTTGAAGTTGCTCGAATACGACGTGACCTTCGACGAGGTGGCCACGGCTGTCCGCGGGGTCAACCTCGACGTGTCCAGCGGGCAACTCAAGGGAGATCGCCTGACGGTTTCGGTCCGCATGCTGGGAGAAGAACGTCGTGGAGTGGATCTCCAGGACATCGTCATCCGCAGCGACCCGGACGGTCGCGAGGTGCGATTGAGGGACCTGGCCACCGTCAGCGACGGGTTCATCGAGAGTGATCTCGAGAGCTACTTCAACGGCGAACCGGCGGCCCACTGTGTCGTGTACAAGACACCCAGCCAGGACGCGATCCAGATCTCGCGGCTGGTCAAGGCCTACGTCAACGGGAAGCGCGGCGCGGACTTTGACCCCTTCGGGTTCCAGCAAATTGCCAACGACCCCTGGTACGTCAAGCCGGTCTCGACAGTCGGCAGTGGCCTCAGTTGGCTGATGACCGTCATCAGTGGCCGAGGTGATCCCCGGACCATCTACGAACAAAGTGCTGCCCAGCCGTTCGAACACCAGTTCCAGGTCGCCCTGCACACCGACCTGGCCCGGTTCATCGAGGGACGGCTGGACCTGATGACTCGCAACGGCCGAGCCGGATTGCTGCTGGTGCTGATCAGCCTGGTGCTGTTCCTCAACTGGCGAGTCGCCATCTGGGTCGCCACGGGCCTGCTGGTCTCTTTCCTGGGCACCTTCACCGTGCTCTGGGCCCTGGGTGAAACGATCAACCTGTTGAGCATGTTTGGATTGATCATCGTCCTGGGAATCATTGTCGACGACGCGATCATCATCGGCGAGAACATCTTCCGTCACGTCGAGGAGGGATTGCCGGCAAAAGAAGCGGCGATCAAGGGAACCGACGAGGTGACCTGGCCGGTCTGCGTGACCGTGATGACCACGATCGCCGCGTTTGCACCACTGTTGTTCATCAAGGGACAGATCGGGGACTTCATGAGAGTCCTGCCGATCGTGGTGCTGGCCGCATTGACCGTCTCGCTGATGGAGGCACTGGTCATCCTGCCGGCCCATCTGGCGCACATCAAGACAGGCCCCAAGGTCACCAACCTGACCGGCTGGCGCCGCGTTCTCCGCGGGTTGGCCGAGGCCCCCGACCGCCTAATGCAGGGCAAGCTCGTCGACTTCTACGAACGACTGTTGCGGGTCGCGCTGAAGTGGCGGTACGTCACGCTGTCACTCGCCTTCTCGACCGTGGTGCTCAGCTTCGGGCTGATCGCCGGTGGAATCGTCGACCTGGTGTTCATCCAGAAGATGGACAGCGAGACGATCATGGGCGGGGTCGAGATGCCGGTGGGAACCGTGGTCAGCCAGACCCGTCGGCAGGTCAAACGACTCAATGACTTTGCCCTGACCCTGCCGGAAGTGAAGAACGTCCAGATGTTCGTCGCCATGCAGGTGGACCTGCAGGGAGGTGGTGGTGCCGAAATGCAATCGCACCTCGGGCAACTCGTCCTGGAACTCCGCGCCGCCGACAAGCGCGACGCCGACGGTCAACGCTCCAGCGACGACCTGTTGTCCGAACTCCGGGAATTCTCTCGCACGCTCCACGGCGTCAATTCGGTCAGCTGGGACTCGATGAATGGTGGGCCCGGAGGACGGGACATTCACATCAAGGTCTCCGGACCCGACTTCGAGGAACTGACCGAGGTTGCCACACAACTGCAACAGACCCTCGACTCCTACACCGGCGTCTTCGATCTCGATGACGACCACGACGAGGGGAAACGGGAGATGACCCTGCGGCTCAAGGAAACCGCCCGGCCGACCGGAATCGACGAAGCGAGACTGGGGACCCATATTCGCAGTGCACTCTACGGACGCGAGTCGCATCGGATCAGTCGCAACCGCGAGGACATCCGGGTGATGGTGCGGTATCCCGAGGCCTACCGGGCCAGCCTGTATCACCTGGAATCGATGTGGATTCCCACGGCGCTGGTGGCCGGGGTCCGCAACTGGGTGCCGCTCAACGAGGTGGCCCGGATCGAGCCGGGCGAGGGATTCACCGCCGTGCACCGTAGCCAACGACAACGCGCCGTGTCGGTGTTCGGAGCCGTTGACTCCGCGGTCGCCGACTCCTCGGTCGTGGTCAACCGGGTTCGAGAAGATTTTGAAAGCGAGATCGCACCGAACTACCCGGATGTCCGCATCGAGTTCCTGGGGAATTTCGAGGAACGCAGCAAGGCATTCGGCAGCCTCTGGGTCGCCTTCCCGGTGGTCCTGGTTCTGATCTACATGATGCTCGCCGGACTGTTCCGCAGTTACACGCAACCGGTCGTCGTGATGGCGGCCATCCCGTTTGGACTTTTGGGAGCGATCGTCGGGCACTGGATCACCGGCAACCCGATCACCATCCTCAGCGAGATCGGGTTCGTTGCCCTGGCCGGCATCCTGGTCAACGACAGCCTGATCCTGGTCGACTTCATCAATCGCCGAATCCGTCGCGGCGAAGACTCGTTCGAAGCCAGCGTCGCCGGGGCCCGCTCGCGGCTCCGTGCCATCCTGCTGACAACTCTCACGACCGCGTCAGGACTGACACCGCTGATGTTCGAAACCAGCTTCCAGGCAAAGTTCCTCGTCCCGATGGCTGTCACGCTGACCTTCGGGTTGATCTTCGCCACCGCGCTGACGCTGGTGATCGTCCCGTCGCTGAACCTCGTCTTCCTGGACATCAAGAAGTTGGCCGGCTTCGAAAACGACCTGGACGATTAGTAGGTCCAGTTGAGCGAGAAGCTGAAGTTCTGAGTCCAGAAACTCGAACGGTTCACATCAATGGTCGGGAACAGGCCCTCGGAGGGATTGCCCGCCCAGTTGATGCTCCCGTACGGTCGCGCCACGTGGCCGACGAACAACATCGTGTAGCCAAACCGGAAGTTCGCATCGCTGAGAAGCCTCGACCGTCTCAGGTACGGAATCTTCGCGAAAATCGGTGCCTCGGCAAAAAACGATTGCTCGATGACTTCCGACACGTGAGTGTGTCGGTCGCGATCACTGAAACGGTTGGGCTGGGGATCACCCGGCGTGGACACCAGGAAGTCGGGCTGACGTGTCACCATCCCGATGTTGTTGCCCTTGAGATTCAGCCGCTCGTTGTTGGCCGCCAGGGCGAACTTGGTCTGGCCCCAGAGCTTGAACTTCTCACCACCCAGGTCGTACCTCAGCCCGATCTCCGGACCGATCAGATCACTGCGTGAGACGTTGCTCAGCGTCGAAGTCATCGGGTACATCGTGGGATCGTTGTAGTGAACAAACCGATACTCTTCACCTCCGCCACCGCCACCGCCACCGCCAGTGCCACCTTCCTCGACCAACGCGGCGTTGTCGATGATTCCGTCCTGGTCCTCGTCAAAGTTGTTCGGCGGCGAGTGCAACTTGATATCGCCGTTGAACGGCTCATCCAGGTCCTCGAGATTGTCGTAGGTCAACCCGCTGTCCTGGCCATAAAAGCCGAAGCTCTCTTGCAGCCGCAGGTAACGCACTCCAACGGTCGGACGGATCAGGAACTTCTTGCCGCGAAACGCGGGAGCCAGGATCCAGCTGATGGACATGCCGTATGTACGGCTCTTGGAGGTCAAACGGAACTCGAGGTCATACGGCGAGGTGACGCCAAAGGACGACCCGTCATCCAGGGGCAGGCCACGGAGGTTCAGCAGGTTGTTCTGCAGGATGAAATCCTGGCCCGTGGTCTCGTCGTCATTGTCGCCACCGGTCTGGCCGAATTCACTTCCGGCGGTTCCGATATCGTTGAGCAGAAAATCGGGAGGTGACAGCAACATCAACAACGTGCTCTTCTGGCCACCTCGACCACGTCCCAGGGTGTCTCGAGCGTCGAAATTCTCATCAGTGCTCTGGCCAAAACCCTCGACGATCAATCCGCTGTCATCCGGGTCGAAGTACCCCCATTGCATCCGCAGCCCCATCCCGGTGGGACTTTCGATCGCGTTTTGGATCTGTACCGCGTCGTAGTAGTTGAACCCGGGAATCCCAGCTGCCGGGACACCCCGGAACTGGTCGATCACGCTTTGCTCCTGGTTTCCGCCACCGCCACCACCACTTTCACCCAGGTCGTACGGATCCTGTTCGAGAATCGGCAGGACCAGGTCCTTGTAGGACATGGCACTCTTGTGACCGATGAAGCCAGTCGGCTTGCGGGTCCTGGCCGTCAACAGATCAATGTTAAAAATTTGCCGCCGGCCACGATTCGACGCAGTCCGGTTCCACATTCCATCCCGGATATAGTGCTTGTCGTACTCGAAGTCGTACATCGAGTTGCCTGGGTACGGCGCCATCGACGCCGGTGCCATGCCCTGCGGTGGAGGCCCTTGAGCCGTCACCTTGTCGCCCGTCATGGCCAGGGCCAACAGGCAGATTGCCAGCGTCAGTCGCCGTGACATCCGCATCAGATCATCCTTGACTTACAACCGAACCAGGCAATTCGCCCACACGACATCCGCGCGTGAGCGTGGACCTAACGGTTTTATCGGTCAGGAAATCTGGCAACCTGTAACGATTATCGGGAACATGCCGGATTTGGTGGTTGTCCGGAAAATGAGGCTTCCGCGGGGGGTATTTGAACCTAAAGCAATATGCAGCAACGTGTTAAGTCCACGCGACTACAACATCGGCCCAATCGGCCAGGGGCAGAATTCCTCTTCACCAATCCCCTGGACTTCACTCTTGGTCTGTTTTCCACTGGCCACGGCGATGATCTCGTCAAAGATCTCCTGGCCGACATCCGCGACTGATGCCCCCTCGAGAATGCGACCGGCGTTGATGTCCATGTCATCACTCATCCGGTCAAACATCGGGCTGTTGGAGGAGATCTTGATACAGGGCACCGGTTTGCAGCCAAAGCAACTGCCCCGACCGGTCGTGAACACCAGCACGTTGGCCCCGCCGGCAACCATGCCGGTGATCGAGGCGGGATCGTAGCCGGGCGTGTCCATCACGACAAAGCCGCGAGTCGTGACAGGTTCGGCGTACCGGTACACCTGCTGCAAGGCGGTGCTGCCCCCCTTGGCGATCGCCCCCAATGACTTTTCGTAAATCGTCGTCAACCCGCCTTTCTTGTTTCCCACCGACGGGTTGTTGTTGATCTCGGCCCCAAACTTTGCCGCGTAGTCCTTCCACCAGTCGATCAATGCCACGAGTTTCTCACCCACTTCTCGGCTCTGGGCACGCCGGGTCAAAAGATGCTCGCCACCATAAATTTCGGGTGTTTCGCCCAGGATCGAAGTCGCCCCGGCGGCCACCAGCAGATCGCTGGCCACCCCGACAGCCGGGTTGGCCGTCACACCACTGTTGCCGTCACTTCCTCCACACTCGGTCCCCAGTATCAGTTCTGACACGGGGATCTCGGTGCGACTGGCCCGGTTGACCTCCGGCAGCATCTCCTTCAGGACTCCCACCGCCCGGTCAACCGTTTTTCTCACGCCTCCCTCGTCCTGAATGTTCATCACCAGCGCAGCCGAATCCGGGCCATCCGCCGCACCCTCCAGACCCTGCAATTGCACCAGTCCATGATTGTCGACCAGGAACGAACCCTGTCCGGTTTCACATCCGAGTCCCAACACCAGGTAACCACCGATATTGGGGTGCTTGGCAAACCCGGCCAGCGTCCTCGCCAACTGCTGGTGATCGTCACCACCGAATTGCATCGCGCAGCCGCCCTGGTGAACCAGGGGAACAATGCCGTCTATATTCGGATAATCTTCCAGCAACCCCTCATCAAAGGCTCGCGCGACGTATTTCGAGGCGGTGGCTGAACAGTTGACGGTGCTGACGATACCAAGGTAGTTCCGCGTTCCAGCCTTCCCATCAGCGCGACGGTAACCCTGGAAGGTTCGATCGGTGATCGGATCCGGCGGTGCCGGGACGTCGGCAGAAAACGCGTAATCGAGATCCAGGTCGCCGGGTTCCACGTTGTGAACGTGCACCCACTGGCCGGTCGCAATCGGCTCGGTGGAATACCCAATGACTTGTCCGTACTTACGGATCGGTTCGCCCACGGCGATCGGTTTCGAGGCGACCTTGTGTCCCAGGCCAATCGACTCCGACGCCGTGAACCCCGTCGATGTGTCCCCATTGGCCCCATCGGGGATACTCGTCCCGGCGGGAACCTCGACACGCGCCACCACGATGTTGTCGTCGTCATGAAGCCGCAGGCAGGGACTGAAGGCAGACTCGCTGTTCATCACGACGCTCTCCATTAGGGAAGCGATCCGTTCTATCGGAATCCTTGGAGAGCATCAATCTAGACGTTGTTCGCGGCACCGGGTTCCCGAGACTCCGCTTCCACACCACTCGGTCTTCTCAGTTCCTGATCAAATTGATACTCTCCCGCCGCCTGAACCCCTTCCTCGGCATGAACGGAGTCCCGTCATGATCGGTGCCCAACTGAGTCCGCGCGAGTACTTCAATCTCTGCAGCGAGACCTTCGAATCACTCGACCTGAAATCCATCGAGACGATGGCCCAGCACATTCACTCGGCCTGGCTCGACGGCAACTTCGTCTTCATCTGTGGCAACGGAGGAAGTGGGGCCAACGCGTCGCACTTTTGCGAGGACCTGGGCAAGAGTTCCCTGGATCCCGTGGACTTCAACAACGACAACATGCCCCGGCTCAAGGTGCTGTCACTGACCGACAACACGCCCTACATCCTGGCGTGGGGAAATGACGAGGGATTCGAGCGGATCTTTGTTGAACAGTTGAAGAACTTCGCCTCACCCGGAGACATCCTGATCTCCATCAGTGGCAGCGGCAACAGCCCCAACGTCCTGCGAGCCGTCGACTGGGCCAACAACCACGAGATGACCACGTGGGGTGTCACCGGATTCGACGGGGGCCAGTTGCAGCAATTGGCCGATCACAACCTGCACGTCCCGTCGGATGACATGGGGCTGGTCGAGAGTGTTCACCTGGTCGCCTTTCACTGGGTGCTTGACGACGTCTACGCCCGCATCAACGGCGTGGGGCGGCACGAGACCCAGGAATTCCGTCGGGCGGCCTGAGACAGATCACGCCATCTGCCCAGGCCGGCTCAACCACCGTCACTCTCTAGTGCGGTAGCGGCACTGCCGGTGGATCAACCGATCCCAGTTTGTTGGCAGGTGCGGCGAATTCTCGGCCCGACTTCAGGTCGTCGAGCAGCCCGATGATGACCTGTGCGGGTATCGCGTGCGATTCGGTGCGTCCTTCCCGTGCGATGTTGATCCCCACGGCTCGACCCTGCAGGTTGACCAAAGGCCCTCCGCACTGCTCGGGCTTCAACACCGTGTCGTGAGCAAACGCGTTGGGAAAGCCGCCTCTGCGAAAACTCAGCTGACCGCCCAACTTGTTCATAAAGATGCTGCGATCCTGGATGTGTTGTGCGGGAGACCCCAACCGCGCGTTGGCATCGAACTCGACCTTCCCGCGACGCACCCGCATTGGCAGGATCTCACCGGGCCGGAACTTGCGGATCTGATTCCGCAGCACCTCGCCGCGAGGAATCGCGGTGCCGGCAACCCGCAGGATCACGTCGCCGGCCTTCAGGCCGATCCGGCTGGCTCCACTGTTGGGCATCACCCGCGAGATCCGGGCTCCGCCAGCAATGTCTTCAAAGCCAATCCCCAGGAATCCAAACAGGTGTGGGATCCGTCGTCGGTGGATACTGACCACACCGACAGCCACGGGCAGTTCGTTCGGACCACACGTGGCCAACAGCGATCCGACCGACGGATCCTCGTCGGTCTGCCACTCGACCACCGGCAACCCGGTGGCGTCCAGCTTGAGCATCGCGAGGTCATGCTCGGGATGAAATCCCACCTGACGTGCCGCGTGCTTGGTGCCATCCTTCAACTGGCAACTGATCGCACCACCATTGATACCGTTGATCTGGCTGGCCTTGGTCAACACCCAGCCATCAGCCGCTACGATCGCACCCAACGCCTTCTGCCGCCCATCGACCAGTACCACCACCGTGGCTCGATTCGGCGACTCGACGATGGAACGAAATGCGTTGCGAATCGCCGCACCGCTCTTGTAAAGATCCCGGGGCAACCGCCGCGGCGCGGCGGCCTGGGCGACAAGCACTGATGCCAGAACGATTGTCAGCAGTCTTGCATACAACGACACAACGCGACTCATGGTCCGCGACCTCCTGCCAGAGTCACCGTGATTTCAACCGGCTTGCCTTGCCGCCGGATCGAGAGTTTCAGCTTGTCACCGGGGTTCTTCTTCTGGACATGGTCGAACAGGGAATCAAATCCCTGGAAATCCCGCCCGTCGATTCCCACGATCAGATCGCCAGTCTTCACCCCCGCCTTGGCCGCCGGCATGTTCGGATTCACATCGGTCACGGTGCAACCCTTGTCGTGGTCCACCCCGTTGATGCCCAGCACCGGCTTGCTGCCACGACTGGGCCGTCCGAAAGCCTTGCCGTCCAGGAACTGTGCCCAGCTCTCGGTGTAGGCCCGAACCGGAACGTGAAAGTTCCAGGTGGTCGGTGCCCCGATTCGGCTGTGGATTCCGATCACGTTGCCGGCCAGGTCGAACAGTGGTCCACCCGAGTCTCCGCCGACCAACGTGCAATCGGTCTGTACGAACCCGCTCTCGGTCCGGATCACGCGTCCCAAGCGCACCACCGGGGGGCGGGTTCGCTGGTAACCACCCGGATGCCCCAGCGCCAGGCACCAGTCTCCGTTGCGAACATCCTGGGGCCGGGCCAGTTGCCGGAACGGAAATGGCCCCTTGCCATCGATCTTCAACACCGATGCATCCAGTGCTCGGTTGAGTCCCAGGGTGCGGCCTTGCAGTGTCCGACCATCCGAGAGAAACACGACGACACGACGATTGGGAGCCCCGGTCACGTGGGCGGCCGAAAGCACGTAACCATCAGCGCTGACGATCACACCACTCCCGGCACCTCTTCCGATTCTCAGGCCAACCGTCGCCTTCGACAGATCCTTGACGATTTCACCGACCCGCTTCTGGATCGCCAGCAGGTCGGAAACATCCCGGGGAACCGAACGCGTGAATGCGGCCGGCTGCATCGGACGAGTCACAACCGGGGCCTTCACCACCGGCAGATCCCGCGGCACAGGCGGAGGTGGAGGCGACACCGGATCGGCTGCGGTTACAACGGCGGGGCCGAAAACAACCAGCACCGCGAGCACCAGAACCGAAAACCGTCCATGCCTCATTCAAAACTCTCCTCAGGGTCGCCGTCAGGCTCGTGAACACACACTCCCCAAACCCAAAATACGCGACATCCGTGACTTTCCGCAAGTTGAGGCGCCTTCTCGGTCCAACGACTCTCGGATATGCTTACGACCACATCCGGCAACTTCTGCGATTCCCCGGTCCGATGAACGTTCTTGAAACCCCGCTGGTCGGCGTGCTGGTCATCGAACCCCGTGTTTTCGAAGACCAGCGTGGCTTCTTTCTCGAGACATACCAACAACCACGTTTTGCCGAGGCGGGCATCGACGTCCAATTTGTTCAGGACAACTGGTCCCGCTCGACACGGGGCACACTTCGCGGACTGCACTACCAGCTCTCCCATCCCCAGGCCAAGCTGGTCCAGGTCGTCACCGGGAGTGTCTTTGATGTCGCCGTCGACCTCCGGCGTGAATCGCCCAGCTTCGGGCAATGGTACGGAACGACCCTCTCCCAGGAGAACCACCGTCAATTGCTGATCCCCGCCGGCTGTGCCCACGGCTTCCTGGTCACGAGCGACTCGGCGGACTTCCAGTACAAGTGCAGCGACATCTATCATCCCGAATCCGAACGCACGTTGCTGTGGAACGACCCAGAAATCGGCATCGAGTGGCCACTGCCGTGCGACCCGATTCTCTCGGAGAAAGACCGGGCGGGGCTTCCACTGGCACAGGCTGACTGTTTTGAAACGCCCGACACATCCAGCCCGGGAGCCCGGGACGATGCCTGAGTCGGTCGAATTGCGGGAACCCCGACTGGCGCTGTTGATGGGCGACGTGGCCGGGGTGGGACCCGAGGTGGTCGCCCGGACACTGGCCGCCTTCCCGGACACCTCCAGGCCACTGGTCGTTGGACACCCCGACGTCCTGATCCGTGCCCTGAAACTGATCGGGCTGGACCAGGTGGTCCGGCCGGTCGACTCGCCCCACAGGGCCTCCGGTGACACCGATCGGCCGGGTATCGATTGCTGGAATCCTTCGACGGCCGATGTGAGAGACATCCCCGCCGGAATCATCGACGCCCGCTGTGGCCGCGCCGCCGCCGACTGGCTACTCGAAACCGCCACCGCCGCTCTCGACGGTCACGTCGACGCCCTGGTCACCGCGCCGCTGAACAAGGCCGCACTGGCCGCCGCGGGAATCGATGTCCCCGGTCACACCGAACTTCTCGCCCGCGCCTGCGGCCTGGACTCCGTCGGCATGATGCTCTACCTCCCGCCCACCGCGACCTCCGGACCCAATCCTCACGGACTGGGTGTCACCCACGTCACGTTGCACACCTCGATCGCCAGTGTCCCCGGGCTCCTGTCAGCCGGCAGGATCTCCGACCACATCCGGCTCATCGACGGTTTCCTGCGGCGGATCGGCTGCACGTCACCCCGAATCGGCGTGTGTGCACTGAACCCTCATGCTGGTGAAGACGGACTCTTCGGGGACGAAGAACAGACAACCATTGCCCCGGCAGTCGCCGCCGCGATCGACGAGGGCCTCGACGCGCGGGGCCCGTTCCCGGCCGACACGCTGTTGCATCGCGCGGCCTCGGGAGAGTTCGACGGGGTCGTCGCCATGTACCACGACCAGGGCCACATCGCGCTGAAGCTGGTCGGCTTCCAGGCCGCTGTCAACGTGACACTGGGATTGCCGATCATCCGCACCAGTCCCAGTCATGGGACCGCATTCGACATCGCCTGGCAGGGCGTCGCGAACCCCGCCGGAATGCTGTCTGCCGTCGACGCCGCGATCCGGCTGTGCCAGCACCCATCCGACGCTCAACACCCCCACAGACAATTGCAGGAACAGCAAGACTGATGCCCGAGGCCCACGAGACTCTCCTGTACCTGGTCCGACACGGGGCCACTCCCGCCAATGAACAGCGACCCTACGTGCTGCAGGGACACGGGATCGACACCTCGCTGAGTGACACGGGACGAAGACAAGCCGAGGCGGTCTCTGGATTCCTGGCCAACAGGCCGCTGGATGTGGTCCTCTCCAGCCCCATGCAGAGGGCCCGTGAAACGGCACAGGCCATCGCGGCCCCACACGGGATTTCCGCGGGAGTGCTCGAATCCATCTCCGAATGCGACGTGGGTCGATGGGAGGGCCTCGACTGGGGTTCGATCATGGAAGACGATGCCGAGGCCTACCATCGCTTCATGGACGATCCGGCGGCCAACGGCTATCCCGAGGGTGAAAGCTACGCCGACGTTCTCGATCGTGTCGGCGGACCACTCGACGAAGTGCTCGCTGCACACCGTGGACAGACCGTCGCGGTGGTCGCTCACAACATCGTGAATCGCGTCTACGTCGCCCGGCTGATGGGCTGGCCGTTGTCGCGGGCCCGGGAAATCCGACAGGACAACACCGGCATCAATGTCATTCGTGGCCGCGATGACGAGATCACCCTGATGTCCTTCAACGTCCGCTTCCATCTCGACGACGCCGGGCTCTAGACCTCACGGGATCAACATGACACTCCGCGGCATCATCTTCGACATGGACGGCACTCTGGTCGACTCGGGACTCGACTTCGACGCCATTCGACGCGACATCGGCCTGCCCGAGAAACACCCGATTCTCGAGGGCGTCCAGGCCATCCCGGAGGGCCCAGAACGCGATCGGGCGATGGAGATCCTCCATCAGCACGAACACGAAGGCGCCCTGCGAGCCACGCCGTTTCCCGGAGTCACCCGGTTGCTCGACCGACTTGAACAACTCGCACTGAGGCGGGGCGTGCTGACCCGAAACTCACGCGCGGCAGCCAACACGACCATCCAACGGCTTGGCTGGACCTTCGACACCGTTCTGACCCGCGAAGACGCACCGGCAAAACCCGACCCGACCGGGGTGATCGCGATCTGCCACGAGTGGGACCTGGACCCCGGCGACGTGCTGTTTGTCGGTGACTACCTCTTCGACCTGCAAGCCGGACACAACGCCGGAACCCGCGCCGTGCTATTTGCGCCCGGGCCGGTGCCATCCTGGTCCGACGAGGCCGACTGGGTGGTGAGCGGATTCGACCAACTGGATGAATTGATCGACCGATTGCGTCTGGAAGTCTAATCCTCCTCGGGCCGACCGGATTGGCTGTGCGGATTCGTCTACCCCCGGAACACCCACGGCTGCTAGAATCCCCGGCTCATCAAGACGCCGGGGCTTCGCATGGATGCGACAAGACACACGGTCCGCTGGACCGCTGGATTCTCTCTGCTACTGGGTACGCTACTGCTGGGCGTGCCCGACACGACGATCGCACAAGGCCCGTCACCCCGACGCGTGACGCCAAAGACAACCGGCCGGCCGGCCTCATCAAAACCGGCCACGCAATCGGCCACGCAGCGAGCCGGTGCTCCCAGGCGATTGCCACGAAGCCGGCTCCAGTCTCCCGACCTCCGTGTCCAGAAGCTCGACCCCAAGCTCAAGGCCGCTCTGCTGAAATGGGAACTGGCCACGTCTCGAATCAAAACGCTCAAGGGCGAGATCTACCGTTATCACCGTGAGTTCGTTTTCAACACCGAGAAACGTGCCCGGGGAATGTTCTACTACGAATCGCCCGACAAGGGTCGCCTGGATATCTACGCCGCCCAGATCCCCAAGGGGACCATCTCGTCGGTGAAGCAACCCGCTCGGCGTGATCCCAGGACCGGCAAGGTCACCCCCGCTCGCAAGGTCCCGCTGGCTGTTTCCGGTGACAACCCCGAGAAGTGGATTTGTGACGGAACCCAGGTGCTGGAAGTCAACGATGTCGACCGCACCGTGACCAGCCACAAGATCCCCTCCGATTACCAGGGCCGAAGAATCATGGATGGACCGTTGCCGTTCCTCTTCGGCATGCCGCCCGACAAGGCGGTTCGCCGGTACCAGATGAGTCTGCTGGGGGAATCCAAGGGCGAGGTCTGGATCCGGGCGTTCCCCAGGTGGAAACAGGATGCGGTCAACTACCGGGAAGCCACCGTGATCCTCGATACCGCCACCTACCTGCCCAAGCACGTCCGCCTGACCGCCCCTGACAACACTCAGACCATCTACTCGTTTTTCCGCATGACGGTGAACTCGAAACTCGAGGCACTGGCGCAGGTCTTTGGCAGCAGTCCCTTCCGTCCCAACTTGTCTCGGTACCGTGTCGTCGCATCGCAGTCGGAACCCGTGGTCCCCTCGGTGATCGGCATGCCGTGGAAAAAGGCTCAGTCGGTGCTGACCGCGGCCGGGTACAAGGTCAAGTTCACCGCTGGAGTTCCCGCGGCCAAGAGGGACTTGACCTACGTGATCTACCAGCAGGCCCCTCGACAACAGGCCGCCCTGGCTCCCGGCAGCCAGATCCAACTGACATTCTTCGGCAAGCCTGTGGCTGGCGGATCGAAGAAACGTTAGCCGGTTCCACCTTGCGTCTGCCCCGTCGCCGTTCGTCTACTCGGACGTGACAGCCCCACCGCAGACGGTCCGGGTTGTCGATCAGGGACGCGGGCCAGGTTCAAGCCGTTCCATGGGCAACCCCTGTGTGCCCATGCCGTATCGGCAGACAGGGCAGGCTATGGACGACTCGAACGAGACGGTCCTGGGCATCACCCGCGGTGACCGACTGGTTGTCGGCCTGCTCGTTGTCGCCGCGCTGACCCTGCTGGCGACCCACTGGGCCCAACTCTCCGGCTGGGGCACACAACCCATCGAAATCGACCGTATCCCGCGGACTCCCGCCGGATTCCGGCTCGATCTCAACTCGGCCAACTGGGCCGAACTGTCACAACTGGAGGGAATCGGCGAGACGTTGGCCCGACGGATTGTCGCCGACCGCGAGCAAAACGGTCGATTCACTCGCGTCGAGGACCTTCAGCGAGTCCGCGGCATCGGACCCAGGACGGTCCTGCGCCTGAAACCCTGGCTGACGACCGACCCGCGACTCTAGTTCAACTCGCGAACGTACACGTTCCGCCATCGGCACTTGGCCCCCTTGGGCCACCCCGTGCCACCGTGCACCTGCACCGCCACACGACCCTCCGCACCCAGCAACTTGGTGATACCCGCCTTGTCGTATCCCTTGCCAGGAAACGTCGTGCCATTGAACTCGTTGACCTTACGGCCGTTGATCCAGGTGGTGATCCGAGGCGGCGAACCAACCACCCGCAGGCGGGCGGTGTTCCAGTCGCCGACTCTCCAGGCCGAGACCCAGTCATTGCCACTGATGGTGAATGCCTTGGGCGGGGCCGTCGCGGTCGGCTTGGTCGTCAATGCAACCAGTTCCTTCTTGTCATTGTACTTGCCAAAGATGTCGAACGTCCGCGTGTTGAACCCCCCCGTGCCCTCGCCGTAAATGTGGCCCACGTTTCCGTTGTCGTGGTAGTCGACCATCATCTGGAAACACTGGCCAAGGTTGTTGGAGCGAACAAACAACCCACTGCAGACACCCCAGTCGGGCTTCATGTCGATAAGCAGTTCGAAGTTTCCGTACGTCTTGTCGGTCAACAGGATTCCCCCATTGCCACTGCCGGGAGGGTCCTGTTCGCCGGCAATCACACCGTTCTCGACCGTCCAGCTCCCACCGGTACCGTGACCGATCTTCTCGGGATTCTTGTGCCAACCGGCCAGGGTCTTGCCATCGAAGACCGGCTTGAAACCCGCCTCGCGTTTCTCGACCAACCAGATGTTCCGGAAGTGAAGCGGATTGCCGTGGTTCTGGATGTAGATCGGCCCCAGGTCCACGCCCTCGCGAACCGGGCTGGCCCGGGTGCTGCGGGGCACGTCGATGTTCTTGTGGATCAGGACACCGTTGTGACGAACGGTCAGCCGAGCGTTGGCCGTCTTCTTGCCCGCCTTGTCATAACGGGCTGCGATGAAATCGATGTCGTAGGTCTGCCACTGCAACGGCGGCAGACACATGTTCAGGTCCGGGTCCTTGATCTCGTAGACCCCACCACACTCGTTGTGCTTGCCGGCCAGGCCGAACGAATCGAGGATCTGCACCTCGTACCGGCCCTGCATGTAGACGCCACTGTTGCTGCGACCCTGTCCGCGACGGGACGGGGCGTAATTCAACTGGAACTCCATGTGCAGGTGGAAGTCACCAAAGTTCCGGAAACTTGTCACTCCCTCGCGGAGCAAACCCTTCTCCAGTCGCCCACCCTTGAAGTTCTTGGCGGTCGAACCGTCAAAGAGCACAACGGCGTCTTTTGGGGCCTTGGCGCCCATCGTCACACTGCTTCGCACCACCCTCTTGGCCGTGCCGGGGTTCCCATCCCCATCCTTGTAGACAACCTGGCCATTCTTCCAGGTTCCAGATCCCTTCGACCCATCCTTCCCGCCTTTGAACTCGACAACGTCGCCCTTGCGGACTCCGGTCAGCGGAATTTTCTCCTCCCCGGTCCAACCGGCACCGGGCAGTCCCCCGGGATACACCACGCCAATGAACTTCCCCCCGCTCTGGGCCACGATCTGGATCCCGATCTTTGAATCGTCATCACCAGAATTCCCCTGGCCGATATATTCCCCCTGCACGGCGTAGTCAGCGTCCTTCTTGGCCTCTGCCTCGGAGAGCGTCTGGCCCTTGTTCTGGGCCGCAGCTGGAGAAACCCCCACCGTCAGCAGCAGCAGGGTCGACAGAATGGAAACGGACAACTCACATCCATCGGGACGCAAAAGTTTCATCACGGAATTCCTCGATGTCGTTCATGGATGACACGGCACAACAGGTCTCTCCCATTCTGGATTGCGCCCGACACGGGTGCAACCAAACGTCCCGGTTCTAGAACCACGTTGGGTGGTGTGCTAGATTGAATGCGACAGGCCACATCCCGGGCTCCCAAACCCTATAGAGACGGCTCGATGGACGCAGAGAAAAAGAAAATCGCCGCCGACTGCTGGAAGAAGGGCTCCGAAGCAATGAGCAAGGAGAACTGGGACTACGCCATCGAGATGTTCGGCAAGGCGGTGGCCCTGGTCCCCGACAACCTGCTCTATCGACAGACCCTCCGCGGAGTCGAGCGAAAAAAGTACAACGACAACGGAACGGGGGCCAAGATGGCCGGCCTGCGAACGGCCAAGGTCAAGACGCGGATCAAGGCCAGCCGCCTGAAGAAGAGCTGGGACGCGGTTGACAAGGCGGCCGAGGAGGGACTCAAGGTCAACCCCTGGGATGCCACGTTGCTCTTCGAACTGGGGACCGCCGCCCGCGAACGAGGGTTCTCCGAGGTCGCCGTGGACGCGATGAGAATCGCTGTCGCCAACAACACCGAGAACAAGGATTTCGCCCGGTCGCTGGCCGAACTGCTCGAGTCGCGAGGTGACTACAACGAGGCGTCCAAGATCTGGCAACGGCTGGCCAAGCTTGACCCGATGGACGCCGAGGCCCGTACCAAGTCGATGCAGGTCATGACGGACAACGTGATCGATCGTGGTGGCTACGAGGAGGCCGAGACAACTCGCGACGCGATGGCCGACGAGGAAATCGCCAAGCGTTTGAAGACCAGCAGTGGTGGCGGACCTGCCGACGGGCCAGGGCAGTCGGCAGAAGCCGACCTTGTTCACGCCGTCAGACGCGAACCGGACGTCGTGGAACACCGGCTGAAGCTGGCCACTCATTACCGCAAGGCCGGGAAACTCGAAGAAGCCGCCGAAACGACCCGGGAAGCTCTCGAAATCTCCGGCGGCGATGCCGGTATCCGTGAAAACCTCGAAGACATTGAACTCGATCAACTCCGCGGGAACCTCAACCTCGCGAAAGAAAATATTGCCCGCAATCCCGAAGATGACGAGGCCCAGCAAAACGTCAAGGCGATCAACAGCGAGTTGCTCAAACGTGAGATCGAGATCTTTTCGACGCGAGTCGAACGGTATCCCAACGACCTGAAACTGAAATTTGAACTCGGCTCACGCTTCGTGCGAATCAAGAAGTACCCCCAGGCGATTCCACTGTTCCAGGTCTGTGTGAAAGACAACCGTCTGGAAATCGGTGCCCTCACGTCGCTGGGCAAGTGCTTCATTGCCGAGAAAAAGGGGAAGCTGGCAAAACGCCAGTTCGAAAAGGCTGCCGAATCCGTCAGCCAACTCGACCAACCCGATCTCTACAAGGAAGTCCATTACTGGCTCGCCCGGCTGCTCGAAGAAGGTGGTGACCGGTCAACCGCGGAACATCACTACACCGAGGTGCTGGCTGTCGACTACGAGTACAAGGATGCCCTGGCCCGCATGGAAGGACTCAGCGAAGACTGAGAACCTCAACCCAGGCCGGGGCAAACCACCAATCGTGCCATCAGGCCCAGGCCACCGCGGCCGGTTGATCGCTCCGGAAAAGATCCGCAACCGCTTCGGCAGAGAGGGCCCGGTCGAGAATCAGCAGGTCATCGATCGAGCCAACGTAACGCTGGCCCAGCCCGATACCGAGTGATTCGATGTCCCAGGTCAGGGTGTGCTGGTAACCGGCCATCGTCGCACGCAATTGTCCATCGATATACAACGCCGCCCGGGCGTCATCGGCACTGCTGTTGGCATTTTGAAATGTCCCCACCACCTGGTGCCATTGCTGGTCGTCCCAACCCAGTTCACCGGCCACCAGCAACCAGCCTCCCTCGAACATGTTCTGGGCCGGGCTGTCTCCGTAAAAACCAAACCGCAAACGACGCGGCGAGCCATACCGCCAGTCGTTGGGCCTGGTCAGGTCCAGGTAAAACGATGCGTCGGCCGAATGGCGACTGATGTGAAAGGGATCCACCGGGAACTCGTTGTTGAGATCGGCGTCGGGGTCGCCCTGCAACCACATCGAAATCGTCCCGTCAAAACCGGCACCAGATCCCGGTGACGTGTAAGGAAAATTGCCCGGGGCCCTGTAACGGATCTCGTCCTCGGCCCACTCGTTGTCACGGGCATCGACAACCATCCGGCCTCCAAAGCGGCCGCCAACCGGGTCATGCCTCACGAGCAATCGATTGACTGTTGGCTCGGGATCACCGCGACTGATGTCGGCCGCCAGCCCCTCGTCGTACGTCGCGTACAAGCACACGTTCTGCCGTGAAATCGTCTCGATCGTTCCACCCACGGGCATCCTCGCTTTGGATTCGCTACCGGTTTGCAACGGGACTACCATGGCATGGTATCAATTCGCACGACACCGGGCTGTCACGACCGCTTCAACCCCTTGCCAACAGTTCCTGACACCATGTGCAAACACGCCAAGCTCCATTCCGTTCTGCTGGTGCTATTGACCGTTCTGTCAACCAGTGCCACGGCCGCTTGCGGACCGGACAACGCGACCCGGCTTGCTCCACGAAACACCGAGGTCCCCTTTGCCTACCTCGACTCCGCCGAGCGTCGTTGGCCGATTCTCGTCGGACGACTGGCTGACGATGACCGCCTGGGACTGGAACACCGGCAAGACGGACAGGTGGTCGCCAGCGGCCAAAGCGTGGAACTCGACGGGGTGTCGGCACGGATCGACCGCCAGGGCCACCTGGTGGTCTCGGCCAGGCCGGGGATCCGGACACGACCCAAGCTGCACCTGGTGCTGGGCCAGGGCGACACCATCACGCGACAGGCCATCTCGCTGCAACCGGCCCCGCCACCACGACCCATTTCCTACATCTCCGATCTTGTCGACGACCTGATCCGGATGTTCTGGGATGGTTCAGCCCGTCGATGGCGACCGGTGACCCGTGACGCGTTCGATCAGTACTTCCGCCGACTGCAGTGCCAGGGAGTCGCCCGGTTGATTGTCTGGCCGGGTCCGTTTCCCACCCTGGCCGATCCCGCCAACTATCCCGCAAAAGACTGGCGACTGTTCGAATCCTGTGCTCGCGAAATTCTCGACAACCAGGCCCTCTCCACCTCGCTCCAGCAACAACCCGGGCAGCCACCGTGGCGCTGGCTGCGGTTGCTGTTGAAGCTGCGACTCGACCCGTCGATCATGACCGCCTACGCGACCAGTGCCCGGGTGCACGGCATCAAGCTCTCGGCCAGCTTTCGCCCCTTCGAGTCGGGGCTGACCAAGTACTACGTGGTGCCCCGCTTTGACGACCGTGGACGGTTCCTGGGCGAATTCCTGCCACTGGCCTCCCCGGCAACGATGTTTCATCCCGACGAGGTCGGTTTCGCCGGCTATGGCGAATTGCTCAGGAGGATGAATCGGCCGGACGCGGCGCGACCGGCGATCATCGAATTCGAGAACGTGCCGCGGGCGCGGGAGATGGCCCGCCGATTCAGCGATGGCCAACGAGACCTGAGACTGAGGGCATCGCCGTTCGCCCCAATCGATGAAACCTCCCTCGTACTTGTGGCCGAGACAGGTGGGCAGCGACTGGTCCCGTATGGAGAAATCCGTGAGTCGGTCCTGGGTCATCTGCACGAACTCACTGGCTGGAAACTCGAGGCCACCTCGGACACCTCTCTCCGCATCACCGGACTCAACTGGCCCCAGGGCCTCCGTTTTCTGTGGCTCGAGGCGGCAAGTGACCACGGTCGAAAACTGGACCTGCCAGCCGTCGGCCCGACGGCTGTCCGCGCGGCCGCCGGCAATCGCCTGGGTCGACTTGTGCAGTACTGGGCATTGGCCGGCGACGACCCGGCCCACCGCAAGACACGTGTCGTCGGCATTCCGCTGTCGGGAATGTACCGAACGGAATTCCAGGCGGTCGAGGCCTCTCACGCCGCCTTACTGGCCACCGGCACCAGGCACGTGACGCTGGGCAATCACCAGTTGGTGATCGACCGCGGTGCCGACTGGTCCGTCGAGATGGTCGACTTCGAACAACCCCGTGCCCGCAAGGAGGCGATCGCCGAGATCGCCACCCAGTTGAAGCTGGAGGCGTACGACGAGATCTTCATCAACACCCGTTCACACACTCAACTGGCCGCCTCGACCGGTGACACACTCGCAGGCTCCGGGCGACTCGACTCGATCCTCGAGTTCCGTCGTGGCCGACGCAACTACACGCACCTGGGCATTGACCGGGCAGCAGCACCTCGTGGCCTGGCCACCCACAAGCCATTCCTGGAACGAGCCGGACAGGACAAGTCACTGGAAACAATCACCACGTGGCACACCGACGAGTGGTTCCAGGCCTGCCCGGACAACGACGAGAGATTCCCCTGGCGATTTCACCGCAGCCGGGCGATTGCCCGGGGAGTCCGGAAGTTGCTGGTGGACCTGGAACGACGATTCCCCAGAACACGAATCCGGGTGGTGATTCCACCCGGCAGTCGGGTCGAGACAGAGGTTCGCAAGGGATTGGAAACAATGAAGCGTCCCGAGGGTGGCGTCTACAAGTCCGATTTCTACCGACACATCTGGGGATCACTCAACCACATCCCATCGATCGGCGAAGGCCTGGCGGCCATCGACCTCTCGGGACTGCGGGTCGAACCCGCTTTTTTGGGAATCCGCTTCGCTCCTCCACCCGGACCGCTGGACCTGTTTCTGGAACACGCCCTGGCCGACCTGGCCAACAACCGGCGCAGTCGCTTCCGGGGAGCACACAGCATCCTGTATGAAGCCCAGGAGACACTCCGACAGAAGGACAAGGCCGGTTTTGCGAAGAAACGCGAATCGATCATCCGAAAGCTGCTGGCCCGGAAGGAGATTCACGAGGTGATCCTCTACGAATCCGCCGACTGGACCTACTACCTGCCTCAGAACGATCCCCACCGTTACCTCGATACCAAGACGGCCCCATGACACCCGGCCCCGACAAACTGAACTCCACGATTCGGATTCCCGTCGACGAAGCCCGGCGGATCTGCGAGGCCGTCTTTGGCGAGACCATGGGTGCCCCCGACAAGGTGACCCAGGCGGCGACCGACGTTCTGGTCGACGCCGACCTGCGTGGCATCGCCAGTCATGGAATCGCGGTACTGCCCTATTATCTCGACAAGTGGCAGCAGGGTCAGATCGATCCCACCGCGGAACTGGAACTGGTCTCCGAAACGGCCACCACCCGGGTCTTCGCCGGTCACCGATCGGTCGGGCACTACTCCTCGCGTCGAGCAATGGACACCGCGATCGAAAAGGCCCGTTCGGCCGGACTGGGGTCGGCCGTCGTCCGCAACAGCACTCACAACGGAGCCATCTCGGCCTACACCATCCAGGCCGCCCGCGCCGGCTTGCTGGGCATCGTCGCCACCGCCTGTGCCCCCCACGTCGCACCGCCCGGTGGACGAGAGGGCCTGCACGGCACCAACCCCTTCAGTTACGCGCTGCCTCGACCCGGTTCCGACCCGCTCGTCTTCGATCTCTCGACCGGCCACTCGTCGGCAAAACTCAAGAACAAGGCCGACGGTGACGGCCGATTGCCCGAGGGGACCGCGCTGGATGCCCAGGGCAATCCGACAACCGATCCGGCCGACCTCAAGGGCGGATGGATCCTGCCGGTCGCCGGTCACGTGGGATTCGGACTGGCCTTACTGGTTGACGGACTGACCGCCGCACTGGCCGACAGTCCCATCGGCCGCGAGATTCCCCTGGTCCATGAAACCGATGGACCGTACCACGGTTCCTTCTTTTGCCTGGCGATCGATCCCGCGGCGTTCGGGGGCACCGAGGCTTTTTCCACACGAATAGAATCCCTGGTGGGTCAGATCCAGGAGCATCCACCCCGCGATCCAGCCAACCCGGTCCGCTGGCCGGGACAACGGGGATGGACGACGGCCGTGGAGAACCGCCAACTGGGGATCCCCTTCGATTCCAACCGGTGGAACGACCTGCTCGAGGAACTCAAACGCTTCGGGGTGGCTCCCTGATCCTGATAGGGACCCCCAGCCGAGCCTCAGTCCTGGGGATAATCCAGGAACACCTTCAAGCACCCGTCACCACGTGAGTTGAACAACTCGAAAGCCTGCTGGATCTCGGTGATCGGGAACCGGTGCGTCACCAGCCCACTCATGTCGACCCGGCCCTCGCCAATCCATCGCATGGCCAGTGGAAAGTCGCGAGCAAAGTCCGGATTGACGCTGGTGTGAACCGTCAGGTTCTTCATGAACAGGTCCCGCCAACGCACCCCGTCGATCGTCTCCGGCGGCACGCCAAAATACAGCATCCGGCCCCCGTGACGGACCAGGCTGATACAGAGGTTGATGGCCTGGTCGGCGTGTCCGACAACCTCGATCACCACGTCGACCATCTTGCCACCGGTCAACTCGGCCACTGCCTCAACCGCGTCCACCTCGGCATTGCAAACCGTGGCCGTGGCACCATGTTGTTCGCTGTGAGCCAGCCGGGAGGGAAGCAGGTCAATGCCAATGACCTGCCGGGCACCCATGTTGGAGAGCGCCATGTTGTAGAGCTGGCCAATCGGCCCCTGGCCGACCACGGCGAAGTCGAGATCCAGGACGTTGGGGAGTTTCTTCAGGGCGTAGATGACCGTGCCCAGCGGCTGGGCCAGCAGGGCATGTTCCTTGGCCACTCGCCCGTCCACCGGAATCGCACGCGTCTCGTCCACCACGTACCGTTCATAGAGCCCCCGTTGCTCCAGAGGCACCGCCAGCACCTCGTCGCCAACCTGGTACCGGTCGCCGTTGGTGGCCACCACCCGACCGATCATCTCGTGCAACGAATGCCCCTCGAGAATCGGGAACTCGTCACTGCCCTGAAAAAACGGCAGATCGGAACCGCACAGACACGCCAGCGTGGGCTGGAAAATGATCTGACCGGGACCGTCGGGATCGCGCGACGGCAATTCGGGTTCGGGAATATCAACCAGTTCCACCTGTCCGGGGACGGGCATGTGTCCGGCAAACACGAGAGCACTCCTGGAGAACCATGTGGACCAGCGTGCGTTTATACACGCTGGCCCAATGACCCGGTAGCAAGACACCTCGTGGTCGCTGGGGAGCGATCCGCAAGCGTGATAAGCTGTCGATCGTCCCAGGAGCGTCCAGGAGCCGCCGGAATGAAGTCGTTGCGAGTCGCCACCTGCCAATTCCCCGTCGAAGCCGACATCGCCGGAAACCTGCGTTACACGTTGCGACACATCCGACAGGCCGCCGAGCAGGGGGCCCGGGTGGTGCACTTCTCGGAGTGCTCGCTCTCGGGATACGCGGGTGTCGAGTTCCCCGACATGTCGCACCTCGACTGGGATTCTCTGGTCGCCGCGACCAGCCAGGTTCAACAGGCGGCCCGGGAAACCGGGACCTGGGTGGTACTGGGTTCGACTCACCGGCTGACAGGACGCCACAAGCCCCACAATTGCCTGTACCTGATCGATCCCGACGGCACCATCGCCGACCGGTATGACAAGAGATTCTGCACCGGCACCGGGGGACGCCGACCCACCATGGATCTTTCGCATTACTCCCCGGGCAATCACCCCGTCACCTTCACCGTCGACGGCATCACGCTGGGACTGCTGATCTGTTACGACTACCGGTTTCCCGAGTTGTACCGCGAGTACTACACGCGGGGGGTGAAGATCCTGTTGCAGTCGTTCCACAATGCACGGGCCACGGTCGTCGACGACCAGGCATACAACATCTGGCGGACAATCGTTCCCTCGACAATGTCCTGCCGCGCGGCCGAGAACCACATGTGGATCAGCGCGAACAACTCAACAGCCCGCCCCAGTCGCTGGGCCAGTTTCACCGTACGACCCGATGGCCAGATCATGGACCGCCTGACCCTGCACCGCCCGGGTGTGCTGATCACCGACATGACGCTGGACCCAAACCTGTTCGACGCACCCGGACCCTGGCGAGACCGGGTGATCGAGGGCACGCTGCACAGCGGATCCCCGGTCAACGATCCTCGCTCGACTGATGTCACCTGCCTGTAACCGACCCGGTTGCCGATCCTCACCGGGGGCGAGATAATCGCCTGCGGCCACCTTGCCTGTCTCACCACACCCGCCACGTGGGCCACAACAAACAACACGGAGACCAGATCCGATGCCCAGTCTCGAAGGACAAGTTCTCGTCGTCACCGGTGGCACCCAGGGAGTCGGGGAGGCGATTGCACTGGAATCAGCCCGACTGGGAGCCGCCGGCGTGGTCGTCTGCGGTCGCAACGCCGAAAACGGCAACCGGGTGGCGGCCGAAATTGCCGAGCTGGGAGCCGAGAGCCTGTTCGTCCAGGCCGACCTGGCCGACGTGGACGCCACCCGCGCCATCATCTCGGCCTGTGACGAACGCTTCGGTCGAATCGATGGCCTGGTCAATGCCGCGGCAATCACCACCCGCGGAACCCTCGAGTCCACCACCGTCGAACTCTGGGATCACCTCTTCGCCGTCAACGTCCGCGGCCCATTCCTGCTGACGCAGGGAGCTGTCGAGATCATGAAGCGGGAGAAGATCAGCGGATCGATCGTCAACATCATCTCCGTCGCCGCCTACTGTGGCCTGCCGCACATCGCCGCCTACAGTGCCACCAAGGGGGCGCTGGCCACCTTCACCAAGAACTGCGCCAACGGACTGCTGCACGATACGATCCGCGTCAACGGCATCATGCTGGGCTGGACCGACACCCCCAACGAGGACGTGGTACAGAAACAGCAGGGCAGTCCCAACGACTGGTTGTCGATCGGCGAACAGGAATCGCCTTTTGGGCGACTCCTGAAACCCTACGATGTTGCCCACCTGGCCTGCTTCCTGCTCAGCAGCGATTCGGGCGTGATGACCGGATCACTGATTGACCAGGCACAACGGGTCGTCGGCACACTCTCGATGCCCGACGGCATCACCGGCAAAGACATCTGAGCAGCAATCCACACGACCTCCACGGGATCTCCACGATGAACGCCACCGAAACACGCTCACAGGCAACAGACATCCAGGACTGGATCGTCGACATCCGACGTCAACTGCATCGACACCCCGAGTTGATGTACGAGGAGGTGGAAACCTCGAAGCTGGTCCGCGAGACGCTCGACGGACTCGGGATCGAGTACCGTTCGCCAATCGCCAAAACCGGCGTGCTGGGCTGGATCGGCAACGGCGACGGCCCCTGCGTCGCCCTGCGTGCCGACATGGACGCGTTGCCGATCCACGAGGAGACCGACGTCGAGTTCCGCAGCGAGGTCGACGGCAAGATGCACGCCTGTGGGCACGACTGCCACACCGCGATGCTGCTGGGAGCCGCTCGCCTGCTCAAGGAACGAGAATCCGAAATCCATGGGACCGTCAAGTTCCTGTTCCAGCCGGCCGAAGAGGGTGGGGCCGGTGGGAAACTGATGTCCGAGGAAGGCGTGCTGGAGAATCCGGATGTCCAGAGGATCTTCGGACTGCACGTCTGGCCGGAACTCGAAACCGGAGCGGCGGGTTCACGACCGGGCACCTTCCTGGCCGCCTCGAGCAGCCTCACCATGACCGTCTCGGGCAAGGGTGGTCACGCCGCGATGCCTCACCTGGCCGTCGACCCCGTCCAGGCCGCCGCCCAGATCATCACCTCGCTGCAATCCATCGTCTCCCGTGAAGCCGACCCGCTCAACTCGGGCGTCGTCAGCATCACTGCCGTTCACGGTGGCTCAGCCTCCAACGTGATCCCCCCCGAGGTCCAGCTGCGTGGGACCGTCCGGGCACTGACAATGGACAACCTGGTCTGGATCCAGCAACGGGTCATCGACATTGCCAGCGGTGTCGCCGCCGCCCACCGCTGCCAGGCCACCACGCTGTTCCCCGGCAACGACTACCCGCCGACGGTCAACGACCCCGCCACCTGGGACTTCGCCCGCAACCTTGCCGGACGAATGCTCGGAGACGAACAGATCGAGGAACTCGCCCCGGTGATGGGTGGCGAGGACTTCGCCTACTACACCGAGCGGGTCCCCGGCTGTTTTGTCGCCCTGGGAATCGCTGATGAACAGAAGGGGACCGGGATCAGCGTGCACCACCCCATGTTCAAGGTCGACGAAGACGCGCTGCCGCTGGGAACTGCACTGCACGTGCAGTTCGCCATGGAGATGCTTGAAGAACTGCGATGACAGTACCCGCCTGCCCGGACGCACCTGGTGGTCGAACATCAAGGAGACCGACACCGATGACTCATCCAATCCGATTGCTGGCCGTGCTCCTGCTGGGCCTCGCCGTCCAGGCTCCACTCGCTCCCGCCGCCAACCCCATCGACCTCTCGCTGCTGGTCGCCGAAGACCATCCCTGCACCTGGCCGTCGGGATTCCCGATGTTCCAGTTGAAGCACTACCGGAGAATCGGGGCGTTGACACCCTACAACATCGATGTGCTGACCATCGACGGCAACACCGGGACCCAGATCGATGTCCCGCCGCACTCGATCCCACGTCCCGGAAGCGGGCTCGAGAACGAGGGACCACTGGGAACGATCTTCACCGAGAAGGTGGCCGCTTGGCAGTTTGGCGGCGAGGCGGTGGTGATCGATGTCAGCGAATTGCTCGACACGACCGAGAATGGAGTCAGCAGCCTGATCCAGCCGGCACACGTCCTGGCCTGGGAGAAAACGCACCGCAAGCTGCGATTCGGAGACGTGGTGCTCTTCAAGAGCGGTTACACCGACAAGTACTACAAGCCGTTTCCGGCCGGCCGTCGCTTCCTCGCCGACCCGGTGCAGGGCACCGCCCCCGCCTGGCCCGATCCGCACCCGGACACCATGACCCTGCTCGGTCAACGAGGAGTCAAGCACGTCGGTTGCGACAGCCCCAGCATGGGCCCGTTGCCGGACCTGGCCGAACCAACCCACATCGCCGGACTGAAGTTCGGAATGATCTTCACCGAAGGCGTCACCCGGCTCAAACAGGTTCGACCGGGCAGCTTCTACTGCGTGCTGGGTCCCCGTCATGCCAAGGGGATGTACGGCGAGGGACGGGCACTGGCGATCGGGCCCGGAAAACTGGCCAACCGGCTGATCGCCTCGGCCAAGGCCAAGCGGGCGGTCGACCTGTCGGTCATCAACGACTCGCAGTTGCCCATCACCTGGACCGGACCGGGCATCGGCAACCACCGCACCCCCTACATCAAGGTCGACTTCCTCTACGCCAAGAACCTGGACCTGCAGCACCACACCCACATGATGGACGCGCAGGCCGGCACCCACCTGGTGCCGCCCGCCTACGCCCTGCCGACCAAGGACTTCGACAACGATGACTACTCCGACGAAGTCCAGGGCTGGTTGAGGGAGTACCAACAGCGATTCGGACGGCGGCGGACCAGCACGGTGACGACCGAACAGGTTCCACTGAAACACACCTGCGGCGAAGCCCGCGTGATCGATGTCCGCGGCCTGGTCGGTTCGACCAAAAAAGACCAGTGGCCCAACTCGCCGCAGATCACCGTGCCCCTGGTGCGGGCGTACGAGAAAGCCCACGGGTCACTGCGATCCGGTGACGTGGTGCTGTTCCGGACCGGCCACGTCAAACGCACCTTCCGGGAACTGCCCGATGGTTCGGCCTGCGTGTCGGATCCACTCAACGGCAAAACCGAGGGCTGGCCGGCGGTGACCGCCGACGTGATCGACTACCTGGACGATCGCGGCATCCGCTGCGTGGGAATCGATGCGCCCAACATCGGTGGTGTCGATGAGAAGAACGCACTGATGACCTACTGGACCCTGGGCAGCCGGGGAATGGTGGCCGTCGAGTTCCTGCAAAACCTCGACAAGCTGCCCGCCAAGGCCTACTTCCTGTTCGCGGCGATCCCGATCCGGGGCTGCCATGGCGGACCGGGGCGAGCAATCGCGTTGTACTGAACCAACTCGGACGGGTAATTCCACGATGTCACAACAATTGTTCCGCACCACTGTCATCGGCAGCATGCCGAGGCCGCCGTTCGTGATCGATCTGTTCCAGTCCGGATCGCGAATCGGTGACAACGACGCCGCGTGGCAACGGCGGATGGACGACGCGGTGAGGTACTGCGTCCATCTCCAGGAACAGGCCGGCATCGACATCGTCTCCGACGGAGAATGGCGACGCGAGACCTACGTCGATGTGATCGCCGAACTGTGCCACGGGTTTCAATGGATCGAACGCGAGTTGTTCGGCTACCACCAGGTGGTGACAGAACCCCTGACTCCCCGCCAGCCGGGGGTCATTGCCGGAGAGGCCCAGTTTCTCAAGGAGAACACCGACCGCCGGGTGAAGGTGGCACTGCCCTCGCCGTACCTGATCGGCCAGCGAATGTGGGAGCCGGGTTACTCGGAATCGGCCTACCCGACCCGTGAGGCGTTCTGCGAAGCGGTGGTGCCGGTCCTGCGAGAGGAACTGCTGGCGATTCGTGACATGGGGGTCGATGTCATCCAACTCGACGAGCCCCACCTGTGCATCCTGGTCGATCCCGAGGTGCGGGCGACCTTCGATGATCCCGAGAGAGAAATGCGGAATGCTGTTGACTGGATCAACCAGATCGTCGACGGCATTGACGGTGTCGAACTCTCGGTGCACCTCTGCCGCCGCAACTGGGGTCGTCGAGGCTGGGGCGCCGTGGGTGGTTACGAGGCGATTCTCAAGCACATCTCACGACTCGAGGTCGACCAGTTGATGCTCGAATTCAGCATCCCCGTGGCCGGCGACATGGCGATCCTCGCCGAGTTGCCACCGCAGGTCCAGGTCGGGCTGGGATGCGTTGATGTCCGATTTCCCGAGGTGGAGACGCCCGAGACAATTGCCCAGCGAGTGGAGACGGCGATCGCACACATCGGACCGGAACGACTGACGCTGAACCCCGACTGTGGCTTCGCTCCCGGCAAGGACCACGAGGTGCCGCTGGACGAGTCGTACGAAAAACTGAAGAGCCTGTCGGCTGCCGCCGAGTTGCTACGGGAACGACACGCCTGATTGACAGGCGTTCGTCCTAGTACGCCGCATTCAGGATCGACTCGAGATCCTCACGGCTGGCCTCCCGCGTGTTCACCCGCAGAATCCGCACCAGCCCCGAAGCGATCTCCGCAAATTCTGGCAATTGTTCCCGCGCCACCCCCACGTCTCGCAACCTGGCCGGGATACCAATGTCGGCCTTCAAGGTCTCGACAGCCGCCACCCCCGCGGCCGCGGCCTCGTCCTCGGACAATCCGTCAATCTCCGTACCCAGCAACGCCGCCACCATCGCGAACGTGTCCGGATCCGCCTCGCGGTTGAAATCCATCACGTAGGGCAACAGCAACCCGTTGCCTCGACCGTGCGAGGTCTTGACCGCGGACCCGAGTGGATACTCGAGAGCATGGACGGCGGCGACACCACTGTTGGAAAAGCCGATCCCGGCCAACAACGCGGCCAGCGACATCCCCTCGCGGGCCTCGAGATCCTCGCCGTCCTCGACCGCACGACGCAGGTACTGGCCAACCAGTTCAATCGCCTTGCCGGCCGTAAGATCGGTCAACACAAACCGGCCCTGGTAGACCGACCGCTCACCGGATGGCAATGGAAATTGCTCGTTGTCCACGGCGGTGAACGCCTCGACCGCGTGGGTCAGGGCATCGATGCCACTGTCGGCGGTGACATGCTGTGGGCAACTGACCGTCAATCGTGGATCGACAACCGAAAGGCGTGGCCGCAGAAAGTCACTGAGAACCGCGACCTTGATTCCACGCTCCGGATCGCTCAATACGCTCGCCGCCGTCACCTCCGAACCGGTCCCCGCCGTCGTCGGAACACAGGCCAGGGGAAAAACCGGACCCGGCACGACACAATCGCCCAGGTAATCTCGTGGATGGCCCCCGTGAGCCAGCACGCACGCGGTCACCTTGGCCAGGTCCATGTTGCTGCCCCCTCCCAGGCCCAACAACCAACCCGCACCCGCCGCACCCGCCGCCTCGGCACACGTCAGCGCCAATTCCAGCGGTGGCTCGGGGCAACCACCGTCGAACACGGCCGATTCGATCCCCGACGCACTCAACGCCTCACGCACACGCTCACACACACCCGCTTCAACCAGCGCCGGATCGGTGACGATCAACACCCGGCTCGATTCTTCGGTCAACTCGAGAAGATGATCTCCGAGCGAAGCGACCGCATCGATGCCGAAAACGATCCGGCCGGCCGAATGAAATGTCCATGTGGTCCGCATCGTCGATTCCACTCCAGATGATCAGCTTTGAATTCGCCAGGGCGAATTATGATCGCTACAGCGTCTGCTCATGTCCACTCTCTCGACGATTGTCTCGGCTGGCGCTGGCCGAGAACCAATCAGCGTCATACGATAGACCATGTGATGGAAAGACCCGTTGACGGGTAATATGCTCTCCCACCCCCAAGACTCCAGTGAAAAGAGACCCGACCATGAAAAGCCTGAGCCTGAACGTATTGGCCTGTTGGATCGGACTGGCCGTGTTCTTGGTCGGTTGTGGCGACGACGGATCCACACCACCTGACGCCGGTGCACCCACGACTGCACCGACAAGTCCCGAAACGGCCCCTGCCATTCCAGCCCCCACCGCGGCGGACCCCGCTGCAACGGCTGAACCGGCGGCTGAGCCAAAAACGATTCCCGAGTCGGGTACCAGCAAACCGGCTGACAAGGCTGCCCCGGCCGAGAACAAGAAGGAGATCCCCGAAGCCAAGAAACCTGCAGCCAAGAAACCTGCGGCCAAGAAGAAGGCCGACAAGAAGTAGTTTCCTGAAATTG
>CAZYAZ010000063.1:0-32458 GCA_964646205.1 uncultured Planctomycetaceae bacterium | reverse complement strand
CGATCGGTGGCCGAGCCGGCCAACATCGCGTGCATCCGGCGGTATTGTGAAACGTATCCCAACATGCGGCTGATCCTGGCGCACTCGGCTCGTGGCTTCCAGCCCGCTCACAATCTCGAGGGGCTGCCTCAACTCACCGGGCTCGACAACCTGTACTTCGACACCAGTGCCAATTGCGAACCAATTGCTCACCAGTCGATCATGCGGATCATCGGGCATGACAAGCTGATGTACGGCACCGACCTGCCTGTCAGCCACTTTCGTGGTCGGTCGCTTTCGGCTGCCGATTCGTTCATCTGGCTGTACGAAGAGACTCCAGTGTGGGGTGAAAAGCACCAGAAGATTGATCCGGTGATTGTCGGGCTCGAACACATCCGGTCGCTGAAATGGGCCTGCTGGTCTGAACGATTGAGTGACAGCCAGGTCGAGGATGTTTTCTACAACAACGCAGCTCGCATGCTGGGTGTGTGAACTGCCGTGGATCCAGGAGCGAGGAAGAGACCATGAGGCGATCATTCCAGGGTGTGTGGGTGTGCCGGGCGGTTGTCTGCGCGCTGTTTTTTGTCGGACTGGAAGTGTCGGCTGCCGACAAGCTGGACCTGGGAGACGTCACGGAAACACACGTGATGGTGCCGATGCGTGATGGCAAACGGCTCTCGGGTTACCTGTATCTCCCCGCGGGCAAGGGGCCCTGGCCCGGGGTCTTCGAGCA
The DNA here is from genome assembly GCA_964646205.1 of uncultured Planctomycetaceae bacterium. Taxonomy (GTDB): domain Bacteria; phylum Planctomycetota; class Planctomycetia; order Planctomycetales; family Planctomycetaceae; genus UBA8437. Next base: position 31,746 of record CAZYAZ010000063.1, on the reverse strand, counting down.
GCGTTATGCCAGTCTGAAAGGGCGGGGGACACGCCAACTGGCTGCACAATTGGCTGCCGAGGGATACGGCGTGTTGCATGTCAATTTCCGGGGAGCACAGGAGTCGGAGGGGACCTGGGTCGGTTACCGGGCGTTGGCCTGGGGAGAATTGCAGGACGGGTATGACACCTGCGAATGGTTGGCCCGGCAGAAATGGTGCACGGGCAAGATCGGTACGTTCGGCAGTTCCCAGGGCGGCTTTGCTCAGAATTTTCTCGCCGTGACCCGGCCACCGCATCTCACCTGCCAGTACATGGTTGATACCGGGCTGAGCCTTTTCCAGGAGGGGTACCGGATAGGAGGCACGACGCGACCGGATCGATTCAAGGGCATGGACGCGAATTGTCGCGTGCCCGCCCACAACCGGGCGTTGTTGGCCGAGTGGTTCGAGCATCCCGACTACGACGAGTACTGGCGGGCCGAGGATTGCAGTCGGCACTTTGGCCGGATGAATGTGCCGTGTTTTACCATTGGCAGTTGGTACGACTTTATGAACCAGGGATCGATCGCCAGCTTCCAGGGACGCCAGGACCGTGGTGGTCCTGCTTCGGTGGGACAACAGAAATTGCTGATCGGTCCGTGGCTGCACGGCCGCCGCAACAAGGGGAACAAGGTCGGGGAACTGGTCTATCCGGCCAATGCCGCTGTCGATGTCCACCGGTCGATGGTCAACTGGTTCGATCACCACCTGAAGGGCAAACCGTTGTCCAAGGCCGCCAGGGCCACCGTGCGGTACTACGTGATGGGGGCACTCGGAGAAGCCGGCGCACCGGGGAACACCTGGCGTGATGCCGAGGACTTCCCCCCGAAGACCCGGACCACGGCTTATTACTTGCACCACGGTGGTCGCCTGAAGCTCGAGGAGTCCGACATGACCGATGGGACCGGAGCGATGACAAGTCTTTCCAGTGACCCGCGGAATCCCCGGTCGATTCCCGGGCGAGGATTTCCCGGGGCCCGTGATGCGCGTGGATTCGAGAAACAAGAGGATGTGCTGACCTTCACCACCGAGACTCTCGAGCAACCGGTCGAATGGACCGGTGCTGTCGAGGTGCAGCTGTACGTGTCGTCGTCGGCCCCCGATACCGACATGCTGGTCCGTATCAGCGACGTTTATCCCGACGGGCGTTCGATCCTGCTGGTCGGTTATCCCTGGCGGATGAGGTACCGCGAGGGATTCGACAAGCAGGTGCTGATGGATCCGGATCAAGTCCATCCGGTCCGGTTCCGAGTGGGCTGGATGAGCCAGATATTCAATGCCGGGCACCGCATTCGGGTGACCGTCGCCAGCACCGGGTCGCCGCTCTATGAGCCCAATGCCCAGACGGGCAAGCCGGCGACCATCGAGTTCCCCACCGATGCCCGTAAGGCCATCAATACGATTCACCATGGCAGTCGGTATTCATCGCGAATCCTGGCACCGCTTCGAGTTGCCGGTTCCCGCTGATCGCTCCTCGCCGCCTTCCGCTTCAGTCAAACCACAAAAGGACGTCACCCGATGTTGACCCGCCGAGACTTTGTCCAGACCGCAGCCACAGCCACGACCGTCGCATCCACAGTCTCTTTGCCTGCCGCGCAGGCGGCGGTCCAGGAGAAGACGAAGCGGAAGACGATGGCGATTGTCTCCACCGAATGGCGTTTTCACTCGCACGCCCAGCACATGGGTGATCGGTTCTTGCACGGGTACCCGACCGACGGGGTGTGGAACCAGCCGCGGCTCGACGTGGTGTCGCTCTATGCCGACCAGGTTCCCAAGAACGACCTCAGCCGGCCACGTGAAGCGGAGTTCGGTTTCAAGATTTTTCCGACCGTCGCCGAAACGTTGCGTCGGGGAGGCCAGAGCCTGGCCGTCGATGCCGTCTTGTTGATCGGGGAACATGGCAACTATCCCCGCAACGAACTGGGACAGAAAAAGTACCCCCGTTACGAGTTGTTCAAAAAGATCACGGATGTCTTTCGCGAGGACGGGAAGAGTGTTCCGGTCTTCAACGACAAGCACCTCTCGTGGAAGTGGGAATGGGCCAAGGAGATGGTCGATATTTCCCAGGAACTGGAATTTCCGTTTATGGCCGGTTCGAGCTTGCCGGTCACCTGGCGGATGCCGTCGGTGGATCTTCCTCGTGGAGAGAAGGTCAACGAGTTGATGGGCATGGCCTACGGTGGTGTCGACAGCTACGACTTCCACGCGCTGGAGACCATGCAGTGTATGGCCGAACGCCGGGACAAGGGAGAGACGGGCGTTGCGTGGGTCGAGGGGTTGCGGGGGGATGCCTTCTGGAAGGCGATGTCCAAGGGGTCGTTTGATGCTGGGGGCTGGAGTCCGGAACTGTTCGAGGCATGTCTGACTCGCACACAGACGCTCCAGCAACCACAGCCGACCTTCACTCACCGGCATCCCACGCCCAAGGAAATCCGCGAAATGGTCAAGGAACCGGTTGCCTACCGGTACCAGCACCGCGACGGCACCAAGGCGACAATGCTGTTGCTCAATGGCCTGGTCCGTGACTTCACGTTCGCTGCAGATCTCAAGGGCAAAAAGTCACCTCTCTCGACACTGTTCCATCTTCCTCCGACACCCAACGTGCAGTATTCGGCGGAATTGATGGGTCATGCCGAGGACATGTTTGTCAGTGGGAAGGCGGGTTACCCGGTTGAGCGGACATTGCTGGTTTCCGGAATCCTGGCCGCATCGATCGAGTCAATGGTCAAGCAGGTGGTTCTGCAGACGCCCCATCTGGACGTCCGTTACAAGTCCACAAGAAATTCCACCTTCGCTCGAAGCTGAATTTCGACTCGAGGGGGTGTCCTTTCCGCACCGTGATCGAGTGTGGTGGCACAACGACCTCTGTGATCGCGTTCAAAATTGTGTAGAATTGTGGCATCAATATGTGCTGATGCCACTCGGAGATCTTCCCGATCGCGATGCAGTGCGCAATTCAGCCCGAGCGGAGACCGAGCCGGACATGGACCAGAAGTTTGAAGGCACGCCGAAGGCCGAGATCACCCTGGAGGGACGAAAGGTCTCACGGGGGGACGTCACCAATGACTGGGGACTCCGCTTGCAGTGGCAGATCAAAAGGGATGGCAAGGTGATCGCAACTGAGGCGGCCCGGGCCGAACCGCGGTACGAGCATCCCGACAGATCGCCGGGGAAGTATGAAATCGTGCTCCAGATGTGGAAGTACGTGAACTACAAGAAGAACAAGCAGCGCGAGTTTGTTAGCAGCAAGTTTATCGATATTTCGAACATCGTCTCCTATACGATTTGACGCGACCGGGTTGCCAGTGTCGTCGCGTTGCGGCCCCGAAAGGAATCTTGATAGATGATCCATGTTGGACAGGCCAATGTTCCGATGTGTGACGGCGTCAGCCGCCGCAGTTTCTTGCAGGCGGGGACCACGTCATTGGGACTGTCGCTGCCCACGGCGATGCAATTGGAGGCCGCAGGGGCGGTTGATCCGAAAAAACAGAAGATCAAGAACTGCATCACGCTGTTCCTGGTCGGTTCTCCCGGGCACCTCGACACTTTTGATATGAAGCCCGAGGCTCCCTCGGATATCCGTGGCAAGTTCAAGCCGATCTCCACGGCCGTTCCGGGGGTGCAGATCTGTGAGCACTTTCCGCTGATGGCCCGGATGATGGACAAGGTCGCATTGATTCGCAGCCTGCACCACAACACCGGGGCGTCTCACGAGAATGGCCAGCGGTGGATGATGACCGGGCACGATTTCAATGCCGCCAATATCCAGCCGCACATGGGCTCGGTTGTCTCGCGGGTTTATGGTCAAAAGACCAGTCTTCCGGCGAGCATCATCCTGCCGGCGAAGATCGGCAACACGGGCACCTCGACGCCGCACGGACAGGCTTCAGGTCACCTGGGGACGGCGCATTCGCCGTTCTTCCTCGGTAGTGATCCGGCTGTGAAGAACTTCAAGGTGGCCAACCTCGAACCTCCCAAGGGGCAGACGGACTTCCGGATCAATTCCCGTCGCAATCTCCTGAAGCAACTCGACACACTGCAGCGCAAGACCGAGACCTCCTCGACGATTCAACGTGATACCGCCTACAGCCGCGCTTTCAACCTGTTGACGTCGCCGACGACCCGGAAGGCGTTTGATCCGGCCGAGGAAACCGACAAGCTTCGCGACCGTTATGGACGCAACACGTTCGGTCAGAGTTGTTTGCTGGCCAGGAGGATGATTGAGCACGGGTCGCGTTTCGTGACGGTCAATCACTTCGACACGGTTTTCAACATCACCTGTTGGGACATGCACGCCAACCGGACCAGCCTCGACAACACCTATCTCGATTACGAACGCCACCTGTGTCCGCAATTTGATCAGGCCTTCACCGCTTTGATCGAGGATCTTGAAGATCGGGGATTGCTCGAGGACACCGTCGTGGCGGTGCTCAGCGAATTCGGTCGGACTCCGAAACTGAACAACAACGGCGGCCGCGATCACTACCCACCCGCATGGACCAATTTCTTTGTCGGCGGTGGTGTGAAGGGTGGCCAGGTCATTGGGTCGACCGACAAGATCGGGGCCGCCCCTCACGATCGCCCGGTGCGTCCTCCGGAGGTCGTGGCGTCGGTCTACACGGCGATGGGAATTGACCTGGAAACGACAATGATGCCCGGGCCCGGCAGCCGGCCGGTACGGTTCATCGAGGCCGACCCGATCCAAGAGTTGTTCGGCTAGTTCCGTTTGCACAGACGATTGAGGTCCGTCCGGTGAGCCATGGGAGCCGGGCGGATTGTCCCTGTCCATGAAAGAGCCTGTCGGCATGTTCCGTCCCGCGATCTGCCTGATGGCATGTGCTTGGCCGGTCCTGGTGCTTGCCACGCCGCCGACGATTTCCAAATTGTCCGTACGGGGGCTGCAGGTGGACGGGACCACCCGGGTGGTGGTGAATGGCACAAATCTCTTGCCCTCTCCGCGAGTGGTTGCTGGTGTCCGGGTCGCCGGTCAGAAGGTTGTCGGCACTCCTACGGCCACCGTTGTGATGTTTGATGTGACGCTCGATGGCAGCATCGTGCCGGGCGTGTACCATCTCAGGGTTCTCAGTGGTCAGGGCGTCTCCAAACCGCAGGTCATCACCGTTGATCACCTGCCGCAACGCGTTTTCTCGGCCGACACCAGCACCGATGTGCTACCCGTCGCCCTGCATGGCCAACTCTCCGGATCCCAGGTGGGCAGCGCCCAATTTGTTGGGAAGGCCGGGCAGCGGATTTCGATCGACCTGATGGCCAGGCGACTGGGTTCAACGCTGCGACCGGTGCTTCACCTTCTCGGCCCCGATCGACGGCGACTGAAATTGGGCATGCCCCGGTTGGACCTCTCCGGTGACTCCCGGATCACGCTGACCGTGCCTCGCGACGGACTCTACACGATCCAGTGCCACGACCTGCAATACGCGGTTGGCAACCCCGGCAACTTTCGGTTGTCGATTGGCAGTTTTGACGTAGCCGACCTGGTGTATCCGGCCGCTGTGACGCGGGGCCACGTGCGAGAGGTCTTGCTGTTGGGCACGGGTGATCGGGAAACAGCTGTTCGAGTTGAGATGCCCAAGAAGATGGCCCATGGGCTGACTCCAATCGAGTGGGGGGCCAAGACCATGCCCCTGGGTTTGAGGCCGCGTGTTGAGGTGTCACGTTGGCCTGAAGTTGTGGAACCCGCATCTCCGGTAAAGCCTGGCGTCGCCGGAGAATTGCCTTCGATTCCGTCAGCGGCCAACGGTCGACTGGTGGGTCCGGGTGAAATTGACAGTTGGAAGGTGCCCGTCAAGCAGGGAGAGAAGCTGAGATTTGAAGTCTTTGCCGATCGCCTGGGGACGCCCCTGGATTCGATGCTCGAACTCAAGAAACCCGATGGCGCGGTGTTGGCCAGCAACGATGACGCTGCCCGGTCCGATTCTCGTCTCGACTACACCGTTCCAGCCAAGCTCGCTCACGTGGTTGCCAGCATCAGTGACCGCCATGGTCGTGGTGGCCGTCGTTTTCTCTACCGGCTGGTGGTCACCCGCACCACCGATCCGGCCCCGGCCGATTTCGACCTGGTCGTCGGGAACAACTCGTTCAATGTGCTCCCCGATGGTCGTCATGTCTTTCGTGTTGACGTGGTGCGAAGAGGTTACGACGGAGAGATTCGTCTCGAGGTTCTTGGGGCCCCTTCGCATTTCAAGCTGCTGACACCGTCGATCCCCGCGGGTGCACCTGGTGCGTTGGTGACGGTGGTCAGTTCGGCCACCGATGCGGGAAACGCCCTGGATGATTTCTCCCTGGTGGGAGCCTCGACCGTCGAGGGAACCTCGATCCGTCGTCCTGTCCGCGTTGTGACTCATCCCCTGGCCAATTCCCAGCCATGGCTGCGGGACGACCTGGCAATCGGCCGGGTCGTTGTGAAATCTCCGGTTGTCGCGATCGGTGTGCAGCCAGTGCCCTCACTCGCCCTGTGGCAGGGACAGGAGATCGTTCTGCCGGTTCGGTTGACGCGAGATCCGGAGGCTGTCGGTCCGGTGCGGCTCAGCCTGGTGACCAGCCAGAAGATTCCCCTGGTCAAGGGAAAGCCCAATGCCGCGTTAGCGATTCGGGGGACGGCAGCCACAGTCGATATCCCGGTGCCGGCAGCCGTGACAGCCGCCAGCGTCGCGGTGAACAAGAGTCGGGCGACATTGGCGGCTCTCGAGAAGAAGGCCGTTGCTGCCGGTGACAGTCTGAAGGATCAACTCACAAAGGCGCGCTCCGCTCGTGACACAACTGTCAAGAAGTTGCACGATGCTGTTGCCGCCTGGTCACGTGATGCCGCCTACCGGGTGACAGTGCCGCCAGGATTGCCGTTGTCCGGTTATGATCTCTCGGTGGTGGCCGAGTTGCGGTCTACCGACAACAAGACCGCACTGGCCAGGTCGTTCAGCCCGGTGCTGAGACTGGCGTCAAAACGCTCGCTGGAGATTTCGCCGCGACTCGAGCCCGTGGTGCGAGCGACCCGCACACCCAAGGTGGACGTGACGGTTCGGTTGCGCGGTGAAATCGTTCGTCATGGTGGCTTCGGCGGAGATGTCACGGTGTCGGTTGCCGGTGTCCCCAAGGGACTGCCTGTCCCGAAAGTGACCGTCAAGCCCGGACAGGCACGGTTCGAGTTGCCACTGAAAATCCCGGCCAAGTTCACCGCCACACGGTTTGCCAACCTGTCGCTGGTGGTCACCGGGCCACCCAATCCCAAGACACCCAAGGTGTTGGTCACAGCCCAGCAGAAGTTCTCGCTGGAACTGGAGGCCAACGGTCAGGACTCTCCACCACCGCCCCCGGCTGTACGGGCCATCGGTCGCTGACAAGTGAAACAGGACAAATGACGACGATGTTCAATTGCAGATCGATCACAGTCTCGCTGGCCGTCGCGATATGCGTGGCTTTCGCGGGTCCGTTGCAGGCCGAATCACCGGGGGTGATCGGACAGTTGAGTGTCGAGCCGACCCGGTTGGTTTTGACTCACGTGCGTCGTCCACGCTCGTTGGTCGTCACGGCACGGACACCGCTGGGCCGAACCGTCGATCTGACTTCCGCCGCCACGTTTCTCTCGTCCAACCCTGCAATCGCTCGTGTCAGCCCGTTGGGTTGGGTCGAGCCGGTGTCCAACGGAAAGGTTCGCGTTCGGATCGGCGCGAATGGTTTGCTGGCGGTGGTTGATGTTGAGGTCAGGTTGCCGGCCAATCCAACTCCACACAGTTTTCGTGATGACGTGATGCCGGTGCTCTCCAAGACGGGTTGCAACCAGGGAGCGTGCCACGGCTATTCGCTGGGCAAGAATGGCTTCAAGCTCTCGCTGCGGGGAGCCGACCCGAAGGCAGATTTCGCAGCTCTGACCGACGAGTTTTTTGGTCGGAGGATCAACCGGCACAATCCTGCTGCCAGCCTGTTGCTGGTCAAGCCGCTGGGGGAAGTGGCTCACAAGGGAGGAGTCCGGCTCGAGCCCGACAGCCTGGAGCATCGACTGTTGACCGGCTGGATCCGTGAGGGGGCAAACCCGGACCCGGACAAGGCGGCGACTTTCGAGTCGCTGTCCATCTTTCCTCACCGGATCGTGGTCGGACCCGGCTGGGAGCAGCAACTCCAGGTGATCGCGACGTACTCGGATGGTTCCCGTCGTGACGTCACCCGTTTGTCGGTGTTTACCGTCAATACCGAACGAATCGCATCGGTGACACGTGACGGCCTCGTGCAGGCCACGATGCTGGGCGAGACGGCCGTGTCGGCTCGCTTCGAACGAACGTTTGCCACGTCGGAATTCCTGGTGCTTGAACCGCGGGGGGACTTCGACCCCACCCCGGTGCCAGGCGACAACCTTGTCGATCGTTTTGTCATCGAAAAACTCAATACCATGAATGTCCGGCCGTCGGCCATCGTTGACGACGCCGGATTTCTCCGTCGTGTCTCGATCGACATGATTGGGATTCAGCCGGCACCCAAGGAGGTGCAGGCATTCCTGGCGGACAAGGATCCCGCCAAACGCGACAAGTTGATCGAACGCCTGTTTGTTCGCGAGGGCTTCGTCGACCAGTGGTCATTGAAATGGGGAGATCTGCTCCAGAACAGTCGGACCAAGCTCAGTGACCCGGCGGTGTATGCGTTCCGCGAGTGGTTGCGCGACGCGGTGGCGACCAACCGACCTCTTGATCAATTTGCACGCGAGGTGCTGGCCGGTCGTGGTGGAGTCTCGGATAGCCCGACGGCCGCCTTCTACGCTGTCAGTAATGACGCGCATGACACCCTGCAACGTGCCACACAGGTCTTCTGTGGTGTCCGGATGTTGTGTGCCCGGTGTCATCCGCATCCGTTCGAGAACTGGACACAGGAGGACTACTACGGGTTGTTCAGCTTTTTCAACCAGGTGGCCACCAAGAATGACTTGCGACTGCCCGGTGTCCGCAATGCCAAGGCGGTGGTGATCAACCTGGGGACGGGTTTCGGCACGAATCCTCGAAGCGGCCAGGCACAGCCTCCACGTTTTCTCGGTGGTGCTGAACCGAAACTGGCGCCAAGCGGTAGCGACCGTCGCCAGGCCTACATCGGCTGGCTGACCTCCCCGGAGAATCCGTTTTTTGCCCGTTCCCTGGTCAACCGGATCTGGAGCTACTTCTTCCACCGGGGCATTATCGATCCGGTCGACGATTTGCGATCGACCAATCCGGCGATCAATCCCAAGTTGCTCGATGCACTGACAGCCGATTTTGTTGCCAACGGTTTTGACATGCGGCACCTGATGAGGACGATCGTGCGGTCGCGGACGTACCAGCGCAGCAGCCAGGCGAATGACAGCAATATTCACGATGACATGAACTTTTCGAGGTTCGTGCCGAGACGCTTGTCGGCGGAGACCTTGTTGGACTGCCTGGTTCAGGCGACAGGGGTTCCCGAGCGATTCAGCGGGGCCCCGGCCGGGTTCACCGCCAGGCAACTTCCCGATGCGAACATCCAGAGTGACTTCCTGAAGCTGTTTGGAAAGCCGCAGCGGATGGAGGCCTGTGAGTGTGAGCGTGATTCGGGAGCCAACATGCTGCAGGCCCTGCATTTTATCAACGGCAAGTCGATTCTCAGTCGGGTCAGCTCCGGCAGCGGTCGTGTGACGATGCTGATCAAGTCCGAGAAGGATTCGGCAAAGATTGTCGAGCGATTGTACCTGTGGTCGCTGTGTCGAAAGCCGACGGTCAAGGAGCAGGAGGTGGCTGTCAAGTTCTTCGCCAGTTATGGCGCGAAGCGGCAGGAGGCTGCCCAGGATTTCATGTGGGCTCTGCTCAATAGCCGCGAATTCATGTTGGTGCACTGATGCGATTCACTCACTTGATACTCGTCGCCATGGCCGCTTGCACGGTGTTTTCGGAGTCCGTGCAGGCAGGTGACGCCATCAGCTATCGGCGCCACGTCTGGCCGATCCTCAAGCGTCACTGTTTCGCGTGTCATAGCGGCGGCAAACCCGAAGGGAAACTGTCGCTGGCAACGGCCGCTTCGATTGCCCGGGGCGGTGAGTCGGGGCCGCTTTTGGTTCCCGGGAAGCCGAGCGAGAGCCTGTTGATCGAGATGATCAGTGGCGAGGAGCCCTCGATGCCACCGAAGGGCCGGCCGCTGTCCAAGGCCAAGATCGACATCCTCAAGACATGGATTGGGCAAGGTGGGAAAATCGACTCGATCGCTCCGCTCGCCGAATCCAAGGTGATGATTCCCAAGGAATACACTCACGCCCCGGCGTTGGCAGCAGTCGCATTTTCTCCAGATGGCCAGCGGATTGCGTGTGCCTGCCGCAGCGAGGTGGTGGTGATCGCAGCCAATGGCAAGGGAACGCCGTTGCGTTTGCAGACCGGCTCGGATCTTCTCACTCATGTCGAGTTCAGTGCGGATGGGAAACTCCTGCTGGCGGGTGGTGGGACGCCCTCACGGTTTGGGGAGGTGTCCGTGTTCTCGATGGCCGATGGCAAACGGATCCTGTCCCGGAGAGTCAGCCAGGACACACTCTTCAGGGGTGGGTTTTCGCCTGATGGCAAGCGAGTCGCCCTGGGTGGAGCCGATGGCGCGGTGTACGTGATTCCACTGGACAAGACATCCAAACCCCGGCGGATTGAACTGCACAGTGACTGGGTGGTTGACGTGGCGTGGACCCCGGATGGGACGAAACTGATCACGGTCGGTCGAGACAAGGCGACCAAAGTGGCCAGTCTCCAGACCGGCAAACTGTTGCGGACCGTCGACTCTTCAGCCGAGCGAGTCTCCAGCGTGGTCACAGATGGTGTGTTTGCCGTCTCGGCCGGAAAATCGCGTACGCTGATCGGGTACCAACTCGACGTGGCTTTGCAGAACGTCGGGGTGACCGGCGCAGGAAACGGTGCCAAGCCGGTCACGCGACGCAAGCAATACGTGAAGAACTTCGAGGCTCAACCTGGTGAGGTGATTGATATCGCGCTCAGCGGTGATCGCAAGTCGATCGCCGTGGCCGGTACGGCGGCGGAGGTCCGGGTGTACACGGTTGCTGACCGGAAGCGGACGGCGGTCGTCAAGGGCGTGCGGGTTCCCGTTTTCTGCGTGGCACTCAACCAAAACGCGTCGTTGCTGGCCGTGGGGAGCCGTGACGGCCGCCTGGAGGTGTTTCGCCTGCCGAAGGGCGAACAGGTCTTTTCACGGATTCCGGTTCCGATGAAGAAGACGATCACCAGGCGTTGATCCGGATCGGGTCAACGCCGATCGGTGGTGGTGCGTCGCGATTGGCTGATCACTCGTAGCAGTGATCGTGGTCCCCGGGCGTCCTGCCCGATTTCCCAGATGCTGACGCCGGCCAATCCCCCGGAAGCGGCCAGCCGGGTCTTACGGCGGATGGTTGAGGGGCCGTTGAAGTAGATGCCGTTGGTTTGATCGACCGTCGAGGCGGGGGCAAAGCGTCGAACGATCTCGGCGTAGGTGTGGGCGGTTCGTTTCTTATCGAGCGACCGGCCGTAGAACGGAAGGCCCAGGCAGATGCGATCGGACGAAATTCCGGCGTCGCGAAGTCGCTGGATGTCTTTCTGCGCCTGCTGCAGTGTGGAGTGACGTCCCTCCGCGTCGTATGACATCAGGTGAATGCGGTCCAGGGACTTTGCGGCCACGGCAGAGAGTTGTTGCCAACCGGCGATGGCCGCGGTCACCGAGAGTTTTCGGCGGCTGAAGGCGGCCTTGGTTTCCACGATCAGGCGGGTGTAGGCCGCTTGCTGGGCGGCCCCCTTGGGATGTTCCCAATCGAGATCGACACCATCGAAACCGTGTGACTGGCAGTAGGTGATCATCTGGTTGATGAATCGTCGTCGTGCCGTGTCGTTGGTGCTGCAGACGGCGAACGCGGCCGACCGCTCCCAGCCACCAACACACAATCTCAGTCGGAACCGGTACTTTCGCTTGAGGTCCCTCAACAGCTTGACCGCGGCGGGTTTCAGGCGACTGGTGTCCAGCGTGCCGTTGGATCGGGGTTCGACCGAAAAGAATACCAGTTCATCCAGGTGCTGGCAGACGGTCTCGTCGAGGTTGTTGACCCGGTACTCGGGCAGGTAGCCGACGACCAGGAATTTCCTCGCCGTTGGTTCGCCGCCAGCGACGGGACGACAGCAGGTGACGATCACGCCCAGCAGTAGCAACAACCCGGCGGCGTGACTGTGTCGGGGGCGGGCTGGCACACGTGTCATGATCGCGTTGTCTCGGTCTGTTGACGGCGGTCACTTCGATCGGGCGGCCCGTCGTTTCGGTGGCGGGTTTTCCGGTTCCTCATCAAAACCGACTGGTCCACCGTTCATTTCTGTCAGGAACCGTGATGTCTTGGTTTTTCGCCGCTTTCCCCACTTGGTGCGGTGCTTGGCCCAGGAGAGTGTGAGGAAATCCTTGGCGCGGGTGACGCCGACATAGGCCAGGCGTCGTTCTTCGCAGATCGCGTTGTGTCCGTCCTGGATCGAACGTTCGTGTGGAAGGAGTCCCTCCTCCATTCCGACCAGGAACACGACGGGGAACTCGAGTCCCTTGGCGCTGTGCAGGGTGATCAGGGCAACGGCATTCTTTTTCAACTGTTCGTCTTTGTCGGTCTCGTCCTCGTTGTTGGTCAACGCGATTTCTTCGAGGAATCCATCGAGTGTCGGTTGGTCGGCTCCCCGTTCGTACTGCGACGTGGCGTTGACCAGTTCCTCGACGGAACTCCACCGCGAGACGCGTTCCAACGGTGTCTTGTATTGCCGTTCGATCTCGCCCTTGTAGTTGATGTCGGTGAGCAAACGGGTGAGTTGTTCGCTGAGTCGTCCCCGGCTCATGGGCTTGCGGTACTGCTCGATCATGGTTCGAAATCGTTCGATGTTCTCGGCCCCCTTTTGGGGGATGTCACCGGCGGCGGTTGCCTGCGGCAGGACATGCCACAAACTCTTGCCGCTCTCGACAGCTCGTTCGAGAAGTTTCGAGACTGTCCCGTCTCCGATGCCACGGGCGGGGCGATTGATGATCCTCAGCAGCGACAGTTCATCGTCGGGGTTGGCGATCACCTTGAGGTAACTGATCATGTCGCGGACTTCACGTCGATCGAAGAACGACTGGCCACCGATCAGCACGTAGGGCACCTTGTTGGCCCGCAGTTCCTGCTCGAAGAGTCGAGGTTGTTCGTTGGTTCGGAACAGGATGGCGACATCCTTGTAGCGGAACCGGTTGTTGTCGACGGCGGCCCGGATTTCCCGTGCGATGTATGTCGCCTCGTCGACCTCGTCGTCGATTTCCAGAAACCGGGGCGGGACGCCCGGGGCACGGGCGGCCTTGAGTGTCTTCTCGCGGCGTTCGCTGTTGTTGAGGATCAGGCGGTTGGCCAGTTCGAGAATTTGCGGTCGGCAGCGGTAGTTTTCTTCCAACCGCACGATCGTCGCATCGGGGAACTCCCGGTCAAATTCGAGTATGTTCTCCATCCTGGCACCGCGCCAGCCATAGATCGACTGGTCGTCATCACCGACGACGCAGAGATTGCCGTGTTGAGCGACCAGTGACGAGATGATGCGATACTGTGTGGCGTTGGTGTCCTGGTACTCGTCGACCATCACGTAGTCGAAACGTTTCTGGTGCCGGGCGAGAACGTCGGGATGCTCCCTGAAGAGTTCTTCGGTACAGAGCAGCAGGTCATCGAAGTCGACGGCGTTGGCGGCCTTGAGTGCCAGTTCGTACTTGGTGTAAGCGAGCGCCGCGAGCGTGTCCTTCTCGTCGTAGGCGGTGTCCCCGGCTGCTTCAGCACGGAGGCCTTCCCGTTTCCAGTCGCCGATGCGCCACAGGAGGTCGGAGGGACGCAGTGCGGTTGTCGGGCAATGAATGTCGCGGAGCGCCTTCCTCGCGGCGCCCTCCTGGTCAGAACGGTCGTAGATCGTGAATCGTTTTCGGTATCCCAACGATTCGATGTCCTGTCGCAGGATGCGAACACACAAGGAATGAAACGTCGAGACATGTGGCTGGGGGTGTTTCTTTCCCTTGCCCGGCTGCGAGGAGGGACGGGTCGTCCGTTTCAACAATTCCTCGGTCCGCTGCTGCATCTCGCGGGCCGCCTTGTTGGTGAAGGTGACCGCGAGAATCTTGTCGGGCGAGACACCCTGCCGGATCAAGTGTGCGATCCGGAATGTGATCACCCGGGTTTTTCCGCTACCAGCCCCGGCGAGCACCAGGACAGGTCCCTTGGTGGCGTGGACGGCCGAAAGTTGAGCGGGGTTCAGTCCGTGAGCCATGCTCTGTCCGTTGAGCGTTTTTCGAACGCAACAGGGGTGCGTTGTTGGATCGGAGTCGCCATCGTGGCCTCCGGGATGTCGACAGAGTAGCGGCTCGAGGGGGCGCAGAACAGTGGACCGACTCACATTTGCAACCCGCGACTCGAGACGACATAGTCGAGACAACCTCATTGGTCCTGCAGCTGGAGAATTCAATGCACCGGTTCCCGTTACGATCCCTCGTTGTCCCGGCCATCCTGGTGTCGGTCGCGATTCTCGGTCGACCCGACAATGCCAGGGCCCAGAAGTTCGTCGCCAATTACGACGAGACCAAGATTCCAGTCTTCGAACTGCCGGATCCTCTGAAACGTGTCTCGGGAAAACGGGTCAAGACAGCCAAGCAGTGGACGAAAAAGCGGCGGCCTGAAGTCCTGCGATTGTTCCAGGAACATGTTTACGGCAAGGCTCCCGGTCGTCCGCCCAAGATGGTTTTCCGATTGATCGAATCGTCCGCAGAGGCCCTGGGCGGCAAGGCGATCCGCAAGCAGATTCGAGTCCTGTTTGCGGGTACCGAAAAGGGGCCACAGATGGACCTGCTGGTCTACCTGCCGGCAGACACCAGGGCCGCTGTGCCGGTGTTCGTTGGATTGAACTTCAACGGCAACCACGCGATCCAGATGGATCCGAAGATTCAACTGGCCCGCAGTTGGCATCGTGACGACGCCGGACAGGGATATGTCAACAACCGGGCGACCGAGAAGTCTCGAGGCCTCTCGGCGAGTCGCTGGTCGGTCGAGCGGTGCCTGGCCGCCGGGTTCGGCGTGGCGACAATTTACTGCGGTGACATCGATCCGGATTATCACGACGAGTTTCAGAACGGTGTGCACCCGTTGTTCTACAAGGACGGTCAAAAGGCACCCGCCGCCAACCAATGGGGAACGATCGCGGCCTGGGCCTGGGGGTTGAGCCGGGCGGTGGATTACTTCGAGACCGACAAGCAGATCGATCAGAAGCGAGTTGTCCTGCTGGGACACAGTCGCCTGGGCAAGACCGCGTTGTGGGCCGGAGCCCGGGACCAGCGATTTGCGATCGTGATCTCTAACAACTCGGGTTGTGGCGGTGCCGCGCTGTCACGCCGTCAGTTTGGTGAGACGGTCTGGCGGATCAACAACTCGTTTCCGCACTGGTTCTGTGGCAACTTCAAGAAGTACGACAACAGGGAGAACCAGTTGCCAGTCGATCAACACATGCTGGTGGCGTTGATGGCGCCGCGACCGGTTTACATCGCCAGTGCCACCGGTGATCGCTGGGCCGACCCGCGGGGTGAGTTTCTCTCGGCATTGCATGCCGAGCCGGTCTACAAGTTGCTGGGCACCGAGGGATTGGGCACCGACAAGATGCCCAAGGCCGACTCGCCCGTCCATGGACGTATCGGGTATCACCTCAGGACCGGCCAGCACGACGTGACCGACTACGACTGGCAGCAGTACATCGCTTTTGCCAGGAAGCACTTTGGACAAAAGTAACGGCGGCGGTTACTTGGTCCTGGCCATCGGAAACGAGTGCCCGTCGTCGATGGTTGTCATCGCCTGCTGCAACAACTTGATGTCGTCGGCGGCTTTGCGAGGAACCTTGTTCAGCGGAACGGGAAACTTTTCGTTGACGTCGTGCGAGGCATGGAAGAGCTTGCCGTCGTTGTAGAGCTTCCAGTTTTGGGTGCGAACGAAGAACCGTTTGCTGCCTCGTTCGGCGTAGGCCCAGCGTCGGCTCCTGCCGCCGTGTCCTGCCAGGAGACCGGCGAAACTCCGGCCGTCGATCCTGGGCGCCCCCCGTGCAGACTTCGGGGCGCCTACAATCTCGCTGAAGGTGGGCAGGAAATCGCTCATGTCGACCAGGTGGTCGGTCGTCGTGCCAGGCTTGATCCGGCCCGGCCAACTGGCCAAAAGCGGGACGTGCGTGCCGTCGTCGCTGAGATTGCCTTTGCCACCGGGGAGCAGTTTGCCACCAATCCGGCTGGAAACGGGCCGACGGATGAACTTGCCCCCGCGGGCCTGGTGCAGCGAACGCTTGGATGTGCCGTTGTCGGTGGTGAACAACACCAGGGTGTTCTGCTCGAGTCCCAGTCGCTTGATCGCCGTCGTGACCCGGCCGACGTGGATGTCCATCTGGGCCATCATTTCCGGGTAGGTGTCGTAGTGGTCCTTGCCCGTGGCGTAGGGGACGGGTTGCTTCAGATCGTCGGTGACGTCATGGCAGAGTGCCATCGAATAAAAAGCGAAGAACGGGCGGTCCTTGTTTCGTTTCATGAAATCGACCAGGTAGTCGACATAGACGCTGGGTCCGTAACGGTCGGCCACGTCCGTCCGCAACACGCCGTTCTGGTGGATCATCGGCTGATGGTAGCGGGGCCCCTCGTGCCAGCCGAACAGGCAGTAGTCGTCGAATCCCATCCGATGGGGATGTTGTGGATCCTTGAGCAGCAGCGTCAGTTGCCATTTTCCGGAAATGGCTGTCCGGTACCCAGCCGACTGAAGAGACCTGGCCAGTGTCTGTGACTCGTCGGGTCGTGGATAAGTACCCCAGCGAGGATTTCCCTGGTGACGGGGGTAGCGACCGCTGAGCAAGCAGGTGCGAGTGGGATGGCAGACAGGCATCGCGTAGCAGTGCGTGAACTTCAGGCCGGTCCTGGCCAGACGATCGATGTGAGGTGTCTTGTAGCTTTGTCCACCGTAACATCCGATTGTCTCGCAACCGACGTCATCGGCCATTATCAGAACGATGTTCGGCGGACGCTCGGCAGATGCCGTTGGAGGAGTCCCGAGGCAGAGTAGTGCCGAGACGACCAGTGTGCACAGACGTGTCATGTGCAGGATCTCCGGTTAGTTGTCATCGATGGCCTGCAAGAAGTGCCACAGGGCATCGAACTGCCGACGGGCATCCCCGTCGAGCACGTTGCCAACGGCGGTTGTTTTTCTGTCGGGCGAAAAGCGAGGCATCTTCGAGTGTGGGTCGAGTCGCAGGGGGTCGAACATCCAGTCGAGATAGAAGTCGTATCGCAACCGCTCCCGGACCCGTGAGAAGTTGACACCGCGATTGTCGAACGGGGCCAGTGCCGGTTTCTTGCCGACGCCGTGACATTGCATGCAGTTGAATCCGCCCTGCTTCTGGGTCAGCCGAGCTCCGATTTCCGCCAGGTTCGAATCAGGACGAGGGCCGGTTGTGGCGGTGGTTGGCATGCCGTGTTCGGCGGCCAGCCCACGTGCCAATCGTTCACCCCGTTTGCCAAAAGATGGCATGCGAGTTTTCAGCCAGGGCCGTGAGGGATGCTTGAGACGGCCACCGAGCAAATGACTGAGCCAAGTGGTCTGCAGTTTTTCTCCCGACCACGTCAGGTTGGGCAGCACCGACGGCAGCAGGCCCCGGTCACTCTCCTCGGCAATGATCTCTCGTCGTGGACTCACGGTGGTGTCGCGATCGTGACACGCCGTGCAGCGGAGAATACGGGTGGCGCTGGCGACAAATTCGAGAGGCGATTTGCCTGGTGAGCGGTCGGGAGATTCGGCGAGATAATTGGACAGGTCGGTCCTTTGTTGTTTGGTAAAGCCGAACTCGGGCACACGGCGTGTGCCGGTGGATTGCATGACAGTCTTGGCCAGGCAGCCTGCCGAGGTGGTGCGGCCAAACGGAAGACGGATACGTGGAGCCGGTTCTGGCTCGGCATTCGGTTTTGCTCCACTCTCGTGACAGGAGCGGCAACCCCGGGAGACAAACAACTTCTGCCCACGGTTCGGTTCGCCCTCGGCGACCTTTTTTACGATTGCCAGCCTGCCTCGCGATCGGTCGGTCATCAATGCGACCAGATCGCGGGTTTCCAACTCTGTCAGGCGGAAGTCGGGCATCCGGGATCGTGGGTTGAAGCGGTGTGGCTTGGCGAGGAACTGGGCCAGTCCGCCACCTTGGAATTTTGTGGCGGCCAGGTGCAGGGAGGTGCGATTCCAGTCGTCGGCCTGTGCGGGTGGGGCGAACGT
Source organism: uncultured Planctomycetaceae bacterium (assembly GCA_964646205.1). Taxonomy (GTDB): domain Bacteria; phylum Planctomycetota; class Planctomycetia; order Planctomycetales; family Planctomycetaceae; genus UBA8437. Next base: position 13,453 of record CAZYAZ010000063.1, on the reverse strand, counting down.
GTGGCAACTGATGCAGCCCAGATCTTCCCACAACCGACTGCCACGCTCGGCCTGGCCGGGTGGCGGCGATGCCAGGGTGGTTTTTGACCGGGCAAGGAATGCCAGGACGTCGTGCTTGTCGCGTTTTTCGCCCTGGGAATCTCCGAACAGCCGAGGCATTCGAGTGTGATTTCTCAATGTCCGTGGGTTGTTCAGCCAGTGATCCATCCAGTTTTCACTCAGCCTGGTGGTGGCCAGTCCCAACGAGATCGTGGGCTCGAGCGGCAGGTCCGACTGCTTGCTGGAATGACAGTTGGCGCACCGGTGCGCGGCAAACAACTCTCGGCCTCGTCTGACACTGGACCACCTGGCCAACTCGGCGTTTTTGGGGCTGTGCCAGAGAACCCGGGAAGGAATCAATTCTCGGGCGAAGCGAGGGCTTTGCCAGTGCAGCCTGAATTGTGCCAGGCCCCGTTCTGGAGACCTGTAGGAGATCTTGAGTTGGTTGAGTCCTGCGTTCAGGGCGATGGGGACCAGCCGTGGGGCCGTTCCAGACCGTGATTGCAGGACAACTTCGCCGTTGACAGTGACCTCGAGTTCTCCGTTGCCATCGGTCGAGAATGTGTAACTGTCGGTGAGTTCAACATCGAGCAGTCCCTGGAGTGACGCGTTGAACGGTCCGGGATCCAGCCGGGGTGAAATGGTGTCCCCGGATTCGACAGCCAGGGCGGCCAGTCGCGACACCCGGGCGTCGCGGTGTTTTTCTGACCGTGTGGTCAGAACCAAGCCCGCGGCCAGTCCCTCTCGTGGTGGCCCTGTTCGAATTCGGGGCACCGGAGCCCCGGCGGGGTCGAATCCCAATGAAGCAAGATGGGTGGGGCCATTGACGACGTTGATCGTGTGTTCGATTTGTCCGCTGAGCGGCGTGCCCTTTGCCGTGGCGATGTTGTAGTTGACCCGCATTTGCATGCACGGACGCATGTCGGCAAAGCCCAGCAGAACGGCGCGGCCGTCCTTGGACAATTGGACTCCGGTCACCTCGACACGATCGCGGCCCTGGGATCCATCGCTGACCTTGTAATCGCGGGATCCATACGAGGCCGCTCGACGATAATTCCATCGCTGGATGTTGTAGCGTCCGGCGTCGACGGCCAGTTTCTTGTCAACGGGACGAGGAAACCGGATCACCAGGCCCGTCGGCACTGCCGAGAGCCCCTCGGGCAGGTCCAATGGTTGCCTGGTGGCCCGGATGCGGAACAGTCCACCCGGGCGTGTCTTGTTGCTCGACCAGCCGAACAGGCCACAGATATAGAGTTGTCCGTCGTCGGGATGGAACCGGCCGCGGTGAATGCCGGTTGGGAGTTCGGGCAAGGGCAGTCGCGTAATGCCGCCCTGGTGGATGTCGCCGACCAGTTCATGAATCACTCGCCAGATTCGACCGGTGCCGTAGGAGAGGCTCAGTAATGAACCCTTTGGCAATGCCCAACGATCGCTCGTCACCCAGACAGGTGCGCTGGGGCTGCGGTCGGTTTGCTTGTGGATCCAGCATAATGGCGGGTCGTAGCTCGTGTCCTTCTTGTCGGGAACATAAGACATCATGTTGCCGTAGAAGCCACCACGGCGGATCCAGTTGATCCGGTTCATGGGCGTCCAGTGCCCCTCCTGGTCGGTGGACAGGAAACTGCCGTCAGCGTTCAAGGCCAGTCCATTGGGAGCCCGGAACCCGTTGGCCATGATCTGGCTGGCGGTTCCATCGGCCGTGACACGGATGACCGAGCCGTGTTGTGGGACGACGGCCGGTAACGCATGACGGGCGCCTTTCATGTAATAGAAGTTGCCCTTGGCGTCGGTCTGCAGATCCATTGCGAACTCGTGGAAGTGTTCGGTGACCTGTGCATCGTTGTTGAAGTTCTCGTAGAAGTCGGTTTCGCCGTCGTCGTTGTGATCGACCAGGTGGGTGATCTGGTCGCGTCCCAGGACAAAGATCTCGTCGTTGACGATTCTCAGTCCCAGCGGCTGGAAGAGTCCGGCGGCAACGCGTTTCCACGTCAACGTGCCGGCGGCGTTGTTTTTGGCGTCGAGCGGGGTGCCGAGCCCCGAGACAATCCAGACATCTCCCTGCCATGTGCAGACGGCCGCCCGACTGGCGTCCGAGAAGTAGTCGAATCCTCCCAGCCGCATCCAGCATCGCCACGGATTCCGGGCTGGCAATGTCAGTTCATCAATCGCCAGGGGACCTTTTGAGTCACCTCGTCGCATGGACGTCTGGATCGATTCTTTCCACTGCGTGGTGGCTCCCCGGACCAGGTCACCCCAGGCAGGGCGGGGTGGACGTTGTCGGAGTTTTTTTGCGGAGGCGGTGATTGTTTGTCCGGGGCTCTGCCAGGTAAGCAGCGAGAGCCTGCGTGTTGTTTTCGAAGGCGACAGGACCAGGCGAAGTGCGTTTGCGGCGGTGTCCCAATGGGTTCCGGCGAGATCTGCAGGGGTGGTGCCCCGGGCGATGGCGGCCACGACCGTTTGCTGGCTCCAGTCGACCTTGGCCGGCCGGGCCTGCCCACGTGGCCCGATGCGGACCTCGGCCTTGCCGTTGAAGGAGAGAGCCAGGCCCCGGTGTCCGGGCACCAGTCGCCCACCCCGGTTCGTGCCCGGATAATCGTTTCCATCCAGATTGGCGATGCTGGAAGGCACACGTCCGTCGGTTGGTCCATCCTTGTCGAACGTCCAGCGGGCCACCCGTCCCCGGGTGATCTCCTGGTCCTTCGCCAGGGCGGAGACATCCTCCTCGGGCAGTGTCCGGCGAAAGAACTGGATCTCGTCCAGCGCTCCCTTGAGCGGCGGCATGAAGTTTGTGGCGGTGTATCCGAAACGAACGATGTGGCTCTTGTCGTCGGCAGATTCCAGGGACTTGGCCCCGTCGGAGCGGCCATCGAGGTACAGCCGTGTCTGACCCGTCTTGTGAGAATGCGTGACCGCGACGTGGTGCCATTTCCCGTCGGCGAGGGGACGTGAGCCGGTGACGACTCCCACCCACCCGACGTCAAACCCCAGCCTGCCGTCACGGATGAAAAAGGTTTTTCCCTTGGGGACCCACTGCCCACGGGTGGCGGCCCGGCTGAAGATCGTGCCGATGGCGGCCGTGGTCTTGATCCACGCCGAGATGGTGAAGTCCTGTGCGAGGCCGATCTGTCCGGCAGCGGGGCCACTGCCGGTGGCCAGGACCGCGATGGATTTTGCGGCCGGAATGTCGGCGGGTTTCTGGGTCTTTCCCAGATCGTCGACGACAGTCACGATGCCACCGGTCGCGGCGGCCAACTGGATCGACTGGGGTGTTGCCGAGGGACCAATTTCCAGCAGGCGTTCGAGCACCGGGCGGCCGTCGATGGTGACCAGCCGGGGTTGTTCGCGGACAGTCGCCTTTCCGACGGAGTACTCGAGGACGACCCGGGATCCCTGGCGGTGCAAGCCTTTCCAGTGGGCCCACGGTCTCGGCAACGGGCCGTAGGCCACTCCATCGACTCCGCGGAGGCGAGGGTCTGTCCAGTCGCCGGTCTTTCCTTCACCAGGTTGTGGTCGGGTTGCTGCCCAGCCGGCAGCATTGCCGTTGGAAAACAAAAGGTTGCCAACCAGTCGGGGATGGGTCGCGTGACGTCCGTCCATCGCGATGCCCTGCCAGTTGATGAACCCGCGTCCGGTCCAGAACCCGGCGACGCGCATCGTGTCGGTGTCGAACAACACGAAAGCATTTCCCTGGGAGACCCCACCGGGCCCCTCATCCAGCCGGATGGCGATGCCCTTTTGGGCAATGTTGCCGGGGGTCACCTCGATCGACGCTGTCAGGAAGGCACCGTAGTCCATGTCGATGTAGGGCTTGCCCGTCAACTTGATGCCCTGGTCCTGGGCGGTGGCGGCCGAGACCGACAACAGGAACAATCCGAGTCCTCGCCGAAGTGACATGGTGTTCATCGTGTGTCGGTCCGCTGAAGAAGAGTGTCAGCCGGCTTGGGCGAGCCCTGCCTGTAGAGCGTCGAGGTGCCGGCCGAAATGATCGGCGAGCACCTCGGTGTACGTGTCCTGGTGGTTTTCCAGCAGGCTGCGAAGCCGTGGTCCCAGTCGAGGGTCGGTGAGCACCGAGCCAAAGGTGCAATGCAGGATCTGCCGTCCCAGCCCGATGAAACCCTCGCCGACGGGTACCTCCGACCAGAGGCCAAGGTACTGTCGTTCGAGTTCGACGGGATCGGAGATCTCCTCGGCGGGTGGGGCCGAGTCGATGGTGGCCGAGAGGTGGTAAGTGGCGCGGTCGGTTTCGAAGCGACCACGAGAGAATTCGATCACCTCGCGGAAAAGCGACACATCGTGTCGAGCCGCGACACGGAGTGCTTCGAGGTAACTGGTCCCGGCCGTTTTGACGTGGTAACAGCCACGGGTGGCCTGGGCCAGCATTGCGTACATGGCCAACTTGTCCGAGCCGGAATGCAGGCTGAGCTTGTAGGGGCCGAGATGTCGAGCCAGTGCAGCGTGGTCGGCCAGCGATCGGACCAGTTGTTCGAGGTCGCCCTTGAAGTCCACACCCTTTTCGAAGTCACCCACGAATCGGGGAGCGAGACTGATCAGCCGGATGCCGTCGACCAGGCAACGATCGGCAATGATGTAGTGTTCGGCCAGTGTCGTGGGATGATCAGTTTCATCTACGGAGAGTTCGATCTCGTAGTCGCGGCCAGCCCGTCCCTGCACAGCGGCGATGTGGCCGGCCAACTCGATCGCGTGGTTGATGGCCCGTCCGTACTTGACGCCTGCCCGCAGGCAGGCCTGCTCGGTGCACTCGATCCGGGCACCGGTTTCCAGTGTCAACTGTCGGCCGCGGTACTCGCCCAGCCAGGTCAACTCGTGCTGGATCTCGGCAAACCGTTCCCTGAGAGTGGATTCGTCGTAGGTGTCGGCTTTCTCGTCGACGTGGTCGGAGGGGTCGATGGTGAAGAAGGTGTAGCCGGCCTCGGCGGTGATCTCGGCGTCGGCGTTGGTTTTCAGGTGATCGGCATCGGCCCCGGTGATGCTGTCCCATCCGGCTTCTCTCATGCCGTTCAACGCGTCGTTCATGACGTCGTCGGGTGAGCGATCGGTGCGGGCCATTTCCCGGATCGATTGCTGTGGAAAGATGGGCAGGATGCCTTCGCCGGAGCGTTGCATGGCCAGGACGTGGCCGGGGGTGGCCAGGCCGATACGGTCACCGAATCCGAAACTGGGAATGGTGCCCAGTGTCTGGCAGGGGCCTGGGATGTCGGTCATCAAGCGGGCTCGGCCTTGAGACTCAGGCGATGATCTTGTGAGCGATCTCGCCGTGCACATCGGTCAGGCGGAAGTCGCGTCCCGAGTAGCGGTAAGTCAAACGCTCGTGGTCAATTCCGGCCAGGTGCAGGATGGTCGCATGCAGGTCGTGGACGCTGGTGCGATTCTCAACCGCGTGCATGCCCATTTCATCGGTCTGGCCGTAGATCATGCCGCCCTTGACACCACCACCGGCCAGCCAGATCGAAAATCCGGTGGCATGGTGATTCCGGCCCCGGGCGCCCTGGGCTGTCGGCGTGCGGCCGAATTCGCCACCCCAGATCACCAGGGTTTCCTCGAGCAGTCCACGGGACTTGAGGTCCTTGAGCAACGCGGCGATCGGCTGGTCGCTTTTTCCAGCGTCTCGCCTGTGGTCCATGATGTTGCCGTGAGCGTCCCAGGGTTGTCCGCTGCCGTAGAACAGTTGGACCATCCGGACTCCCCGTTCGACCAGTCGACGGGCGATCAGGCAACCGTCGGCGAACTGGCCGGACCCGTAGGCCGTACGAGTCGTCTTGGTTTCTCGTCCGATGTCAAAGGCCTCCTGGGCTTCGAATTGCATCCGGTAAGCCATTTCCAGGGAGGCGATGCGGGCATCAAGCTGGTTGTCGCTGTTGCGGTTCTTGAGATGCTCCCGGTTGAGCTTTTGCATCAGGTTCAGCAGTCGCCGTTGCGAGGTGCGGCCGAGATTCTGGTTGCTGAGGTTGCCGATGACTTTCTTGGGGTCGAGCTTTGAATTGTTGATGTGGGTTCCCTGGTAGATGCCGGGCAGGAAACTGTTGGACCACAAGGCCGGTCCGACGACCGGTTTGCCGGGACAGAGCACGACGAACCCCGGCAGGTTCTGGTTCTCGGTTCCCAGGCCATAATTCAGCCACGATCCCATTGCTGGCCGGATCGGCTGTTGCACCCCGCTGTTCATCATGAACAGGCCGGGTTCGTGGTTGGGAGTCGAGGTGTACATCGAGCGGATGACACAGATGTCGTCGATGCAGGTGGACACATGGGGGTAGAGATCGCTGACCGGGATGCCGCTCTGGCCCTGGTTGGAGAACTTGAACGGGGTCGGCATCCACTTGCCGCCGGGGCCCTTCTTGCCGGCCTGCTTGACCAGTTCGGGCTTGGGGTCGAAGGTGTCGACGTGCGACGGGCCACCGTTCATGAACAGGAAGATGACCCGCTTGGCCTTGGGAGTATGGTGCGGTGCCTTGGCCGCGAGGGGATTGGCCGCGGCAACAGAGACGGCCGGGGCCACCGGGGCGGCGGCACGGACCGATTGTTGCTCGAGGACTCCGGCGAGTCCGAGCATGCCGAAACCGGCACCCGAGGTCGCCAGCATCTGGCGACGGCTGACCGGAAGCAGTGGGGCATCGTGCATCATCGTGTCGCGTCCTTATTCCGTCGGGGGCCTGACAGGTCGGTTGGCCCCGGGAGGTGTCTTCTGTCAGTCAATATATGTGAATTCGTTGCTGCCGAGCAGAGCCAGCGCGTATTGAAGCCACGGGGAGAGTTTATCGTTTTTCTCGGACGAGGCGCCCACTTCCTTGAGGAACTCCTCACCGATCGTCACTTCCGGAGCGGTTGGCTGGCGAGCGAATAGCAGTTGGTAGGTCCGTCGGATCCGTTCGGATCCACCATCGGGCACGTCTTTTTCAAGTCGCTTGACCAGTGCCTGGGCCTGTTTGTTCATGAACCCACTGTTGAGCACGAAGAGTTGTTGCAGTGGGACGGTTGTTGACGTGCGGCGATCGCTGGTGATGTTGGGGTCGGGGAAGTCGAAGAGACGGAGCAGTTCGTTGAGCTTGTGTCGCGAGACGAACCCATAGATCGTGCGTCGGCGGTTGTTGGTGTCATCAAGTTTCTTGGATGGGCCACCCAGGGTGAGGTCAAGATTTCCGGAGACAGCCAGCATCGCGTCCCGCCACGGTTCGACTTCCAGTCGTCTTCGGTTCATTCGCCACAACAACCGGTTGTCACCGTCGATGGAGAAATTCTTTTCATCAAAGTCGGCGGCACGCGCGTAGGTGGCCGACAGCAGGATGGTGCGATGCAGCCACTTCAGCGACCACTTGTTCTCGACCAGGCCGACGGCGAGCCAGTCGAGCAGTTGAGGATGCGTGGGACGTTCGCCCAGCGAGCCGAAGTTTGACGGGGTTCGCACCAGTCCGGATCCAAAGTGTCCGGCCCAGACACGGTTGACGATCACCCGGGCGGTCAGCGGGTTGCCGGGGGCGGTCAGCGACCGGGCCAGTTCCAGGCGACCGCTGCCGGTGGGTTGGAAGGCCGTTCGTTTGCCGGCTGTCAGAATCGCCGGGAACGACCGTGGGGCAACGGCCCCAAGATTCGTGGGATCGCCCGCGCGGTAGATCTGCAGGTCCTTGCCGCCGGTTTCTTTCAATGCGTGTGCCACGTGGATCTGGATCCCACCGGCCGTTTTCTTGAGCGATTCCAATTGCTTGCGACGTTCTGCCAGTTTCTTGGCGGGCTCGGCTGGCAACAACCCGGCTGCGTCGCCGGCGGGAATCGCCAACAGTCCGGAATCGGACAGGTGCTCGGAGAGCAGCACGGCGTTTGCTCGGTCCTGTTTCTCGGTCGCCTTGTTGCCGGCGACCTTGCCGTTGGTCTTCTTGGCCTTTGCCAGGATGGACTTGGGAACCGGAGTCATCTCGAGCCTCGCACCGGAGAAGACGCTGTGATCGCTGTTGATCGGGTTGTCCGACGGCGCATCGGCTCCGGTTGTGACCAGTGTCAGGAACTTGGCTTCCGGTGGAACCGGAACGTTGAACGAAGCGTACTTGCCATCGCCCTTGAGTGGTTCGGGAAGTTCCCCGGCAAAGTAATACTGCTTGTCGTTCTCCTCGACCTTCTGTTTGCGGCCGTTGACGTATCCGGCGATGATCGCGTCGTACACCTCGGGCTTGCTGTGCGGCCTGGAGAGCACCACGGCGGTGTGGACGCTGGAAACACCCGAACCAAACATGTCGTCGTTCAGGCCGGCCCGGTCGACCCGGAACCGGAACGCCTGGTCGGCCGGCAGCAACCCAGCCTTGCGGATCTCGTCGAGATCGAAGGTGATCAGTGCGTTGGCGTGCATGCCGATACCCTGTTCGGTTCGGCCGATGTTCGCCGGGCAGCGTTTGCCCCGGGTGCGGATGCCACCGTCGGTGTTCCAGCCGTCGTTGACGATCTGGCCGAACTTGTCGCTGGAACTGCCGATGTGGATGAAATGAAAACTGACACCCGGCGAGATCTGGGCGACATTGCCCCAGCCGGCGCTGATGCGGTCGACACCGAGACTGTCGGCCGTGGCGACGGACTTGAACTGGTCGGAGCCAATCGCCGACTCCAGAGAGGTGCCCGCCCGGTCATCAAAAAGATTTCCCAGTGGGATGTGGCCGGGAGGGGCCTTGGCCCGGTCCGCATTTTTGACGAATGCCACGTCGGCACCGAATTGGTCGGCCAGTGCCTGCCGCCGAGGCAATTGAACCTTGACGGCTGCGGCGATTGTTTCGCCCGCCTTTCGGACGGCCTGGCGGTGCGCCTTGTCGGCGGAGAGATTCTTCTTGGGGTCGTGTGTCTTGATCAACTTGAACCAACCGGCCAGGTGTGGTCGCTTGCTGCCACGTTTGACGTTGTAGAGGTACTTCTCCCAGCGCTTGATCAATTCCTGGCTCAGCTTCAGTTCCTTGGCGACCTTTTCGACCAACTTCTTGTCCTTGGCGTTGGCAATTCGGCGATTGTGCAACACCCATCCACCCACGACGTAATCGGGAATGCTGTCCACCAGTGACGGGCGGAGCAGGCGTGCCTGCTGGTCCAGGTAGCGGTCGATAGCGAGTTGCTTGTCCTTGACCGCCTGGTCGGCTTTCTGTTTTTTCGAAACGATCTCCCGGGAGACGACCGGGAGTTCCTGGTACTGGGAACTCGAAAAGATCCCGGCCAGGCCGTAATAGTCTTCCATGCTGAACGGGTCGTACTTGTGGTCGTGGCACCGGGCACACGAAACCGTGATTCCCAGCAGTCCACGGGTCAGGGTGTCAACCCGATCGTCCCATTCGTCGGCCAACGCCTTGGCCTTTTCGCCGTTGTCCTGATAGTAGACCGGGCCCATGGCGAAGAAGCCCAGTGCAGCCAGCCGGTCGTGTCGATCCTGGGGATCGCCGACCAGGTCGGCTGCAACCTGGTTGCGGATGAATTCGTCGTAGGGCATGTCGGAGTTGAGCGATCGCACCACCCAGTCACGGTAGCGATGTCCGTGCGGATACCGCCGGGCTTTGAAGGTGTGCGCCTGGTCTTCGGCATAACGTGCCACGTCGAGCCAGTGCCGGGCCCAGCGTTCGCCATAGTGTTCGGAGCCCAGCAGACGATCGACAACACGGGCAAACGCACCCGGTTGATCGTCAGCGACAAAGGTGGCGACGTCTTCGGGGGTTGGTGGGAGTCCGGTCAGGCCGAAGGTGGCTCGACGGATCAACGTCGGTCGGTTGGCGGGGCCGGCGGCACGCAGGCCGGCGGCCTCGAGTCGTTTCAGCACGAAACGGTCGATGTCGTTTTTGACGTTGGATTCGTCAGCGACTTTCGGAGGCGCGTGTTTCTGTGGTGGAACAAACGACCAGAACTTCAACGCCTCGGGATAGTTGATCTGCTTCTTGGGTCGCGACTTGATGACCTCGTTCCTCGGGTCCGGTGCGCCCTGCCGGATCCAGGTTTCAAAGTCCGCAATCACCGAGGCGGGCAGCTTGCCGTTGGGTGGCATCTCGAGCCCGTCGTATTTCAATGCCTGGAGCAACAAGCTTTCGGCGGGCTTGCCTGGCAGCAACGCTGGACCGGTTTCTCCGCCACGAGCAACCGCCTGCCGGTTGTCGAGCCTCAGGCCACCACGAAGGATCTTCGACTTGGCCGAGTGGCAACTGTAGCACTGCTTGACCAGTACCGGCCGGATCTTCTTTTCGAAGAACTGGATCTGGGCCGGCGTTGGTTTTTTGTCGGCGGCGCAGAGAGTCGCCGTGATCAACAGGCAGAAAAAGAAGCCGGAACATCTGAAGCGAGGCATGGCGGGTGGGGACCCGTGTGGGGAAGGGACGAAGCTGCAGGACTCCGATTGTATCACCCCGGACAGGGGGTGAAAATCGGTGAGTTTGTGTTGTGGAGTCAGCGGATGCGTTTGAGTTGGCTGGGGATAAAGCCGACGGATGTTTCCATCCAGGTGCCGCAACTGCAGCCACCGCCTCCTTCAGGAGAGAGCAGCATGCCGGAGGCGGGAATTGTGCTGAGCCAGCAGTCCGGCCGGAGGCGGTTCCAGGTGCTGGACTTGCCGTCCTTTTGATTCCAGACGGTGACGGTGCTGGACCGGAAGAACAGGGCACCGGAGGAACAGGCGTAGGTGCCACAACCTCCACCGGGCATCTGGGGGCCGGCATCGGTGCCGTCGGCAAGCGACAGGACACGGGGGCGGAGAAACACCTTGTCACCCACGATGGCCGGCCGCGACATGGCCTTGCCGTGATCACCCTTGCCACCCGGCCACCCGAAACTTCGGGTCCAGCCCGGTTCTCCGTTGGCCGCCTGGAAACTGTGGACGTTGTACTTTCCGTCTGCCGATCCGGCGATCACCAGCTTGTTGCCGGCCTGGGCCATCGAGAAAACCACCTTGCCGGGCGGCAGTTCCAACGGGCGTTCCCACAGCATCGATCCGCTGTTGGCATCCATGGCGACCAGGAACAACTTCTTCCACAACTCGGGGCGACCGACTCGCCGTTCGGGCGCACCGATGACCGCTTCGTGACGGTTTTCGACGAAGTAAATCCGGTCGCCGGAGATCGAGAGTGTCGTGTTGAGCACCACGCCGTTGCTGTAGTGCCAGGTCACCTTTCCAGTCTTGCGATCGATCGAGAACAGCCCGTCGCTGCAGACCTTGTGAGTGACCTCGCCGCTGCGGGCGTCGTACCAGCCGGCACCCGCTCCGCCCCAGTAGTTGGTCCACGAGGTGGCCCGACGGACAGCGGTGCCGATGATCCGGTCCTCCGTGCGGGCGATGTAGCCCCAGTCCCAGGGGCCGGTGCGGCCCTCGGGGTGTGGCACCGGCCACTGCTTGACGACTCGTCCCGTCCGGGCATCGACTTGCCACAGGCGGTCACGGATGGCGACGTAGACGAAGTCGCGATCGGCACACCAGTTGCCGCAGTCGCGCGGCATGTTGAATCGTTCCAGGTCGGGGATTTCCAGCGACCACAGGATCGAACCGTTGAAAGCGTCGACAGCGACAAGACGATGCAGCCCCTGCAGGAACAGTCGCCCGGCCGTCGAGAGGGGTGAGGGCTTGCGGCCATTTCGGTCGGGTTGATAGCGCGGACCCGGCCGACCGACCCACTGGACCGACAGGTCACTGGATTTCGAGACGCCCGAGAGTTGCTCGCCGGCAAAGGCCGTGTTGTCGGCCCGCCCGTACAGGTGAGACCAGTCGCCGGATCCGGCCAGCGGCCCCCGGGTCCAGGTTGCCCAGCGGCCCGTCGAGTCGGCGGCGTCCAGCTTCGCCGAGTCAGCCTGTTTCCCCAGCCACTGGGCGAGTTGATCGCCGGTCAGCGACGGAGTGCTTCCACCGGGTTGGCCCAGGCAGGCGACTCCGCCGTCTGGTCGCAACTGGGTGGTGATCTCGGCCGCGGTGGAGGGCAGGTGCCCGGTTGTGATCAATGATTCGGAGACGATCAGGTTGGCCCATTGTCCGGGGAGGTTGAGACGGTCGAGTGAGTCGACGTGACGGACGGTCAGCCGCAGCCCGTAGCGGCCGTTTTTGATCAAGCGAGCTCGGACCGCGTCAACCTTCTTCCGATCCGAGTCCACCGCGATCACTCTCAGTCGACTTGTCGCGACGAGAGATTCGGCGAGTTTTCCGTTGTCGAGGCCGACAACCAGGCACAGTCCGCGATCGATCCCCGAGCGTTTCAGGATGCCGCGGGCGACGGCATCGGTGGGGCGATCGGTCGTTTCCCAGGGAGCCGGGGCGTAGTTGAAGAATGAATCCAGTTCATGATCGGCCGATCGTCGGGCGGTCTTGGCCTTGCCGTCGATCAGGGTGACCAGGTGGATCCGCCGATGAGCGAGATTGGTGAGCTTGAGTTCGTGTGACGTGACCGGTCGGGAGCCAGCAACGATCCGGGTCTGGCTGCCAGTGCGGAGTTCGACTCGACTGACGACCGCTTTCCGGGTCGTCCATCTCGCAACCGCCTCGCCTGGTCGCGTGAATTCAAACCACGGGCCGGCCAGGGGCTTCCAGACTTCGGTGGCCGGGGCCGCCGAGGGGAATCGGTCTGCCAGGGCCTGGTGCTGTGCAGCCACTTCATTGGGAGTGAGCACCCGCCGATAAACGCGGACCTCGTGGAGACGACCGGTGAGCGGGAAATCCTCGTCCTTGTCGTGATACGCCCCGATTTCAAAGGATGCCTGGGGTGGGTACTTGATCGGACCGGACTGTTCGGTCGAACTGGCGACCGGTTTGCCGTTGACGAAGAGTGTCATCGTCGTCCCGTCGTAGGTGCCGGCGACGTGGTACCACTTGCGGGGCTGGAAATCCGTGGGGGCCTTGAGGTAGGTCAGTCGGTCGGGGCCACCGGTTCCGGCAACAGCCAGGCTGAAACGACGGTCGTTGAAGCCCAGGATCCAACCACGCTCGTAGGCACCGTTGTCCTGGATGGCTCCGACAAAGCCGCCCCAGGCCTGTGCCTTGTCGACACGCACCCAGGCGGTGGCCGTCACGGCCTGGGTGGGCACTCCGGCCGTCTTGTGGTCGTCTGAAATCAGTGTCCGACCGCCGCCATCGAGTTCGAGGGTTTCGTGGACTCCCTCCTGCACGATGCGAAAGCGACCGGTGAGTGTCGCGGTCGAACGCGAGGCGAGGTTGTTGACGCGGCGGCCGTTGATGTGCGGTCGTTGAAAAACGAATCGCCCGACGAGCGCCGGGTCGCGGACGGCGGAGATTTTTGCCAACGGCAGTGGGGGAGGCAGTTGTCCGTCGGCTGTCTTGGCGGCTGGTTTTTCAGGACGGGTTGGACCGGTGACGGCGAAGGCAGCCACGACTCCGGTGTCGGTGCTCACAAGCAGAGTGCCATCGGCCACGGCCAGCCCGAAGACACGACCGTCTACCGGGGCCGACCAC
>CAZYAZ010000062.1:24731-32804 GCA_964646205.1 uncultured Planctomycetaceae bacterium | reverse complement strand
GTCGGCCACCGCGATCAACGGTTCGGGCAAAAACGCCTCGATATCGGCCTCCCAGGTCGGATCGACATCCGACATCGTGTGGTAACACTTCAGTCCGTGCAGCCCCAGGCGGCGAACCTCCTGCCGCACCCACTCCGGATCATCCTTGGGATGGATGAAGAAAATCCCGCGGTTGCTCGGATCCACTCGTGTGTGATCGGACACCCATTGGTTGGCCTGCTGCCTGCTTTCGAGTTCCACCGACGTGGTGAACGGAATGAACAAGGCATTGGTCGGCCGCGGACCATGAACGTCCTGCATCAGCCGTTTGTATTCCTCCAGCCCCACGTCCTGAGGTGCTCCGGGCACGCTCCAGCCGACGCAGTCGTGACACCACAGGTGAGTGTGCGCGTCGTAAATCCGATCGGGAAGAAACGATTCGATCTCCCGTCGATAAAACTCGTGGTCAACCTCGTTGACAGGTCCGCCCGTGGCACTCATGGGTATTCATCTTCCCTGAGAAAAAGCGTTTCAATTGATGACAAGTGGGCATCCTACGACCCCCCTTGCGGCATTGCCACCGAATCGACCGGTAGGCCGTTGCACACTTGGAGACCATCCGGGCGAAGCGTAGGCTGGAACCACGATGTTGATACGAACCACCATCCCGGCCCTGGCGATTCTCCTGTTGGTCACTGCCGGTGCCTCGGCGGCCGCCCCCACATCCTCCTCCAGGAAAACGTCCCCGCCGGACACCAGTTTCCTGGGTCCTCCCGGAGTGAGACGTTTCCAGGCCCGTGACACGCTGGATCCCGGCCCGGAATCTTCCGCCGACGCGAGCCAGTGCCTGCAGGGACTGACCTGGCCACCTGGGAAGTTTTCGGTCCACTGCGAAATGCCCACCGACCGCCGCGGCGAGGTCCTGCTGCGGTTTCCCTCCCCGGTTCAGACCGGCGACGCGGACAACGACCGGGTGGCCGTAGAGTGGTACGTGTCGGGGATGGACACCGGGCAGGCGAAACGATCACGAGCGGTGGTTGTGGTGCACGAGTCGGGCCGGGGGATGACAGTCGGACGCCTGTTTGCCGCGACACTCCGCAAGGAGGGCCTGCACGCCTTCATGGTCCAATTGCCCGGTTACGGTCACCGCGTCGGCCCCGGAAGACGAGTGCCATCCGAGAGACTCTTCAACCGGCTGCGACAGGCGATCGCCGACGTCCGTCGCACCCGTGATGCCATCGCCGCCCTGCCACTGGTCGACACCTCTCATGTTTCCCTGCAGGGCACCAGTCTCGGTGGATTCGTCGTGGCCACCTCCGCGAGTCTCGATGCCGGCTACGACAGCCTCTTCGTGATGCTCGCAGGCGGAAACCTCTACCAAACACTCCTGGAGGGCAAGCGGGACACGGCCAGCATCCGAAAAAAACTGGCCGGGGCAGGAATCACGGGCAAGCGACTGAAGACGCTGACCCTCTCGATCGAACCCACCCGTTTGGCCCATCGACTCGACCCCCAACGCACGTGGCTGTTCTCGGGAATTCGTGACACGGTGGTACCGATGAAGAGCGCGCTCGCGTTGGCCCAGTCCGCACGACTGGCGGACAACCATCACGTCAAGATGCCCACCGACCACTACACCGGCATCGTGCTGTTGCCCAGCATGTGCCGCTTGATCGCCAAGCAGGTCAAGACGCTGCCTTCGCGAACACGGTAATGGCCCGTCGGAACTACCTGGCCCCTTCGGCCAGGACACGGGCCAGACGAAATCCCGCTTCGACCACACGACGACGGGACACCGCGGCGGCCTGCCTGGCATAGTCATCGGACAATGCCACAGCCGGAATCGCCCGCTGTGGATCTGACTCGCCACGACGAATCGCTCGCAGGATCACCGGTGAATACACCACGTTGCGAGCCAGCTGGTGACTCTCGGTCACCCAGCCCTCAGGCTTCAATCGCTTCTCGGCCCGTCGCCCTGCCGACACCAGCTTGGCGTCGGCCAGGAGAGAAGCCGCCCGACGGACCAGGTCTCCGTTGAGCGTTCGTCCACTCCCAAATTGGCCATCCCAGTACATGTGCAGGTTGATGTCCTTCTTGTCTCCCCGAATCGGCACGTCGTTGCCACCGCGATCACCTCGAGGAAACCGTCTCGCCGTGAACGATGCGGTTGAATGACACGGCTGGTGCACGTCGCCGACCAGGTGGCACAACCAGGCCACGCACAATGCCCGTTCACCGTCACTCGCGTCCCGGACCGACAACCGACGCCGACACAATGTGATCGCCTGGATCACGTTGAGTTCCTGTGTCGCCAGGGTCGCGGTCTTTGGCACGCCGGAGTCCAGGTTGACCTTCAATTTTCTTCCGAGAACCCGGCGATCATCGGCGGAAAGAAACAGTGGCCTGTTGATGTAATGCCACGTCGGCCGATCGCGATCAGTCTTGCGGACCAGGTCACTCCAGACAGCCGCCTGGGAAACAATCCACCGGTGACGCATCTGGACACCCTGCACCTGCTTATCGGGCGTGAAATATTTCTCGGCCTGGGGATGTTCCCCAAGTAGTCTCAGCACTCTCATCCGGGTGGTGGCGTCCATCCGGTCCCAGGCAATCAGTGCCACCAACCGATGCCCGGAATCCCACCAGGATCTCGCCGGTGCCGGCCAACCCGAGACCAGCAACAGGATCAGGCCGGCCGTCAGAAGCCTCCGGCCACGGTTTGGTTGTGTCATCATTCACATTCCCACAGATGTGGCGTTGCAAGTCCACGTCACTTCGCTCAGGGTGACGTACTCGAACCACTCTTGCCACACCACCACGGCTCCTCTCCCCTCTCCAACAGGTGACGATCGACGATGCCAATCCCGATTGCCGGTGGATGGACCCGAGAAGCGGGCATTCGTATCGAGGGCATTCGCGACCTCGACGTGTCGAAGACCCAGGCTCCCGGAGTCATCGCACGACCGGAGGGTGGGTTCCGCCTGTTCTACACCGGCGTGGGACCAGGCCGTCCCTACCCGGAGTGCCAGGGCTACATCCTGAGCGCCGTCTCAGACGACGGACTGGATTTCTCGGTTGAACCGGGGATCCGGTTGGCTCCGGACCCGTCGGTTGACCACATGTCGTTGCGGCTGCTGGCCCCCTCGATCGTGCAACTGGCCGACGGACGATGGAGAATGTATGTCGAGGCCAGGGGAACATCACAACGGCCGCCGGTGATCACCAGTGCCATCTCCGACGACCTGTTGCAATGGCGACACGAGCCGGGAGTGCGATTGACGACTTCGGGTGGCCTGGGCGGACCACGGTTGACACAACTGCCTGACGGACGCTGTCGCCTGCTGGCCTGCGCCGACGACTACGGACCGGCAGGACGATCTGGCGGCCAGCGGAATGGCAAACACATCATCAGCGGCCTCTCCGAGGACGGACTCGAGTTCGTTGTCGAACCCGGCCAGCGGATCCGCAGTGGCCAGGCCCCCTGGGACGCGATGGGGATCACCGCCGGACAGCTACTGGGTCCGACCGAGGGGTCCAGCACCGACACGGACTGGACCATGATTTTCTCGGCCTGGCAGGACGCCCCTCCCGGCACCGTCATACCACGGCATCCCAGTGAGCCGACTGAGACCGACACGCCACCGGACGAACTCGATTTCGCCGCCGCGTCCATCGCTTCCGACATCGCCGGTTTCCGGTCCAGGATCTTCCAGGCCACCTCGCCGGACGGACTGAGTTTTGGTCCCTCCGAGTGCATAGTGGCCGGCGGGGGCTACGACAGCGACGACATCGACGCGGTCCACGCCGAGGACATGTCGGTAATCACACTCGGCGACGGACGCCAACGGATGTACTATGCCGCCTGTGACACGACTGGCCGCTGGCGGATCGCCAGCGCCGTGACCAGTCCCTGACACTCTTACCGAGGACCCGACGTGGACTCGATTTCGCCCATCGACTGGGTCATCTGTGGCTGTTATCTCGCCCTGGTCATCGGCCTGGGTCTGTTCTTCTCCAACAAGCAGAAGGACAACGATGATTTCTTTCTCGGCGGCCGCAACATGCACTGGCTGCCGGTCGGATTGTCGTTGTTCGCCACAACTTTCAGTTCCAACTCGTTTGTCGGCCTGCCGGCCGAAGGAGCGTATCGGGACTATCACCAGCTGCTGGCAATCTTCTTCATCCCCTTCGTGGTGATCCCCATCACGTGCATCTGGTTCATCCCTTTCTACAAGGGACTGGGATTTGTCAGTCTCTACGAGTACCTCGAACGGCGTTTCTCGCGTCCGATCCGACTGATGGCCAGCCTGATTTTCATGCTCTATTCGGCCGGGTGGATGGGCACGATGCTCCTGGCTGTCTCGAGAATTCTCGACGTGGTGCTCGACACCCAGTCGATCATCCAGACTCTCTCGGTGATTGCCGTGGTCGGCCTGCTGGCGACGATCTACACGGCAATTGGCGGCGTGAAAGCCGTGATCTGGACCGACACCATCCAGGCTTTCGCCCTGTTTGGCGGAATGGTCTTTCTGCTGAGCCTGTTGGTTTCAAAGATCGACGGCGGATTCTCAACATTCTTGGCCACCGGCACCGCCAACGACAAGTTCGAGATGTTCCGGATCGACGGTGGTCTTGGCGAACGAAATCTCTTCTCGGCCTGTGCCTACGGATTTTTCGTCTACATGGGCGGACAACTTGCCTCCTACGGGGCCTTCCAACGGTATGTGACCGTTGACACTGTCGGCGAGGCCCGCCGAGCACTGGTGATCAAGGGCCTCTTCACGCTGTTCTCGTGCACTCTGTTCTTCATGGTCGGCACGGCCCTGTACGTCTATTACCAGCAGTCTCACGTCGAGATCTACGAGCAACTCGGCTCCGGCCGCGGCCGCGACCAGTTGCTGCCTCACTTCGTGATCAACTTCGCCGGCGGTTACGGCATGACCGGACTGATCCTCGCGGGCCTGTTTGCTGCGGCGATGAGCAGCCTGGACAGCGGCATCAACAGCATGACCGCCACGCTGGTCACCGACTGGTTCCGCGGCAAGGAACTGGGAACCCGGATCAACCGATCTCTGACCGCCGCCTTCGGTTTCGGTGTGACCGGCATCGCCTGCTTGCTGGCAATGATCGATTCGCCAGTCTTTGACATCCTGCTCTCGATCGCTGGAGCCACACTGGGATTGCTGCTGGCTGTGATGATGCTGGGAATGCTGGTCCCCCGGGTGAACACCACCGGTGTGCTAGCTGGGCTGGCAAGCGGCTTGTTCGTCTTCGCACTGGTTCGCCTCGGCCTGACTCGACTCGACGACCAGCAACTCGCAAACCTCGGATCACTGGCAGGCCTCAAGGACAACACCTGGTGGGACGGCCTGTTGACCACCGTGACGGCGATCGTTGTCGGTATCGCAGCCAGTTTCCTGTCCCCGGCCCCGCGCTCCGAACAACTCAACGGGTTGCTCCTGGTCGCCAGGCCGAAACACTCCACCCCACCGTCGGCGGGTGATGAGTAACCGCCGGACAGGTCACGACGCCCCGTCCCACGACTGGTGGCAACCGATTCCGGCCGGTTAGGAGGACACAGGCTCAATCGGTCGCGAGCCACCACGACATCAGGTCACTGCCACGGTCGAAGACCAGCGACGAACCGGATGCGGTGATGTCGTCGTAGTGCAAGTCTCCTCCCGGAGAGAGTCCGGTCCCACAGGCCGCGATCGGAACGGTGCCATGGGCGTGTGCCCTGGTTCTCAGCAGCGTGGGATGGTCAGGCGAGACCAAAATCCGGTAGTCACCACTCCTGGCCAGATGGTCGTGAATCGGTCCCACGATGAATTCATCGATCCGCTCCAACGCCTCGATTTTCCCGGACATGTCTCCATCGTGCGACGCCTCGTCTGTCGCCTCGACATGCACCACCACAAGATCGTGATCGACCAATGCAGCGATTGCCGCCCTCCCCTTCGCTTCATAATCGGTATCCATGTAGCCGGTGGCCCCATCGACCTCGATGACACTCATTCCCAGCAATCGACCGAGACCTCGCACCAGGTCCACCGCGGTCACCACGGCCCCCGTCTTCCCGTATTGGTCAAGAAAAGGCGCCAGGCTCGGCCGTTGCCCCAGTCCCCAAAGCCAGGCCTGTGTGGCCAGTGAATCACTATTCGCCCGGGCCAACACCTGCCGACTTCGGTCCATCAGATCACGCAGCACCGGGGCTCCGGGGCCACTTGGCAAACGTCCCGACACGGGCATCTTGATCATGTCGTGTGGCGGAGTCGTCTGTGTCTCGATCGACAGGCCCGCGGCAGATTCACCGGACTCCGACCGAAACACCAACAGGTTGCGGTATCCGACACCGGCGTGAAATTGCCACGGGGACTCGTCCCCGACATCTCGCTGCAGACAGTCGATCAAGCGGACAGCCTCGTCATTGTCCACGTGTCCGGCGGTGTAACTCTCCAGCACGCCACCGGTGATCGTCACCAGGTTGCAGCGAATCGCCCAGTCCTCGTCACCGAGTTCTATACCACGTGCGGCGGCCTCGATCGCCGCACGCCCCGTCTGGATCGCCAACGGGTCATACCCCATCAGGCTCATCATCCCCACGTCGCTGCCACTGGGCAGCTCCAGGGGCACGTGGTTCGCTCGCCCGAGAACACCCTGGCGGACAATCGAATCGATGGACGGCAGGCGAGCGACCTGCAAGGGCGTCAGGCCATCGGCGGCCGACTGAGGCTCGTCGGCGGCTCCGTCAGGAATGATCAACGCGAATTTCATCGATTTCGGGATCCGGAATTCTCAACCAACAGACACCGGGGTTCGTTGCCAGGTCGCGGCTTCCAGAGGACATTCCAACCGCAGGCCGATTGATTGTGAACAACCGACTCGTAAAAAAGTCAGGGGAGACAGCGGCAACCGCTGTCTCCCCTGAAAACAAGGCGGAGAGGGAGGGATTCGAACCCTCGGTACCCGTGAAGGTACACCGGTTTTCGAGACCGGCACATTCGGCCACTCTGTCACCTCTCCCCGGTCCCGCCAGCGGTGGCTCTACCGCGCCGCCGGGCCGCGGCAATCATAGCCCCCGTGACTCTTTCGCGCCAAGTGGCGCCCCCGGCCCCAGCCTGGACTCGATCCAGGCGTCATCGACAAAACGTCCCCACAACCATCTCAAGGTCGATTCGGTCCGCTGATACACGACGACGCGTTGTTCCGCCGCAACCGTGTCTTCGTCGGCGAACGCCACTCCCCCTGGTCCCAGCACGCCGCCGCCCTCGATCCTGGCCAGTTCCTCGTTGACCCGGGCCCCGACCCGTGTGGCCCAGACCAGGCCATACGCCTGGTAAAAGTCGTCCCACGCCCGGGCCAGTCGTTCTCGAAGATCCGGGTCCGGTTCAGACGGAAAAACGGTGCCCGATCGACGAGCGCGCCATACCGCTCCGGACAACAGCAGGGCACCACCAAGCCGAGTGAACTCCACCCATGTTCCAGCGGGAATCGAGCCGGTCAGGGGCCAGAGAATCGCGACAATTCCACCGACACCGGCCAGGACAACTGCACCTCGTCGGGTCAACACGTAATTGCCCGTCCCCAGGACGAGCACGACCAGCCAGGCCACCAATTCGGGCCAATCGAGGTGGACATTTTGCAGCAGTGCCCCCGAAGAAACCCCGCTGACTCGGCCGGCCACCGCAACTCCGGTCACTGGCCATTCGAGCACCAGGACCAGCGGAACCATCACGAACCCGCCCCAGGCTCCCGAACCGGGCCGACGTGCTCCCAACACCGCCACGGCCGGACACACCCACAGGACGCACGCCGCGTACCACAGGTGATCCGCAACACTCCGGAAAGTGGTCCCGAGAGGTTCAACCACCGCCGCAGCCAGCGACAAGACAATCGCCGCAACACCCCATCGCCAGGCCGACAACAATGTCGTACCGGCCAGCGCCGCGCGGCCTCTCCACCAGCCGTACGCGACGGCAACCAGTGCTGCGATCGTCATGACATGCATAACCCGAATCGCTGCCCCCCCCGGGCGCCCCGCGCCGGGGGCCGGGGGGTCGGGGGCGGCCGGCCGCCGGGGGGGGGGGGGGGGGG
>CAZYAZ010000062.1:0-24721 GCA_964646205.1 uncultured Planctomycetaceae bacterium | reverse complement strand
CCCGACCCCTCATCCGTCATTTCCCGAACAGCCGACACACGTCCGCGTTGTGACTGCTACGACCGCCACTGCCCTTCCCAACTCAGAGACTAGCGGCCCGAGTGGACGGTTTCACCGCAACGACCGCCACCCGAATGTCGAAAACCAACTCTGTGACGCTCGATCAACAAGGTCGAGTCGAGGTGGGGTGGCTTGTAGGTGACCCCGCAGAGATGAACCCTCACACGTGTCACACACCATGACTAAAGGAGATCTCCCGATGAAGTTGACAACTGTGATCGCCGCTGTTGCGGCTCTGTTTATTGGTACCCAATCCGCCGACGCCGGTCTTCTGGACTTCCTTCGCCTGAACAATGGCGACAAGCACAAGTGCGAAGTCAAGACCTCGAAGCCGAAGTGTGCCAAGCCTGCCAAGCCTGCCGCGCCGAAGTGTGCCAAGCCTGCCGCCCCCAAGTGCGCCAAGCCTGCTGCCCCGAAGTGCGCCAAGCCTGCTGCTCCGAAGACGGCCACCAAGAGCTGTGATTACGAGAAGAAGACGACGCTGTTGCCCCGGATTCGCCTCCCGCGTATCCGTCGCATCAGTTTCCTCAACTAATTACGCACCGTGCGTTTGAGTTGAACGATGACACGCCCGGGTTGATTCCTCACGAATCACCCGGGCGTGTTTCGTTAAACCCGCTCCGTGTTACAATCTACGAAATCCCGTGTAGAGCACCCCCCCGATGCCACCACCACAGGTCACCAGCGACTTGCTCGGACTGCTCGAAAAGAGCCAATTGCTGACTCACGAACAAATCAGCAATGCCATCGATCGGCTTGAACTGCCCATCGAAACCACCCCGGTCGAGTTGACCGACGCGCTGGTCGGCTCGAACCACCTCACCAGGTTCCAGGCTGACCGACTTCTCGAGGGTCGCCACCGGGGTTTCTTCATCGATCACTACCGCTGCGACCACATCCTGGGGACCGGGGGCATGGGTTGGCTTTACCTGGCCACCGACATGAACAGTGGAAACACCGTCGCCGTCAAGATGCTCCCCAAACGTCTCGAGGGCGATCCCGGAATGGTCGCTCGGTTCGAACTCGAGGCCAAGGCCGGCCTGCTGCTCAATCACCCGAACATCGTCCGGACCTACGAACATCAACGGACCGAAGGGGTTTACGGAGATGTCTACTACGTCGTCATGGAAGTCGTGCACGGCATCAGCCTCGAAGAACTCATCGTCCGCAACGGCCCACTGCCTTGGGCTGCCGCATGCGACGTGGTCCGCCAGACAGCCGCCGGACTCCAGCATGCTCACGACAACGGAACAATCCACCGGGACATCAAGCCGGCCAATTTGCTGGTCGACACCACTGGACACGTCAAAATCGCCGACTTTGGACTCTCCAAGATCGAGGCCGAGGCCGACGACGAGTTCTCACTGCAGATGATCTTCGGTCACGATTGCCTCGGCACCGCCGACTACATTGCTCCCGAACAGACCATCGACAGCAATGCTGTCGATGGTCGTGCCGATCTCTACAGCCTCGGCTGCACGTTCTACTCCGCTTTGACAGGGAAACTGCCTTTCCCATTGAAAACGACGAAACAGAAACTCGAAGCCCAGAGGACTCGAAAACCTCGACCCGTGGCTGGATTTGTCGAAGACCTCCCTCCGGAAATCACCGCGATACTGGAGAAGATGATCTCCAAGCGACCTGAAACCCGATTTCAACAGGCCGTGGAAGTGTGTCGAGCACTCTCTCGCTTCTCCGAGCGAAGCCTCGCCGATTTCTCATTCGACAAGGTGCTCATCCAGCGATCCCAGATTGCCCAGAAGAAGATCGCCGCCAAGCAGGCCCATCGCACCGGGGGGTCGTCGGTTGTCGCCGGACATTCCGGCACCGCGCATTCATCGATAGAAACCTCGATTCGCTCGCGGGTTGAAAACGACGAGTGAGCAGTTCTCGAGAGATTTCACTGGTCCAAACGACGACGTGCCTCGGACAATCGTCGCCGCCAACTCACATTGCCCGGCGAAAGATCAACGGCCGTCTCCAGGGTGTCGACCGCCTCGCCCACTCGCCCGGTGGCCAGTAACAGGGACCCCAGTTCGGCGTGTCCGTCGGGCAAGTCTGGCCGAAACCGAATCGCCTGTCGGAAACACCGCTCGGCCTCTTCCGGTTTCATCCGGTCTCGCAACGTCCGCCCCCGCCACACCCACGCCTCGGCGTAGTCTGGCTTGCGTTGGATCGCCGCGTCGAAACTCTCGGCCGCAGCAGCCAACTCCTCCATCTCTCCCAGCACCAGCCCCAGCACCAATCGCAATTCGGCCGATTCGGGGAACTCCGTCACCGCCCGCTCCAGCACTTCCCGGGCCCGTTCCGGACGGCCAGCACCTCCCAGCGTCCGGGCCAACTGAAGTGGAAACCGGATCCGTCCGGGATGGTTGGCAATCACCGTCTCGAGATATTCCACGGCCCTCTGAGTTTGTCCCTGTTCGAGCATCGTCTGTGCTTTCACGGCGATCCAATTCGGGTCCCGTCGCAAAACCAGCACCTCGGCCACAAACGGGTCGTCACTGGTTTCGACCTGTGGCATCGTCTCCAGCCGTCGCCTCAACCGCTCGGCCTCGTCTCGCCGGCCCTGGCGAAACAGAACCCGAGCCAACAATTCCTGTACCATCCGGCTTTGCGGTTCAATCTCCTCCACCTGCCGGCACAGCGTCTCGGCCTCGGCCAGCCGACCCGCATCGGACTCCAGTCTCGCCAGACCGAGCAATGCACGGGTGTTGAGTGGTTCCAACTCGTTTGCCTCGCCGAACAGTGTCGCCGCCTCGTCGGACCGTCCCGCCGCCACCAACAATTCGGCCAGGGGCAACCGGGGCAGTGCCCGGCTCGGAGCCAACGCCATGGCCCGACGCAGGCACCGTTCGGCCTCAACAGGATCCACGTTCTCCAGGCTCACCCCCAGCAGGTACGGCCAGCGGAACTCGTCGGCGTCCAGCGTCTGGGCCCGGCGGAACGCATCGTCAGCTGACCGATCGAATCCGTGAGCCCGCAACAACATGGCCAGTTCTCCCCACGCTTCGCCGGACTCGGGAGCCAACTGGACTCGATCTCGAGCTCTCTCGATCGCCTCACGGACCTCCGGAACCGCGCCGGAGAAGTCGACATCGAGTTGAACCGGCAATGTTGTTTCCGGCCAGTTCCACCATCCCACACCGACGGCCAGAACCAGGCCCGTGACCACGGCAGCAAAACCGGCCGGACCACGACCGCCGCCGACTCGCGGCTCTCCGGATTCGACTCCCGTCATGCTCCCGCTCCTGCAGAAACACTCCGGCCGTCTCCTTTCCGGATGATCACGATCCGATCCACTTCGCCCCCATCAAACGACTCGTGGGTTCCATCCGGCCAGGTGACCCGGATCGAATCAATCCGTTCGACAGCTCCCAGGCCAAAATGAGGACGCGGGTCACTGGAGGACAGAAAGCTGGTCGCCGGCTGCACCAGCCGCACAAACGTGGAGTCCCCGGCCACCAGGGTCACCTGGGCGCCCAACGCCATCCGTCCGCCCCGATCGGTCAACTCGGCCTGGACGATCAGCCAGTGGGCCGTGGCCGACGACTGACCGGGCCTGTTCTGGTTGTTGATCAGGACTCGCACCGGCCCGGCCGTGTTGCTGATCACAACGTCCACGTCCCCGTCATTGTCGATGTCGCCGGTCGCCAGCCCACGGGACACTTCGACACGACTCACCAGTGGATCTGCGGGATTCTCGTACCTCTTGAAGCGACCTGTGCCATCGTTGAGAAACACATGGTTGTTTTCGGCGTAGATCTTCCAGAATTCTGGTACCGATTTGTCCGGCTGGCTCTTGTCATCTCGAGTCGCCCGCTTGACCCGACCGTTGGCAACCAGCAGGTCGAGATCACCGTCATTGTCGAGATCGAGAAATTGAGTTCCGAACCCGGTGTACCCCAGGCTCGGCATGGCCAGCCCGGCACGGTGACTGGATTCACGAAAACCCGTCTCGTCGATCCCCATGTACAGCGCGTTGTTCTCACCCTCCAGGTGGGTCAACAACAGATCAATGCGACCGTTGCCATCAATGTCACCACAGGCAATCCCCATGCTCGCTTGCCGTCGCCCCTCCGCGCTCAGCGCGCCTCCCCGAAAGAAGGCTTCCTCGGCAAATGTCCCATCGTGTGAATTGATCCACAAGAAGTTGGCGGCGTGGTCATTGGCAACATAAATGTCCGGCCAACCGTCGTCGTTGAAATCAGCACAGACGACTCCCAGGCCGGGACCTCCCTGCCGGGAGATTCCCGCCGGATCACTGACATCGGCAAAACGCGGCTGACCCGACAACTTTCCATCTGTCGTCTCGCCGCCAAGATTGCGATACAGCCTGTCGGCTCGGCCGTCGAAGACCTGCGGGCCACAGTAATCGGGACGACCACTGTTGTCGGGACACTTCATGTCGGCGCGGTAATCCACGTAGTTGGTCACGTAGAGATCCAGCCAGCCGTCGCGATCGAAATCAACCATCACAACTGACGTCGACCACGACGAATTGTCGACACCGGCTGCAGCGGTGACATCACTGAACGTGCCGTCACGGTTGTTCAGGAACAACCGGTCCGGTCCCAGATTGCTGAGATACAGGTCGGGAAATCCATCGTTGTTGATGTCGCCGCAGGCCACTCCCATGCCGTACCCCGAGTCGGCCAGGCCACTGACCGCCGAAACATCCTCGAAACGGCCACCCTCGTTCTGCCGGTACAACCGATTGGCAACAGTGACATCAGCGACCGGCTGGCCCCGGTCATCCAGTTGGCCGCTGTTGACCAGGTACAGGTCCAGATCTCCGTCGCGGTCGTAGTCAAACAACGACGCACCCGGTGGAACCATCTCGGGCATCAGGTACCGACCAACCCGCCCGGCATCGTGGACGAAACCGATCCCCAGTTTTTCGGTGGCCTCTTCAAAGAGAACCTCGTTCCCACCGGAGGCTGCCGGCGATGCCGGAACACCCATCGAATCGTCTCGGCCACATCCCGCCATCATCGGCGGCAGGGCGACTGAAACCAGGAAACACGCGAGTCGTCCAACAGGGCTCATGCCTGCAGTCTACCACCTCCGGGCACCCAGCTGAATTCGGAAGTCGGTGAGGTCCGCCAATCGCATGGCGGATCGGCATCCGGTCACACCTTCGCTGGCATTTCTCGACTGGTCACCTGGCGGCGAGATCGTCGAAATGGCTACCGCATTCACGCAGGTGGTCCATGATGGCTCCGAAGTCACCACCGTGGGCCAACAGCCGGGCCCCCTGGTCAAACAGCGTCCCCATCGCGTCGGTTGCAGCCGGACGTCCCCAGGCCTTGCCATTGGCCGCCGCCGCCGCTGCCACCCGTTCGGTCGCACTCTCGACGGTCATGTCAGTCGTCTCATCCAACGCCAACCGCATCCCCAGATCTCCCGGACCAATAAACAGTCCATCGACCCCATCCAGCGCCGCAATGTCCTCGACATTTTCGACCGCCTCACGGGTCTCAATCTGGACCACCAGCACCGTCTGTTCGTTCGCTTCCTGCACGTACTGCAGGTGGTCCGGCAAGGAAAAATCACAATCCAGTCCAGCCGCGTCGATACCACGGTTGCCAATGGGCGGAAACTTCACCGACTCAACCAGTTCTCGAGCCTTCTCGACTGTCGAAACATGGGGAACCATCAATCCCGTGGCTCCGTCCTCGAGGTAACGATAAAGCCGGGTTTTTTCGGTCGTGGGGACCCGCAACAGGCAATCGATGTCATACAGCCGAAACAGCGGCAGGATGGCCTGGATTTCGCGATCGGTCCAGCACCTGTGCTCAAAATCCAGCCAGATACAATCGAAACCGAACTCGGCTGCATGGCGAATGAAGGCGGGCACGAAGTGCCCCAGACAACAGATCCTCACCGCCTCGTCGTTGGCCAGTCGGGCCCGTGTCCGGCTACGTCGCATGAGTGTCCTCTCGAGGAAAAAGCCAGCGGAAAGTAGGAGATTGATCGCCAGACGCTACAGATTGACTGGGTCACATGCAAACCTGCAACCGGTCTCATGTCGCGGTTCCCTGCAAGACAACCCGTTGCACGATCCCTGTTTTTGTGTCATCGTGGAGCCACGGTGTGGGTCGATCAAGGCGAATCCGAAACCGATCGCCAGAGGATGGACGAGATGAATTTCAAGCGAAGACGATCCTCGTCACTGCTGTTTTCCGTCGGCGTGCATGCCGTTGTGGTGATCACCCTGGCGGTCCTGACTCGCCCACTGGTGCTCGGAGAAACGCAAGCCATTCTCGAAACGATCATGGCCCCCGAAGAGCGTGATCGCGAGGAGTTCGAAAAAGAACTGGACGACTCGGAGAAAATCGCCGAGACGATGAACTTCACCGCCGGCAGTATTCAATCGACACAGGTCGGCGGTTCGGATGCTCCACTTGCCCAGCAAACCAAGGTCGAACTCGACCAGGTCGTCAAGGAACCGGATGTCCAGGTCAGGCTGGCCGACGCGAACCTGCCCGGACTGGATCAACTCGGAGATGACCTCGGTGAAGCAGAAGTCACCGGCGAGGTGGGGGCTCTTGTGGAAGGATACGGAGCCGCCCTGGACCGGCTGACACAGGAACTGTTGCGGCTGATGAGGACCGACAAGTTGCTGGCGGTCTGGATGTTCGACGAATCCGAGAGCATGAAGGACGACCAGGAGGAATTGAAGGGGCGACTGCACCGCGTCTACGAAGAACTGAAACTGGTCAAGGAAGACGCCAACAAACTCAACAAAGGAAAATCGCCCCGGGCAAAGGATGACGATGTCCTGCTGACCGCAGTGACCAGCTTCGGTGCCGGTTTTCATGTCCACACCCCCAAGCCGACCTCTGACAGCCGCCTGATCATGCAGGCGATCGACCGCATCCCGATTGACCGGACCGGCAAGGAGAACATGTGTTCGGCCATCCAGGCCGCGATGAAGAAGTACGGACGGATGGCACGGGGCCGCAAAGTGGCCGTGATCGTGGTCAGCGACGAATCAGGCGACGACGGCGACCCCTACCTGCCCCCCGCCGCCGATCAACTCGAAAACGCCCTGTCGACACTCAAGTCACACCGCAGCCCGATCTACATTCTTGGCCGTGAATCGGTCTTCGGGAACTTCTACGCCTACGTTCGCTGGCAGCATCCACAGACCGGGCATGTCCACCGACTTCCGATCCGTCGCGGTCCGGAAGCGCCCTCGGCCGAACAACTCCTTTACGACGGATTCCGGCGGCGGTTTGATTCTCACATGAGCGGATTTGGTCCCTACGAACAGGTCCGACTGGCCCGCGACTCCGGAGGCATCTTTTTCCAGTTGCCACACGAGGAGGAGAACCTCAATGACTTCAAGAGAAAACAATTCGCCGCGTTGAAGATGCGCGAGTACCTGCCCAACCTCGGTTCGAGACGCATCTACATCGACGATGTCTCCAGGAGCAAGTTTCGGGTGGCGATCCGCACGGCAATCGCACTGCTGAACCCGCTCAATCCACAGAACAAGGGACTCGAAATTCCAGAAATCGAGCACTTCGTGGTCGACCCGGTCCAGTCGACGACCCGTGTCATCTCCCGGCTGCAGCAGATCTCCAAGGTCCTGCAGATCATGGCCCGGGCACACGAGACTCTCGATGCAGTCCGTTCACTCCGTGACGCGGAACCCTCGCTGAGGTGGCGAGCCAACTACGACCTGATGACCGCACAGTTGATGGCCTACCGCGTCAGGTTGTTCGAGTACGGCATTGCCCTGGGACAATTCGGCAAGAACATGCCACGGCTGATTCCGCCGAAGAACCCGCCCCACAACCGCTGGGAAATCCGTCACGGATCAAACAAGTTGCTCATGCCCGACACCCAGCAGGAGAAAGCGCTGGGAGTCACTGCCGATCAGTTGCGGAGCTACCACCGTGAGGCGTTGCAGCAACTGGCCTCGGTCCGTGAAACCCACCAGGGAACTCCGTGGGCCATGAGGGCCGAATGGGAAGAGGGGCGACGCTTTGGAGCCACCTTCCGCAGTTGGCGTTACGATCCCCCCAAGCCTCGGCCAAACACGCCCCGGCCAAAGCCGATTCCGCCGCCGAAGCTGTAACCCCTCAGGCCACAACCGGCAGCACGTAGGGGCCCTTGGGAATCACCGCGATCCGCGCGTCTGGACCATAATCTTCCAACGCGTCGGCCACCGCATCTTCAACCGACTCGGCCGCCTCGACGAACAACTCACCCAGTCGTTGGGCCGTCAGTCCGTCGCTGACAAATGTGACCTTGGCCTTGCGCAGGACCTTGGCCAGTTCTTCGAGTTGCCACTGGTCCATCACGAAGTAGTCCTTGCCGAGGATGCGTTCCATGAACACCTCCAGGCTCGAGTTCTCTTCGAACAGGCTCTGGAACTCCGGGCTGCCAACACCCTCCGAGAGGCCGGCAGCAATGATGATCCGGCCCCCCTCCTTGACGATCGGCAACGCACCGGTGAGCCCCTTGACGGCCTGGTAAAACGTGGTGTCCAGCGGATAACCGGCCGAACTGGTGACCACCACGTCGCAGGCCTCCGACACCTCTGCGGTCACCACTCCCCGGATCAACTCGACACCTTCCTGAAACGCATCGATCATGTCACCGGCCACGACCCCGGTCACCCGTCGCTGTTCGTCCAGCGTGACATTGACGATGAAATCGCAACCGGCCATCTGGCCAATCGCTGTGTTCTCCTCGTGTACCGGATTTCCATCCAGGATCCCACAATCAGCCTTAGGGTGCTCGATGAAATCCGGCCCATGCCACACCTTGACTGTCTCGAGCGCCGCCAGTCCCGGACAGATCAACTTGCGACCACCGGAAAACCCGGCCATCAGATGCGGCTCGATCAACCCGGTTGTGATTTTCAGATCGGCCTCAACGTACCGGCTGTCGATCCAGACGGGCACCCCGCGAGGAGACTCGCCCAGGTAGGTGTGCTCGTCGCGAATCGTCCCGTGGTGATTCTCCACGCGGTAATTGGCCGCAATCTCGGCTCCCACCAATTCGACGAGTTCATCCCCCTCGTTGGGTCGATGCATTCCGGTGGCGATCAGGACCAGGATCTCCTGCCGAGGAATCCCGGCTGCTTCCAATGTCGGCAACAGGCATTCCAGGATGACCTGGTTGGGCACCGGCCGCGTGATGTCACAGATGGCGATACAGGCCGACGTGCGGCCACGTGCCAATTCCAGCAAGGGCTGGGTTCCGGTGGGACCGGTCACTTTTTCCGCGACGGCCGCAACCGGATCGGCAAGCGGCTCCATCGGCTGAATGGACAACGGACCGACAATGTTCTCGTCGGGCAATTCGACATCGAGGCCGGTTTTTCCGTAATCAAGGGTCACTCGCATGGTGAGAACACTCGTCGTGAATGGAAGTGCCAGGCAGCCTAGAATAACGAATCCTGCAGAACATCACTCCCCATGCAGTGTCAGCACCACACGTCGACCACCGCCACGGTTGCGATGCTCGACCAGGTAAATCCCCTGCCAGGTCCCCAGGGCCAACCGGCCTCCGGCCACCGGAATCGAGAGAGAGCACCCCAACAGCGAATTCTTCACATGTGCTGGCATATCATCGGGCCCCTCAAGCGTGTGCCGGTAGGGAAAGTCCTCCGGAGCAATCGCGTTGATCGACGCTTCGAGATCCGTGGGCACATCGGGGTCAGCATTTTCGTTGATAGACAGCGACGCCGAGGTGTGTTGAATGAACACGTGCAACACTCCCCGTTCGGTCTCGGCCAGTTCGGGTAAGGCCGACACCAATTCAGAGGTCACAAGATGCCAGCCACGCGACAGGGGCGGCAACTGCACGTGCCGTTGTGTCCAGGTCATTGCCCGACGCTCCCGGTCTGTCCACGCCACCTGAGGTAATGGTCGGCCAACACGATGGCCACCATTGCCTCGGCCATCGGCACGAACCGAGGCAACACACACGGGTCGTGACGCCCTCGAGTCTGGATCGTGGTCGCTTCCCCGTCACTGGTGACCGACTGTTGCTCCCTGGGCAGACTGCTGGTTGGCTTGACCGCCGCCCGCAGGACCAGGGGCTGACCGGTCGTGATGCCGCCCAGCATTCCACCATGCCGATTGCTGGTGGTTGTGATCTCTCCGGTCTGGGCGTCAGTCGTGAACAGGTCATTGTGTTCACTACCACGCATGGTGGCACAACCGAACCCGATCCCGTACTCGACTCCCAGCACGGCCGGAAGACTCAGCAAGGCCTTGCCCAGGTCGGCCTTGATCTTGTCGAACACCGGTTCACCCAGCCCGGCGGGAACACCCGTCGCCACCACCTCGGCCACACCACCCACCGAATCGCCGTCCTTGCGGACGGTTTCTATCAACGACACCATCTGCCGGGCCACGTCATGATCTGGACACCGCACCACGTTCGGCTCTCCATCGGCCAGTGTCTCCACCGCCCGAGGATCGACCGATGCGGGATCGGAAATCTCGGCACGGATGTCTCCCACCTGGACCACGTAGGCACAAACCGCGCCTCCGAATGACTCGGCCAACAGTTTCTTGGCCACCACGCCGGCAGCCACTCGCACCGAAGTTTCCCGCGCACTCGAACGGCCACCACCACGGTAGTCACGAAAACCGTACTTCGCATCGAAACTGAAATCGGCGTGGCCGGGCCGGTACTTGTCCTTGATGTCGGTGTAATCCCGACTCCGTTCATCGGTGTTTCGGATCAGAATCGCCAGGCTGGTCCCGGTTGTCCGTCCCTCGAAGACCCCCGAGAGAATCTCGGGTTCGTCCGGCTCATTCCTCTGGCTGACAATATGACTCTGGCCCGGTCGTCGCCGCGCCAGGTCGGCTCGCAGGTCATCGACCTCGAGAGGCAACCCTGGCGGAACGCCGTCGATGATCACGACGTTGCCCGGCCCGTGACTCTCTCCCGCGGTCGTCACGCGGAATGCTTGTCCAAAAGAATTTCCAGCCATGGATCGATTGTAATCAACTCAACAGGGCACCGGGCAGGGGACGGTGGTCTACGTCCCGGCCCGTCCGGATCCGGACAACGGGAGTTGCAACAACCGATACAACCCGTCCAGCCGCTTCACCTCGGCGGCCTGCTTCTTGCGATTCAGGGACCGCCGGTATTCCACCAGCGGCGACCAACTCTTCCTGTCTGCACTCGACCGCAACACCGCCAGCAACGGATCGTCATCTGCTGAAATCAACCGGACCAGTTTCAGCAGCACCTTGCGTCGATCGGCCGGTTTGAAATGTTTCAACAACTCGGCGGCTCCCGGACGAATCTCCAGGCTGCGGCAGTCCATCCGGTAACCTGACGGAAATGCTGCGGCAGCGGGGAACCGCCATGCCACCTCGCCCGCGCCGGTAATCGTTCCGCTGGTCTCAACGACGTCTCCGGGCAATTGCAAAGACACCTCAAAATGACGACCGCCCCCCAGGGACAAAAACGGCGTACGGTAAACCCCCCAGATCCGGGCCGACAGGTGGCGTGATCTTTTCTCGAATGCTTTCTCGGAACCAAAGCGTTTGATGACAACCGCTTCCCAGGAGATTTCCAGCCGGGTCGGCGGTCGGGCCCCATCGAGAACATCAGCGGGTCCATCAGTGAAGCCAGCAGCGGGTATAGTAGCCGGCCCCGGTTCTTCGGGTGCTCCCACCAGTGGCAACCACGCCAGGATCTCCTCGACAGCATCCTCGCCCAGCGACTTGCCCTCGGCATCACGAACGTGCTGCCTGAGCAGCCGTCGGACAAAGGGCGTCAAGACTTTCTCTTCAAAATCTTCCCCGTCCAGTTTCTTCAGCACTTTCCCGTCAGGCCCGGTCATCATCAGGTCGTGTCGGGCCAGCAGCAAAAGCAACCGGTTCTCGAATTCCGTTTCGTCAGGCTCCCGTCGCCGTAATGCAAACTCGAGATCCAGTTCCAGGACGTCGGCGACGACGGCCGCGGCGATTTTACGCGCCCAGGTTTCCAACGATTCAAATCGGTACGTCTTTCCAAAACGATGCTTCAGCGTCGCGATCGTCAAATCGATAAAGAGGCTGGTCCACAGGTCACGAGCACGAAGTCGATCATCGAGCTTGATCACGTCGGTCAACGTTTCCTTCCAGGCGTACTCAACAACCAGCCCCAGGTCGCGGTGTTGAAAATTGCGGACCAATCGTCCCTGCCGGTCCAGCCCCTCGGCATGCACCACGAAGTGGTCGGGAATATCGGCCACATCTTTGAACCGTCCCCAGCCGGCAAAGTAATTCGCCTCTTTCCCCTTTTTCGTTCTGGCGTCCACCAGTTTCATTTGGCGGATCGGGGTGTCGTCGGAAGGCAATCCCACGACCCGGGTCTCGTCCCAGCCGTCCCGCAAATGACCAGGGGGGCCGGGCAAGCTGTCTCCCGGTTGGCAAATCGCACGATCGATTGTCCCGTCACTGTTGATCCGGGTCTCGATCTTGAACGTCTTGTCAGAACACCCGCCAGCAAGGACAACCACCATCCCGACGACTGTGATTGTGAGTCCAGGCATTCGCATACTCACCATCCTGTAAGCCATGCAGATTGCTTGCAACCAAAAACCAAGCTCCCGCAACAGAGAAACAGAAGGGGCTCGATACTTGACGGGCCATGAACTCCTCAAAACAATCGCACTCGGTCAATCACCAGCGGACCATTGGTTGCTCACCCAGGATCTCAGAATGTTTCAACAGCTAGAAGCCGCCCCGCCCGACGCCATTCTCGGCCTCAACGAAGCCTTTGCTCGCGATACGACCGAGGGCAAAATCAATCTTACGACTGGGGTTTACAAGGACTCGACCGGGACAACGCCTGTTCTGGAATGCGTCAAGGAAGCCGAGCGTCGGCTCGTCGAAACCGAGACCTCCAAGGGATACCTCGGCATCGACGGTATGAAAGAATTCGGCGATGCTGCTCGGGGCCTACTTTTTGGCACCGATCACGAGATCAACACCTCGGGACGAGCGGCCACAATCCAGGCACCAGGCGGCACGGGTGCATTGCGAGTGGCCGCCGAGTTCCTGGCCACCGGTTTTCCCGGTGCCAGGATCTGGTGCAGCCGGCCAACCTGGGCCAATCATCCGAACATTTTTCGTGCTGCAGGCCTCGAGATCGCCGAATACGGCTATTACAACGAGTCGACCCGGAGCCTGGACGCAGAAGCTCTTTTCGATTCACTCTCGCAGATCCCGGCTGGTGATATCGTTTGCCTGCATGCGTGTTGTCACAATCCGACCGGTGTCGACCCATCGGTCGAGCAATGGCAGCAGGTGGGAGACTTGATTGCAGAACGTGGCCTCTTACCGCTCGTCGACTTCGCCTACCAGGGTTTCGGAAATGGTCTGGAAGACGATGCCGCCGGCCTGCGTGCGTTGGCCCGTCCCGGAAGCCGACTGTTGGTCGCCAGTAGCTTTTCGAAAAACTTCGGGTTGTACCGCGAGCGGGTCGGTGCCCTCTCGGTCGTCACCGGTAGTCCAGACACCGCCTCGGTTGTCCTGAGTCGACTGAAGCGGACAATCCGATGCAATTATTCGAATCCGCCAGCCCATGGCGCCGGAATCGTGACAACGATTCTCGGCGATGAGCAACTGCGTGCCGGCTGGGTGACGGAACTGGCGGAGATGCGCACCCGGATCAATGACATGCGGCAAGCCCTGGCCGACGGCCTGGCCGCAGCGGCTCCCGGCCAGGACTTCAGTGTCATCACGCGTCAACGTGGCATGTTCAGTTTCTCCGGTCTCGCACCCGAGCAGGTCGATCGACTCAAGGATGAATTCGGCGTCTACATGGTCCGCAACGGCCGAATCAACGTGGCCGGAGTCACCAGTGACAATGTTGAGAGACTCTGTGAGTCCATCGCCGCAGTGGTCTAGTTGATTCCTCGTCAACCAGACCCCCGTTGATTCGGTGCACAAAAACCCCGACAATGCGGGCAGTCGTCCCGGAAACCCGCCTCCTGTGCCCATCCACATGTCCCAGTGCCCCTCTTCACTTCCGATTCGCCCGACGGTGATCCTGGCAGTTGCCCTGGTGACCGTGACGATTGGAGCCGGGGCCAACAGGAAACCGATCGAGTCGGGTCGTGCCATCGGCCAACCCGTGCCCTCGTTCTACGTGCGGGCGGTCACCGGACCACTGAG
This sequence comes from uncultured Planctomycetaceae bacterium, assembly GCA_964646205.1. Classification (GTDB taxonomy): domain Bacteria; phylum Planctomycetota; class Planctomycetia; order Planctomycetales; family Planctomycetaceae; genus UBA8437. Next base: position 10,514 of record CAZYAZ010000062.1, on the reverse strand, counting down.
AAACAAGTCCGTCTGCTACGTCTGCCGAAATGGATCCCGACCGTGCGTGATGGTCCTGTTCCGAGAGACCTCGCCGGTACTCGGCGCGCTGTTGAAAGAAATCGACAAGGTGGTCGACCGAAACCGTGCCAAGGGGCTTCGGAGTTTCGGCGTCCTGATTTCTCCCGAACCGGGCCGAGCCATCTCGCGGCTTCAGACGATGGCCTTCAACCAGAAAATCACCCTGCCCTTGTCGGTGGCCACTGACGTGGTTGGCTCACCCAGTTGCCAGAACATCCACAAACAGGCGGAGGTGACGGTCGTCTTGTACCGCCGCCAGAAGGTGGTGGATCGCTTCGGCTTCCGGTCAAAGGAACTCAACTCGGCCGGCACCGCACAGGTGTTGGCTCGCATCAAGCGATTATTAGACGGGTCCTGAATCCAGAATGACTGACTTGTCACCCCCACCTGCCGATTCCGCGGCCCCCGAACCTCGTCGGGCATCGCTCGGTGTTCTGTTCCTGACGGTCTTCGTCGACCTGGTCGGGTTCTCGATCATCTTTCCGCTGTTCCCCGACATGCTCGACCACTACGTCCAGGCGGACGGACCCGACAGCCTGATCGGGAGCCTGGCCGCCTGGCTTGGTGAATTCACCAGCCATCCCGACCCGGACAAGCAACGGCTCTACACCACCGCGTTGTTCGGTGGCGTCCTCGGCTCGATCTACTCCGCCCTGCAATTCGTCTTTGCCCCGTTCTGGGGTCGGCTCTCGGATCGCACCGGCCGGCGTCCGATCCTGCTGATCTCGATCACCGGCCTGGCACTGGCCTACCTGGTATGGGTCTTTGCCGGCAGCTTCGTGTTGTTGGTCATCTCGCGGGTGGTCGCCGGCATCATGGGTGGCAACATCTCGGTGGCGACCGCAGCGGTGGCCGATATCACCGGTGAGAAGGACCGTGCCAAGGGAATGGGGATGATCGGAGCCGCCTTTGGGCTGGGCTTCATTCTCGGACCGGCCATCGGAGGCTTGCTCTCCAGTGTCGACCTCTCCGACTCCGGTATCGCCGGCCTGAACCCCTTTTCAGCTCCTGCACTGGCGGCGATGGGATTGTCGATCTGGAACCTGACCTGGGTCAGCCTGCGATTTCCCGAGACGCTGCCGTCGGAGAACCGCGGCACGAGTCCGAGTCACGCCCGATCGTTCAACCCCGTCCGACTGCTCTCCGGCCACAATCTGCCCAATGGAGTCTCGGGAACCAACCTGTTGTTCTTCCTGTACCAGACCGCGTTTGCCGGCATGGAATTCACCCTGGTGTTCCTGGCCAAGGAGCGACTGGAGTACACGCGACACGAAATGATGTGGATCTTCATCTTCGTTGGGCTGTTGATCGCATTGGTCCAGGGTGGAATAGTTCGACGTCTGGCTCCCAAGCTGGGCGAGCGGCGACTGGTACGCACGGGCCTGTTCATGCTGGTACCCGGTTTGGTGATCGTAGGCAGTACCCCCGATCACGACTCGCTTCACCTCTACGGCGGTCTGGCGCTCCTGGCCATCGGCAGTGCGTTGGTCTCCCCGTGTCTCTCGGCCCTCGTCTCGCTCTACACTCCGGCCGACCGCCAGGGAGAAGTCCTGGGTGTTTTCCGATCAATCGGTGCCCTGTCGCGAGCTATCGCCCCGGTCATCGCGGGCCTGGTCTTCTGGAAGCTCGGCTCCCAGTGGCCCTACTACGGAAGCGCACTGATCATGATCGCTCCGCTGCTGCTCTCTTCGCGACTTCCGGCCCCAGCGGCGTCTGATGCGACACCGACGTCGGCCGGCGAGTGACCGATCGTTGCCCGGCAACTCTCGAGAGTTCGGCTAACGGTTGACGAACCACCAGCAGCCCCAGCACAACGCGGGAAACACGACGAACATCAGAATAATGGTCGTCCAGGTCGATCGACGAGAATCGGGCCATCGCGCCATCGCGAACTAACCTGCAATGTCCGGGTCGGTCTCGGGTGTCGCCGCAGTGGCCGGATCAAACCACTCGTCCTTGAATTCGATGCGTTTGCGGTGCTTCATTGCCAGGTTGGCCGTCAACGCCATGATCGCGTCGGCCATCGCCACGACTCCACCACACCGTAACGTGTTGTCATTGTATTTTTCGTTGCGAATGCAATGGCAGAAGTGCTCCATCTCCTCGGTGTAGCCCCGGCTGATGCTCGCCCCGAGCGCACTCGATGCCACCGCGGCGGCCGAACTTGGAGCCAGGCTCGCACTCGCGTCCATCACCGGCCCCCCCTTGCCGCCGATGACGTGCAGCCGCTGCTCGGGTCCGCCGGCTCCAGTCGACGGGCTTCCTTCCTTGTACAACAACGCTTCCTGCTCTTGCTTGACCACCATCGTCCCACGACTGCCCAGCAACGTCTCGCCAAAACTCTCGAGCCGATTCGTGTTCAACGACGAATAGGTCACCACCACCACGTCGTCAGGATTGTCCTTGGCGTGGTAATTCTTGCCCGGGAATTCGAACGTCACGTACACGTGGTCGTCGATTTCGCGATCGTCAGTCTGCTTGTCAGCAGACCCGACACTCTGGACCCCGTAAAAGTTCTTTCCGCCGTAACCCTGCACGGCCAACGGATGAACCTTGCCCAGGAAGATGCTGCACGCGTCCATCTGGTGGCTGCCCAACTCGGCCATCAGTCCACCACCGGTGCGATTGTACAATCGCCAGTTGATCAGCTCGTTCATGGACTTGTAGTTGTACCCGGAAATCTTGCCATCCAGGGCCGCGGCATCTTCAGCCAGGATCGGCTTCCGCCAACTGTCACGACCAGGAAAACTGTTGTTGCGATGCCACTGGGCCCGGATGTGACGGATGTCGCCCAGCAGTCCCTGCTTGACCAGGAAATTGGCATTGTCATACAGCACGCTATAATGCCGCTGGTGACCGACGGCCAGGAATCTCTCGGTATCGGCCGCAACCTGGATCATTTCCTTGCACTCGCTGATCGAGTGCGCCATCAGTTTTTCCGTCAGTACGTGCTTGCCCGCCTTCATCGCCTCGATTGCGATCGGCGCGTGATGCGATAGCGGCACGGCAATCACGATGGCTTCAACGTTCGGATCGGCAATCAACTGCTTGTGATCCTCGTAGACGGCAATCTTGCTGGCCTTCTTCCGGCCGAGTTTCTTGTTGAGTCCCACGCGGCGGGGATTGCCATCGCCGGTGAAGGCCCGCTGACGGTTGGTCGGACGCAGGTCGGCAACCGCCACAATGTCCATGTAGGCGGGAGGGTGCTCGGTCAGCAGAACGCTGCCCTCGTCACCGGTTCCAATAAAACCGACGCGGACCGGGTCGCCTTTGAGAGCCCCGTAGCCGAAGTAAACCGACCCCAGGCCGGCCGTCGCTCCCGCGGCACCCTTGATAAAACTCCGGCGGGACAGGCCCACGGCGTCCTCGAAGACCGGGTCTCCTCCGCGGGTCGCCGCAAGTGCCTCGTTGAAATTGTCTTTGCCGGTCTGAACTTCTTCGGGTGTCAACTGCACGACACAACCCTCATTCTGATTCCAATTCGGAGCCACTCTCGGTTTCATTTCCAGACTCCGGTTCACCAACCACGTCGGTCACCTCGTCCGGTTCGCTTTCAGTATCGGTCTCTGCCACGCCTGGCTCAACAGCCATTGTCGCCTCCCCCTCGGGCGGCTGCGCTGGCGGTTCGTCTGCGGAGTCGCTCGAGGCCACGACATCCCGCCGTGCCTTCAGCGGCAATCGCCCGACCAGGGAATCCAGCCCGAACCAACGCCCGGTCGGCACCGACGCCAGGACCAGGAGGGCGAACACCTCGATCAAGTTTTTGTTTACCCACAAGCTGTGTTCGGGGCCTGGAGCCGCAGGCACACCCGGCCACGGTGGCATGGCCAGGTAAAACGAAAACAACAACGCCGCACCGGCGACCGCAGCCAGTCGGCTGCATAGTCCAGAAATCAAGAGCACGCCAATTGCCGCCAACCCCCACATCGTCAACGTGTCAATCTGGTTGACACGTGTGGGGGGCATTGCGACCGGACCACGGGCACGCTGTTTGGGCGTGAGCAACTTCTCAGCCGCCACGATCAGTTCACCTTCCAGCCCCTTGATGGGTCCCACCAGTGCACTGCGAATTTCTGCGGTGTCCCCGTAACCTGGCACTCCCGACTGCTGAATATGTTTCTGCTGAAAATCCGTCTCCACCCTGGCCAGATTCTGCTCGTAACGCTGCAACTGCCGCCGGTAGAGTTCGATCTCGCCCAGCCGTGTTTCCAGTTCCTGTTTTGTCTTTCGGTCGGTGATCGTCAAACCCGCCCGTTCAGGATCACCCAACAGCGACGCCCGCATCCGCTCCTTGAAACTCAAACGCGACGAGCGAGCAAAAACCTTTTCCAGGGCCTCGCGGAACCGCTGGGCCACTTCTTCTGCCTCGCGATTCTCGTCGGTCACGGTTTCGGGAACCGGGACGAGTTTCAACGCCGCATCACGCTCCCGCGGAGTCAGGTGCACCTTGCCGTCCACGATGAGTCGCTTTGACTTCGCATCGAACGTCAGTCGTTTGGCCAGCGTGCCACGAAACACCAGCCCGTCGGGCAGGGCAGCCAACTCGGCACGGAAGTCCTTGGGACCGTTGAGCAATCGGTTCAGCCGGCTGGCTTGTGTTTTGTCGAGCCGGTTTCCGGCCACGAACCTGGTTTGCCAGGTGTCCCACCTCGATCCGACCCAGTTGGGATCAAGCCAGTTCAACTCGTCGGGATCACCAGTCAGACCACGAAAGACGTTACGCAAAGGCCCCTGGGAATTCCTCAGGTAGCCCGCCGACGTCCAGGGTCTGGCCGTCTGACGACTCTGGAACTTCCAGAGTCCCTCGTACAGAAACTGCCATCCGATGGCAATCCGCAAAACCACCAGCAGAATCGCCGTGATCAGAAATGTCGATTTCCGACTGTGCAACACTCGCCTCCATCACCCGCCCCCCGGTCCTGTCCGGCCGCACTTCGCGACCGTCCAGTCTCACTCTTCAAAGAACAACACCTCATCGGAAATCCCACAGACGACCGGTTCGAGCGTCTGACCCCGGCGAGGTGATGGAATCAGCAAGGCACCGACACCGGGCCGATTATCGCAACAGGTCCTGGCAAATTCGACCCCTCCGACGAAAAACGCCGTCGAGAGTGCGTCTGCCACGGCGGCGGTTTCAGCCAACACCGTCACGCTGAGCATTCCTTCGGCTGGCCAACCCGTCCTTGGATCCAGGATGTCACTGAATCGACGTCCACCGATCCGATACGATTCGACTCCGGACCCGCTGGTCGACATCGCACACCCGGCCAGCAACAGGGTCGCCAACCGGCGTGTCGGAAACAGGGGATTGCGGATGCCCACCGGCCAACCCTCGTGTGCCGCATGGCTGCCGCGGGCCAACAGGCTGCTATGGCCGCCATGCAACAGGTACGAATCAACCTCGGCCCCCTGTAGCTCGGTGGCAATCTGGTCCAGCGCAAAACCCTTGCCAATTCCCCCCAGATTCAACTCCACGCCACGCCGCGCATAGCGAACAGAGCCCGCCCCGGCATCCACCACCACGTCTTCCAGTGTTCCCAGGTTCCGGACCCGTTGAATTTCCCGGTCATCAGGAACCTCGCCGATGGTGCGGGCGTTCCGCCACAACTCGATCAGTGGCCCGGTTGTCGGATCGAATCTCCCCTCCGTCTCCCTGGCGATCCGACATGCCAGGGACACCACGTCGAACAGGGATTTCTCGAGCACGACATCCGACTCGGCGGCCGTGGCATTGGCATGAGCCATGGGACTGTCGGACCGGTACACGGTCATCAGTGCTTCGAGTTCGTGTACCGACTCGAGCACCGACGACGCTGCCTCAAGGCGATCCTGTCGGTCGGCATCGAGAAACACGGCAAACTGGCAGGCCATGGCCTGCGTCTGGATTCTCAGGGTGTCACTGGCCCGAGGGATCTCCACCTCGTCGGCGATTTCAACAGACACCCGAGAGTCCTCGACGTTCCCGGCCCCGACCAGGAACTCGCGTCGATTCGACTGCATCCCGTCCGGGGAAGTCATTCGGCCGCGAATCCGTTGAGATAGGGGATTTTCGAGGCGGTCTCACGAATCGATTCGCCGTTGGCCAACAACTGGCTCAGGAAATCCCATTCTCCAGAAACCAGCGCCGTCCGGGCACTCTCGGGCAATTCGGCCGAAGCGGACTCCGGCCCCCATCTCACCAGGTCGGCCTCGAGATCAATGGTGACCTCGACGGTTGGATCCAGATCGATGGCCGCCACCAACTCTTCGAGCTTCGCACGATCCAGCGTCACCGCTGGTATCCCAAGCGCCGTGCAGTTGCCAAAGAAAATCTCTGCATATGACTCTGCCACGACCGCCTGGACACCCCATCGCATCAGGGCCTGGGGGGCGTGTTCACGGGACGAACCACATCCGAAGTTCCGACCCGCAACCAACACGGCCGCGCCGGCAAATCGCTCCTGGTTGAACGGGTGGCCGGGGTCCTGCTGTCGATCATCCTCGAAGGCGTGTTCACCCAACCCATCAAACGTAACGCACCTGAGATAGCGGGCCGGAATGATCCGGTCGGTGTCGATGTCATCAAGCAGGAGTGGGATCGCGGTGCCTGCGATACTGACGACCTGGCTATTCGACATGATCAAGATCTCCGGACGCTGAAAATTGTGCTGTGAGTAGTGGGCTGCGGTGCCTGCCAAGGACCGGGACGTGGTCACCCGTTGGTTGACGCCAGTTCGCGGACATCAGTCACGTGCCCCTGAATGGCCGCTGCCGCGACCATCGCGGGACTCATCAACAACGTCCGTCCCGTCGGGCTTCCCTGCCGGCCCTTGAAGTTGCGGTTGCTCGACGATGCACACATCTCCCGCCCCTGCAACTTGTCGGGATTCATGGCCAGGCACATCGAGCAACCCGCAGCCCTCCACTGGAAACCGGCTTCGCTAAAGACTCGATCCAGCCCCTCGGCCTCAGCTTCTTCGGCGACCTGCTGGCTTCCGGGAACGACCAGGGCTCGCACGCCATCAGACACGCGACGTCCGCTGGCAACTGCCGCTGCCTCACGAAGGTCGGACAGGCGAGAATTCGTACACGAACCGATAAACGCGACGTCGATCGACTGTCCCCGGATCGGTTGGCCGGCTTCCAGCCCCATGAATTCCAGTGCCTCGTCGACCCCGGCCTGGTCCTCGACCGAACACTCTCCTGGAACCGGAAGCGATTCGCTCACGCCAACACTCTGGCCCGGGTTGATCCCCCAGGTCACCGTCGGCTCAATCGCCCCTCCGTCCAAGGTCACATGATCGTCAAACCGGGCCCCGGCACCCGATGCCAGGCTGAGCCACCACGCCGCCGCCCGTTCAAAATCGTCGCCAGAGGGAACCGCTGGCCGTCCCCTGAGGAACTCCACAGTCGTGGCGTCGGGATTCACGTACCCGCAACGCGCTCCCCCCTCGATACTCATGTTGCACACGGTCATCCGTTCTTCCATGTTCATCTCATCGAAGACGCTGCCAGCGTACTCGTAGGCAAACCCCACTCCCCCCTGCACACCAAGTTTTCGAATGATTGCCAGGATCACGTCCTTGGCAAAGACGCCGTCGGCCAACGAACCGGTCACCTCGACCCGTCTCACCTGCGGACGGTTCATGGCCAGTGTTCCGGTAGCCAGGACCTGTGCCACCTGGCTTGTGCCAATGCCCAGGGCGATCGCACCAAAGGCACCATGCGTGCTGGTGTGTGAATCGCCGCAGACCAGGGTGATTCCCGGCTGAGTCAAACCCAATTCGGGCCCGACCACATGAACAATACCCTGCCGACGATCTTCCAGGCCCAGCAACTCGATTCCGAATTCCGAGCAGTTCCGCTCGATCGCCGACATCATCTCCTCGGCCAGCAGGTCGGCAAATGGACGCGACTGATCGTCGGTGGGAATGATGTGATCAACCGTCGCCAGTGTCCGTTCCGGGAACATCACTCCGAGACCACGATCCCGCAGCATCTCGAACGCCTGGGGACTGGTGACCTCATGGATCAGGTGCTGGCCGATGAACAATTGGGTCTGCCCAGACTCCAATTGGCCCACAGCGTGCTGGTCCCAAACGGCATCGAAGAGGTTCCGGGAACCCGCAAAGTCGGTGGCAGCCTGATCCATCGGAAAACGTGCTCGTTGAATGGGACTTGTTGTTCAGTTCCAAGCGACGCAACGCGTCATTGTAGCAGACCGACGGTGAGGGTGTGAGCCGGCCGAGGCGTTGTCATGATGGGGAATGTGCCTTAGAATTTGTCGTTCACCACGTCTCCTTCAGCCCGGCCCAAGCCGTGGCGGTTCATCGATCGTGGTAAACGATGGCCTGCCAAGGCGTTGAGTGCGACGGCAGCCGGAACGCCCCACACACAGCCGAATTTCCGCGACCATGTTCGAAGGCATCACAGACGGACTGAAGGGCGCGCTGTCGTTCATCGAACGATCGCGATTGACCGAAGGGAACATTCGCGAGGGGCTCGGCCAGGTGCGGCAGGCCCTGCTCGAGGCCGATGTCCATTTCGACGTCGCCAACGACTTCGTCTCACGTGTTACCGCCCAGGCCATGGGCGAAAAGGTCCTGAAGTCGATCCGGCCCAGCGAGCAAATCGTCGGGATCGTGCACCAGGAACTGGTCGAGTTGATGGGTCCGGTCGACCCATCTCTTCCCATTCGTCGCGATGGCCTGGCCGTCGTGATGCTCTGCGGGTTGCAGGGAAGTGGCAAGACGACCACCTGTGGCAAACTGGCCCGGATGCTCAAGGAGCAGGGCCACCTGCCGATGCTCGTCGCCGCCGACCTGCAACGACCTGCCGCCATCGAGCAATTGCAGGTGATCGCCGATCAAATCGACGTGCCCTGTTACACCGAGAGTGCCGACAGCAGCCCCCTGACAGTCTGTCGCAATGGCCTGAAACAGGCCAAGACAAACCCGGAAGTTCGCGTTGTTATTCTCGACACCGCCGGCCGACTGCACGTCGACAGCGAGTTGATGAGCGAACTCGAGGAAATCGATCGCAAGATCCAACCTCACCAGGTCCTGCTCGTCTGTGACGCCATGACCGGCCAGGACGCCGTCAACAGTGCCAAGGCGTTCAATGACGCCCTGGAGGTGGACGGCGTCATCCTCACAAAACTCGACGGGGACACGCGAGGTGGTGCAGCCCTCTCGGTCAAGGCCGTTACTGGTGTACCAATCAAGTACATCGGTGTCGGCGAAGGACTGGACCGACTCGAGGAATTTCGGCCCGAGGGGATGGCCGATCGTATCCTCGGGATGGGCGATGTTGTCGGCCTCGTCAAACGCGCCCAGGAGCAAATCGACGAAGAAGAAGCCCTGGCTCAACAGCAGAAGATGCTCGAGGGAAAATTCACTCTCGACGACTTCAGCAAACAGATGAAGATGATGAAGAAGATGGGACCGATGCGAGAGATCATGAAAATGATCCCGGGTGTCGGTGGCATGATCGCCGACAACCCGGACATGGAGGATCCCGAAGCCGACCTCACGCGGATCGAGGGAATGATCAACGCGATGACTCCCGATGAACGCTCCAATCCCGACCGCATTGACCGCTCGCGACGAAATCGAATTGCCAAAGGCAGTGGCAACGCGGCCGCAGACGTCAACAACCTGCTCAAACAGTTCGACGCCATGTCGGGCATGATGCAGCAGATGGCCGGAATGGGAATGAAAGACCGAATGAAGGCGGTCAAGGAAATGTCCGATGGCGGGATGCTTGACGGCGGAGCTCAACTTCGGAAAGAAAAAATTCGCAGCAAACGAGGTCCCGTGGACCGGATTGCCGCCAAAAATCAAAAACGACAGAAACGAAAAAAAGCTCGGAAAGCCCGTCGGAGGAATCGCCGCTAGGGCCTTCGCCTGTCACACTAGAGGATCTCTCCAACCGCCTCTCACCGGATGGAGCAGCAGATAGGACGAATCGTTACGATTCAGTAAGAAACCGACTCGATACGAAAACACACAAACACGTCGCCGGTCTTTGTACATCGGCGGACTTTTCAAACAGGAGAGAGACAAGTGGCCGTTCGAATTCGACTCAAGAGGCTGGGCCGACGACACCGCCCCTTTTACCGCATCGCAGTGATGGACAGCCGGTCACCCCGTGACGGCAAATCGATCGAGGACATCGGGCACTACGACCCAATGATTCCCGACAAGTCGCAACGTGTGACAATCAACATGGAACGGGTCGAATACTGGATGTCAGTCGGAGCGCTGCCCAGTGACAAGGTCGCCGTCCTGATCGACAAGTTGAACAACAACCGGTTCGGAACTGCCAGTGAACCGCCACCAATGACGGCCCCCAAGGAACCACCGCCGCCAGAGGAACCGGTAGCCGAGGAAACCGCTCCGGCGGACGAAACAGGTGACGGTGAAGAAGCTGCAACTGAAGAAGCTGCAACTGAAGAAGCTGCAACTGAAGAAGCT